>JAXGQW010000064.1:0-32657 GCA_040766265.1 Verrucomicrobiota bacterium
GGATGAAGCCGGCGCCCGCGCCCTGGGGGAACGCGGCCGGACCGGGCTCGTTCGAGCCGCTCTCGGCGTGCGCCGCCAGTTCGGCAAAGGTCCAACGCACATCGGAAGCGAGGTCGCGCAGCGCAAGCTCGTCCCGATGTTCGTCCGCCACTGTCCGCCAACGTTCGTAAAGCGCCATCATCTTCGAGGTCCATTGTCCGCCAGCCGCGCCCCGGAGCATCCCAAATCCCATCCTGGCGGGCAACCTCCCGGAGCGATGCCTCCACAGAATCCTTGAACAAGCCGACAGATCGAGGCAGAAGAGGACTTGACCCGGTCGTCACGGGCTCGTGGCCTTGCACGGTCCACCCTGCCGATCCAATCCGGATGCCGCAACCGCTCATCATCGCGACGCCGCGCCGATTCGACTTCGAGCGCGACGCGTTTGCCTTCGCCAACGAACTGGTCTGCGCGTATGAGTTCGATCCCGGGCGCGGGCGTCCCAAACTCGTCGCGCGCCGGCCGCGGCCCGATTATGCCCTGCGCTGCTTCGTCATGGTGCGCGCAGCCCGGTCATTCTTCTTCCATGCCGATTTCCTGCCGGAGGAAACACAGGTCGCCCAATCCCATCTCCGGCGGCGCGTCCGGGAGGTCGTGTCCCGCAATCCGCGCGTGCCCTCCCCGCCGGAACGCCGTGTGGCGTTTCCCGGCTTCGCGGGGTTGCGGGTGTTCAGCCAGGCGCACGAGCCTCTGCTCAAGGCCGAGTGCGGGGGCGCCTGGCGCTCGTACACGCTGCGGAGCCACTGGCGGATGGTGCTTCCGATCTCGCGGGCGCACCAGCAACGGACCTGCGCCCGACTCGTCGAACGACTCGCGCACGGCGTGCCCCCCATCGTCCATCTGGTCCGTTTCCCGCAACTCACGATCAATCACGGCATGTTGCTGATGTCCGCCGAGACGGGCCGGGCTGAGACGCGCTTCGCGGCCTACGACCCAAACGATCCCTCGCGCCCGGCCACACTCGCCTTCGAGGAGGAGTCTCGGAGCTTCCGGCTGCCAGCCAACCTCTACTGGCCGGGGGGAACGCTCGACGTGTTCGAGATCTGCCGGAACTGGTGGTTTTAGCCCACAGACCTAAGTCCCTCTGGGCCTCCAGAACGCCCCGCCAAAGAACACCAGCCCGCAGAGATTGATGCCGGCAATGTAGCCGAGTTTGTAGCCGCGGCCGGTGTTCTCCGCCGCGTAGATGCTCACGTCGCGGCCCATCGCCAGGGCGGGCAGGGCCATTGGCATGCAGGCCCCGTGAGCCATGCCCCATGAGAAGCCGAAACACGTGTTCGCCGGGTAGAGCCGCGGCCCCGCCCAGGCATAAACCCAGCCGAGCAACAGGCCGATCACGAAGAGCCTGGCAGCGCCGAGCAGCCACCGCCCAAGTGTGCCCGGCGGAACCAGACTCGCAAATCGCAATGGAGGCATCTCAGACAGTCCGGGGCAGGCCGTGGCCGACCGGCGCACTCGATGGTCGCGACGCCTCACGCCACCAGCGCAGCCAGCGCACGGTGTCGGCAAGGACGCGAATCCGGCTGCGGCGCGCCGATCGAATCACCGGCACGGGCACAAACTCGATGCGAAATCCCGCCCGGGCAAACGCCAGGATGGTCTCCGACTCGACTTCGAAATGATCGCACTCGATCCGGAGCTGTCCCCAGGCATCGAGGCGCAGCAGCCGGAATCCACATTGGGAATCGGGCAGGGCGAGGTTTGCCTGGCGGGAAAGCTGGAGGCTCATCCACCAGTTTGCCGTCCGGCGAATCCACGGCATCCCCGCCGCGCCGGCGGTGCGGTCCCCGACAACCAACGCCGCGCCGGTCCTGGCGGCCCGTTCGATGAATGCGGGGATGTCCTCGGGCGAGTGCTGGCCATCGCCATCGAGCGTCAGAGCCCACGCAAAACCCGCCGCGCTCGCTCGCGCAAGACCGCTCCGCAGCGCCGCGCCCTTGCCGAGGTTGTTTTGATGCCGTTCCACCACCGCCCCGGCATCGATCGCAATCGAGCCGGTCGCATCCGTCGAACCGTCATCCACAACGATCACGTCCGGCACATGAACACGCACCCGCCCCACGATCGAGCCGATGGTGGCGGCCTCGTTCCAGCAAGGTATGACGACAACATGCGTGGCGTCAGGGGCCACGGCCCGCACGCTGGAATCCATGACCGGTGAAACGTGTTGCAAACAGGCCGAGTTTGCGTGCTGCGTTGAACGGGTCAAGGATTCTCTGGTTTTCCTTTGCCAGCCGCCCGGCCCGCGAGTCTACTGCACACCCAATGTCCAGTCGCGTCCTGCTCATCAGCGCCAACTGCTACGTCGAGCCGTATGCCGTGTTCCCGCTTGGATTGGCGCAGATCAACGCCGCGCTGCGCGCCGCCGGACACCAGACCCGCTGGGTGGATTGCCTGGCAGACGCCGACCCGATCGAGCGGACGATCGACGAGTTCCAGCCCCATTGTGTCGGTGTGTCCCTGCGCAACATCGACGATGTCGCGTTCAAGAAGCGCGAGACGTTTTATGGCGCGCTCTTCGACTTGTGCGCACGCATCCGCCAGCGCAGCGCCGCGCGCATCATCGTGGGCGGGAGCGGCTACTCGCTCTTTCCGGAAAGCCTCCTCGAGCGCAGCGGGGCCGACTTCGGCATCCACGGCGAAGGCGAGGCCGGGCTGCTGGCGCTGCTCGAGGCCCTCGAAGCCGGCAGCGACCACCGCGCCATTCCCGGTCTTGTCTATCGCGAAAACGGACGCATCCGCCGCAATCCACAACAGCCCGATCGACTCGACCGCCCTGTTCTGACCGAGGATCGTCCGGAGCGATTGGTCGGTTTTTACCTTGCGCGCAGTCTGATGCTCAACGCGCAGACACAGCGCGGTTGCGCGCTCCATTGCTGCTACTGCGCCTACCCCCTGATCGAGGGGAACCGGCACCGCCGCCGCCCGCCCGAACTGGTCGCCGACGAATTGGCCCAACTTGCGGCGCGCGGCGCGCGCTACGTCTTCGTGGTGGACTCGGTGTTTAATTCGTCGCCCACGCACGTCGTCGAGACGTGCGACGCCATCCTGAGACGTGGCGTCACCATCCAGTGGGGCTGTTTCCTCCGCCCGCAAGGGCTCACGACCGACTTGATGACGCTCATGGCGCGCGCCGGCCTCAAGCACATCGAGTTCGGTTCCGACAGCTTTTCGGATTCGGTGCTCGAAGCCTACCACAAGAACCTCGGGTTTGAAGACATCCGGCACTCGGCCCAGCTCGCGTCGGACGCGAAGGTGGACCATTGCCATTTCCTGATTCTGGGCGGGCCGGGGGAGACGCGCGACACACTCGCCGAAACCCTGGCCAATTCGTGCCGACTGCCACGCGCCGTGATGCTCCCCATCGTGGGCATGCGGGTCTATCCTGGCACCGCGCTGCACGCGCGCGCCCTGGTGGAAGGCGCCATCACCCCCGACACCGACCTGCTCGAGCCCTATCACTACATCGCCCCCGGACTGAGCGAGCACTGGATTCTGAACCACCTGTCCGACTTCGTCAGCACCAACCCGAACTGGATCATTGGAGAACCGCCACCGTCGTTTCTGCACCTTGTCGAGCGCCTGCGCCAGCGCGGCGTGGTTGGCCCGCTCTGGACCAATTTCGACAAGCTCCAACGACTGCCGACATCCGGCAGCCCAACGCCCCGGCGCGGTGGCTGACGCATCAGGCCCGCGGGCGCCCGATCCCGTCCAGAATCTCCTTGCCAAGCCGGGTGCGATCGCGAGATTGCTGGCGCGTCAAACCATGAAATCAACAATCCTAGCGAGGCGCGCCTCAGACCAATTCAAATCATCAACATCATGAACCAGCCCCGCCGTCTTCCAGGCCTCCCCTCCCGCGCCTCGCTCGGTAGAATCCTTGCGAAAACAAGGGGATAGGGTTGAGAGCCAAACTTGACTTGATCGCACCATGTTCCGGAATTCGAGGATTCTAGCCCTGTTGGGTGCGTTGATTCTGATCCCGAAAGCAAGCGATGCGTCCCCAACAGACGCCGCAGCACGCCAGGAACTCGGGATTGGCGGAACCCACACCGCAGCCGTGGTGCTCAAGTGGAGGTAGTGCGCCGGCCCTCCGGATTGTGCTCTTTCCTCCCCTGACTCGCACAGGCCCGCGGCGGGTGGTCATCACCGGCGCGGGCATTGTCACCGCGCTCGGCCTCGGCTGGCGGGCCAACGCGGACGGCTTCCGAGTCGGACGCCGCGCTTTCCGTCCGGTGTCCCTCTTCGACGTCACCCGGCAGAGGGCCAAGGAAGCCGCCGAGGTGGATCTTCCGGAGACGCTTCCCGAGACCCGCCTGAGCGCGCGGACAATGCGGCGACTGACCCGCGCCAGCCGGCAACTGCTCTGGGCGGCAGCCGAGGCCTGGCGCCAGGCTGGCTGGGAGGAAGGCGGCAATCTGCCGCTGGTGCTGGGCACAACCGGATGCGGAAGCGAATCCGGCGAGCAGTACTACCGTCTTGCTCTCGAACCGGCTCCGGCCCGGCTCGGCCAACCCACCCGATCCCTTCGCCATCAAGGCCAGCGACAGGCCCTCGATGTCGCCGAGGCCTTCGGCTTCGAAGGCCCGGTCACGATGATCGCCAACGCCTGCGCGTCCGGGTCGAATGCCATCGGCCACGCCTGGGAACTCGTTCTCACCGGGCGCGCCGAGCGCGTCCTCGCCGGCGGCTACGATGCCCTGAGCCAGTTGGCTTTCGCCGGATTCGACTCGCTCCAGGCGCTTTCGACAACCCGCTGCCGCCCGTTCGATGCCGGGCGAGACGGACTCGGGCTCGGCGAAGGCGCCGCCGTTCTCACCCTCGAATCGCTCGACTCCGCCCGCCGCCGCGGCGCGGACATCCTCGGGGAGATCATCGGCTACGGCGCGGCCACCGACTGCCATCACCTCGCCCAGCCCCATCCCGAAGGCCATGCCGCATTCCTGTCCATGGGGGAAGCCTGCGCCCGCGCGGGCGTTGCGCCCGAATCGGTCGGGTATGTCAATGCCCACGGCACGGGCACGGTCTTGAACGACGCGTCCGAGGCTTTCGCCATCAATCGCTGGGCCGGCCTCCGGGCCCGGGATCTCCCGGTGAGTTCGACCAAGGGATCCGTGGGCCATCTCCTGGGGGGTTCCGGCGCAGTGGAAGCTGTCGTCTGCCTCATGGTGCTGCTCGAGCAGTGGCTGCCGCCCGCACCGTGCGTCGAGACCCCCGATCCCGCCTGCGCCTTCCCCCTGGTGCGTGAACCGCGCGACGCCCGCGTCGAAATCGCCCTGTCAAACTCGTTCGGGTTCGGCGGCGCCAACGCCACCCTGCTGCTCCGGAGGTGGCCATGACCCGCATCTTCGTGCGAGGCGCTGGAGCCGTTTCCCCCGCAGGCTGGGGTGTTGAGCCGCTGCTCACGGAGTTGCGCGCCGAGGCCCCAACGTCCTATGAAGCAGACCCCTCATCCCCTCCCTCTCCCATCCGATGGGAGAGGGTGTCCTGCGGCTGCAGGACAGGTGAGGGAGAAAGGTCAACGTCGACTGAGCGGTCCACAAAAGAGCAGGTCGCCTCTCGCGAGTTGCGCGCGCCGTCGGGCAGCCGCCGCTTCCCAGCCCGGCTCGTTCCGGCCCCGGCGCCGCGTCCCGCCTGGGTCGCGCACCCGCGTTTGCGGCGGGCCAGCGGCATTTCACAATTTGCATTGTCTGCCGCGCTCGAAGCCCTCGAGTCCTCGCCAGGGACGGCCCTCGACGCGACGCGGCTGGGAATCGTCAGCGGGACACACACCGCCTCGATCCGCTACTCGGAGCGATTCTTCGGCGAGGTCATCGAGAATCCGGCGACCGCCAGCCCGATGCTCTTTCCGGAGACGGTGATGAACGCCCCCGCCAGCCACATGGCGGCCTTCCTGGGCTCCACTGGCCTCTGTTACAGCCTGGTTGCCGACCAAACGGCTTTCGTCCAGGCGCTGGTGGTCGGCTGCCAGTGGCTCGTCGATGAGCGGGTGGACACCTGCCTGGTCGTCGGCATGGATGAGGCGGCGTGGCCAGTGGCCGATGTGCTCGACCACTTCGCGCCCGGCCTCCCCCTGAGCGAAGGGGCGGGGGCGCTCCTGCTCGCGCGCCAGCCCGGCACCGCGCCCGCGGTCGAGCTCAAATGCATCACCGACGCCCACCTCTATGCGGCGGCCGCGACCAAAGAGCCCGCCGCGCGTGCCATGCGCAGCCAGTTGCCAGCCGAAAACCCCGGCGAACTGCTCGTAGATTCGCGCTGCGGGGCTCCCCGCATCGACCGCGCGGAGAACCTCGCCTGGGCTGGCTGGCGCGGCGCCAGGCTCTCGCCCCGCTTTGCCCTCGGCGAGGGGCTCTGCGCGGCAACCGCCTGGCAGTTCGTCGCCGCTCGCACCGCGCTGACACGCGGCTGGGCCCGCGCCGCAAACATCAGCGTCGTCGGCGCCAACCTCCAGTCAGTCGGCGCCCGGTTCGAGTTGGCTGGGGAGTGAGCACCCGGGAAGCCCCTTCGAACAGAGAGAGGGCCGAGGTCCGTCTGCCTGCGCGCGGGTCTGCCTGCCTGGCCGACTGTGGTTTCCGGCTTGTTGCAGGGCTGTCTATGCCGCAGACTCGACGCCTGAAACTGACGGCGGCACTTTCCCAATGGAACCAACAGACGCGCTCAAGGCTGAAGTCAAGCAACTGCTCGTTGCCAACCTCATGCTCCAGGTAACCGAGGACCAGATCGGCGACAACACCCCCCTGTTCGGCCCCGGCAGTCTCGGACTCGATTCCGTGGACGCTCTGCAGATCGTGGTCGCCCTCGACAAACAGTACGGCCTGAAACTCCCCGACCCAGCCGCCGCCAAACGAGCGCTCGAAAGCGTCTCCGCCATCGCAACCGCCGTCCGCAAACACCAGGAAGCGCAAACCGGTCCGGCCGCGGGCGCCGCCCCATCGTGAACACCGCGAGTCGGCCGCGCCACGCCGCGGCTGGGTCCGGCGTTTTTTGGGCGTGCGCGGACCCGGTCAATCGTTAGAATCAGCCCATGGAAACTCGCACTGCTGCGCCGTCGACCGATAGCCTGCGCACTCTGCCCGGAGACGATCTGCGCCAGATCATGTGGCGCTTCGCCGATCGCTACGATCTGCAGATGCTCGTCCAGTCGACCCGCCAAGTGGCCCGCGGACCCGTCGCCCGCCTCGTCGCAAACGGGGGGCGCAACGCCCATGACTGGACGGCCGAGAAAGCTGCCCTGCTGCCGGCCTTTGACGAAAGCGGCATCACCGCCGCCTTTCTCGATCCCGAACACGGCGGGTTCATCCAGGGCCCCAAGAATCTCGCGCTGGCTTTGATCGCGTTCGAGTTGTCCTGGGTCGACGCGGGCGCGGCGACGTGCAGCCTCGCCGGCAACCTGGGCCTCGCCCCGATTCACGAGCGCGGCACACCCGAGCAGCGCGCCCGCTACCTGGCCGGCGCAATGCCCGTGCAGCCGGGTGAAGACCGCCGCCAGGTCCGCGCCGCCTTTGCCCTGACCGAGCCTCTGCCATTCGTCGGGGTCGAGACCGGGATGCTGGCCGGGCGGGTGCGGGTCGCGGACTGGCCGGCGGGCCAGGAACCGGTTCTCCAGGTCGAGAAGCGGGGCCGGTTCATCACCAACATGGGATTTGCCAACGTGGTGACGGCCGCGGTTGACTCGGACGATCCCCGCATCAAGGGGAGTTGCCTGGTGATCCTCGAAGAGGGCGATCCGGGGACCTGGGACCGAGGCACGCCCACCAAGAAGCTCGTCCACCAACTCTCATCGACCACCGACCCCGTCTTCAGCCTGCGCGTGCCGGCGGACCGGATTGTGGGCGGGTACACAGTCAAGGACGGCGTCGTCATCCCGAACTACTCGCACAGCGAGGTAATCGAAGCGGTGTTCCGACGCACCCGCGTCACCGTGGGCCTCATGACCGCCGCCAAATTGCTCTCCGCAATCGAGCCGATCATGGCCTACCAACGGCGCCGGTTCCGTGGCGGCGAAGGCGCGCCCGGCACGCCGCGTTACGAACTCGGTCTTCAACAGAAACAGGATACCGTCCAGCGGCTCGTCGACATCTGGGCCGCCGGCGAGGCCAGCGCATCGCTCGGGTTCGCCGCAGCCCGAATCTTCGATGAACTCGATCCGCTCGAAAAACAACGCGACGCCTACCTCGCCGAGAAGAAGCTGACCGGACGCGCCGCGTTCAAGGCCCTTGCGGCGACGCACACCGACGCTCTCGAATACCTCGCCCTCTCGAGCCAGCCGGACGATCGCCGCGACAGCGCCCGCTTCGCCGCCCTGCGCGATCAACCGCTGGTCCGGTTCGTCCTCCTCGATGCGCTGGCCAACGTGCTCTGCCCGGCCTGCAAGCTCTGGAATACAGGGCACGGCGCCACCATGATGCGCGAGGCCGTCAGCCTCATGGGCGGGTACGGCGTCACGGAGGATTGCCCCGGTTTTCTCGGTCAGAAGTGGATGGACGCCCAGCTCGAAGCCACCTACGAGGGCCCGGAGGCCGTGCAGCGCCTCCAGCTCTCGATCACCATGACCAATCCACTCTTCCTCGCCCAGTTCCGACAGTGGATCGTCGAGATGCGCCGGATCGCCTCGGACCGCCCCGGCACGGGGGCCTGCACGCTGGCCACCGCCATGAGCCTCTGGCTCTGGACCCTCGAACACGTGCAGAAGGCGACCGATGCCGACGGCGACAAGCTCTATCACAAGACACGCCAGGGCGTGACGTTCCCCCTGGCCGACGCCCTGTGCTGGCTGCTCGCCGCCCGCCAGTTCATCCTCGATGTCATCGAACTCGACACCCAGGGCGCCGCGAACCCGGCGCTCGCCGAAGGGTTGGCTGGCTTCGTCCGCTTCTTCACCGACCTCTGCCACGTCCAAAGCGCCCGCGCAGCCGGCGAGACCGGGCGCATCGCCGCCGAAATCGTGTTCGGCTACAACCGCCACCCTGCCTGGACGGCCGAGGCTTGCCACGCCTGTTACGGCGATGACGAACTCGCCTCGCTCGAAGCCATCATCCCCGGCATCCAAAGCTCCGCACGCGCCTGCTCCGACGTCACGGAGCCCGGCGATGCGCACCCGCGCAAGGCCGGTCCCTGCGCCGCCGGCGCCAGCCTCGAACCGTTCCTGCGCCTGCGGGCCAAGCTCGATGGATGCCTCACCGGCTGCCGCCTCGCCAAAGACCGCGCCGCCGAAGCCCTGACCCAAACCATGATCCCGGAAGCCCTTGACTATCCGATCTGATCCGATGAGAACGCGCGTGATGTTGTTGGCCGGCTGGCTCCTGGCGGCCGGAAGTGTCGTCAATGCCCAGGACCCGATCGACCTGGGCACCCGGCGCGAGTTGATGGTCGACCGGTTCCTGATCGAGCGGCTCGAGGGCCTCGAACTGCGGCTCCATCACCCGGTGCCCGCCGGGGCCGCCCTCCGCCTGGACCAGCCCTGGGAAGGCATCGTCAGCGCCTACGTCACGGTGATCCAGGACACAAACCGCTATCTCATGTACTACCGCGGACGCCCCTCGCCCACCGGCGGCGACGGCGCGCCCGAGAGCCGCGAAGTCGCCTGCTGCGCCGAGAGCCCGGATGGCATTCACTGGACACGGCCCAGCCTTGGCCTCCACGAGGTCGCCGGCACGCGCCAGAACAACGTCATCCTGGTCGAGCCCAAGAGCGTCACGCACAACTTCGCGCCGTTCCTCGACACCCGCCCCGGCGTGCCGGCGGCCGAGCGCTTCAAAGCGCTGGGCGGCACCGGCGCCGACGGTTTGTTCGGATTCGTTTCCCCGGATGGCGTGCACTGGAGCAAGGTGTCCGAGCGCGCCCTGATCACCGAAGGCGCCTTCGACTCGCAGAACATTGGCTTCTGGTCGTCGAACGAACAGTGCTACCTCTGCTACTTCCGCACCTTCAGAAACGGCGTGCGCTGGGTGACGCGCACGACATCGCCCGACTTCCTCAACTGGACCAAGCCCGAGGACATGTCCTTTGGCGGGGCGCCGCCCGAGCACATCTACATCAACCAGACCCAACCGTACTTCCGGGCGCCGCACATCTACATCGCCACCGCGGCGCGATTCAACCCGGGGCGCCGCGCCCTCACCGACGCGCAGGTCGAGGCGCTCGAACTGGAAAACCCCCGCAATTACGGCGGCCTCAAGAACGACGATTCCGACGCCGTCCTCCTCACCAGCCGCGGCGGCACGCACTATGACCGCACCTTCCTCGAAAGCTTCATCCGGCCCGGACCCGATCCCCGCAATTGGGTCGCGCGCGCCAATTACCCCGCATTGGGCGTGGTCCCGACCGGTCCCATCGAGATGTCTCTCTACGTCGTCCGCCACTACGGGCAACCGTCCATCTTCATCGAACGCCTCACGCTGCGCCCCGACGGGTTCGCCTCCGCCCATGCTTCCTACCAGGGCGGTGCGCTGACCACCAAGCCGCTGCAGTTTTCCGGACGCGAACTCGAAGTCAACCTGTCAACCGGCGCAGCCGGCTTTCTCCGTGTGGAAATCCAGGATCCCGAGGGCAATCCCCTGCCCGGATTCGCCCTGAACGACTGCCCCGAGATCATCGGCGATCAGATGGATCGTATCGTGAAGTGGACGCGCGGCGGCGATCTCAGCGCGCTTGCCGGACGCCCTGTCCGCCTCAAGTTCGCCTTGAAGGACGCCGATCTCTATGCGTTCCGCTTTCGTCCAGCGCAGCCGTTCCAATAAGCGGCTCCTCAACGCACCCAAGGCGCCTGGCGCAAGGTCTCGGTCTTCTTATCGATCTGGAAGAGCCGGCGCGCATTCCCGCGGAGAATGGGTTCGACCAGGTCGAGCGCCTCGCCCAGAGATAACCAGCTTTCACCGACCAGCTCCCACAAGGCACGCGCGAGGCCGCGCCGCGCCAGAGCGGCGTGTCCGAGCACCGGCTCGACGGGGATGTAATCGCCGCCGAACGGCAGCAGCTTGTTGGCCGGCGCGGTCACAAGGTGTTTCTTGACGTAATCCTTGGCGGCGATGGGGTTGATGATCCATGCCCAGCACATGTCGACCCAGGCATTGGACCAGTGCTTGGCCACGGCGAGCAGGTCTTCGTAAAAGGGATAGCAGATGTGCATGAAGACGAATTGCGTGTCGCGTGAGAGCCGACACAATTCGCCCGCCGACGCCGCGTTCCGGGCCAAGCGCTCCAGCGGCATCGAGTTCTGCCCGGCATAGTAGCCGGTGTGCAGTTTCACCGGCAGACCGTGCCGCGTCGCCTGGTCCACCGCGTACCAGAACAGGTGATCTTGCATGAGCTTGCGCTCCTCGGAACCGACCGGTTCCTTGTCGAGCACGCGCTTGAAGACCGGGGCGGCCTGCTCCGGCGGCACACGCGCGTAGTCGATGTCGCGGCTGTAGGCATTCTGCGACTTCACCGCCACCGCGTACTTCGCGTAGCGCTCGAACCACCAGTCGATGACTCTGTGCCAGTCGGACAACGCCTTCACCTCGATCCCCGATGGCCGCCCGTATTGCTCGAGGCTGGGGCCGGCGAACATCCCCACGATGCTCAAATCCTGCATCAGCAGGGTCGGGGAGACCGTTTCCTTGAACGGCGCTCCGGTAATGCAGTTGACCTGGCACGACTCGATGTTCGCGCGATCGCGGAGAATGCGCTCATAGAAACCAACGCAGCGCGTCTTCTCGTATTCGGCCTGGACTCTCTCGACAGTCGCCGCGGAGAGGTCGTCCACCCCGTACAACTCGCGGATCGCGATCCGAACGGCCTGGGCGTAACCGGTGTGCTTGACCAGCGGCCAGTACGGCGCAAGAAGTGTCCACTTGGCGGCTGGATCGACCTCCGCCGAGAGAAATCGGTCCAGCTCCGACCGCGGCATGCCGGCCGTGAGCAGGTCCGAATCGAGGTAATGACTCAACAACAACGCCCAGTCATCACACCGTACTCCGGATTGTCCGGCGCCCCGCAAACGTTCCGGTTCGTCAATCAGGTGTTCGTGGGTGTCAATCAGGGGCGTTTGATTCACACGCTCGGCAATGAGCTGGCGGGCATTGCCGGAGCGGGCAGCGACGCGGCGGGCAGGCGCGGGCTGCTCGGCATCCGCGGCACGGGCGGCGGCGACGCCCGCCAGCGCTGCGCCGGCGGCGCTCAATCGGGTGATGGCGGCGCGGCGGGAGAGGAACATGCGTGGCTTCATAGTGACTCGCAGCATGAACCTCGGCCGCCCGCCACGCAAGCCCGCCGCCGCCTTTCGCCTTGGCACTGCGCCCGGCCGCCGCTTAAATCAGTTCCGCCTTTGCAGCCATGAATGTCAACCTCGCCTATGGTCAGGGAAACCTGACAGTGGATCTCCCAGACAATCGCACCACCGTGATCACACCGGCCCATCGCCCGGGTCTGCCGGACGAGCGGGCCGCCGTGCTGGGCGCGCTGCGACAACCGATCGGGTGCCTGCCCCTCAGCCAGTGGCTCCGACCCTCGGCCCGGGTTTGTGTCGTGTTCACGGACATGACGCGCGCCACGCCGAACGACCGGCTGATCCCGTGGCTGCTCGAAGAGCTGGACGGCGTCCCGCGCGACCAGATCACGCTCTTGAACGCAACGGGCACGCACCGGCCCAACACGCTCGAGGAACTCGAACGCATGCTCGGCCCGGCGGTGGCGCGGCACTACCGCGTCGTCAATCACGAGTGCGAGAACACCGCCATGCTGGTCCAACGCGGCAAGACCCGCGACGGCACGCCGGCCCTGCTCAACCGCCACCTCGTCGAGGCGGACGTGCGGATCGTCACCGGCTTCATCGAGCCCCATTTCTTCGCCGGATTCAGCGGCGGACCCAAGGGCATCATGCCCGGCGTCGCGGGGATGTCGACCGTCATGAGCAATCACGGCGCCAGGAACATCGGCGATCCCAAGGCCACCTTCGGCATCACGGAAGGCAATCCCCTCTGGGAGGACATTCGCCGCATTGCGCTTCGGGCCGGCCCGAGCTTTCTCCTGAACGTCGCGCTGAATGAGCACCGCCAGATCACCGGCGTGTTCGCCGGCGATCTCATCGCCGCGCATCAGGTCGGCTGCGAATTCGTCCGCCAATCCGCCATGCAGCGCGTCGAGGCCCCGTTCGACATCGTCGTCACCACCAACAGCGGCTACCCCCTCGACCTCAACCTCTATCAAGGCGTCAAAGGTCTCAGCGCCGGGGCCCGGATTGTGACAACGGGCGGCACTCTCATCCTGGCCTGCGAATGCCGCGAGGGCATTCCCTCGAACAGCCCCCTGGACCGCCTCCTGCGCAGCGCGTCGAGTCCGGAGGCGATCCTGACCATGCTGGCGACGCCCGGGTTCGTGCGCCCCGAACAGTGGCAGGCCCAGATCCAGGCCCTGATCCAGCGCCGGGCTTCGGTCCTCCTTTACAGCTCGCTCTCCGACGAACTCACACGGGCCGCCTTCTTCACCCCGTGCCGCGACATCGGAGCCACTGTGGCCCAAAAACTCGCCGAACTCGGCCCGGCCGCCCGGGTCGCCGTCCTGCCCCAGGGACCGTTGACGATTCCGTACGTTGCCTAACCCGCATATTTGACACCCCGTCTGTGCACCATGGGGGTGTGAAATATGCGGGCTAGCCTGGTTACGGTTCTTCGCGATGCGTGTGGAATAACCAGGCTAAGCTTGTCACGACGCCCGGCTTTCGACTAAGAACACAGCTATGAACCGCCGCACATTCCTACAAACCGCCGGGCTCGGCGCCGCCGGTCTCATGTTCGCACCCCGCAGCACCTACGCCGGCGAATTCGCCGACCTCAAGAAGCGCGTGGGCCTCATCGGCACCGGCTGGTACGGCAAGTGCGATTTGCTCCGCCTCATCCAGGTCGCGCCGGTCGAAGTGGTGTCGCTGTGCGACGTGGACAAGCGGATGGTGGCGGAGGCGGCGGAGATCGTGGCCGGGCGCCAGAAATCCGGGCGCACGCCCCGCACCTACGGCGACTACCGGGACATGCTCAAAGAAAGGGACCTCGACATCGTGCTCGTCGGGACTCCCGACCATTGGCACGCCCTGGCCAGCATCGCCGCCATGAACGCCGGCGCCGATGTCTGGGTGCAGAAGCCGATCAGCGTCGACGTCGTCGAAGGCCAGGCCATGCTCGCCACCGCCCGCAAACTCAATCGAGTTGTCCAGGTCGGCACCCAGCGGCGCAGCACGCCCCACCTCATCGAAGCCCGCGATCGCGTCCTCCGCGAAGGCCTCCTGGGCAAAATCAGCCACGTCGATATCTGCTGCTACTGGCACATGCGCGCTCGCGGCAACCCGCCCGACATTGCGCCCCCCGAGCATCTCGACTACGAACTGTGGACCGGCCCGGCCCCGATGCGCCCGTTCTGTCAATGGACCCATCCGCGCGGTTGGCGCGCCTTCATGGAGTACGGCAACGGCATCGTCGGCGACATGTGCATCCACATGTACGACATGGTGCGTTGGATGCTCGATCTGGGCTGGCCGCGGCGAATCAGTTCCTCCGGCGGCATCCTCGTGGACAAGGCCAGCAAGGCCAACATCTCCGACACCCAGACCGCGATCTTCGACCACGGCGACCTCCAGGTCGTCTGGACCCATCGCACCTGGGGCGACGCCGTCGACCCCAAGTACCCCTGGAGCGCCACATTCTACGGGGAGAAAGGGACCCTCAAGACCAGCGTCTTCAGCTACGACTTCTTCCCCCGAGGCCAGGATAAAGCCGCTGCCCACGGCGAACCGCTCTACGAATACGACAAGTATCCCGAGGACCAGACCGAGAAAGACCTCGAAAAACACTGCGCCTCAGCCATCCGTTGGCATATGCGCGACTTTCTCGCCGCGATTGTCTCGCGCGGGCGCCCCGTGGCCGACATCGAGCAGGGGCACATCTCGAGCGCTTCAAGCATCATGGCCAACCTCTCGATGCAACTGGGCCGGTCGTTCGCATCGGATTCCGCCCTCGGACAAGTGGCCGGCGATGCCGAGGCCAACCGCCTCCTGCGGCGCCCTTACCGCGCCCCGTGGGTGCATCCGGAAGTTGAGAGTTGAGAGTTGAGAGTTGGAAGTTGGAACCTGAACACGCTCTGTCTGCCAACTTCCCACCGATTGCCTGCCGAATGATCCCTGTTTTCGCATGAACCGTTCCCCCATTCGAGTCGCGGTCACCGGCGCCGCCGGCCAGATCGGATACGCCCTCGTGTTCCGCATCGCCTCCGGGGCTCTCTTCGGTCCCGAACAACCTGTCATCCTCCATTTGATTGAAATCGAGCCCGCTCTGGGCGCGCTCGAAGGCGTGGTCATGGAACTGGACGACTGCGCCTTCCCCCTGCTCAAAGGGGTCGTTCCCACCGCGGACCTCAACCGCGGCTTTCGGGACGTCGATTGGGCCTTGCTGGTCGGCAGCGTGCCGCGCAAGCAGGGCATGGAACGTAAAGACCTGCTCGGCATTAACGGCCGAATCTTCGTTGGCCAGGGCCAGGCCATCCAAAACAACGCCGCCCCCGATGTCCGCGTCCTTGTGGTCGGCAACCCCTGCAACACCAATTGCCTCATTTGCATGCGCAATGCCCCAGACGTGCCGCCCAACCGCTTCTTCGCCATGACCCGCCTCGACGAGAACCGCGCGAAGTCGCAACTGGCGCGCAAGGCCGGCGTCGATGTCACCGCCGTCACCAACATGACGATCTGGGGCAATCACTCCGCGACCCAGTACCCGGATTTCCAAAACGCCCGGATCGGCGGCAGCCCGGCCGCGCAGGTGATCGCGGACGATGCCTGGCTGAAAGGCGAGTTCATCGCCCGAGTGCAACAGCGGGGCGCGGCCATCATCAAGGCTCGGGGCGCTTCGAGTGCCGCCAGCGCCGCCAACGCCGCCATCGACACCGTGCGCTCCCTGCTCGAACCAACACCGCCGGGAGACTGGCACAGCGTTTGTGTCTGCTCGGACGGCAGCTACGGCGTCGAGTCCGGCCTGATCAGCTCCTTCCCGGTCCGCGCCCAGGACGGGAACTGGGACATCGTCCCGGGAGTGTCTCTCGACGAGTTCGGTCGATCGAGGCTCGACGCCACGATCCGCGAACTCGAGGAAGAACGCGCGATGGTCGCCGACCTATTCAATGGGGTCGCATCTAAATAGTTGACAATTAGATGCCTGCAGGGCTGTGCTCCAGGCCTCTGGCGCGCGCCGCGGAGGAGCGCTGTTCCTGGATCAGGCGGAGCACAGACGCGCTGATGGGAAGCTCAGGAGTGTATTGTCAACTGTTTAGATGCGACCCCATTCAGAAAGACTGGGGCGGCCGTACTTCTCGGTGGCGAGCTGTTCGGCCCGCTGGCGCAGGGCCGCCGGCACCGCGAACGGACTCCACCGCACAGACCAGTCCTCCTCCGCCGCCTGCCGCATCGCCGCCTGCCACGCGCGCCGCGCCGGGGCGCCGGGCGGCGGCTGGATCGAGCCTTGAATCAAGAGACCGTTGCGGGTGCGGCGCTGCGCCGCACCGGCGATCTTGGCTCCGTCGCGCAGCACGTCGAACTGCTCGGCGCGGACAAAGCACTGCCCCACTGCTCCCGTGCGGGCGGGGGCGGCCAGGTCTGTCCGCCATCCAAGCCGGTCAAAGGCGCGCCGCAGCCAATCATGGACACGCCGGTAGCTCTCCCGGGCCCGCAGTCGGTACCAGTCGTGTATGGGCGGCACGACAACCGTGTAGGTGTAATCGCGATCGTGCGGCACGAGTCCGCCGCCGGTCGGGCGGCGGATGAGCGGGCGGAGCGGCGTCAGGCGCGCCACCTCGGCGTAGGACTGGGAATAGCCGAATGTTGCGGCCGGCTCCGACCATTCGTAGAAGCGCAACAACGGACACCCAAGTGTCGGCGCCGCCTCGAGGAGGGCCTCGTCCAACGCCATGTTGTATGCGCCCGGATGCGGGCCGTCTTGCAGGCAGTGCCAAGCGTCAGAAGTGGTCTGGTCGAGGTTGGCCCCTTCAGCGTTGACATTCAAAGACTTAATGCGCATGGGGACCATGAACCTGAAACACCCAACTCTCAACTCTCAACTCTTAACTCTCAACTGTTGGACGCGACCCGTTTTCGCGGCGCTCCGGGTCGACGCGCGCCCTTCGCGATTCGGCCGGCTGAGGGACACCACGCGGACAGTTCGCACCCGGCGCAATCGGGCTTGCGCGCGCTGCAGCGCCGGCGTCCGTGCCAGATGAGCCAGTGACTGAAGAGGGTCCAGTCTTCCTGCGGCACCAGTTCCATGAGCACCCGCTCGATCTTCTCCGGCTGCGTCTCAGCCGTCAGACCCAACCGTCCGGCCAGACGCGTCACATGGGTATCGACCACCACGCCGGCGTTGACGCCGAACGCGTTTCCCAGAATGACATTCGCGGTCTTGCGGCCGACCCCATCAAGTTGTGTCAACTCGTCCATTGTCGGCGGCACGCGCCCCCCATGGCGAGCGACAAGTTTCTCGCAGCAGGCGCGGATGCTCCTGGCCTTGTTGCGAAAGAAGCCCAGGCTGCGAATGTCGTTTTCGAACTCTTCAGGGCGGGCGCCGGCGTAGTCGGCGGCAGTCTTGTACTCCCGGAAGAGTGATTCGGTCACCCGATTCACCATCTTATCGGTGCATTGGGCCGAGAGAATGGTGGCGACCAGGAGTTCGAGTGGATTCGAGTGGTTGAGTTCGCAGTGCGCATCGGGATATGTGCGGCGCAAGCGTTCAACGATGCGGACCAACCGCTCCCGGCGCGCGGCGTGCGATTCTCGGGCCATAAACGTCGCCCGAAACCGTAGAGAACCGATTCGGTCGGGGGAAGCCCAAAATGCCAAATCCGGGCGCGTGGAAGGCACAAAATGGTTTGCGATGGAGGCCGGTGGTGTCTAGCGTTCGCGCACTTTGGCTGTCGGCCTGGGTGCAGGGCGGCGCCGGCACAACTCCGATATGACGCAGAAACCATTCACAGCGAACGAGATCAATGAAATGGCGGTGGGACTCAACCGCCTTGCCCGAAATCTTTGGTGGACGTGGGATCAGGAAGCCCAGGACCTCTTTCAGGAACTGTCTCCGCGCGGCTGGCGCAATCTCTACCACAACGCCGTCGCCGTTCTGCACGAAGTCTCCGACTACGAGCTGCGGATGCGGCTGCAGGATCGGAGATTCGCCCAGCACGTGCAATTGGTGCTGCGCAATTTTGACCAGTACATGCGGAGCACGGACACCTGGGGCCACACGAACGCCCCCGAGCTGCGGGAGCGTCCGGTGGCCTATTTCAGCGCGGAGTTTGGCTTTCACGAGACCCTGCCGATAGCCGCAGGCGGTTTGGGGGTTCTGGCTGGCGACCACGCCAAGTCCGCCAGCGACCTCGGCATCGGGTTCGTCGGCATCAGCCTCTTCTATCGGGAGGGGTATTTCATGCAGGCGATCAACCAGGACAACTGGCAGACGGAGTATTACACGCTGCTCCACCCCAAGAACCTCCCGATCGAGCCGGTCCTCGATCCCAAGGGCGACCCGCTGGTCTCTTCGGTCGGCATCGCCACGAGCCAAGTTCTGTTCAAGGCCTGGCGAGCCAACGTGGGCCGCAATCCCGTCTACCTGCTCGACACCGATCTGCCCGAGAACGAGCAGCTCTACCGGGATCTGACCATGCATGTCTACGGGGGCGACACCGCCACGCGCATCATGCAGGAAATCGTGCTCGGCGTGGGCGGGGTCCGCCTGCTGCGCGCCCTGGGGGTGCAGCCCTCGGTCTACCACATGAATGAGGGCCACGCCGCGTTTTTGATCTTCGAACTGATCCGCGAGAGGATGGCCGAAGGGATGACATTTGCCAGCGCGCTGGCCGCCACGCGTGAGGAGTGCCTCTTCACCACCCACACGCCGGTCGAGGCGGGGCATGATCGCTTCAGCAACGACCTCATGCATTTCACCATGCACCGCCTGTTCCGCCACATCAGGACTCCCGCCGCCGAGTTGATGGGGCTCGGACGCATCCGGCCCGGCGACGAGCACGAGCCGTTCTGCATGACCGTCCTGGCGCTCAAGGCCTCCCGCGCCGCCAACGCCGTCAGCGCGCTGCACGGCGAGGTCAGCCGCGCGATGTGGCACCCCCTCTACCCCGACCGCCCCGTCGACGAAGTCCCGATCGGCCACATCACCAACGGCGTCCACCTGCCCGGCTGGATGAAGGGCACGGTGCGGACCTTCTGGAAGAGAAAGCTCGGGTGCGACTGGGAGAAGGGGCTGAACACGCCCGAGTTCTGGACGCGCGTGCTCGATCCGGAGTTCATCAGCGACGAAGAGATCTGGGCCATGCGCCACAAGCTCAAGCGCGAGATGATCGAGTTCAGCCGGCGCCGCCTCCTGCTCCAGGGAGAACGCCTCGGTCCCGGCGATTTCATCGCGTTCGATCACCTGCTCAGCGTCGACGCCCTGACGATCGGCTTCGCCCGCCGCTTCGCCACCTATAAGCGCGCCCCGCTCATCTTCCAGCAGTTCGAGCGCATCGTCGAACTGGTCAAGGACCGGGCGCGTCCGATCCAGTTCGTCTTCGCCGGCAAGGCCCATCCGCGCGATGACGAGGGCAAGAAGCTCATTCAGCGCATCATTCACCTGAGCCGGTTCAGCGAGTTGAGCGGACGCCTCATTTTCATGACCAATTACGACATTCATGTCGCCCGCCAAATGGTGTCCGGTTGCGATGTCTGGCTCAACAACCCGCGTCGCCCGCTCGAAGCCAGCGGCACCAGCGGCATGAAGACATGCACCCACGGCTGCCTGAACCTGAGCATCCTCGATGGCTGGTGGCGCGAAGGCTACGACGGCACCAACGGATTCGCCATCGGCGACGATTCCCATCCCGACAGGGTCGAGGAACAGGACCGGCGCGACAGCGAGAATCTCTTCCAGGTCCTGACCGAGGAAGTCATTCCCTGCTACTACAACCGCTCGGCCAACGGGATCCCGCGCGGGTGGATCCAGAAGATCCGCCGCGCCATGGCCACCCTCACGCCCCAGTTCAACACCTGGCGCATGGTGCAGGAGTACACTCAAAAGTACTACCTGCGCCCCGCGAAACAGTGATCTGTGCCGCTCTGCCCCATCAAGTCCCAATCGCTCGAGGATCTGCAGGCCCAACTGCATGACTGGGGCGAGCCCGGCTACCGCGCCACCCAGGTGGTCGAGTGGCTCTACACCCGGCGGGCGTCGGGCTGGGACGCCATGACCAATCTGCCGCTGCGCCTGCGCGAGCGCCTGGCGCAACACTACGCGCTCACCACGCTCGAACTCGTCGCCCAGCAGGGATCAGCCGACGCCACTCAGAAATTCCTGTGGCGCCTCGAGGATCGAGCCCTCATCGAAAGCGTCCTCATCCCCGCCAGCCCAACCGCACCCGGTGCCGACGAGGACGCCAGCCGCCAGACGCTCTGCATCTCGACCCAGGTCGGATGCGCCTACGGATGCGCGTTCTGCGCCAGCGGACTCGGCGGCTTCAAACGCAACCTCGGCGCCGACGAGATCGTCGAGCAGGTCCTGGCCGCCCAACGCCGCAGCCGCGTTGACAACCTCGTCGTCATGGGCATGGGCGAGCCGCTGGCCAACTACGACAACCTCATCCGCGCCCTCCGCATCCTCAACGCGCCCTGGGGCGCCAGCATCGGCGCCCGCAGAATCACTGTGTCCACCAGCGGCCTCTGCCCCCAGATCCGGCGCCTGGCCGGCGAGCTACAGCAGTTCCGGCTCGCCATCTCCCTCCACGGCGCCACCGACGCCGTGCGCAATCGCCTGATGCCGATCAACCGCAAGCACCCGCTCCGCGATCTCATCGCCGCCTGCGAGGCCTATCAGACGGTCAAAGGACGCCTCATCACCTTCGAGTACATTCTCATCAGCGGAGTCAACGACGGCCTTGACCAGGTCCGGCCTCTCGCCGCCCTCGCCCGACGCCTCCACGCAAAGGTCAATCTCATCCCGTACAATCGCGTCGACGGTCTCCCTTGGCAAAGGCCCCCCCAACCCCGCCAGGAACTCTTCCTCGCCGCCCTCGAAAGGGAGGGCGCCAAGGCCACGCTCCGCCGCGAGCGGGGTGACGACATCGATGCCGCCTGCGGTCAACTCCGGCTTCGCACCGAGCCGCACCTGGCCGCGCCAGCCTCCGCCGCCGACACTCCGCAATCGCGCTGATCCCGGCGCGCTGTTCCATTCCGAACGTCACGATTTGACGGCCACGCACACCACGTACTCGTGCCGGACCTCGAACCCGGCCCCGGGCGTTTGGCGGCGCGTCAGGCTCTCGAGAAAACGCTCGGTGAGAGCCTCACGGCGATCCGGGTCAATCGCATCGTAAAAGGCGGTTCCGGCGCCCGACTTGAGCAGATGATCAAGCACCTGCCGCGCCGTCGGATACCGAAAGACAACCTCGCCCCCGCTGACGGTTTGAATCCCGAACCCGGCCGCCGACACGAGTGTGCCAACGTGGTCCGCGTTGCGCGGGAAATCGAACGCAACCCGCTTGAGAAGGACGGTCGGATCCTCAGCCACGAGTTCGCCAAAGATCTCGAGCGGCTCTCGCGGCGATTGCTCCTTGTGCACAATGAACGCCAGACGCCCGCCAGACGCCAGCGCCCGATGCGCCGCCGCAAGAAATGGCGCCATCGGGATGTAACCCAGGACCCAACTCGAAAAGACCAGGTCGAACAGCCCGCCAACGCCCAAAGCACCGAGTGCGTCCCCGGCCTCAAACCGGACGTTTCGGACACCCGACTCCTCGATGCGCCTTCGAGCGCGCGTCAACATGCCTTCCGACAGGTCGACGGCCAGCACGTCCTCGGCGTGGCGGGCCAGTTGGGCCGTTGCGAATCCCGTGCCGCAGCCCGCCTCGAACACACATTCGCCGCCCCTGAGCGCCAGGTCCGCAATCAGACGTTCCACCGGCGCCCCGGCGACCTTCACCCAAAACTCGTCGTAATCATCCCGCACCCGGTCATACGCCTTGCGCAACTCCGCCGCCCCCACGTCCGCATCGGCCGCCGCATCCCGGATTCTGAAGAATCGCGGCAGGGCGTGGGCTTGCGGCAAGTGCTGTTCGCAAACCGCCAGGGACTCTTCAGGTCCCAGGGGCAGGGCGGTCGACGGGATCCGCCCGGCCAGGATGTGGCCCACACACACGGTGCGTGGCCGGCAAAAACAGCGCCCCATGCGCTCGAGTATCGTGTCGAGCGGTTCACGCGCCACATTGCCAAAGGAAAGCGGCACCAGGTTGCACGGACAGACCTCGCCGCTGCCGTCGATGTAGAGATGCGTAAGACCCGCGCCGCAGCCGAACGCCTCGGGAGACTCGATGTAGGCGAAGCTGGACAGGATCGGCAACGTGCTGTCCTGAGCCACTTCGGCCTGGTATTCGAAGATTCGCCGGCGCTCCGCCGCGGTCAGCAGCACACCGGCCTGCGCCGCCAGCCGGCCCGTGGCGCTCGGCTCGAGCAGATGCACTTCGCACGCGCCAGCCGCCGCGGCAAAGCGCAGAAAGGGCATGAAACGCTCCCGCACAAGAAACTCGCGCGTCGCCACCGACACGACGTACGGATACAAGCCCGCGTCCCGCGCCACACCGAGGGCGCGCAGGGCGGACTCGAACGCCCCCGGCCGGCCACGAAGCCGGTCGTGCTCGGCCGCGAGATGAGAATCGAGGCTGATGCCCACGGCGAAGACCCCCCGGCGCTTCAACTCGACGGCGCGCTCGGGCGACAGGCCTTCGCCCGTGGTCCCCAGAATCAGGCACGAACGCGGATCGAACGCCGCGGCAATCTCAGGCAGATCCTCCCGCAGCAACGGCTCGCCCCCCGTCAGGGTCACCATGACGGCGCCTCGGTCCTGCAGTTGGGCCGCCAGATCGCGCAACACTGCAAGCGGCAGGTCCTGCTGGCTGCGCCCCGCATTGTAACAGTGCCAGCACCGGAACGGACAGCGATTGGTCACCGCAAGCGTCACCGAGTACAGGCGGCGCGCGGCCGCTGTGCCGATCTCCCCGAACTGCTCGGCCAACCGATCGAACGCCGCGCTCGGATACGGCGGGAAATGCGTGTTCACCACAAAGCGCTCCCCGAACGCCACCGCCTTCTCCTTTGCCAGATAGTCCTTGAAGAACGCCGCGACCCTCGGATGCATCCTGGTAAACGGCGCTTCCTTGGCGATCCTGGCAAAGAACCGGTCGCCACGCGTCTGGACCCCTTCGACAAGCTGCGCCTCAGCCGAAGATGCCAACCCCGGCACGGATCGATCGCCCTGGCACGGCTCCCCAGCGGCCGCCAGATGCGCCGGTGACCGCCCCGGCCGCATCGCATCGCTCGTCCGCACCGGCATCGCCCCGCGGCCCGCGCCAATCGTCTCGTTCATGGCGCCTTTCTACGACCGGCCTTCGAAGACCGCTAATTGAAAAAACAAGCGCCAACATCGACTGGGATCAAACAATCTGCGGATGGACCTTGTCCGGATCGACACCCAGGTCCTTGATGGCGCGGGCGACGAGGTGGCGTCCGACCGTTCCCTTCTCGGCCAGGCTGTAGAGCGTCGCCACAACAGTCGTCTCGGCGTCGATCTCGAAGAACCGGCGCAGTTTCTCGCGTGTGTCGCTGCGTCCGAATCCGTCCGTGCCCAGCGTGGTCAGCCCGCCCGGCACCCATGGGGCGATCATATCGGGCACGGCCTTCATGTTATCCGACACGGCCACAAACACGCCCTTCTCCTTTCCGAGAAGGGATTCGAGGTGGGACTTTCTGCGCGGCTCGGTCGGGTGGAGCATGTTCCAACGCCGGGCGCGCAGGGCGTCGTGGCGCAGGAGCTTGTAGCTGGTCGCGCTCCAGACATCCGCGGACACCTTGTAGCGTTCGGCGAGAATCTCCTGGGCCCGGAGCGCCTCGCTCAGGATCGGGCCGCTGCCGAAGATGTGGGCCTTGGGGCGGCGTCCCGCGACTCCGGGCTTGAAGCGATAGAGCCCCTTGAGAATCCCGTCCTCGACGTCATCGGGCATGGGCGGCATGACCTGGTTCTCATTGTATAAACAGAGGTAATAGCAGAGTGCCTCCCCCTCCTCGTACATCCGCCGCACCCCGTCCCGAACGATCACCGCCAGCTCGTAAGCGAACGCCGGATCATAGGTCACCAGCGACGGGACCGTGCTCGTCAGCAGCAGGCTGTGGCCGTCCTGATGCTGCAATCCTTCGCCGTTGAGCGTCGTGCGCCCGGCCGTTGCCGCCATCAGAAAACCTTTGGCCTTGATGTCGCCGGCCAGCCAGATGAGATCGCCGATCCGCTGCGGGCCGAACATCGAGTAGTATGTGTAGAAGGGGACCAGATTCACCCCATGCGTGGCGTAGGCCGTTCCGGCGGCGATGAACGACGCCATCGATCCGGCCTCGGTAATCCCCTCCTCGAGGATCTGGCCTTTCTGAGACTCGTGGTAATACAACAGCGATTTCACATCGACCGGCTCATAGAGCTGGCCTTTGGGCGAGTAGATGCCGATCTCGCGGAACAGCGCGTCCATGCCAAAGGTGCGGGCCTCGTCAGGAATGATCGGAACGATGCGCGGACCGATTCCTTTGTGGCGCAACAGGAGGCTGAGCAGACGCACGAAGGCCATGGTGGTGGACACGGCCATCTTGCCCGAGCCCTTGGCGAACTCGGCGTAAAACTCCCGAGGCGGGGTCTCGAGCGGCGGCGCGCTGACCTTGCGTTCGGGAACAAAGCCGCCCAGGGCCTGCCGGCGCTCGAGAAGATAGATGGTCTCCGGACTGTCGGCCGGCGGGCGGTAGAACGGGGTCTCGGCGATCTCTTCGTCCCGAATCGGGACGGCGAATCGGGCGCGGAACTCGCGGAGTTCCTTCTCGTTCATTTTCTTCTGCTGATGCGAGATGTTTCGGCCCTCGCCCGCCTCCCCCAGCCCGTAGCCTTTGATCGTCTTGGCCAGAATGACGGAAGGCGCCCCGCGATGCGTGATCGCAGCCTGGTAGGCGGCGTAGACCTTGACCGGATCGTGCCCTCCGCGCAGCAGGCGGTGAATCTGGCTGTCAGTCAGATGATTCACCAGTTCGAGCAACTCGGGATACTTGCCAAAGAAGTGCCGGCGTGTGTAGCTGCCCGGTTCGACCGAGTACTTCTGGTAATCGCCATCGAGCGCCTCCTCCATCCGCTTAAGCAAAAGCCCCGTCTTGTCCGCAGCAAGCAGCGGGTCCCAATCCGATCCCCAAATCACCTTGATGACATTCCACCCCGCCCCCCGAAACGCCGCTTCGAGCTCCTGGATGATCTTGCCGTTGCCGCGCACGGGACCGTCCAGACGCTGCAGATTGCAGTTCACCACCCAGATGAGATTGTCGAGATTCTCGCGAGCCGCGAGCGTGAGTGAGCCGAGGGTCTCGGGCTCGTCCGTCTCGCCGTCGCCGACAAAACACCAGACCTTGGGCTCGGGCCCCCGCACGAGCCCGCGCGCCTCGAGATACCGGTTGAACCGCGCCTGGTAGATTGACAGGATCGGCCCCAGCCCCATCGACACGGTAGGAAACTGCCAAAACTCCGGCATCAAATAGGGATGCGGATACGACGATAACCCACCGCCCTCGGCCAGTTCCTGCCGAAAATGCTGCAGATGATGCTCATCGAGACGACGTTCCAGAAACGCCCGCGCGTAGATCCCGGGCGACGCGTGCCCCTGAAAAAAAACCATGTCTGCCGCGCGGTCGGGACCGGCGCCGTGAAAGAAGTGGTTGAACCCGACTTCGTAGAGCGTCGCGCTCGACGCGTAGGTCGAGATATGCCCGCCCAACCCGCCGTGTTGGCGGTTGGCATTGACCACCATGGCCATGGCATTCCACCGGATGTAGCTCTTGATCCTCTTCTCGAGCGCCCGATCCCCGGGCAACGCCGGCTGACGATCCGGCGCAATCGTGTTCACGTAAGGCGTGCTCGTGGATCGAGGCGCGGCCAAACCCCGCTCCCGCATGCGCCCCAACATCCCGTTCAGAAACCGCTGGACACGATCCGGACGCTCGTTCTCGAGGGCCAGCCCGAGCAGTTGCTCGTGCGTGGCCAGCCACTCCGGCGCTGGGGTGAATCCGGCGGCTGTCCCCGCGCCACTCGTCAGTGAGGCGGCCGTGTTGGAAGACTGCTGGTCCATAGTGTTCACAAATCCTTGCCACCCAAAACTCAATGCAATTGCGCGGAGTTTGGCCCCTGTCGCTCGCCTGTTTCAAGGATTCTCTTAACCGGCGCGGACTCGCGCGGTGCAGAGCCGCCGTAGCCGCCGTCGTGAGACGGCGCTGATCGTGGTCTCTGACGGAGCTATACACAGCGTCAGAAGTTCCGCCGCGTGCGGGCACGCGGCCTACAGGCTTGTAGGCCGGGTCCCCTGACCCGGCGCTGGAGTTTGGACATTTTTAGCTGGACTCGGAACGGCCACTCGGGTAAATGGTGGCCGCAGTGGAACCGATCCGCGTCCAGGGCCGCACGCTCACGGGCGATGATCTGGCGTGGTTGCAGGCTCTGATCGAGCAGCATCCGGCCTGGCATCGCACGGCCCTCTCCCAGTACCTGTGTCAAGCGTGGAACTGGCGCAACGCCGCCGGACGTCTCAAGGACATGGCGGCGCGCACGTTGCTGCTCGCCAGGCCCGTGGGCTGATCGGGCTACCGCCAGCGCAGAAGCGCACCCGTCGACCCTGCGCGCAAGCTCCTCCTGCTCTCCAGAGCCAGCTCCCGCTCTGGGCACCGGATCGGATCCAGGACTGCCTGGAGTCGTTGCAGCCACTGAGCCTGGACCTGGCTCACACCCGCGCCTTGCGCCGCGCCGCGCGGCTGACCTGCTGCGGCGTTACCACTACCGCGGTTTCCACGGAGCGGTCGGCGAGAACGTGCAGTACCTGGCCAGGGATGTTCGCGGTCGGGACCTGGCCGTGATGGTCTTTGGCGCAGCCGCCTGGAAAGTCGCCGCCCGGGATCGGTTCATCGGTTGGTCGGTGACCCAGCGGGAGCAACGCCTGGGAGCCATCGCTAACCAACAGCGCTTCTTGGTTTTGCCTTGGGTGCGGGTCCCCCATCTGGCCTCGCATCTTCTGGCGCTGGCCACCCACCGCTTGTCGGCCGACTGGCAAGCGCGCTATGGCCATCGGGTGTGGCTGGTCGAGACCTTCGTGGAGTCCGACCGGTTTGCCGCCACGGCCTACAAGGCCGCCGGTTGGCAGCACCTGGGATTGACGACCGGACGCACCCGTCAAGATCGCCACCGCATCCTGCGTTGCCCCCTCAAATCGCTCTGGATCAAACCGTTGCACCCCGCCTTTCGCACCCATCTCACCACCCCATGAAGCTCTTGACCTACCTGCTCCAACAGACCGCCCGCTGGGCCTCCGTCTTCCCTCAGGACCGTAGCCTGCAACGGGCCATCGCCTTGGCTTTCGGCATCCTCTGCGGCGTGGGCCGACGCACCCTCACCCGCGCCATCGCCTTCCACGGCAACACCCAGAAGGACTGGTCGGCCGACTACAAGGTCTTTTCCCGTTCCCCGTGGGAGCCGCGCGCCCTCTTCCATCCGATTCTGGAACGGGCCATTGAGGAGCAGCGCCTCCAACGCATCGTGATCAGCACCGACGACACGCGCGTTTGGCGCACCGGCAAACACGTGCCCCAAACCCAATGGCATCGGGACCCGCTGGGACCCCCTTCCAAGTCAACCTGCGCTGGGGACACCGCTTTCTCCAATGCAGCCTGAGCCTCCCACTCTATCTTCAGGATCAAACCAGTTCCTCCCGTTCGGTTCCCATCCGCTTCGAGATGGCCCCGGTGGTCAAGAAACCCGGCGCGCACGCCTCGGACCAACAACTCGAACACTACCGACAGCTCAAGAAGCAGAAGAACCTCTCAGTCCAGTTTGTCGCCTTGACCCAAGAGGTGCGCCAACACCTCAACCAGACCGGCCATCAGGCCAAGCGCTTGGTCCAGGTCGCTGACGGCTCCTTCGCCAACCGCACCGTGTTCGCTCAGGATTGGGAAGCGCAGAACGTGACGCTTATTGTCCGTTGCCGCAAGGACATCGTCTTATGCCGGCGCGCTCCCGGTAAGGGCCGCCGCTTCTACGGCTCCACCAAGTTCACCCCCGAGCAGGTCCGACGCCGCGATTCCCGCGCACGGTGGCAGAAGGCCTGGATCTTCCACGGCGGCTCTTATCGGGAAGTGCGCTACAAGGAAATCACTCGGGTCTATTGGCAAGGAGGAGCCCGCAAACGGGTCGTGCGCCTCTTGGTGGTGGCGCCGGTGGGCTATCGCACCAGCAAGAACGGGCGCAAGTACTATCGGCAGCCCGCCTACCTGCTCACCACCGACCTGACGACCCCGGCCGTCGAGTTACTCCAAGCCTACTTCGATCGGTGGGGCATCGAGGTCAATCACCGCGACGAGAAAGACATTCTGGGCGTGGGCCAAGCCCAAGTCTGGAATAAGGACTCGGTGAGTAAAGTCCCGGCGCTTTTGGTGGCCATGTATAGTTGGCCTGTTAGCGGCCTCAAGTGCTACGGCCCCACGCGTACGGAGGTCTATGAACCCCTGCCCAAATGGCGTCGTGGAGCCAAGCGACCGTCCTGTCTGGACTTAGTCACACTGCTACGCAAGCAACTGGCCGACCATCCCGTCCCATTCGCCACGGCAAAGACCCCGGCAACCTACCCCATGATGGTCGGCAGCGCCCAGGACGCGTCTTTTCAATCGTGTAAGTCCAGAATGTTGGGTGATTTGGCGAAAACCAGAGCGTGGAGTCGTTGGCGCCCGCCACGAGCCAAACGGAAGCGCTTTTGAAAGCTGCGCGTGTTGGACTTGGTCTTGGGGTTGTTCTGGCGCGCTCGATTCACGGCCGCGTTGGCCAAGCTGACCACCACGCGTCGAATCGCCCCCAAGACCCGTGCAGCACGGGGAGTGCGCACGCGGCTTTGATCTTCCCGCAGCGTGATGTCCAGGCAGTGGTGCAGTCGACTTTCCACCACCCAGTAACCCCGTTTGAGCGCCAGCATCCCCTGGGTTTGGAGTTGTTCGAGCGTCAGACTGCTCAGCAGATAAACGATCTCACGGCACCATTTGCCCTTGCGTCGGACGCGCGTCTCCAAGCGAGCGGCCAACCGGGCTCCGGGAAACCCCACCTGCGGCGGCGTCACCTCCACACACTCCAAGAAGCGAATCTCGAGCTCGACTCCGATTGTGCTCCCGCTTGAGCACCCGCGTCCGCGCCGTGGGTCGAGGGGAAAAACCCTGTTGGCGGAACAGGTTTTTCAGGGTCGTTTCGAGGGTGGTCTGGTTGCCCTTGACCGTCAGCAGATAGTCCCCGCCTCCCTCGAAGAGGATGTCCTGGGCCGTTTCATCCTGAGTGTGCATCGCGTCGGCCACTACGATCTTGTCCCGCAGCGTTTGCCCGCGCAGCATTGGCGGGCGGCGGGGATTTCGTTGGTCTTGGCGGGCGTGACCACGCTGCCCAGAAAGCGTCCTGGGAATCAACGGCGTTGACGATCTCCACCCCGGCGTGACGGACTTTCTTGCCATCGACGATGACCATCCGATCCCGCCGAGGCCCAAGATCTGATCCTGCCAGCGCAAGAGCGCCCGTTCCACCTGCTCGTCGTCGACCTCATGCAACACGCGGGTAAGGTGGTCTTCCCGGGACAACGCACCTCACGGCTGTGGGGATCGGTGCGAAACTTCAAGGCGCGCAATTGCGCGGGGCTCAAGGTCTGCGCGTAATCGGCCAGGTCTTGGGGGCCGCGGACGACCCCTGGGCAGCGGCCATGACCATCAGGCAGATTAAGCCCGGCAGCGGATAAGCCAGCGCTTGGGCCCGACGAAATTCGGCGACCTCCGCCTCGACGCTTTCCATCAGGCTGGCAATCTGCGCCACCTTGGCGGTGCAACGGACCGGTCGAGGCGTTTCGACCGCCGCCCAAGCGGGAGGCAATTGCCCCGGCGCAATTTCAAGCACGCGTGCTTGACCAGTTCGCGAACCCAAATCTGCTTGGGGGCCTCGTTCTTCACATAGAAATCGTCGGCATCGCGCTTCCAACCGGCGGTCTTGCCCAGGTAGGACCACCCGCTCACTTTGTAGGCGGTGCCTTGGTAGAGGTTCGGATCGACAAAACTCTCCACCAGGGCGATGGGATGGCCCCAACGCTTTTGCCAATCCTCCGAGAGCCGTTTGAGCATGAGCTTCATGAAGCGGCTGATCAGGTTGGGATAGTGGCAGTCGGGCATCACCAACAGGCGAGAATTGTTGGCCAAGAGGCAACGCCGGCGCGCGCACTGTTCGGACGACCAACCGATGAACTGGTCTCGATCTTTGAGGTGGAAGGCGGCCGAACTCCAGGTGGCCACAGCCAACCATCGGCCTCGATAGACGAAGGCATAGCGCAAATGCTCGCCCACCAAGGTGACACCGTGCAGGTAATGATGTTGGCCGATGGCCGCATCGCACTGGGCCATATCCTTTGCCGAGGTCAGCAGCAGGAGGTCGCCATGGTCCAAAACAAGTTGTTCGTCTGGAGAAACGTTGCGGCGTTTGCATTTGCTCATGCCGCAAGCGTAAAAGAGTGGAAAGAGGATGTCCCGAAAATAATGCTAACTTCTTCAGTCGCAATCTGCCCCACTGTTGAAAAGCCGCGCCCTGGGCAGCGCCGCCGCCTGAGATTTTCTCCTTGCCGCCTCACACTGCCACCCGCCAAAACCCGTCTTCAGAATGTCCAAACTCCAGGGCCGGGTCCCCTGACCCGGCGCTGCATCGTTTATTGAGCTCTGTATAGCCGGGTTACGGTTCTCCGCGATGCGCGTGAGATGAGCGTATAGTCGGCGCGGACTCACGTCCGCGGCTTGCCGCCGCCGCCGCTTCCGTGTATGCCTGCCGCCCATGAACACCGGCACTCCCCGTCGCCCCTGGTGGCGCCGCCTCCTGGTGTGGGCCTTTCGAATCCTGGTCCTGCTCGCCGCACTGCTCGCCCTGCGGTCCTGGCACGCGTTCCGCGACCGGAATCCAGGCTACACGCTCGCGCTGAACGTCGATCCCGCCCGTTCCGTCGCCGCGCCGAAACCCCTGCACGTTGGCTTCGGACGCGTCCCGATCAACCCCAATCTCTCGGATCCAAAACGCCCGGTCTGGCTGGCCGGGTTCAGGCAGAACCGCGCCGCCACGGCGCTGCACGACAGCCTCTGGGCTCATGCCTGCGTGCTCGACGACGGCTACACGCGCCTGGGCATCGTGTCGCTCGATGCCATCGGCCTGTTCCACGACGATGTCATCGAGGTGCGGCGCCGTCTCGATCCGCAATGGCGCCTCGATTACACAATCGTCTGCTCGACCCACAACCACTCGACACCTGATCTCATGGGCCTGTGGGGGCCGCATCCGCTCAAGACCGGCGTCGACCCGCAGTATCGCGCTCAAGTCCTGACGGCCACGACCCAGGCCTTGGGCCAGGCCATCGAAGCCCTCACACCCGCATGCGTCGCCTCTCACCAAATCCAAATGCCCACCGACGGCCTCGTCCGCGACTCGCGCAAACCGATCGTCTTTGACGCCGACCTGCGCGTCATGCACTTCACCTCGCCCGAGGGGGGCGGCACGCTCGGCACGCTCGTGGCCTGGGGCAATCATCCCGAAACGGTCTGGTCAAGAAACACGGAGATCACGTCCGACTTCTGCGGCTACGTGCGCGAGGCCCTCGAAAAAGGCGTCACGATCGACGGCCAGACGCATGTGGCAGGATTGGGCGGCACCCATGTCTATGTCACCGCCGCCCTCGGCGGGCTCATGACCACATCCCCGTCCGTGACCGTCCGCGACCCGTACCTCGACCAGGAGTTCGAGAAACCGTCCCACGACAAGGCGCGCGCCCTTGGGCACCAACTCGCGTCGCGCCTCTTGCCCGTGTTGCGCACCCCCAACCCGGCCGCAACCAACCACGCCCCCATCGGCGTCTGCGCCCGCACCGTCGAACTGCCGGTTGACAACAACATCTTCCTCCTCGCCCCTGTCCTGGGCATCCTCGACCGCGGGCATCTCCGATGGAGAACAATGCGCACTGAAGTGGCCCTGGTCACGGTTGGCAATGCCAGCATTGCGTGCCTGCCGGGCGAAGTGTATCCGGAAATCGTCAACGGCGGCATCGAGCGCGCCCCAGGCGCCGACTTCGGAATCGACCCGGTCGAGGTGCCCCCAATCCGCGCCCTCATGCCGGGCAAGGTCAAGTTCGTGTTCGGTCTCGCCAACGACGAAATCGGCTACATCATCCCCAAGAGCCAGTGGGACCGCAAACCCCCTTACCTCTACGACTCGGACCGACCCGTTTACGGCGAGATCAATTCCCTCGGCCCCGAAACCGCTCCCCGGTTGCACGCGGCCTTCCGCGCGCTGTGTGAACCGTCCGAGTCGCGCTAACCCGCATATTTCACACCTCATCGGTGCCCAGGGCGATCAGACCTCGCAGGATGATTGCTATGCGGGTTAGAAAAGCAAAACCGCGCCCGAGTGGAGGGAAAGAACCGGGCAACAGAGTGTCGCTGGACCCGCGAGATTTCGAAACGC
>JAXGQW010000065.1:0-32546 GCA_040766265.1 Verrucomicrobiota bacterium
CTTGTTCGTGCGATAGTCCACAACCCATCGTGAACGACTCTATGCGTAATTCTGAGACTCTGCTTTTCTATGACTTGAAAGGGCACGTTGCTCTGGTCACGGGTGCTAACCCGGAAATCTCACCAGCGGGGCGGTCGCAGCATTCCTGACGGTCCGTGGGTGAGATTTCCGGCTTGCCAATCAGGTCCGGGTTCCTCTGACTCGGTTTATTTCTGGCCAGTGCTGGCTTGACCATCTTCCGCAGGCTGGCCACTCCCAGTTCTGTGTAACGACGCCGATTCGAGTTCGGAGGACGCTACGGTTCGCGCGTTCACCTTCCCCGCTGTGACAAGCTGGCAACGCCATCGGCGTTGTAGGAGCTGCGCACTTTGGGGGCGCTGGCGACGTGGACAAAACCGAGCGAGCGCGCCTCTTCTCCCAAAGCGGCAAAGCGTTCCGGCGGCACATACTCGGCAACAGGCAGATGCTCCCTGGTCGGCTGCAGGTATTGTCCGAGGGTCAGAATGTCGCATCCGACGGCTCGCAGGTCGCGCAGCGCTTCGCGGATCTCGGCTTCGGTTTCGCCCAGGCCGAGCATCAGGCCGGACTTGGTATGGAGTCCTGGATCGCCTTGGGTCTTCGCGTGGCGCAAAACGCTGAGCGAGCGGTCGTACGTGGCTCGAGATCGCACCCGGGGAGTCAGGCGGCGTACGGTTTCGAGGTTGTGGTTGAAGACGTCGGGGCGCGCAGCCAAGACGGCGCCGATCGCATCGCTCGAGTCGTTGAAATCGGGAGTCAGCACCTCGATCGCCAGGCCGGGATCCACGCGCCGGAGCGCGGCGATGGTGGCCGCGAAGTGGGCGGCCCCGCCGTCGGGAAGATCGTCGCGCGCCACCGATGTGATGACAACGTGTTTGAGACGCATGCGGCGGACGGCTTCGGCCACGCGGGCCGGCTCGTCGCGATCGAGCGGGAGGGGCTTGGCGGTCGTGACCGCGCAGAACCGGCAGGCGCGCGTGCATCGGTCTCCGCCAATCATGAACGTGGCGGTGCCCCGGCTCCAGCATTCCCATTGATTCGGGCATCGGGCGCTCTCGCACACCGTGTGCAGACGCAGGTCATCGAGAAAACGCCGCGTCGCCGTGTAGCTCCGGGCCACGGGCAACGGGCATCGCAACCATGCAGGCAAACGAGGTCGTGGTTCGGTTTCCATCAAATCGCGAGGCCAATCCTGTCCAGGCCCGCGCCCAAGACCAGCAGAATCGTCTGGGAATTGGCCGCTCGCCGGCTTTGAGCCGGCTCCGACGATGCAGGCCTCCGCCTTTGCCGAAAGTCGCTGACACTTCGATCCGACGCTGGCCGAAGCTGCCCGCTCAGCCGGCTCCGCCTTCCTGATCCCTCCTTCCCCACACCGTCACGCACGCACTGTGCGCATTCCTTGTCGCGATCGCGACATGGTTTACGTGCATTCAGGATGCAATCCATTGCACTGCAATTGTTTATAGCGTTCCGAATGACGGATGTAATTCCGCCCCCTGTGCTTGTCCAGCAGTCGTTGGCCGGCCTACTCGTATTCGAGCGGTTGCGGAGTGCGGACCACCATACGGGTGTTTTCGTGAAGCTTCGCGGAGACTCACATCCGGGCTTGAGAATGGAAAGGGGCGGATCGGCGCAAGAGTACGTCGTGGATTTGGTGATTGGCCAATTTCATCGGGCCCCGACCACAACTCAAACCAACCGACTTGGTGGGCACTTTCCCCAGCCACCACAACCGCAATCCCTGAGAAATCCAGAAGGAATGACCGTGGACCCCGTCAACACAGCACGAAAACATGTCTTGTCTCCAGGCAGTGTCATCGGTCAAGGATTTCGGGCGCGGCGGTCGTCCGACCCGCTCGGATCGAGTCGGAGCCGAATGCCGAAAACCGATGAACAGACCGTCTTCATGACCTCCCGCGACCGCGTGCTGAGCGCCTTGCGCCGCCAACCCATCGACCGCGTGCCCCGACTCCTCTACGAGGAGGTCATCGGGTACACTCCGCCAATCGACCGATTACTGCGGACGCGATGCGAGTCCCGATCGCCGCTCGAGACCTTCGCCATGGACATCACGCGGGTCACATTCGCCCCGACAGCCCTGCCGCGATCCCGCTTCGCAGACTGGCTCGGAGCCGCTGCGCCGGAGGCGCTCGGCCGCGGAGAGGTCGACGAATGGGGCGTCTGGCGCCGGGGCGGAGATTTCCACCATTTCGTCCAGATCGAATCACCGCTGTGCGGCACTTTGGACGCCCAGCGCCTCGACGACTATCCGTGGCCCGACCTCGATCAGCCGCACCGGTTTTCTGACGTGCCGCGGCAGGCAGCCAATCTCCATGCCCGGGGGCTGGCTGTGGCGGCGTATGCGGGCTCCGTGTTCGAGCGCGCCTGGTCCTTGCGCGGCTTCACGGAACTCATGATGGACCTGGTGACGACGCCCGATCTGGCGCATTGCCTGCTCGATCGCACCGCGGCGTACCAGCGTTGCGCCGCCGCCGAGTTCGCGCGCGCGGGTGCGGATATCATCATCACTGGCGACGATGTGGCGGGGCAACAGGGTCTGTTGCTGAGGCGCGAGACCTGGCGCGAGTTCTTCAAGCCGCGCCTGGCGGCCACAATCGCCGCGGTCAAACGCGTCAATCCGGATGCGTTTGTCTTCTATCACTCCGACGGCAACGTCACTCCGCTGATTCCGGAGCTGATCGAGATTGGGGTCGACATCCTGAACCCCATCCAGCCCGAATGCATGGATCCAGCGGCGGTGAAGAGGACCTTCGGGGATCGACTGGCTCTCTGGGGGTCGGTGAGCGTCCAACGGACGATGCCGTTCGGCACACCGGAGCAAGTGCGCGCCGAGGTGCGCGAGCGCATCCGCACTCTCGGCGCCGGCGGCGGCTTCATCCTCTCCCCGGCGCACGTCCTCAGCCCCGAGGTGCCGTGGGAGAACATCGTTGCCTTCTTCGATGCGGCGGACGGCACGCCGTAGAATCCGGACGCGGCCGGCGGATCCGGAAATCTCACCCACCGGCCGTCAGGAATGCCGCGAACGCCCCACGGGTGAGATTTCCGAGTTGGCTGCCCGCGGGCTGGTTGATGGTTGAGAGTTGAGCGTTGAGCGTTGAACGTTGAGCGTTGAGCGTTGGACGTTGAGCGTTGGACGTTGAGCGTCTCTGGCTCATGCCCCCCACCTCAGTGCGACTCCTCCCATGCGCCGGAGCGGAGGTACTCCTTGAGACGCTGCTTGAGGGTCTCGCGTCCGCGATGAATCAGCGATTTCGTGGCGGATAGGGAACAATTGAGCACTTCAGCAATCTCCTCGTAAGAGAGTTGCTGGTCCCGGCATAGGATGATGGCGATCCGCTGATTCTCGGGGAGATCGCGCAAGGCCGCTTCGAGTTTGGCGGTCAACTCCTCGTGCAGACACGACTCGTCGGGTCTGCCGTGACGGTCGTCGGCGAACTGACGCCGCGGCTCGTCCGAGCGGTCCGGATGCGACTGATCGAGCGACTCGGTCGGGTGCCGCGTCCGGCGGCGGATCTCGTTCAAGCTCAGGTTGCGGGCGATGGTGTAAAGCCAGGTGGTGAATCGGGCGGATGCCCGATAGCGATGGGCGGATCGATAGACCTGGATGAACACGTTTTGGGCCAGATCCTCGGCCTCCGTGGGATCGGGCAAGGTGCGGTAGACCAGGTTCAGCACGGACTGTTTGTGCTTCTCGACGAGCTGTTCGAAAGCCTCCCGATCGCCGCGCTTCACGCGCAGCATCAACGCGGCGTCCGGATCGGGTTGCACAGCCATCGCGCCGCACTCTACCAACCCGGGGGAGGGCGCGTCCAGCGAGGCGAACATCCTCGGTGGCTGCCATCGTCGGAGGCGAGCCGTCCCCACTTCGTGCCGTTGTGCCGCATTCCTGCTTGTGCTAACCCTCGGGCGGACGCTTCATCGTGTGCGCGCGAACTCGATCGGCTGGCACACGGCACGAAACCGGAGTGGACCTCCGCCGAGCGCCGTCTCGAATGCACGAACTCGACCAGACGCTGGCTACGCCGGCCGAAAACCTTGCCTGTGACGAGGTGCTGCTTGACGACTGCAACCAGGGCGGCCCGGAAGTGTTGCGCTTCTGGGAACCGGCGGATCGCTTTGTCGTTCTCGGGTACTCGAACCGGTTCCTGACGGAGGCCGACTCGGCCGCATGCCAGCGATGGGGTGTCCCGGTGTTGCGTCGGATCAGCGGTGGCGGCGCCGTGGTGCAAATGCCAGGCTGCCTGAATTACGCGCTGGTCCTGCGCCTCGATGGGGGCACCGGGCGACAAACGATCGGGGCGACCAACCAACTCGTCCTGGGCCACATCGCAAAGGCTTTGCAGCCGTTGATTGGAGGCGAGGTGCGAATTGACGGGGATACGGACCTCGCCCTGGGGTCGCGCAAGTTCGCGGGCAGCGCCCAACGGCGGCTCGGACACGCCCTGCTCTTCCACGGCAGCTTTCTTCTGGAAGCGGACATCGACTGGATGGAGCGGTTGCTCCCGCTTCCTTCCCGCCAACCGGCGTATCGAGCCGGACGGCGGCATCACGATTTCGTGACCAACCTCGGACTGCCACCGGACGTGGTCAAAGAGGCCTTGAGATCCGCGTGGGGCGCCGTGACGCCGTTGGTCGAGTGGCCCCGAAGCCAGGTCGAGCCCCTGGTCAGAACAAAGTACGCCGACGGCTCCTGGATCCGAAAGTTCTGAACCGCTCAGCGGAAGAACGAACCCAACAGACCGGCAATCGAGAAGAGGGAGCGGGGATCCTCCTCTTCCTGCAAGACTCCGGTCAGCCGGCCCGCCAGCCAAGGGCTCTTCTGGAGGCGCCAAGCCGCAAGGTCCATCAAGCGCGGGTAGTCCAGGAGCCGGTGCGCGGCCGAGTAAGCGCGGTACCGGGGTTCGAGTCGAAGGACGGCCGACGCGTAGGAGTCGAGGCCCTCTCCCTCGCCCCCCAGGAAGGCGTGGACCGCGTCTGCCGCGAGAAGACCGGTCGCCATGGCCTTGCCGATGCCTTCGCCGGTGAAGGGGAAGGTCGAGCCAGCCGCCTCCCCCGCACCCAGGCACAGTCGCCCGGGCCGCAACGCGTGCTGATCCAGGCCGCAACGCAGGGGGGCCGAGCGCAGCGGACTCACAATCTGACCGGTGGCCATCAAGGCCCGGGCCTCGGGGAACACAGTCGTGAAGCGTTCGAAGAGACTGCGGTGGTCGAACCTCTTTTGCGAACGGTACACGCTGCCGACGCCGACATTGAACAGGCCGTCGCCCACGGGAAAGATCCAGGCATAGGCCGGCCCGAGGCCGCGGTCATAGGTCACCACAAGCCGATCGAGCGGACGGCTTGATTGCACATAACAGCGCGAGGCGACGGCGGTGGGAGCCGGCGCAATCACGGGCTGCAAGGATCGCAGGAGGCGCGTGTCCGCCCCGGTCGCAAGGATGCAGGCCCGCGCCTGCAGGGTGGGACCGGATCGCAACTCGACGCAGACGCCGTCCGGGTTTTCGGAGACTGAGCCGACGGCGGCCACAATCGGCTCGGCCCCGAGCTGGATCGCGGCACGGTGCAGCAGGACGTCGAGCACCTCGCGGCGGACGGTGAGAAACTCGCCGCTGACGCGCACCTCATAGCCGCCGGGGCTGAACACCGAAAGCACACTCGATGGGTGTCCCGCGCCCACGACCGCGTCGGCCAACCCCTGGCCGCGCAGAATCTCGAAGGCGTCCGGCAACAGTGCGTCGCCACAGACCTTCTGGCGCGGGAACGCGTGTCGGTCAACCAGCGCCACGCGCCAGCCGCGCGCCGCGAGAGACCGGGCAGCGACCGCGCCACAGGGCCCTGAGCCGACGACGACGGCGTCCAAAGGCTTCTTCATGCTTTCAAGAATCCTTGACCGGTGAAACTCGCTGTAGACAAGTCAAGTTTCTGTGCTGCGTTGAAGGGGTCAAGAATTCTAAGGAACGAGGCGCGGGAGCGAGGGGCGAGGAAACGAGGAGACTCCTCATGGAAAGCAGGACTTAATCTGGACTGAAGCGCGCCTCGTTAGAACAGGACATTCCACGGTTTGTTGTACTTGAGGTACTCGACAAACTTCTCGACCTGGACGGTCTGCATGGCTTCGAGGTCGCAGCGGCTTTGGCGGTCCTTCGGCTCGAAGAAGCAAGTGGGATCCTCGGCGAAGAGATCGCCGCTCCGATAATGGGCCAAGGCGCGGCAGCCGCCGCAGCTCTCCCGGTACCGGCAGATGCCGCAGCGTCCTTTGAGGTTTTCGCGCCGCTGCCGCAGGGCCTGGAAGGTGGGGTGGCGCGCGATCAACTCGGACAGCGGCGTCTCGCGCACGTTGCCGACCACCGCGGTCGAGTCAAGGAGCTGAACACAGGGGGCCACGTTGCCTTCGGCGCCCACCGCGGCGAACGATCGTCCGGCCTGGCAACCCAGGCCCTCGATCTTGACGCCATAGGTTTTCCAGGTGGCTTCGAGCGCGTCGGGATCGGCAAAGAACGGCGTATAGGAAATGGCCGAGAGCGGGCTGGACGTCAGGGCGGGATGGATTATGCGCTTCATGTCATCGGCGTCGAAGGACAGATCCACGTACCCCATGCCCGAGCCACGCGGCACGAAGGGGGCGCGCAGCATCGGGACGCGGTTCATCTTCAGGAACTGCACCGTCGGAGCCAGCGTATCGAGGTTCTCCTTCGAGATCGTCAGCAGGAAGAAGTAATCCGTCCCCTCGCGCCGGCAGATCTCGGCGGCCTGCATCACCGTCGAGGTGTCGTCGTCGCGGCTGCTGCGGTTGGACTCGGCGTCGACCGAGTTGAAGGGCAGCACGAAGATGACGCGGCCTCCGGTGGCGTCCCGGCACCGGCGGACCGCATCGGTCTCCACGAGCATCTTGCCGTTGGTATTGACGAAGCTGTACATCCCCCGGGACGCTGTGTGAGCCAGGAGTGTGTAGATGTCGTCCCGCAGGAGGCACTCGCCTCCCGAGAAGGCCACCGCCATGTTCGAGCTCACCTTGGCGAGTTCGTCCAACACGAGCGTCCGCGCCTCTTCCATGCTCAATTCCGGGGCCGACACCGGCGTCTCGGGCCGCGACATGCAGTACTTGCAGGCGAGATTGCAGTCGCGCGTGGTCTCGAAGTAGCAGAGGAAGAACTTGTCGGTCATGGTCATGGCTGAATGAACTCCATGGTCTCGAAGACCTCGGTGAGATCCACGAGGGTCTCGGCGCATCCGTCCCGCTGGAGCAAGACGCACTGAACCGGCAGGCCACGGCGCTCGCATTCCAACATCCCGATCGCCCCCTCGAAGGCGCAGGCGACTCCCAACACGGCCCGGGGCGTGTATTCATCGAGCAAGCGCGCCACGGCGCTGCCGCCTTTGAGCATCTTCACGGCGCCGTACCCCAGGGCGGCCGCCTTGGCGTAGATGGCGCCCGCGGCGCAGGAGCCGCACCGTGCGCACAGGTATTCGTAGGCCCGCTCCTCGGCGCGGCACTTGCCGAGCACACGCAGGCATTGGGGCATGAACAGGAGCCGCTGGGCATAGGGCGCTTTCGAGAAGGCGGCGGCATTCTCGGTGTTCTTGCGCGACACGATGGCCTTGCAGAGCTCGGGCATCGATACGCCTTCCTGCTTCGACTCTTGCTTCAGCGTTTCGAGAAAGCGGTTCAGTTTTTCGGCCTTGTCACCCATTGTTCGAGTTTCCCTCCGTTTGACCACACGTGCAGCGACTGCTCCCTCGATCTCCCGCGGACTGGGATGCCACGGCCTCGCATTCGCCCGGGATCGCGCCCGGCGGACGCAGTTCGAGGTGATCATTCGGCGCCCTAAGCGGACGGAATCCAAAGGCCGCGTACAGCGGGTGGGCGTCGCGCGTGGCCAGCAGCAGCCGCCGCACGGTCTGCAAGTCGGGGTGATTCACAACACACGTCATCAGCCACTTCGCCAGGCCGAGTCCTCGATAGGGCTCGAGAATGTAGACATCCGCCACGTACCCGAACGTGGCCCGGTCCGTGATCACACGAGCCAGTCCGACCTGCCGCTCGCCGAGGTAAAGCCCGAAGCTCAGGCTGTTGCGCAGGGAACGCGCGACGATCTCGATCGCGACGCCCCGGGCCCAGTATGTTCCCGACAGGAAGGCGTGGACAGCGGCGACGTCCAGGCGGCCGGGATCGGTGCTAATCAGGAAGTCGCCGCGGCGGTGTTCTTCGTGCATCGGGAATGGGGGGCTGGCGCCGGGCTCCGAGCGCGTGTGGCCGGGCCATTCGCAGCCCGCCGGCCTCGGCGTGGCGGGGCTACTTCTTGCGCGCGTGGCGGCGCCCGCGCAGCGACTCGATCGACCGCATCACCGCGGCGTTCATCACAAGCGCGTCCGCCTCGCCCAGGCGTTCCCTGAGGCGCGCTTCCGCGGCCTGCCGCGCCTCCTCGGCCTTCGCTTCGTCCAGATCGTCCGCCTTGAGCGCCATGTCGGTCAGGACCGCCACCCGTTCGCCCGTGATCTCGACGAACCCGGGTCCGACGGCGAGATAGTACTCCTGGCCGCCGCGGCGCACAGTGATCTCGCCTGGCACCAGTTCGGTCACCAGCGGCACGTGTTGAGGGTAGATGCCCATCTCCCCTTCGACGCCCGGCAGCGTGACCATGTCCACCTCTTCAGATGCGGTGACTCCCTCCGGCGTGACGATTTCAAGTTTGAGTGTGGCCATCGGTCGCTGGGTGTTCGTCAGTCAGACATGGGAGCGGGCTATGGTTACGCTTCGAGGGGTCAGGCAACCGCGCCAGGCGTTCTGGCCGGCATCGTTCGTGACTCTAGGCTTCCTTGATCTCCTCGATCGGGCCCTTCATGTAGAAGTTGCCCTCCGGCACGTCGTCGTGTTTGCCATCGAGAATCTCCTTGAAACCGCGCACGGTGTCCGCCACAGGCACCTGCTTGCCAGCGCGGCCAGTAAAGACTTCCGCAACCGAGAACGGCTGACTCAGGAAACGCTGGATCTTCCGGGCGCGAAAGACCGTGAGCTTGTCGTCCGGCGACAACTCGTCCATGCCGAGGATGGCGATGATGTCCTGCAGATCCTTGTAGCGCTGGAGGACCTTTTGAACGCCGCGCGCGACGTCGTAGTGTTCCTGGCCGACGATGTCCGGCGTCAGGGCCCTCGAAGTCGAGGCGAGCGGGTCAACCGCCGGGTAAATGCCCAGCTCCGCGATGGCGCGTTCGAGAACGATGGTGGCGTCCAGGTGCGCGAAGGTCGTGGCGGGCGCTGGATCGGTGAGGTCGTCCGCGGGCACATACACCGCCTGGAACGAGGTGATCGAGCCCTCCTTGGTGGACGTGATGCGTTCCTGCAGATCGCCCATCTCGGCCGCGAGCGTGGGTTGGTATCCGACCGCGCTGGGCGTTCGGCCCAGGAGGGCGGACACCTCCGAGCCGGCCTGCGAGAAGCGGAAGATGTTGTCGATGAACAGCAACACGTCCTGGTGCCGTTCGTCGCGGAAGAACTCCGTGATGGCCAGGCCGGAGAGGCCGACGCGCAGGCGGGCGCCGGGCGGTTCGTTCATCTGGCCGTAAACGAGCGCGATCTTCGACTTGCCCAGGTCTTTCTGGTTGATCACACCCGCTTCGGACATTTCGTTGTAGAGGTCGTTGCCTTCGCGCGTGCGCTCGCCAACGCCGGCGAACACCGACACGCCGCCGTGCAGTTTGGCGATGTTGTTGATCAACTCCATGATCACAACGGTCTTGCCAACCCCCGCCCCGCCGAAGGCGCCCACCTTGCCCCCCTTGAGAAACGGGCAGATCAGGTCGATCACCTTGATCCCGGTCGTCAACACCTGTGGCGTGGTCGACTGATCGGTCAGCGTGGGCGCGGGACGGTGAATGGGATTGTACCGATCGGCGGCCACAGGCCCGCGCTCGTCGACCGGATTGCCCGTCACGTCGATAACGCGCCCCATGACGCCGTCGCCCACGGGCACGGAGATCGGTTTGCCGGTATCGAGGACCTCGCAGCCGCGCTTGAGGCCTTCGGTCGTGGACATGGCCACCGCGCGCACCCAGTTGTCGCCCAGATGCTGCTGCACTTCGAGCGTCAGCTTGACCGGGCCGTGGCCCGGCATCTCGTAATCGACGTTCAGGGCGTTGTAGATCGCCGGCAGCGACTCCGCGAACTCAACGTCCACAACCGGGCCAATGACTTGAACAATCTTGCCTTTATTCATGACTGCAACGCTGTCTCTCTCACCCCACGCGGGTTCTCCCTCCCCCAGCAAATCGAGCACTCAGGGTGCGCGAATCTAGGGGCTGTCCCGAACCAGTGTCAACGCGGATGTTGGCCTCCGGACTTTTCTTTCCCGCGCCGGGCGTGTAGAAGCGACGGCGCATGAAACATCCCAGTTCCCGGGCAGCCCGTCCAATCCGGCGCCTCGCTCTCGCCATCTGCATCGCCGCCGCCGCCCATGCCGACGATCAGCGGTTCGCGACACGCGGCACGGATGCGGCCCCGCGCGACCCGACACCAGCTTCCGAGCGCCGGCAATACGCGCCGGAACGGACGATCGACATCCGCCACCTGGCCTTGGATGTGACACCCGATTTCAAACGACGCACCATTGCGGGACGCGCGGTCATCACCTTCGAGCCCGTCGCCCCTTCCCTGCGCGAACTTGCCCTGGACGCGGTCAACCTGACCATCACCGAAGTCACGGCGTCGGAACCGATCCAGGGCTGGCAAAACACGGGACAGCAGCTTGTTGTCACCTTCGCGGACCCCGTACCGTCGAACCGGCAATCGCGCATCACGGTCGGTTATTGGACCGAACCGGCCAAGGGGCTCTACTTCCGCACGTCCGAGATGGGCTACAGGGAGGGGGAAACACACCTGTTCACGCAGGGCCAGGCGATCGACGCCCGCCACTGGTATCCAGGCCACGACGCCCCGAATGAGAAGTTCACGTCCGAGGTCACCTGCCGCGTCCCCGAGGGCATGACCGTGCTCTCGAACGGCAGGAGGATGTCCGAGACCAGGGACGCGCTCACCGGCCTGGTCGCGGTGCGTTGGCTGCAAGACAAGCCGCATGTGAACTACCTGGTCGCGCTGGTGGCCGGCTATTTCAGCGCGATTGAAGACGTGTACCGCGATATTCCGCTGAGCTTCCACACCCTCCCGTCGGCCATCGGCGAGGCGCCCAACTCGTTTCGAGACACCAAAGACATGATGGGCTTCTTCGAGCAGGAGATCGGCGTTCCCTATCCGTGGGCGCGCTACGCCCAAGTGTGCGTCAACGACTTCGTGGCGGGCGGCATGGAGAACACAACCCTCACCATTCTGACCGACAGCACACTGTTCCCCGCGGCCTGCGAAGGGACGCAATCGAGCCAGGGCCTCGTGGCGCACGAGCTGGTCCACATGTGGTTCGGCGACCTGGTGACCTGCAAGGACTGGAGTCATCTCTGGCTCAACGAGGGATTTGCCACGTATTACGAAGCCCTCTACGACGGGCACAAGAACGGACGCGACGCGTTCCTCTACAACATGCGCGAGAAGGCCCAGACGGTCCTGGCCGTCTCCGACGACACACGGCCCATCGTCCATCGGGAATTCGACGATCCGGGCGAGCAGTTCAGCTACCTGGCGTATCCCAAAGGCGCCTGGGTGACGCACATGCTGCGGTCCCAATTGGGCGAGGATTTGTTCCGCCATTGCATTCGGACCTATCTCGAACGCCACCAGTACGACTCGGTGGTGACCGAGGATCTCAACGCGGCCATCGAGGATGTGTCAGGACGTTCGTTCGACCGTTTCTTTGACCAGTGGGTCTACCACGCGCATTACCCGGAACTCGAAATCCGCTACACGTGGGACGAGTCCGCCCGCCTGGCCAGGCTCAACGTGCGCCAGGTGCAGGCCCTCAGCGACCGGGTCCTGCTGTTCCAATTCCCGCTCCCCGTCCGCTTCGCCTGCCCGTCGGGCCTCACCACCAATCACATCGTCACCGTCAAGGAGAAAGCGGAGGACTTCTCGTTCGCACTGCCCGAAGCCCCGCGGCTGGTCCGGGTGGACCCGGATTCCACGGTCCTGGCGAAAGTGAAGTTCGAGCCGCCGCCGGCCATGCTGGCGCTGATGCTGACCAACACGACCGACGTCCTGGGCCGGTTGATGGCCGTCGAGCACTTCGCAAGCCGCAAGGACAGCGAGGCGGTGTCCAAATTGCGCATCGCCCTCGAAAACGACCCCTTCTTTGGCGTCCGTCTCGAAGCCGCGCGCGCTCTGGGCGCAATCCGCAGGGACGAGGTCCTCGACGCGCTGCTGGCTTCAGCCAGCCAACCCAACCCCCAGGTGCGCCGCCAGGTGCGTGAAACCCTGCAGGCCTTCTATCGCCAATCCGTGTTCGAGTCCACCCGCGCCGCGCTCGACCAGGAGAACAACCTCGATATCCAGGCGATCCTCATCCGGACGCTGGGCGCCTATCCCGACCCGCAAGTCCTGGAGACCCTGCTCCGGTTTCTCAAGTCCCGGTCGTATGAGAACCGGCTGACCGATGCGGCGATTGACGCCCTGCGCACCCAGGACGACCCGGCCTCGATTCCGGCCATGCTCGAAGTGCTCCGCGATCGGCACGCGGCGTTCACCGCTCACGGCCTTGCCTCGGGCCTGACCACCCTCGCCCATCTGGCCCGACACGAGGAGCAAAAGCAGACCGTCCGTGAGTTCTTGATCGCCCACCTCAACGACCGTCGGGATCACGTGCGCCGGACGGCCATCGAGGCGCTCGGAGGACTCGGCGATCCCAAGGCCATCCCCGCCCTGACCCCGTTCACCCGCGGCACCGCCGACAACTCCGAGCGCCATGCGGCACAGCGCGCCCTCGCCAACCTGCGCGCCCCCGCGCGGCCCGCCGACGATCTGCGCACGCTGCGGGAGGAGATCCTCGCCCTGCAAAAACAGAACCGCGACCTCGAACAAGGCCTCGAGGAACTTAAAGCCAGAGTGGCCGAACTCCCGTCCGGCAAAGCCGCCGGCAATGAGCCAAACGCCCAGTGAAAACCGCGGTTCGAATCTTCGATCTCCCGAACCCGTCTCCCTGCGCCCTGGTGGCCGCGGGAGCTTAACGGAACGTCAACTCGGACGTGATCCCGAATCGTGCCATCCGCTTGCGCAACGTGGCGCGGGTGATACCGAGCAATTGTGATGCCTGGACCTGGTTGCCACGGGTTTCTTCGAGCGCGCGAACGACCAGTTCGCGCTCGACGGCAGGCAGGACTTTGAGTTCGGGGTGCTGCCGCGCCCATTGAAAGAGGCGCGCCGCCAGCGCGCTCAGGTCACTGGCGGAGCCATGCACAACCTCGGCCGCAACGGCGGCCTCTTCCGCCTCGCTTCCCCCTCCTCTCTTCCGCCCTTCCACCTGCCCCTCCCCGCCTCGATACGCGCTCGCACCGGTGATCTCGACGGGCAGATCGTCGAGCAGGATGGCGTCGCCCTTGGCCACCACGGTCGCGCGGTGAATGACGTTCTCGAGTTCCCGAACGTTTCCCGGCCAGCGAAAGGCCTCGAGCGCTTCGAGGGCATCCCCGGCTATCGACTTCGGCGCCGCCTGCTGTTCACGGGCAATTGACTTGAGAAAGTAATTGACCAGCAGCCGCACGTCGCCGCGCCGTTCCCGAAGCGGGGGCAGCCGGATGCGCACCACATTGAGCCGGTAAAAGAGGTCTTCCCGAAACCGGCGCTCCGCCACCGCGCGCTCGATGTCCTGATTCGTGGCGGCGATGATCCGGACGTCGGCCTGAATCGTCTCGTTGCCGCCCACCCTCTGGAAGGAACCGTTCTGCAACACGCGCAGAATCTTCGTCTGGGTCGGCAGCGACATGTCGCCGATCTCGTCCAGGAAGATCGTGCCGCCGTGACTCTGCTCGAATTTCCCGACCCGCTGCGCCGCCGCGCCGGTGAAAGCGCCGCGCTCGTGGCCGAACAACTCGCTTTCGAGCAGCGTCTCGGGGATGGCGGCGCAATTGATGGCGACGAACGGCTGTTGGGCGCGGCGGCTGTGGTGGTAAATGGCGCGCGCCACCAACTCCTTGCCCGTGCCGCTCTCGCCCGTGATGAGCGCGGTGGCGTCGGATGCTGCCAACTGTCCCACGAGCTTGAAGACCCCCTGCATCGCCTCACAGCGCCCGACGATGCCCAGTTCGTAATCCTCCGATTCGAGCAAAGGCTCGTACGATACGACCGACTTCATGTCGCGCGCGGTCTTGAGCGCGGCGAAAACCGTCTGCTTCAGCTTGGGCACGTCGAACGGCTTCAACAAGTAGTCGTAGGCGCCCAGCTTCATCGCTTCGATCGCCGTTTGCGTCGTGCCGTACGCGGTCATCATGATCACAGGCAAACGGGCATCGATCTGCCGCATCCGGCGCAGCGTCTCGAGCCCGCTCAGGCCGCACATCCGGATGTCCATGATCACAAGGTCGGGGCGCAGCCTCGGAACCAGCCGCAATCCTTCCTCGCCGCTCGACGCGGCAACGAGCTGAATCTCGGGCGAATCGAAGATGCGGCGGAACGAGTATTGCATGTCCGCGTCGTCATCGATCAGCAGTAACGTGTCCATCCGGACCAAGGCTTCGCCTCTCGGCCGAATAGTCAAGCGCGATGCGTCTTCTTCAGATGCCCCTCCTCCACCTTGCATTCCTTCTGCTCCGCCAGCGAGCGGAACACCGCCCCCAAGTCTCGGCGCAGCTGTCCATACAACGCCTTGCGGCGGTACTTCGCAATGAAGACCGCGTGATACTTGCATTCCCATACCGTGTGCCTGAGACTTTCATACGTCTGCATCGTCTGTTCCCTTTCGTAAACTTTGAGCGGTTCACGAAAGGCAGACTCCAGACGACTCCCGGAGCTGTCAAACTTCGGGAGTCCTCCAGGAGAGCTGGAGGGTTTCCCGTTGGACTAATTCCCGGTTGGCCCGCCGTTGGTGCAGCCACCTGCTGCACGCCGTTGAGGGCTGGCGCACCGGCTGCCCGCCGTCAGGCGGATTCTAGCAGCCGGTGCGACAGGCCGACCGGCACAGGCGCGGGTGGCCGACTCACTCCGGCGCGGCCTGAGCGCCGCACGATTCCTGACACCTTTTGGCGGGACACCGGCGTTACCAGTTGGGTGGCGCGGGTTCGTCGAAGCGTTGTAGAACGAAGGCGCACTGATACCGCTCGCCCACTTCCTCCAGGATCGCGCGAATGTTGTTCGTCTCGTCGGTTTGCTTCGCTATGAGGCTCGGCAAGTATTCGGCGTAGTCGAGCAGCGCGGCCAACTCCTTCGTCTTGTCTGGTTCGTTCGCCATCGCTCGGGCGCGGATTAAGACACCTTGCAGCGCGTAAAGCGCGTTGGGGAACTTGTCGGGGGCGATCATTCTTAGCCTGGGCCGAGGGGGTCTAGCGGCACGTTGCGAATCGGTATTCCACCGCTGCCAGGTTGAACCAAGATTGGTGGAGGAACAGAACCAGCCTTGGTCTGGTTCAGTATGTTCATGAACCGATCCATGTTCACGGTCGATCTCACATCAATGCAGGGCTTGGGCGACAGCACTTGACTGACAGGCAAGTTCTGTGTGCCTACGACCTTGCCTTCCGCATTCAGGATTTGCGCTGGAATGGCCGGATTGCCGACAAGGTCGGCTGCCTTGACTCGTCGAACGCCATCCAGGATTTCAGAAGTCTGCGGTGTCGTCTTCGCGGCCGCACGAAAGCAAGGATCTCTCGCCCCTGCCGTAAGACCGGCGGCAAGACGCGGGGCCGCCAGTACGTTGAGGATCGCGAGATCGTTTACGATGACTCCGTGGTCCGGCATCCATTCCGGGGGAGGTGGAGGATGCTCTGCCAACAACCGGAAGTAGAAATCCTCGAGTGGTTGATCCTCGCACGCAACGGCGCACCTAACGGTGACCTTCCCACCGTTTCGAGGATCGTACTCGAACCCGCAGATCTGCGGCTGGGCCAGGCCCAGCGGATCGACGGTGTTCAGCGGCCCATTCCCCACAAACCCATACAGATTGATGCCTCCCAGCTCGGCGATCGGATCCCTATTCACCCACCGCTGCAAGCTCGGCTCGTAGAAGCGATACCCGTAGTAGTACAGCCCCGAGTTGGCGTGCCATTCCTTGCTCGAAAACCGGTAGAGGTTGGCCTCGGCCATCGGCCCGGACAGGCCCAGCAGGTTGCCGAACGGGTCGTAGCGGTAGCGCGCGACGACGGCCTGGCGGGCGTCGGTCAGGGCGGTGACGTTCCCACCCGCGTCGGCGTGGTAGAAGAAGTGAGGAGTGGGGAGTGAAGAGTGCAGAGTGAGGGCCAGGAGTCCACCGATGCCGCCGGCACGCTGCAGGCCGCCGCTCAGATCAAGCCCCCGGGTGTAAGTGGCGGTCGGGAGATTCAGGGCGTCGCGTTCCTGGATCACCAGCATGTGGTCGTACACGTAACGCGTTTCGCTGGCCGTCACCCACTGGCTGTTCTTCCACACCTTCTCCGTGCGTACCCGACGCCGCCCCAACGCGTCGTACTTGAACTCGCTCCGCCACGCGTTGGTCACCGTCACGCTCGTCAACTGGTCGAAGTCGTCGTAGCCGAAGCCCCGCCGCCCGTCGCTCGTCAGGTTCCCGTTCTTGTCGTGCACGAAACTGGCGGTCGCCGGCAGCCAGGCACTGGCCTCGTTCGTCGCCAGACGCCCGTTGCTGTCCGTCGCCACCGCCGTGAACGTGTTGTTCCCGTTGGTCAGCGTGATGCCGGATCGGGCAAACGACTTGTCGGCGTACATCGTGGCGCTGACTCCGTTCGTCTCGTCGTTCACTTTGACCGTCACCGTCACGTTGGTCGCGCTCTGCACCAGGCCCGCCGCCGTGAACGTCCCGCTGCGCGTCACGCGGTCCAGTTGGTTGAAGTTGTTGGTCAACGTGAACACCTGCACGAACCCGTTGTTCGTCCGCCCGATCAGATTGCCCGCGGCGTCATAGCCGTAACTCAATTGTTCATGCAGTCGGTTGGTCACACCGCCGCCCTCCCGTCCCTGCGCTCCGGTCAACTGGCCCAGCGCATCGTACCCGTATTGCCAGAAGTTCCCTTCCGCCAGGGTCTGGTTGGTCCGCTGATGGGCGGCATCGTAACTGTACGCGTGTGTGTTCAGCACCGCCCCCGTCGAGTTCGTCAGCACGGTGGACAGCAGCCGGCCCAGGTCGTCATACGTGTCGGTCACGACACTCCCGTTGGCCAGAGCCAGTTTCGTCACTCGCCGGCTCGCCCCCAGAAACGTGTTCGTGAACCCACCGGACGGTGAGGTCAGTTCCTTGAGCCGCCAGTTGCCGTCGTACGCATACGCCTGCGTCCACGGGGAGGCGTTGGGCTGGACCAGCGTGAGCGCTTGGCGCAAGCCGGTGTCGTTGTAGCCGAAGCTGATCGTGTCGCTCACCCACGGACCGTCTTCGGCAGCCAGCGTGCCCAACTCCGACCACGTGAAGGTCGTGTTTCCCGCCGCGTCGGCCATGGTCTTGAGCCGGTTGTTCTGATCATAGGTGAGCGACACGTTTGGGGTCAGGTTTGACTGTCGACCGATTCCCCTCACCGTTCGTGCAGGACAGCCAGCATTAATTAGCATAAATCCTGCTCGCGCGCGCGGGGTCCGAGAGGACGTTGCGCACGAAGAGCAGAAAGTCAAAGTCCTCCGCGTCTACAAACGGCGTTGGGTCATCATGCAAAGTCGCAAGCTCCCTATTCGCGCGGTAACTACGAATAACAAGTATTTGATTTCCGCTCACTAACTTGAAGCTCACCAGCCCAGAGATAGCAGTCCATTCAACAACAACGCCTTGAAGCGATATGGGAGTAGCATTTCCAAAGCGCAGACGCAGCTCCCCATGCCAGCGGTAGAACAAGACCCTCTCTCCCGCAACTAACGAGTAAGAGCCAACTAAGGGCAGTTCGCTTGATGGAGGGTCGCCTGTTTGCACAACTAGCAACTCATCTGGGCCGATGCACAATCGGTCTTTCGCCCGGTCCTTTGATTGCAGATAGCCTCTCATATTCAGAAGCCCAAGTCCTTGCCGCCAGGCCGCGACGCACTTTCAATGATCTGCTCCCAAGTCTTCCCTTGTGCGCGCAGCCAATCAATCGAAGGGCCAAGCGGATCGCCGTATTTCTCAATGTTGCGAGCTGTGATTTCGGCGAGCTTGGCTGGCGGTGTGAGGTTCTTGTATTGAACCCCAAGATCACGACGCATCTGATGCAGCATTCTCGCTGTGTCCTCAGCGGACACTCCAGCGCTCCGTATCGTGTTCGCAACGTCCTTCAGCTCCAAGACCTCGTTGATGTACTGCTGTCGGAGCGCTGCTAGCTCCTTCGCGGCATCATCGCCCAGTCCGAGCAGCTTCTTCAGTAAACACTTCAGCCGCGTCAGCGCGGTTAGGGCTGGTTTCTTAACGCACGGCGCTTTCCGAAGTACAGCTCCCTTTCCAGGGCCACCGAGAGGCGCAGTCGCCACTTCGGCGAGGATGCTGGTGGTCGTGTCCAGGCACTTGTTGAAGAGAGCCGCGCCGTCAGCAAAGTCGCCCTCCCGCCCCGTCCTGCCCTTGGGACAATCGCCTTTCAGGAAATCGAGTGGATCATCTTCGCTTTCCGTCAACCCCCAAGGATCAGACCAACTGGGAGGCGCATTCCCGGCGAATCGGTGCAGGTTCAATCCTCCCGCCTCCCCAATTGGATCCCGATTCAGCCACCTTTGCAGCGTGGGCTCGTAGAACCGGTAGCCGTAGTAGTACAAACCCGAGTTGGCGTGGAACTCCTTGCTCGAAAAGCGGTACGGGTTCGCTTCGGCCATCGGCCCGGACAGGCCCAACAAGTTGCCGAAGGGGTCGTAGCGGTAGCGCGCGACGATGGCCTGGCGCGCGCCGGTCAGGGCGGTCACGTTCCCACCGGCGTCGGCGTGGTAGAAGGAGTGTTGAGGGTTGATGGGTGATGGTTGAGTTAGCGAGAGGAGACCGCCGATGCCGCCGGCACGCTGCAGACCGCCGCTCAGATCAAGCCCCCGGGTGTAAGTGGCGGTCGGGAGATTCAGGGCGTCGCGTTCCTGGATCACCAGCATGTGGTCGTACACGTAGCGCGTCTCACTCGCCGTCACCCACTGGCTGTTCTTCCACACCTTCTCGATCCGCACCCGCCGCCGCCCCAACGCGTCGTACTTGAATTCGCTCCGCCACGCGTTGGTCACCGTCACGCTCGTCAACTGGTCGAAGTCGTCATACGCAAACGCCCTCCGTCCGTCGCTCGTCAGGTTCCCGTTCCGGTCGTAGGTGAAGCTGTTCGTTGCCGGCAGCCAGGCACTGGCGGCGTTCGTCGCCAGACGCCCGTTGCTGTCCGTCGCCACCGCCGTGAACGTGTTGGTCCCCTCGGTCAGTGTGATGCCGGCTCGGGCAAACGACTTGTCGGCGTACACCGTGGCGCTGACTCCGTTCGTCTCGTCGTTCACTTTGACCGTCACCGTCACATTGGTCGCGCTCTGCACCAGGCCCGCCGCCGTAAACGTCCCGCCGCGGGTCACGCGGTCCAGTTGGTTGAAGCCGTTGGTCAGCGTGAACACCTGCCTGAACCCGTTGTTCGTCCGCCCGATCAGGTTGCCCGCGGCGTCATAACCGTAACTCAATTGTTCATGCAGTCGGTTGGTCACACCGCCGACCTCCCGTCCCTGCGCTCCGGTCAACTGGCCCAGCGCGTCGTACCCGTATTGCCAGAAGTTCCCTTCCGCCAGGGTCTGGTTGGTCCGCTGATGGGCGGCATCGTAGGTGTAAACGTGCCTGTTCAGCACCGCCCCCGTCGAGTTCGTCAGCACGGTGGACAGCAGTCGGCCCAAGTCGTCATACGCGTCGGTCACGACACTCCCGTTGGCCAGGGCCAACTTCGTCAGCCGCCGGCTCGCCCCCAGGAACGTGTTCGTGAACCCACCCGCCGGCGAGGTCAGTTCCTTGAGTCGCCAGTTGCCGTCGTACGCATACGCCTGGGTCCAGGGGGAGGCGTTGGGCTGGACCAACGTGAGCGCCTGGCGCAAACCGGTGTCGGTGTAGCCGAAGCTGATCGTGTCGCTCGCCCACGGACCGTCTTCGCCAGCCAGCGTGCCCAACTCCGACCACGTGAAGGTCGTGTTCCCCGCCGCGTCGGTCATGGTCTTGAGCCGGTTGTTCTGATCGTAGGTGAGGGTTACGTTCGCGGTCAGGCCGCTGCTGTTGGTGATGCTCGTCACGTTGCCCACCGCGTCGTAGGTGTACGTCGTGACGTTCGAACGGGCCGGGGTCCAGTGCGTCGTCAGCCAACCGTTGCTGTTGTACGCATTGCTCCAGGTCAGTTGCCCGGCGATGGTCTTGGTGAAGGGCCGCCCCTCCGCGTCGTACCCCCAGGCGGTGGTCTGGTTCTTGCCGTCCACCAGCGACGCCAGATCGCCGGCGGCGGTGTAGCTGAAGCGGTTGGTGGCCAGGCCGACGAAAACTTCGTTGGTCAACCGCCCAAACAGGTCGTAGGCCAGAAGCGTGATCCCCGTTCCCAATTGGTTCGTGTATGCGGTCGCCGCGGCCACGTTCATCGTGTAGCCGAAGGACTCGACACTCGAGCCATTGGTCGTCACCATCTCGCGCCGCAACACGCGTCCCACCGAATCGTATTCGAGCGCGGCGCGTTGGCCGCCGGCGGCGATCACGTTCGTGGGTCGGTTGTTGAGATCGTAATCGGTCTGACGCCACAGGCCGAAACTGTTGCTGGCCCCGGTCCACAGCCCTTGGTGATTGAAGGTCAGCGTCAGCGAGCCCAGATTGTCCCAGAGCTCGGTCGGCTCATCGACCTGATTCCAGTCCACGTGCAGGACGCGGTTGGTGCCGGGGTAATGAACGGCCCTCAGGCGTCCGGCCAGGTCGTAGTCGTAGGTGGTGGCGTTGCCCAACGGATCGGTGACCGAGTCGAGGGCGCCGCAGGTGCACCAGTCGTAGCGGGTCACGTTCCCCAGCGCGTTGGTCACCGCCGTGAGTCGGCGCAGGTTGTCATACCCGAACAACGTCCAGCCGCCCAGCCGGTCCTTGGTCTGCGTGCGGTCCAGTTTGACGTACCGGTTGGACACCGTCGAGCCGTCCGGGTAACCCAGACCGGTCAAGCGGCCCAGAGCGTCCCAGAACCGTGTTACGGTCAGGTTGCGGGCGTCGGTCCAACTGCTGATCTTCCCGTTGGCCCAGGTGAAGCGGTTGGTGGCCAGGGGCGTTCCTCCGATGGCGTTGGTGTACCAGAGCCGGTTGGTGACCTGGAAGCTGTTGGTGTCCAGACTGTTGGTCAGGATCAGACCGCTGGGGAACCGGATGCTGGTGAGGTTCAGGTTCAGGCCGTCGGTGCGAAGAGGGCTGACGTGATTGGCGTACGTGTAGGTCGTCGACTCGCTCCACCAATCACCTCGAGAATGGACGAACAGGGTCGCGTTCGTGAGTTGGTTGCGCTCGTTGTAGGCGCAGGTGCGGGCAAGTTGGGGCAGCCCGTCGTCGCTGTCGGGTTCCTGGACCTGGGTTAGTGTGCGCCCATCGGCCCCCTCGTAGGAGTACGAGGCGGTGCGTTCGCCCACCGCACCGTTGTCGGCATAACTGCTGATGACATTGGTTGCGTGGCCCCAGTCGTTGCGGTCCCAGCGGGTGTAACGGGACTCGCCGTTGGGCAGCCGTTGGGCTCGGAGCGTCGGCCAGATGGTCTTGTTCGGATCCTCGTACATGTACCAGACCGGCGTGCCGGTGTTGGTGCTGGTGCCGTCCGGAGACGGGCCCCGCTCCAGCAGCAACTTGCGCGTCAGCGTGGTCGCTCCGCTCTCTTTCGTGGTCCAGGCCCAGTGCCGCAAACGCGCCTTGTGGAACTCGGGGGCGGCGATGTTCGTTTGCAGCACCAGGTTCGTCCAATGCGTGCTCACCGCTTCCATCTGGCGCGCGTCCCAGAAAAACGTGTTGCGGCGGTGGAAGCAATTCGCCTCGGGAAAACCGAAGCTATCGCCGTAATAATTGGTCGGCTGGTCGTAGCTGGACGGCAGCGAGTCGGTGCGATCGCGGTAGACGTAGAGGTTAGTGGCGCCGTTGGGCAGGATCGCCCGCAATCCGCGCGCGATCGGTTGATTGGTGTCCTGGTCGCACGTCACCGCCGCGAAATACGTCGTGCCGTAAGGCGTCGTCATCTGCGTGAGCAAGCCTGTGTCGTCGTACTCGAACTGGCTGCTCAGGCCCTGCATGTCCGTGATACCCGTCAGGTTGCCGTTGGCGTCGTAACTCAACGTGGCCGAGCGGCCATAGGGATCGGTTACGGACGTCACAAGCCGCGGGGCATTGGTCAGGCCGTAGGCCAGCGTGTTGGTCCGCCCGTCGAAGTCGATCACCTGCGTGAGGCGGATCACCTCGGCATTGGTCTCGTAACGGAACTGGATCAGTCGACCGTGCGGGTCTTGCTGCGCGCTGAGCAGGTAGAGTGTCGTGCCTCCAACGGTGTGGGGTTGCTGAAGTTCCACCTTGCAGACGGTGCGGTGGCTCACCGAGTAGCCGACCTGGCCGTTGTTCACGGAGACGCGCTCGCCCATCAGACCCGCGGTCTCCAGCCGATAGCTCCGGCGTCCGCCACCCGGCACTCGAAAGCGGACCTGGTCATTCGTCAGTTGTTCCATGTACGCCAGCCACGAGCATTCCCACGACTTCCCCACGCTAAACACATTGGTCGACTCGCTCGCGTCGGTTTCGTTGCGCTGGCGATAGCGGAGGATGAAAGGCAGGATTCGCCCGTTGGACATCGGGTAGTACAACGGCACGTCCTTCACCCAAAGGTTGACGAACGGCTCGGACACCCGCCACACAGGCATTCCCAACCCGCACTCTTCATCCCCTTGGCCCGGCGGACAGCGCTCCGGTTCAGGACAGGCGACCGGGTCGGCGCTGGCCGGCGAATCCCCATCCTCAGGAAACCAGATTGGTTCCTCGTCGGTCGGGCAATCCTCATCATCATCGTCATCCAGAATCGCCCGGGCCACATCGTTCGTCAGGCCCGCGCCACGGAGGCGCCTGGCTTCCGCGTCCGGGAGGCTCTGCCAATCCGGCGGCACCCGGTCTGCCGGCACGAGAAAACGCCCGCTGCACCGACCCAGGAAAGCCGCTTCCGACATCCGCTGGGGGGTGCCGGTGGCATTGTCTTGAAAGATGATTTGGCTCTCACCGACCGCCAGTACAGCGACGTAGTGGCCTTCCCGCCAATGCGCAATGCTGGGGATTGGAAGCGGGCCATCACCCGCACGCTGGACCGGGACCAGTTCCAGTCCCGCGGCAACGCCCAGGTCGCGCAATTCGGCCAGGGAAAAACCACTGGCAGGCGGGAAGGCTTCGGCCAGCAGGCAGATCCCGCCAGTGTTCATCCTCATCTGCGCCGCCACCACCGTCAGGGCGGCTGGTCCGCAGTCGCGTGCCGTGGCTGCCCACATCGTGACAGCGCCAAAGACCATCCAGCTCAGGCTCAGGAGGCGCCTGCTGACCGCCGCCACCGACCGCGTGAACAAGGGAGCTCCGATGAGGCACATGGTAAGTGACATGTTCCTTGTTGAACTGCTCAGTGGCCATGAGCCCAAAGCGGCGGTAAACCGCCGCACTCCAGGCGCTTCGCGAGGTTCGAGGCCGCGCATGAAGGCGCGGCAGTCCCGCATCGCGGGAGACTGCGGCCCTTCAGCGCCGCTTTCCATGTCGAGGTTCATGGGAAGAGGTCCTCCGGATTGTGCTTCATGGCGTCGGTGAGTGCGCCGCCGGGCGTAGGAGCCAGACGCGCAGGCCAAGGTCCGCCGCGCTCTGCCAATCGCTCTCACCACTGTCGGTCAAGCCCATAGGCCAAAGGGGGCAAGCATCGATTATTGACAGCCCCATTGCTTCCTCCAGGGCGTTCGCGGTCTGAGGTACCCCCCTGGCGGCGCAGGCGGTGAAACGGTTTGGCCGGAGGCTGGCGGATGACGCGGAGCGGGAACGCTTCGTCCGGCGATCGCGGCACGCACTGGAGAAGTGACGCGCCGGTGCCGTGGAGCGACGTGCGTGCGGTGCGCGAGAGCGCGCCTCCGGACCAGTTGTTGATTGTCGTGACTTGGCCCCATTGTTTCCCCTACGCTCTCAGCTCGCACATAGCAATTGGATAACGTCGCGCACAGTGGCTGCGCTCAACAACCGCGCGCGGAATTCCTTAAAGTCGGGTCGCGTCAACCAGCCGCGCCAACGGAGCGAAGACGTGCGGATCATGTTCTTTACCTCCTCGATGGAAACTACGAACGGTTCACCGCCGGGCTCGAGTTCGACTCGGATGCGCTGGTTGAGAAATATGTTGTAACCCCACAATAGCCCAACTCCGTGCAGCTTGTGGGCGTTTCTGATCCGGATCCCCATACCATTGCTCCCAACGATGACCAGACCTCTGTACCAGCCTGCGCGAAGAGCGGCCCGAGTGCAGAGGGTGACCCCTCCGGCTGTCAACACAGGGTAGACACTCTGTTGATTGAAACATAAGACCGGGAACTCTATGTCGGCTAACGGTCCCGTGATGTTCATCGACTCAGGCTAGCTGATCGTACCTGTCCAGCGGCACCTAAACTACTCCGCGAAAGGTGGCGGCAGTACCGGAGCAAGGGAGTCGGCACCGCCGAAGAACCAGTAGAACTCGCGACCTGCGGTCGAAAACAGCGCAGCCCGAAACCAAGGAGGCGATCCGTGCCAAACGCGTTCCGCCAGGTTCAGCCTGAACGGTCCAGCCCCGTGTATCGCATCATGGAACGTGGGGTTAGGCATACCGTATATGTTCCATGGCTGGTTTTTTATGGAGTTCGGAATGCGTTTTCCCCAGTCGTTACGAGGAATGCACCAATGGTGACCTTCCTGACCTGGCTCCAGATAGCCCCGCCTCCCCAGCCAATCACGCACTCTCCGCCAAGCAGTGCTGCCGCTCTTCCACGCTCCTCTGCAGACGCCGCCTAGCGCGCTTCTTAATGGCACTGCATCGCTGCCAGCAAGTGCGGTGTTCAAGAGCGCCCATCCCCAGCGGCCATTCTCGGCGTCGTAGACCGCCTGTCGATAAGGGCCCACTACGGGAATCAAGCCTTCGAGAATCGTAGGCTCCTGTGCCGGTGTCGGATCGAATTTCGGTCGCCCTCCGGGCAGAACTACATACGGGTATCGCTCATAGCCGAGAGGATCATGAGAACCGATGGGGTCGTTTCCGACATAACCGTACAAATTCAGTCCTCCCGCCTCCTCAATTGGATCCCGATTCAGCCACCGCTGCAAGCTCGGCTCGTAGAACCGATACCCGTAGTAGTACAAACCGGAGTTGACGTGGAACTCCTTGCTCGAGAACCGATACGGGTTCGCTTCGGCCATCGGACCAGAGAGTCCGAGCAGGTTGCCGAACGGGTCATAGCGGTAGCGCGCGACAACGGCCTGGCGCGAGTCGGTCAGGGTGGTCACGTTTCCGCCCGCGTCGGCGTGGTAGTAGAAGTGAGGAGTGGGGAGTGAAGAGTGCAGAGTGAGGGCCAGGAGTCCACCGATGCCGCCGGCACGCTGCAGGCCGCCGCTCAGATCAAGCCCCCGGGTGTAAGTGGCGGTCGGGAGATTCAGGGCGTCGCGTTCCTGGATCACCAGCATGTGGTCGTACACGTAACGCGTTTCGCTGGCCGTCACCCACTGGCTGTTCTTCCACACCTTCTCCGTGCGTACCCGACGCCGCCCCAACGCGTCGTACTTGAACTCGCTCCGCCACGCGTTGGTCACCGTCACGCTCGTCAACTGGTCGAAGTCGTCGTAGCCGAAGCCCCGCCGCCCGTCGCTCGTCAGGTTCCCGTTCTTGTCGTGCACGAAACTGGCGGTCGCCGGCAGCCAGGCACTGGCAGCGTTCGTCGCCAGACGCCCGTTGCTGTCCGTCGCCACCGCCGTGAACGCGTTGGTCCCGTCGATCAGCGTGATGCCGGCTCGGGCAAACGACTTGTCGGCGTACACGGTGGTCCCGCTCCCTTCCGCGTTCACTTTGACCGTCACCGTCACATTGATCGCGCTCTGCACCAGGCCCGCCGCCGTAAACGTCCCGCTGCGGGAAACGCTGTCGAGCTGGTTGAAGCCGTTGGCCAGGGTGAACGTTTGCGCGAATCCGTTGTTGGTCCGCAGTGCCAGGTTCCCCGCCGCGTTGTACCCATACCCGAACTGCTCGTTCAGGCGAGTCGTTCCGCCCGCTTCCTTGCCGCTGGCCTGGACCAACTGGCCGCTCCGGTCGTACGTGTACGCCACCGTGTTGCCCGCCATGTTCGTGACGCTGGTCCGCTGGCTGGCGGCGTTGTACCCGTAGCCATGGTGGTTCAGGACCGCCTGCTGAGAGGAGCGCAGCGTGGTGTTGGTCAGCCGGGCCATGAAATCGTAGCTCGTCGCGATGGTCGCCCCGCTCGGCAGCGTCAACGTGCCCGGCAACGCCACCCGCGTGCTGTCGTAAGCGTAGCCGAACGAGCCGGCAGGCGACACGACGCTCGTCAACCGCTCCGCGGCGTCGTAGCCGTAGGACTGCGTCCAGGGGAACGCGTTGGGTTCGAGCAACGTCATCACAGTGGGTAGTCCAGCGTATCGGTACCCGCGGTTCACGACCTTCAAATGTCAGAGCATCTCGCGCGTACGCATCGGGCGGCGCGGTATCAGCGGGGATTTGTTCATGTCGCCGTGCGTCGCTCGGAAGCCCGAGCGTGGCTAATGTGGATCAAGATGTCTCTGACGGTCAGCGGCTCAGGGAAGGCGACAATCTCCTCGGGAGTCATCCGCCGGCCGAGAACACCTTCCCATAGTGCGAATACTAACTCCTCCAAGTCATCGTCGACGATTCCAAGATCCTCGTAGAGTAATGTGTTCAAAGACAACGGCCGTTTCCTGAGCCACGGAGTGAAGTGCTGGATTGCCGACGCGACAATCTCAGCCGGAAATCCAGCGGCGGTTGCCTCCTGACAGAATGCCGCAGTAAGCGGCCATCTTGAATTACCGATTGACCACATCCTCAGCTGATTCGCCTGTTCCAACGGTTATCCCCTCGCACTCATATACACAGGCCGCGATCTGGCCGGCTTCACCTACCAGGAGCGCTACACTTAGATATGGCACCCACCGGCCTACGAAGCGCCCCAATGTGGCTGTCCTGGCTTTCCACCCTCTTCCCCACGGCTTCGTTGGAGCCCAACTTGAGGGGACTTTCTGTGGAAACAGGGTGCTCAAGCACTTCGAGGCGACGCTCGTGCCTTTGGTGGCCCCACCGAGCTTGGGTATATCCCGATCCAGTATGGGCAAGCCGGAGAACCACCCAGCCAAACCGATGCCAGTCCCGATGCGATGCTGCTTCGCACAGGCTAGTAGGCATTCACCTACCGTAAGCGTTCGCAAGCCATCTGGGTCGAATGCTGAGGTGGGAGAATTGCGCGTGTGGACGAAGTGGGGATCTCCCCCTACGTCTTCGATCGGATCCCTATTCACCCACCTCTGCAGGTTGGGATCATAGAAGCGGAACCCATAGTACACCAAACCGCTGACGGGATGCGCCTCCTTGCTCGAAAAGCGGTACAGGTTGACCTCGGCCAGCGGTCCGGACAGCGACAGGATGTTCCCGAACGGCTCGTACACGTACCGCGCCGCCACCGCCTGCTTCTCGTTGATCAGGCAGGTGACGTTCCCGTTCCCATCCGCGTGGTAAGAGAAGTGAGGAGTGGGGAGCGAAGAGTGAAGAGTGAGGGCCAGCAGCCCGCCGATGCCACCCGCACCCTGGAGACTGCCACTGAGGTCACGACCCCGAGTGTACGTGGCCGTCGGCAGGTTGTTCGCGTCCCGTTCCTGGAGCACGACCATCCCATCGTACACGTAGCGCACGAGGGCGTTGGTCGCCCAACCGCCGTTCTGCCACACGCACTCGGTCCGTACCCGACGACGCCCGAAACCGTCGTACGCGAACTTGCTCAGCGTCGAACTGTTCACCCCGTTGGTCACGATCACCGTGATCAACTGGTTCTCGTCGTCGTAACCGAGCAACCTTCGCCCGTCGCTCAGCAGGTTCCCGTTGTCGTCGTAGGTGAAGCTCACCGTCGCCGGCAGGTTCACCGTCACGGTGTTGGTGTCCAACCGCCCCAAGCCGTCCTTCGCCACCGCTGTGAAGCTGTTCACCCCGTTGGTCAACGTGAAGCCGTCCTTCGCGAACGTCGCGTCCCCGTACCACGATGCCTCCTCCCCGTTCACCGTCACGCTCGTCGCGTTGGTCGTCGTCGTCCCCGCCACCGTCAGCTTCCCGTTCCGCGTCACGCTCGTCAGTTGGTTGAGGGCGTTGGTGATCGAGAACGTCTGCACCAGCGGTTGCGCCGCCGCAAAGTTGTTGGTCCGTAGCGCCAGGTTCCCCGCCGCGTCGTACCCGTAGCCGAACTGCTCGTTCAGCCGGGTCGTCCCGCCCGCCTCCTTGCCGCTGGCCTGGATCAACTGGCCAGTCCGGTCGTATGTGTAGGCGATCGTGTTGCCCGCCAAATTCGTCACGCTGGTCCGCTGGCTGGCGGCGTTGTACCCGTAGCCGTGGTGGTTCAAGACCGCCGATTGCGAGGAACGCAGCGTGGTGTTGGTCAACCGGGCCATGAAATCGTAGCTGGTGGCGATGGTCGCCCCGCTCGGCAGCGTCAACGTCCCCGGCAACGCCACCCGCGTGCTGTCGTAGGCGTAGCTGAACGAGCCGGCAGGCGACGCGACGCTCGTCAACCGCTCCGCGGCGTCGTAGCCGTAGGCCTGCGTCCAGGGCGACGCGTTGGGCTGGAGCAACGTCAACCCGCTGCGCGGTCCGGCTTGCTGATAACTGTAGCTCACGGTGTCTTCGGCCCACGGGCCGTCCTCGCTCGTGAGCCGGTTGTTGGCGTAACCGTAGCGGGTCTGGCCGATGCCGTCCACCAGGTTCGTCAAGCGGCCGAGCAGATCGTATTGCAACGTCAGGGCCGGGCTGACTGGGTACACCACATTGGTCAACTGACCCAGGGCGTCGTATCGGTACGCGGTCGTCCCCTTGGCCTTGGTCCAGCGGTTAGTCAGCAGGCCCGTCGCGTCGTAGGCGTACCGGAAGATCTCGGCCGACGCCGCATCGACCTTGTTGGTCACCTGACCGTACAGGTCGTAGTTCCAGGTGGTCACCTGGTTCTTGCCGTCGGTGAGAGTCGCCAGATCGCCGGCGGGCCGGTAGGCGAACCGGACGACCTCGTTGTTGGCGTTGGTTTCGGCGATCTTGCGCTCGAGCAGATCGTACTCGAAGAGCGTCCGGTAGAGGCCGCCCAATTGGTTGGTGTAGCCCGTGGGGCCGGTGTACCCGGTGCTGTAGCCCCAGTTCTCGGTGTTGTTGTCCGGCCAGGTCCGGTTCCGCAGCCGACCGAGATTGTCGTAAGCGTGGCTGACGGTGATGCCGTTGGCGTCGGTGACCGAAGCGGGCCGGTCTTCGATGTCGTAGACGACCGACTTGACCCGCCCGACGGCATTGCTGATCGCGACCAGCAGGCCCTGGTTGTTGTACCAGTTGGTGACGCTGCCCAAGGGGTCGATCACGTTGGTCAGTTGGCCGATCAGGTTGTAGCGGTTGGTGACGCTGTAGGCACCGCCGTAATAGACCGCGTTGGTCATCCGGCCCAATTGGTCGTAGTAGAACTCGATCTCCTGCCCGAGGGCGTCGGTGATCTTCTCGATCGAGTCGCAGAGGCACCAGTCGTATTTCACCACGTTCGCGCCGAGGGTGTTGGTGGCGGCGGTCAGTTGGCGCAGGCCATTGTACGTCAGGCGCGTTTTGCGGCCCATCCGATCGACGCTCTCGGTCAGGTCGAGCAGATTGGTGTCGCCGGTGCCGTCGTAGTAGCCGGTCCCGTCGAGCTTCACGAACCGGTTCGATGTGCTGGTGCCGTCCGGGTAGCTGGTCCCGGTCAAGCGCCGCAGGCCGTCCCAGTAGAACGTCCTGGTGAGGTTGCGCGGGTCGGTGTGCGTCTTGATCAACGCCTTCTCCCAGGTGAACGCGTTGGTGCGGTAGTAGCTGGGGCTGCCGCCCTGGGGGTAGGTGTAGTCGATCCGCGCCGCCAGCCAGCCGTTGGTCGCGTAGAGGTTGGTGGTAATCAGCCCGTTGGGCTGTTTGAGGCTGATGATCTGGTGGTTGGTGTTGTAGTCGAGCACCGTCATCTCGTTGAGCGCGTCGTAGTTGGTCCGCAACAGGTGCCCCGAGAACCAGTTGCTCATCGACCGAACCCCGGAGGCGTTGGTCACGACCAGCAGGTCGATCTCGTTGGTCGAGTAGGTGTACGTGTTGGTCCGGGTGCCGACCGTCCCGTTGGCCAGGGTGTACGTCGAGATCTCCCGAGTCGGGTGGGCAAACGAGTTGGTTCGCTCGAAGTAGAGGAACTCGGTCTGGCCGTTGGGCAACACCCGGGCGATGAAGCGCGGTTTCTTGGTCGTTCCCTCCCAGTTGTTCTGCCCGGAGGGCTTGCCGGCGTAATCGAACCAGGTTACCTGCCCTTCCAGCGGATTGGCGGCGGTCGTCTCCGGGTGCGGATCGCGCTGCAACGAGAGCGTCTCGCCGCCCACGTACGAGACCATGTCCCCGTTCTCGATGACCTCCTGGCTGATCAGCCAGTGGCGCAGGCGGGCGACCTTGTAGTCATTGACGCTGAGGTTGCTGAGGTAGAAGGCGCTGTCCCCGAGGGCGTTGCGCACCTGTTCCGTGATTGCCGGATACTGCCGCCGGCCCCAGTGCAAGGTGTTGCGTTGGTTGAGTCCGGAGTTGTCGAACGTGTTGGACAGACCGCCGGTGTTGGGCACATTCGCGTAGGAGGTTGGGATCTTCGCCGAGTTGCTTTCCGAGTCAATGGCGACCCAGAACTGGTGGGCGCCTTCGGGCTCGGAGACGTGCAGCGCCAGATCGCTCCCGCCCGGGAAATACTCGAATTGCGTGGTGCCGTACGGCGTCGTCAGGCTGCGCAACCGGCCCTGCCCGGCGTAAGCGAACGTGCTCCGGATACCGGCGGCGTCGGTGATGGCCGTCAGGTTGCCCTCGGAGTCGTATTCGAGTTCCGCGTAACGCCCCCAGGCATCCGTCACACGCTCGACGAGCGAATCGATGCCCGAGGGGTGATCGACGCAGTAGGTCAGGTTGACTTGGTTGCCCACGGCGTCGGTGATCGTGCTCAACCGGACGTGATTGGTGGTGTCGTACGAGAAGACCAGGGCGTCCCCGGCCGCATCTTCCTGCCGCGTGATGAAGTAGCGTGAGAGGTTGGGGTTGTTGGTGTCCGTGGTGGCCAGCGCGAAGACGTAGCGCGCCCCGCTGGCGTGGTGCAAGACGTAGTGAGCGGGGTTCTGCCCTTGCGCCGGCACCAACTCCAGCCACGACTTGGTGTTGTACTCCTTGACGTTGACGGTGTGTTGCCGCGCACTGCCGCCCCCGCTGAAAACCCACGTGTTCGTGCCGTCGGTCTCGACGTACCAGCGCCAGGAGCAGTGCCACTGGTAGCCCACCTTGTAAACGAAGGGGTCGAAAACGCTGAAATTGTCCTTCCGGTAGGTCCTGGCCTTGTACGCCAACGTGAACGCCACCTGCGGTCCCCGGGGCGGGCGATAGCTCAGAGGGCGATCTTTGATGAAGAACGTCAGCGACGGCTCCGACACGCTCCAGACCGGCATTCCGCCACACCCAAGACAGCCCGGATTGCCGACGTTGTATGTGGCCCCGCCCGAGGAGAGATTCACCTTCCCACCGCTGAGGGCCCTGACAAGCTCTTTTTGTGCCTCCTTGTTGGCTTGTGCCAGCTTCGCCCACAACTCATGCCACCGCGCGGCATCCGCCACCGGATCTTCGAGTCGCGGCATCCGCTCAACGGCGGCGATGCTGAACTCGGAACCACCCCCGAGGCCGTCTTCATCATCCTCACAACAGGGGTCTTCGTCGCAGAGTCCGCTGGCACCAGTGGGCAGTGTGAAATCGGGGCAATTGTCCACCAGGCCGCGGACCTCAGGCAATCCATACAACGCAAGCCAGAGCGTCAGGAGCGCCCCGATCCACAGCCGCTCGATCCTGCCCCTCACCTCGTGCGCTTGCGTCGTTCTCATCTGTGGTGTCTCGGTGATTCCAAGCTGGCGCGGGCTTGTCATGGCAGAATCCCGTTGGCCCCGGGTCGAGTGATCAGAACCTTTAATCCGAGATCGCCACTACCTCGCCAGTCGGTCTCGCCCGAGCCGACGGTGCCGTTCCCATCCCGGTCCTCGAAGTAGTCGGGCAGGCCATCCCCGTCGTCATCCAGCGGCAGGCCGGTGGCGGTGTCGACGGCCACGTAATGGAACCCGATGTCGACGGTCGAGTTGGTCTCCTTCGCCTGATCGACCCGCGTGGTGAAGTGGTACAGCCCGGCGTTGGTCGCGTTGCGGCTGCCCTTGTCCACCAAGTCGGTCGACACCTGGTAA
>JAXGQW010000066.1:0-32414 GCA_040766265.1 Verrucomicrobiota bacterium
TGTCCGGACGCCGACGGGCTTGCCCTGGTGGCAAGAAGTGTCGCGGACGCCGACGCTTCGGTTCGCGACATTGGGTTGCGCACGCTCGCCGACTGGCCGGACGCCTCGGCGTGGGGACCGCTCTCGGACTGTTACTCGAAGGCGGCCTCTGAGACCGAGCGGGTGCTGGTCCTGCGGGGCTTGACCCGGCTGCTCGGCGAACAGAACGCCCACCCCAATTCGGAGGTCGTCGCCCGGTATCGCGCCCTGCTGGCCGGGGCGAAGACCGAGACGGATCGCAAGCTGATTCTGGGCGCCCTGGCGGGATGCCACCATCCGGATGCGCTCACTGTGGCGGTCGAGCAAGTCGCGCAACCGGGGGCGCAGGGTGAGGCGAAGCTGGCGGTTCAGCGAATCGCCGAAGCCATCAAGGCACAGCATCCTGAGGCCGCTGCCGCCGCGCTCAAGCAGATCGAGGGCAAGTAGCGGGGTCTCCGTCTCGAGCGGCCTGGCTCGACTGTCCCGCCTCGGTGACCCGTTTGGCCAGGGTTTGCAGCGTCACACCGGTGGCAGCGTCGCGTTCGGCGGCGGCGATGCGTTCGAACTCGTCCCGCACCAAAGCGCGTCCGGGATCCTCGCGCGTCGCCAACTCCATGCCGTGTCCGGCGCGGACGGCTTGCAGGACGTCCTGGGGTGTGATGCGGTCGAGCGGGCGGGCCGGGAGATAGCCCGGGTCGGTGTCGGTGGTTTCGACCAGGAGTTCGGCGCGGGTCAAGGCGCGCAGGAGTTGTCCGGTGAGGCTGGTGGGAACGCCGACCCGCTCGGCGAGGGCGGCGACGCTGACCGGTCCTTTGGCCTGGTGATAATGGCAGGCAATTTCCGTGGCCAGCCGCAGAGCCACGAACTCGCGTCCGCGCTGGTGGATTCCCTCGACCTGTTTCTCCTGGAGGTAGGTGCGCCGGTTCTGATACGCGTAGGCCACCTGGGCGCCCAGAAGCAGGATGACCCATGCCACGTAGAGGCCGATCATGAACACCGGCACCATGCCCAACCCGCCATAGATGCGGCTGTTGCTCACCACGCGCGAGACATAGAGCACGCTGAACTCGTTGTTGAGCTGCCAGAGGCAGCCGGCGACCACACCGCCGACCAGGGCGGCCCGCCAGTGCACCTTGGTGTTGGGCATGAGCTGGTAGAACAGCCCGAACGCCAGACTCCAGATCACGTAGGGCAACATCGTCAGGCCGGCCTTGAGGCTCCACGCGCCCAACGCGCCGAAGCTGGCGACGAGCTTCGTGGTGGCCTCGAAGTAGGGGCTGCTCGTCATGGTGAACGTGACGGCGAGCAGGATGGGGCCCAGCGTGATCGCCGCCCAATACTGGACGATCCGCATGAACCACGACCGGCCGCGTGTGACGCCCCAGATGTCGTTGAACGTGTCCTCGATGCGACTGAGCATGCCGATCGCCACGAACAGCAAGGCTGCCATGCCGGTCACGCCCAGCGTGCCACTGCGGATGTTCCCGATGAACTCGTTGATCTGGCGCACCATGTCTTCGCGCGTCTTTTCGTATTCCTCCGGATCGATCAACGCGCCCCCCGGCCCAGCCGGGGCGGCCGCGCCGGCCGCGGTGTGCGTGTTTGTTGTTTGGGAGTTCGGATGGGGGAAGAACGGCGCCGGGCCGCGCACGGAAGGGGTGAGGCGCTCGACCAGTGTGTCGATGAAGCGCTGGATCGGTTCTTCCCCCTGGCTCTTGAGCAGGCTCGCCGAGACGCTGATCACCACAGCCAGCATCGGCACCATGGCCAGGAGGCTGGCGTACGCCAGCCCGGAAGCGCGCAGCGGGCATCTGTTCCGCACGAAACTGCGGGCCACCAGCCACCAGAAATGGACGAAGGTTTGCAGCCTCGAGATCTGGCGCTCGTCACGCTGCGCCAGCCTCTCGTCGTCGAGGGCGTCCTGCGCCTCCGCCTGAAGCCGTCGCAGACTGCGCATCGGATTGCTGGCCATAACAAACCGACCGTATCAGTCCCCGGCTGCCGAATCCATGCGGAATTCACAGCCCGGCTGTTTCATCCGGTCCATCTGGTTGTTGCCGGTGTTCTGTCGCCCGGTGAGGGCTAGTCAGCAAGGTGCCGATCGAACCAAGCGAGGGTGTTCTGCCACATGGGTGGGCGGTATTCATGGCCCATGCCCGTGTACACCTCGCTTCGGAAAGACGCCTCGACGCCGTAGAGCCGGTAGATTGGGCGCACGTGCGTTTCGATGACCCGGATGCCATCGACCGGCGAGCCGTCATCCCGGTCGCCGTTCATGAGCAAGAGGGGCCGGGGCGCGATCAACGCCAGGACCGCTTCCGTGTCGAAGTGATTCAGCATTCCGGGCACGTAGTAGTAGATGCCGTGGTGGTGCAGACCCGCGTGCGCGATCAGGTTCTGGTAGCGCGTCAGGCAGGCGACCGCAACGCCCGCCTTGATCCGGTCGTCCAGCGCCATCAGCCACCACGCGCGCGTCGCACCCATGCTCATTCCCGTCACGCCGATGCGCCGGGCGTCGACCTCGGGCCGCGACGCCAGGTAGTCCAACGCCATCAGATCGTCGCGCAGGATCATCCCCCACAGCGAACGCCCGACCCAGAGATTGAACTTGCTGGCCGTCAACTCGGCCGCGCCACCGCGTTCTCGCGCCCCGCCCGGCCCCTGGCCTTGACGCTCGCCGAAACAGCAGGCGTCGATTGCCAGGACGGCATATCCGCGCCGCGCGAGCGCCGGGCCGGGCGGTTCCGGGGTGTGTTCCGCCTCGAACAGTTCGATCTTACCCTTGGCGTACTCGCCGCCGTGCCAATGACAATAGAGAATGGCCGGTCCTGGCCGCGCGTGGTCCTTCGGCAACAGGAGATAACCTGGCACCTGGTCGCCGGCCCCGTTGTCGAACCGAAACGATTCGAGGATATAGTCGCCCCGATCCTCGTGCGACACGACATGCACCGAAGGGACCTTGGGACGCTCCGGCGATTTGCCCAGCAGGGCGAGCAGCCGCGCCCGGATCTGGCGCCGGCGCGGCTCCCACTCGATGCGCGAGGCAGGAACACGGAATTCGGGAACGGGCGGGGCGTGTGGGAGCCACGAGGCCGCGCTGTTGTTTTCGAACTCGATCTCGCCGGACAAGGCCTGGGACATCATCGCAAGCCAGAGTGTGAGCCGTTTCATGTTTTGTAAAACGCGGAGTTGATTGTGCTTCCTCTTGCCCTGACCCGCCACCTTTTTGCAGGGCGGATCCCGCGGTCGCGGGAGAGGCCCCGATATTCCGGCTTGTCCGGATGGCGAGGTCCCGGCAAGGTCTGACGTCAGTGGACCCTAGCCCGCATAGCAGTCCTCTTGCGAAGTCTGAGTGCCCTGTGCACCATAGGGGTGTGAAATATGCGGGCTAGCCCTGTTCAAACCTCGAACGCTGCCCCGGCGGCGCGCAGCTCGTTCCCTCCGGTCTTCTGGGTGGCGAACATCATCGAAGTGCTCGAGCGGTTCGCTTACTACGGCATCTACTTCGGTTTCGGGATCTATCTGACACATCTCGGGTACTCGAAGGATCAACTGGGTGTGATTCAGAGTCTTTTCCTGCTGCTCTCGTATGCGATCCCGCTGATCTCCGGCACCTTCGCCGACCGGTTCGGGTTCAAGAAGGTGCTGATCGTTTCGTATCTCGCCTACTTGCCGTCCATCCTCCTGCTGATGCTGACGAAGTCCATTTCGGGCATCGCCCTGACGATGCTGAGCATCGGTTTGGCGGCGGGGATTTTCAAACCCTTGATCGCGGGCACGGTCCGCGTGACCACCGATCCGAGCAACAAGACGCTCGGGTTCGGCATCTTCTACGCGATGGTCAACGTGGGCGGTTCTTTTGGCCCGATCGTAGCAGGCAAGCTACGGGCCATCTCGTGGGATTACGCCTTCCTGGCCGCGGCCATCGCCATCGGGGCGATGCTTCTGATCACGCTGCTCTTTTATAAAGAACCGCCGCGCCCCGCGGACGGCGAGAGTCTGGGCAAGAAGTTCCGCGACATCGGCGTGGCCCTGTCGGACGTGAAGTTCTCGGTGTTTCTCGTGTTGCTGGGCTTGTTCTTCTGGCTCCCGTTCTGGGCGTTTTTCAACCTGTGCGCGCTGTACGTCGACAGCAACCTGGACACCGCGCGGCTGTATCAGGATGTCCGCGGCGTGTGCGGCCAGGGTTTTGCCGATTTCTTCTCGCAGGAGGGTCAGGACGGGGCCCGTCGAATTCTCGGAGAGACGATCTCGCACACGGGGTACATCATCATGCTGCTGCAATTGGGGGTGTCGCGCCTGTTCGAGCACGTGCGGGCGATGCCGTCCTTCATGATCGGGCTGGTTGTGGCGGCGGCCGGGCTGGCGGTCATCGGGGCGGCCCGCGTTCACGGTGCGACGCTGGTGTTTCTGGGGATCTTCTTCTTTGCCGTGGGCGAGATGATCACGTCGCCGCGCATCCAGGAGTACATCACCTGGATCGCGCCGAAGGAGAAGGCGGGCCTTTACATGGGCTCGAATTTCCTGGCGGTGATGATTGGCGGTTTCACCAGCGGGTTCATTTACACGACCCTCTACGGGCGGTTCAACACAGCGGGGCATCCGGAATGGGTCTGGTACGTCCTTGCCGCCCACGTGGCGGCGGCGGTGCTGGTGTTTTGGGGCTTCGTGCGCGTGGCCGGCGAGTTTCGCGAGCAATCGGCGTGATGGGACCGCGCGGCGGGGCGGGACGCGCGGAATGGGTCACTTGCGGATCGTTATGAGAACATTGTGTGCCACAACAATTGCCGCGGCGGGCCTGTGCCTGGCGGCGGGCGCTGAACCGGAGTTGCGCCTGGGCCTGTTTTCGGCTGACGTGACCGTGCCGATGGGGCACGGGATGATGGGGGGCGCTTGGCTTTCGCGGAGCGTTGCCGATCCTCTCGAAGCGCACGGGTTGGTTCTGCAAGGTCTCGACAAACCGGTGGTGTTTGTTGCCGTGGACTGGTGCGAGATCCGCAACGACGCGTTCGAGCGGTGGCAGCGGGTGTTGGGGGAGGCGGCGGGGACCGAGCCGGAGCGGGTCATGGTGTGCACGGTGCACCAGCACGATGCGCCTGTGGCGGACCTGGGGGCGGAGCGCATCCTGCGCGCGCGTGGGGCGCAAGGGACCGTATGCGATCCGGCCTTTCACGAGGTTGCGGTTCAGCGCGTGGCGCAGGCCCTGCGCGAGTCGCTGTCGCGGACGCGGCGCGTGACGCATCTCGGGTTGGGTGCCGCGCAGGTGGAAGGCGTTGCGTCGAATCGCCGCTACCTGGGGTCTGACGGCTCGGTGCGGTTCGATCGGGCGAGCAGCACGCGGGATGCGGCGGCCCGGGCGGCGCCCGAGAACCTGATCGATCCCTGGCTCAAGACCCTGAGTTTCTGGGATGGCGAGACGCCGGTTGTTGCCGTGAGCGCCTACGCGGTGCATCCGATGAGTTATTATGGGCAGGGGGATGTCTCGGCGGATTTCCCCGGACTGGCCCGCCGTCTGCGCCAGCGGGAAATGCCGGGGGTCAGGCAGATTTACCTCACCGGGTGCGGGGGCAACCTGACGGCCGGCAAGTACAACGACGGCGCGGTCACCAACCGCCCCGTGCTGGCCGAACGTTTGAGGCAAGCCATGGCGAAGGCCTGGACCGCCACCCGGCGCGTTCCGCTCGGGGAAGCCGCGTTCCGCGTCGAGCGGGTCCGGCTCGAACCGCGCGACGGGCCGGGCTTCGCGGTGAAGGAACTCGGCGAGAAGATCACGTCTGAACCCAAGCCCTTTCACCAGTGTCTGGCGGCCATGGGCTGGAGCTGGCGGCAACGCGCCGACGCCGGGCATCAGATCGAGATCCCCTGCCTCGATCTGGGGGCGGCCCAGTGGCTGGTCTTGCCGGGCGAGACGTATATCGAGTTCCAGCTCGCGGCGCAGCGGATGCGGCCCGAGAGCTTCGTGCTGGTTGCAGGCTACGGCGAAGGAGCGACCGGGTACATTCCGACCGAGCGTCACATTGCCGAGGGGGACGGGAACCTGACCGACTGGTCGTGGGTGGCGCCCGGCTCGGAGGGGCGCTTGCTCGAGGCGATTCGCCGTGTGCTCCGCGTTTCGGACATCGAGGCGTCGCGCGCGCCGTGGAAAGCCAACATGCCCATCGCGCTCGTGAAGAAAGAGCTGTATCTCGAATCGCCCGCGCCGCGGGTTGCGCCCTGGGTGAGCGTGCAGTATGTGGGCGCGGGGCACGAGATGCGCGAGGTGCGGGGCATCGAGCGCGAGTCCGACGTGGGCGAGGAGATTCGGGCCCGGTGGTCCGAGGACAATGGCCGGACATGGTCGGCGTTCGTGCCGGTCCAACCTTCGAACAAGGTCGATTACCGCGGCGTGGACGTCTGGGAAGGGGAAGGCGCGAGTGTGTATGATCCGGTTTCGGGCCTGTTGGTCCAGTTGTGGCTGCGGCAGATCGAGGTCCGGGGTGTCTATCACAATTTCACCCACGTTCGCACCTCCGCCGACCGGGGGCGCACCTGGAACGAGCCCATTCCCCTGCGTTACGAGGCGGGCGAGGCATTCGATCCGGACGCGCCTCTCGACGCGGGCTTTCTCGGCCGCAACGAGGGATACCCAGGCAGCAACATCCTGCGCCGGTCGGATGGAACGCTGCTGGTCTGCCTTGCGCATGCGAATGCGCCGGGCGATCCGCGCAACGATTCGAGGCCCTGGCGGATGGGCTCGATCTGTTTCCTGGGCGCGTGGAATCCGGACTCGAGGAAGCACGCGTGGACGCCCGGCGGGCGGGTCGAGATTTCGCCTGAAGCCTCCGCGCGCGGGCTCATGGAGCCGGAACTCGCCGAGCTGCGGGACGGGCGGATCCTGGTGGTCTGGCGCGGCTCGACTCACGGCTGGGACGGCACGGTGGCGAAGACGCCTGGGCGCAAGTTCCACAGCCTGTCGAGTGACGGCGGGCGGACGCTTGGTGTGCCGGCCGAGTGGAAGTACGACGACGGCTCGGCCTTTTACTCGCCATCGTCGTTTCACCGCATGCTTCGTCACAGCGGCCCGGGCAAGTTGTACTGGATCGGCAACATCAGTGCCGAGGCGCCCTCGGGCAATGCACCGCGTCACCCGCTGGTGATCGCGGAGGTGGACGAGGAGAAGGCCGCCCTGAAGCGGGCCACGGTGACGGCGATTGACGACCGGCAAGTGGGGCAGGGGGACATCCAGTTTTCCAACTTTCCGCTGATCGAGGACCGTGTCACGCACGACCTCGTCCTGCACATAACGACTTACGGTCAGGAACCCGACCCCAAAGACTGGGCCACCGCGGTGAATTACCGTTACACGATCGCTTTGCGGCCGTGAGCAGCGCGGTGACGGTGATTGTCTCGAGACGGGGCCTCTCCCGCCGCCGCGGGAGGGCTGCGGAACCACGGTTCAAGGGACGATCACGCGGCGCCGTCGACCACCTGGCAGACCCACGATTCGAGGGGTCGGTTGTACTGTTTGCGATAGCCGTCGGCGACCTGGGCACGGAAGGACTGGACCTGGGCGGTGCGGACGAGGTTGAGGGTGGCGCCGCCGAAGCCGCCGCCGGTGAGGCGGGCGCCCAGGCATCCGGGGTGTTGGCGCGCCAGCTCGACCAGGCTGTCCAGTTCAGGGCAACTGTTGAGAAAGAACTCGCGCGAGCTCTGGTGGCTGTCGTAGAGAAACCGTCCGAAGGCCTCGAGTTTCCCCGCGCGCAGCAAATCGGCTCCTTCGCTGACTCTTTGGTTTTCGCCGACGACGTGGCGGGCGCAGCCGTAATCGCGGTCGCCGAGTTTGGTCCGGCCGGCTTCGAGGGTTTGGGCCGTGGCGAAGCGCAGCGAGGGCACGCCCAGCTTCTGCGCCGCCGCCTCGCAATGCCGGCGTCGGTCGTTGTACTCGCCGCCGACCAGCGCGTGTTTGACTCCCGAGTGGCACACCACGATCGCGACATCCCCTTCCATGGGCGACCAGTCCACTGTCAGATGCAGGCAATCGATGAGGATGACCTGGTGGGCGCGCCCATAGAGGGAGGAGATATGATCGAGCAGGCCGCAATTGACGCCGACAAACTTGTTTTCGGCAGCCTGGCACGTCTTGGCGAGAATCATCTTCTCGGCATGGTTCAGCGGGGGGAGCTGGCCGCCGGTCTCGGGCGCGGGCGGCGCGCCGCAGCCGGTCTCGGTCAGAGTGTAGGGGTAGAGTTTGCGCACGGTGAGGGCGGTGGCGACCAGGAGCGCCGCGGAACTGCTGAGGCCGGCGCCCAGCGGGATGGTGCTGTGGAGGGCGGCGTTGAACCCGCCGAGCCGGACGCCGCGCTGCTGCAACTGGAGGAGCAGACCTTTGACGTAGTTGGCCCACGGGACGGCGGGGTCCTTCTCGATGCGGTCCAGGGAAAAACGCGCCACTTCGGGGAAGGCGGTGGACACGACCTCGACCTTGGTGTCGGCGCGGGGCGCGGCAGCCATGGCGATGGTTTTGTCGATGGCGAGCGCCATGATGAGGCCCTGGTTGTAGTCGGTGTGATTGCCCAACAACTCGACGCGGCCGGGGGCGATGACGGTGGTGACGGGGGCGCTGCCGAACGTTTTCTGGAACGACTCGATTGCGTGTTGCATAGACTCTCAGTTACTGCGTGAGCACTGGCCCCGTGATTGGCACCGCCCGAGTTGTCGGAGCGGTGAACTTGGCCATGCGGGCCTTATGCCATGCCGGAGGGCACGGGTCACGTGGAAAAAGCTCGAACGCGGGGGCTCCTTGACCCTGAGGCGCGGGTTCTTCATAACCGGCGCATGCCGCCGGCCCTGCGCGTCCGACTCTCAGCCATGATGTTTCTCCAGTTCTTCATCTGGAGCGCGTGGTATGTGACGATGGGGCCTTATCTGCGCGATGTGCTGGCGTTCAGCCCGAGGCAAATCGGCTGGGTGTACAATGCCACGGCTGTGGCGGCCATGATTTCGCCGTTCGTGGTCGGCATGGTCGCCGATCGCTTCTTTGCAGCGGAGCGTGTGATGGCATGCCTGCACCTGGTCGGGGCTGGGTTCATGTTCGCGGTGTCGCGGGCGGGGAAGTTCGAGGTCTTTTATCCGCTGTTAATCGGCCACACGCTCTGCTTCATGCCCACCGTCGCGCTGGCGAACACGCTGGCGATGAAGCAGATGAGCAACCCCGGCAAGCAGTTCCCGCACATTGCCCTGCTCGGGACCATCGGCTGGATCGCGGCGGGACAACTGCTCAATCTGTTCCAGACCAGGGCCATGACCACGCCCATCTCGTTCCAACTCGCTGCTGGGGTTTCTTTGATGATGGCTGCGTATTCCTTGACGCTGCCTCACACGCCGCCCAAGGCGTCCGGGCGGCGGGTGACGGCGCGCGAGGTGCTGGGGTTGGACGCGTTGCGCATGCTGAGGGACCGTTCGTTCGCGGTGTTTGTGATCACGGCCTTCCTTTTCTGCATTCCACTGACTCTGTATTGGGGTTTCGCCACGATGTTTCTGCAGGACATGGGGGTGGCGAATGTCGTCGGCACGATGACACTCGGCCAGGCGTCGCAGATCGTCTTCATGCTGCTCATGCCGTTGGTTCTGGGACGCCTCGGGGTGAAGTGGGTGTTCATCCTGGCCCTGCTGGGTTGGGCGACTCGGTATTGCCTGTTTCACCTCGGCTACGAAGGGGCTGGCGCCTGGTCGCTTTACCTGGGCGTGGCGCTGCACGGCGTCTGTTACGTGTTCTTCTTCGTGCTGGCCTACATTTACGTCGATCAGGAGGCGCCCGAGGCGATCCGCACCAGGGCGCAAGGGTTCATCTCGCTCGTCACGCTCGGCCTGGGCTTCTTTGTCGGATCGATCATCGCCGGTTGGACGGTTCAGCAGTTCAGCTTTCCGAATGCCGAGACGGTCGCGTCGGGCGAGGTTTCACGACCGATCACGCTCTGGGGCAAGGTCTGGCTGGCAGGGTCTTTGAGCTGCTTCATCCTGATGGTGCCGTTCCTCCTCGTCTTCCGCCACGACCGCCAGAAAGGCAATGGGGTCGCATCTAAATAGTTGACAAGTCGCTCGGGGGCATCGCAACACAGCGCTCGCGATGCGCGGCGCCGCCCAGCCTCTTCCCGGATGGCCCGGAAGACAGGATGGCGCGCATGCCTTTGTCAGCTTTCCAAGCCGCATCGCAGTCTTCTTGCGAAGTCTGAGTGGCCTGTGCACCATCGGGGTGTGAAGCATGCGGGTTAGCCCGGACATTTGGCAAGGCTGCGCGTGATCTGATGTCCGGGCTGTGGAGCGAATACCGATGAAAAATGTTCCGAATGTCCTCGCTCTGTGCGGCGGAACGCCTGTTTGCGCCGGGTCATGGCCGCCCTGGCCGGTGTTTGACGACACGGAGCGGAGGCTGCTGAGCGGCGTGCTCGAGTCTGGGAAATGGTGGTTTGGCGAGCGGGTTCGCCAGTTCGAGGCGGAATTCGCGGCGTTTCAGGGGGCGAGCCACGCCGTGACCTGCACCAACGGCACGACGGCGATCGAGATGGGGCTGAAGGCCCTTGGGGTTTTGCCGGGCGACGAGGTGATCGTTCCCCCGTATTCGTTCATCGCCACCGCCAGCGCGGTCGTCACTCTTGGGGCGGTCCCCGTGTTTGCCGACATCCGGCCTGACACACTCTGTTTGGATCCGGCGGATGTTGCCCGCAAGGTCACGCCGCGCACGCGGGCGATCATCCCGGTGCATGTCGGGGGTTGCATTGCCGACATGGAGGCGATCAACGCGGTGGCGCGGGCGCATGGCTTGCGCGTGCTCGAGGACGCGGCGCACGCCTGGGGCAGCCAGTGGAAGGGGCGCGGGGCCGGGGTGCTTGGCCAGTGCGGCACGTTCAGTTTTCAGGTCTCGAAGAATATCACGGCCGGGGAGGGCGGGATCCTGGTCACGGACGACGGGGAGTTGGCGGACATGTGCCGCAGCTACACGCACTGCGGGCGGCGGAAAGGGGCGGCCTGGTATGACCACGACTACCTCGGCAGCAACTTGCGGCTGACGGAATTTCAAGCTGCCATTTTGATCGCGCAGTTGACGCGACTCGAGGCGCAGATTCGTTGTCGCCAAGCCGCCGCGTCCATTCTCGATCGCGAGTTGGCCGGGCTTGCCGGGATCCGGCTGCTGGCCCCGGCGCCCGAGATGACGCGGCGCAGCTATCACATGTACATCTTGCGGCTCGACGAATCCGCGCTCGGTGTGAGCCGGGACCTGTTCGTCGAGGCGCTGATCGCGGAGGGCGTGCCGGCCTCCGGCGGCTGGTACCGTCCGCTCTACGCCAACGGCGTGTTCCGCAACCCTTCCGGAGAACCGCTTCACGGCATCCGCGCTCCAGTCGCCGACCGCGCGTCCGAGTACGCCCGAACCTGCTGTCCGGTGTGCGAGCAGGTATGCCGGGATGCTGTCTGGATACCGCAGAACGTGCTGCTGTCCGGGGCGGACCGGATTGGCGAAGTCGCCCGGGCGATTGGGAAGGTGGTTGCCAATGCGGAGGCGTTGCGGGTGGAATCGAGGCGCCGGGGGTGCGACCGGAAAGGTGCTGCGGCGTCTTGAAGGGCGCCTCGAGTCCGAACCTTGACCAATCCGTCGGACGTGTCAGAATGACTCTCGGCTTATGAACATACTCCGACACTTGGGGCGCCGTCGTTCGGGATTCACGCTCATCGAGTTGCTGGTTGTCATCGCCATTATCGCCATTCTGGCGGGCATGCTTTTGCCGGCCTTGGCCAAGGCCAAATCCAAAAGCCATCAGATCCATTGCCTGAACAACACCAAGACGCTGGTGCTTGCGACGTTCATGTACCTGAACGACTTCAACGCGCCTGTGCCTTACAACGGCACGGCCACGGCGACGATGGACAACGCCCTGTGGGTCACGGTCCTGGCCACCAATTACGGCGGCATCAACGCGGCACGCATTTGCCCGGCGGCTCCGTCGGCCCCCACGAAAGCCAAGCGCCGCCATCCCAGCAGCGGTTCGCTCAACCAGACCTGGCTCTGGACGGGGTCCAAGGGCATCGATTACGAGGGGAGCTATGCGTTCAACGGCTGGTTCTACGGGGACGACGACCCGTTTTTCAGCACTGCCGAGTACAAGCCGAAGAAGTATCGAAGTGAAACGGATTGCCCGTCGCCCTCGACCACCCCGGTCATTGCCGACAGCAACTGGATCGACACCTGGCCCCAGCCGAGCGACCCTCCGGCGCGCAACCTCTACACGGGCGACGATTACGCCGGCGCGATGGTTCGCCTGACCCTGCCCCGGCATGGCGGCGCGCCCCCGTGGCCCAAGAACCAGCAATTCAATCCCAAGAACGACCTGCCCGGAGCCATCAACATTTCCTATGTAGACGGCCATGCGGACTCAGTGAGGCTCGAACGGCTCTGGAGCCTCGATTGGCACAAGGGCTGGGTCACGCCGGCGCGGCGCCCCGGGAAGTAGGCAACTGGGTCGCGCAGGGCAGCCCTCTCGGATTTCGACGGCCGCGGGAATCAGAGGCGGAGGTAGATCTTCCGCCGGTGCAGAAACCAGCAGAGGAGAAACGCGAGGCCCAATCCCACGATCGAGATCATGAGCTCGCCAAAGCCGGGGGCGATCACGGCATTGAAGAAGTTTTTCACATCGCCTCCCGCCAACCGCGTGGCGAGGCGGCGGAAGCCGATGATGTTATTGGCGAGGTAGGCCGTGATGGGGTTGAGGCCGATCCAGACAAACGGCTGGGCCCAGCGTTGCCAGCGCCAGACCTCGACAACCTGGTAAAAGACGGCAAGCAGAAGCGCGCTGTAACCCCCCGCCACCAGCACGAACGAAGAGGTCCAGATCTTCTTGATGACGGGGAATTGCAGGCCCCAAAGGAACCCCAACGCGACGCTCGACGCTCCCGCCAGCAGCAGCAAACCCACTTTGCGCCCCGCGGGCACATCGTCGCGCTTCAGCCAAAGCCCGGCGAACACGCCGAGCAGGCAGGTGCCGATCGCCGGCAGCGTGCTGAGCAGACCTTCGGGGTCCCAGCTCCCATCGTATTTCTTGCCGGGCAGCCACTGGGAATCGATCGCGTTGGCGAGGTTTGCCCCTTTGGCGAAGCTCCCAGCCCCCACACCGGGCACCGGCACAAAGGTCATCAGCGCCCAATACCCGAGCAGAAGACTGGCGCACAGCACGACAAGGCCGCGGGTGCGCAGAAAACAAAACGCGAGGCTGGCGAACAGATAGCACAACGCCAACCGCTGCAGGACACCCAGCAACCGGATGTCCGGCCATTCATTGCTGAAGCCGCCCGAGTAGAAGATGCCCAGGGCGAAGAGAAGCGCGCTGCGGCGCAGGACCCGCCTGAGCGCGGCCGCGCGCCCCTGCTCGGCGATGGTCCGGCTCAACGAAAAGACCAGGGACATCCCGACGATGAACACAAACAGCGGGAAGATCAGGTCATAGAAGGCGAACCCGTCCCAATCTTTGTGCGTCAGTTGCCTCCCGAGAAAGCCTGTCAGACCGGATTGGCGAATCCCGTCCAGGCCGCGGACGAGGCCGTCGGCCCCGAGGATCCAGAACATGTCAAAGCCCCGCAGGGCATCGACAGACATCAACCGCCGCGACGCCGCGGCCCCGGTCCGGTCCACCGCCTCTGAATTAGACATAGAATTCGGAAGGGAGTCTGCCGTCATCTGCGACCATCCAACAAGCGCAAACCTCACGATGACCCGCGGCCGCGTATCGAGGAACAGAGAGCTGATGAGAGCGTTTGTTCTCTGCAGTGATTTGACCTTGCTGTTCAAATCGAGACACATGATATTCCAGTGATCATTCGTAGCCAACGCACTCTGATATTCTGAATTCTATTATGATATTGCAGTCCAATTATTTATACCATTACTGACGGAACCGAATCAAACCTGGCATTCCGGGTGCTTTAGCGGCGGGTGCGACAATTCAATTCGCCAAAAGCAGAGCATGAAGAAGATCGAAGCGATCATCAAACCGTTCAAGTTGGAGGAGGTGAAGGATGCCCTCAGCGAGATTGGGATCGAGGGGATGACGGTGACCGAAGTCAAGGGATTCGGTCGCCAGAGAGGCCACACCGAGATCTACCGGGGCAGTGAGTACACGGTCGATTTCCTCCCCAAGTTCAAGCTGGATTTGGTTTTGTCGGACGAACAGGCCGACGCTGCGGTGCAGGTGATTCTCAAGACCGCGCGCACCGGAAAGATCGGCGATGGGAAGGTCTTCGTTTCGAACATCGAGCAGGCCGTCCGGATCCGCACTGCCGAGACCGGGGAGAATGCAGTTTAGGGACCAATCTGTTTCACAACGTGGCGACTATGAAGAGACTTCTCTTGCTTGCAGGCTTTCTTGTTTGGCTGTTGCCGCCCGTGCGAGGTCTCCTCGCGGCGGAGTTCGCGGCATCGGTTGCCCCCACGCTCGACAACGAATTGCCAGTCTGGAAGCCTACGTGAACAACGGCGATCCCACGGCGGCCCTGAAAGACCGGGACGGCAAGATCCCGGACGGTTTAGCCACTCCGACGTCTGGGACGCCCGGTCCTGGGCACAACGGGTGGATGATGGTCTGCGCGGCGTTGGTGCTGTTCATGACGCTGCCGGGTTTGGCGCTGTTCTATGGCGGCCTGGTCCGGCGCAAGAACGTCCTCTCGGTCCTTGCGCAATGTCTGGGGATTGCCGGGCTGGTGACGATTCTGTGGTGGCTTTGCGGTTACAGTCTGGTGTTTGCGGACGGCACGGGGCCGATTGTCGGCAACCTGAAGTTCGCGTTTCTCAAGGGCGTGGATTCGGCGCCCAACACCAACTACTCGTACTGGGTGTCGCACAATGTCTTTTCGATGTACCAGATGATGTTCGCGATCATCACGCCGGCGTTGATCATCGGCGCGATCGCCGAGCGGATGCGATTCGCGGCGGTGCTTGTCTTCGTGGGCCTGTGGATGGTGCTGGTCTATTTCCCTCTGGCGCACATGGTGTGGGGGGCGAACGGGCTGATGAACGGGGTATGGAACGCGGACGCCAAGATCAAGGCCATTGACTTCGCGGGCGGCACGGTGGTGCACATGTCGTCCGGCTGGTCGGCGTTGATTCTCTGCATCATTCTGGGCAAGCGCCTCGGCTTTCCCAAGGAGCCCATGCCGCCACACAGCATGGTCCTCTGCATGGTCGGCACGGGCATGCTGTGGGTCGGATGGTACGGATTCAACGCCGGCAGCGCGGTCGCGGCTGATGGCGTTGCGGCCAATGCCTTTGCCACCACGACCATTGCCGCCGCCGTGGCATCCTTTGTCTGGGCGATGACCGAATACGCGTTCAAGGGCAAGCCCAGCGTGCTCGGCTTCTGTTCCGGGATCGTGGCCGGCCTGGTCGTGATCACGCCGGCTGCCGGATTCGTGACGACGGGCGGCGCGGTTCTCATCGGTGTGCTGGCTGGCATCATCCCGTTCCTGGCGGTGGCCTACCTGAAATCCAAGTTGGGCTACGACGATGCGCTCGATACGTTCGGGGTGCACGCGGTGGGCGGGACATTGGGCGCTTTGCTGACCGGCCTGCTCGCCACCCCTCGAGTCAACGCCAATCTGGAGATCAACCTTGCGGACATCGTGGGCAAGACCCTTTGGTGGCATCAGGTGCAGGCGATCCTGCTCACCATTGTGCTGGCGGTGGTGATGACGACCCTCATTGCCTCGATCGTGCAGGCGGTCATGGGCTTGCGCCCCAGCGAGGAGATTGAGACGCTCGGACTCGATTTAGCCGAGCATGGGGAAGAGGGTTACCACGGCGCCTAGCCCGCATGTTTGATGGAATCCTGATCCGCGGCGAGGCCGGGAACTCAAAAGCGCGCCTGGTCCGAGGATCAAGAAATGCAGCACACCAGATTGTCGGAGATTGTCACAGCAACACCAACGGTCAGAACACCAAAACGAGCATCACATTGAGATGAGCACACCCAAACAGGTTATTGAAATGGCAACCAAGGCCGGGGCCAAGATGATCGACTTCAAGTTCGTCGACACCTTTGGCACCTGGCAGCACTTCTCCTGCCCGATCGGAGAACTCACCGAAGACATCTTCACCGAGGGTCTGGGGTTCGACGGGTCCTCGATCCGCGGCTGGAAGTCGATCGAGGCCTCCGACATGCTGGCCATGCCGGACCCTGCCACGGCATTCATGGACCCCTTCTGCGCGGTGCCCACGCCTTCCCTGACCAACACGATTGCCGAGACCGGCACGAAGGAACCGTACAGCCGCGATCCCCGCGGCATCGCCCAGAAGGGCGAGAATACCTCGCGTCGACCGGCCTGGCGGACACGGCGGTCTTCGGTCCGGAGGCCGAGTTCTTCATCTTCGACAATGTGCAGTTCGACGCGAAGAGCAACGGCACGTTCTACACCGTGGACAGCGAGGAGGCGAGTTGGAACACCGCCCGTGACGAGGGGCCCAACCTGGGCTACAAGATCCGCCACAAGGAGGGTTACTTCCCGGCCGCCCCGGCCGACACCCAACAGGATATCCGCACGGAGATGTGTCTTCTGATGCAGGAGCTGGGCCTCAACGTCGAGCGCCAGCATCACGAGGTGGCCACTGCGGGCCAGGCGGAAATCGACTTCCGGTTCGACACGCTGGTGAAGACGGCCGACAACATGATGGTTTTCAAGTATGTGATCAAGAACGTCGCGCGCCGGCACGGCAAGACCGTGACGTTCATGCCCAAGCCTCTGTTCGGCGACAACGGCTCGGGCATGCACACGCACGTCAGTCTCTGGAAGAAGGAAGCCGTTGTTCGCGGGTCCGGAATACGCCGGCCTTTCGCGGATGGCGCTCTACTTCATCGGCGGCATTCTCCAGCACGCCAAAGCGCTCAGCGCCTTGTGCAGTCCCACAACCAACAGCTACAAGCGCCTGGTGCCGGGATACGAGGCGCCGGTCAACCTGGCCTACTCGGCCCGCAACCGCTCGGCGGCCATCCGGATCCCGACCTTCAGCGACAGCCCGAAGGCCAAACGCATCGAGTATCGCCCCCCGGACCCGAGCGCCAACCCCTACCTCTGCTACACGGCCATCCTGATGGCGGGTTTAGACGGCGTTCTCAACAAGGTGGATCCGGGCGAGCCGATGGACAAGAACCTCTACGAACTGCCGCCGGAGGAACTGGCCAAGGTCCCGCAGGTGCCCGGAAGCCTGCCCGAGGCGCTCGATGCCCTCGGACGCGATCACGAGTTCCTGTTGAAGGGCGACGTGTTCACGCGGGATTTTCTCGAGACATGGATCAGCGCCAAGCGCAAGGAGCATGATGCCCTGCGCCTGCGCCCGCATCCGTACGAGTTCTTCCTCTATTACGACGTCTGACGCCGCGCGCACCCAGGGTGAGGCGCACACACCGGATTTGTGCATGAGCCGCCCTTCTTCGGAGGGCCGAGCCTCTCGGAGGGCCGAGCTCCGAGAGGCCCAGATCGGGGACGGGGCATTGTGTCGAGCCGGGGACTCGCAGCCTGCCCCGCCGAAGCCCTTGCTCGGTCAGACGCTGTCCACCGAAACAAACCGGGCGTGACTCTCCCTCGCGGGGGCGGGGCTCGGTGAGAGAACCTCGAACTCAACGAAAGGCAACTGAAATGGCCTCGTCAGCAGAATCTGTGGGTGAGCGGTGGTTCGGGTAGTCGTCCAAGGTTGTGATACAGAGCGGTTTCCATCGCGTGATAGGTGCGGAATCCATAGGATCTTCTGGTTACCACTCGGATCTTGTTGTTCAAACCCTCGACGGGACCGTTGGAGATCTCCCCCTTGGCGCGAAACCAGTTCAGGATCAGGTCTTCGTGGGCGCGAAGCATTCGGACGATCTTACGCATGGGTTCGATGCGGCTGCGCAAGGCGCGTTCGCACCAGACATCCAGGTAGGTGGCGGCCCAGGTCAAGGAGCGGTAGCTCCAGAAATGGTCAAAGGTCTCCTTGAGCATCCAGGCCCGGCCGGTGGCCAGCTTGGTGGCGAGCAGACCCTGCAGCCTGCGTTTGGCGCGGCCGCGCACGCGGCTCCCGCGGCGCAGCAGCTTCCAGCGCATCCCTTGAGCTTAGCCCCCTGCGGACGACCGTGCAGGCGGCTGCATTCGGCGCGACGCACTTGGTCGACGGCCTCGTTGAGATGCGCCGTGATGTGGAAACGGTCCAAGATGTGCAACGCCTGGGGCAGTTGGGCAGCGATCACCTGCAAGTAAGGTTTCCACGTCGCTACAGACAAAGCGCACTCTGGACCACCGCCGTTCCCAGGGTAGCCAAGCCCCGGCGCAGGGACCGTTGGGTGCGTCGTGGTCCGACCCAAAGCAGTCGACGGCAGTGGCTATCGATCTGGTAGATGACCGTCAGGAAGTTGTCGGCGCGCAGCCCCTTGCCCCAGTGGATCTCATCCACCCCGATGGCTTCAACTCCCTCCAGGATACGGTGAGCCAGACCCCACTGGACATACCAATCCACGGACCGGTAGACGGCCTCCCAACTGACCTTGAAGGCCCGGGGCCGTTTCGCGCCACGACAGCCGTCGAGCCCAACGCGCCAGGAAGCCCATCAGGGCGATCGTGACCGGGCGCTTGCCGGCGCTCCAGGGGATGTGCTCGACCCCGATGCCGTGTTCCGGACAGTTCACCCGTCGGGGGGATAGTGGAAATGCGTGGATGCCCCACAGCGGCACGAACCGCCAGGATCGTTCGGCCAGTCGGTCATAGCCGGGGGCAGGCTTTTGACAATCGGCGCACTTTGGCGGGCATGGCGGCATGCGGTTCCACGTGGATCTCGATGCGGAGCGAGTCGCCTCGGCCGCGCAGCCGAATCTTCCGATACACGAAGCCCGCAAAGTGTTGAATCCGGTTCAAGACGGTCTTAACCTCGAGTTGAATAGCTGGTCTCCTGGTTGGTTGTTTATTGCCAACCGATGGGAAACCTCATCGGACCACCGAAGGCCAGCTATTTCTTCCATCGCCTCCAATCCCTGCCTTCCGTACTCCTCGTCGGCGTTGCCGGGGGCATGCTGGCCTGGGGTCGCTCCGCCCCATCAGCGTTGGTTCTCCAGCCGTCCTGTCGCCCAGGAGAAGCGGCACTCGGTCTGCCGGGGCGGCGAGCTTCTGAGCCCCAGCTCGCGCCGCCTCGGCAGATCGAGTGTGAATAAGTCCGCGGAGGACTTATTCAAGCGCCCCCGGACACCCCGATGCTTGTCGCCCAGCCTCAAAACCACTCACAATTTACCCACAAATTCTGCTACAGAGCCCTGAAATGAACCATCGCGCACGAAGATCGGACCTCAGGGAATTCAACGGACACCGACGGCAGGTTTGGACGCTGGGACTGGCGGCTGTTGGGACGCTTGCCCTGCCGGGCGGCGTGTGGGCCGACGAGGCGGAGAGCCAGCAGCCCCTTTCCGCCGCCCTGTCCTCGACGACCCTGAGCGGCTACGTCGACACGTCGGCCATTGTGAAATTCGGCAGTGGGAACGGGACGGTCGGTCGGTCCTTCGACGGCGACGCGAAACAGAATGGGTTCAATCTGAACGTGGTGAAGGTGCAGATCGAGAAGCCGCTCGACGAGGGCCGGTGGGCCGCGGGTTATCGCGTCGGCCTGCTGTTCGGGCCGGACGCAAACACAGTGGCCACGACCTCGGCCAACACACTGGGCGCCTTGGCGGCTGGGGAGAATCATGCCACATCGGACTTCGCCGTGAAGAACGCCTACGTGTCGCTCCGCGCTCCGGCGGGCAACGGCCTCGAATTCAAGATGGGCGTGTTCGACACGTTGATCGGATACGAGATTTTCGAAGCCGGCAACAATCCCAACTACAGCCGTTCGTATGGCTTCTATCTCGAGCCGCTGGTTCACACCGGCCTTCTGATGTCCTACGACGTCTGCGAGGCCGTCACCGTGTCGGCCGGGATCGCGGATCCCAACAACATCCTGGTGAATGCGAACACCATCAACGCCCGCACTGATGCCAGGGGGCTCTTCTCGTACATGGGGTCGATTGCGGTCACCGCGCCCGAGAGCGCGGGCATCCTGAAGGGCGGCACCCTCACAGGAGGGGTGATTGATCATGCCATCGACGGCGAACCGGACATCATCCAGTGCTATGTCGGCGGCAGCATCCCTGCACCGCTGCCGAACGTGACTTTAGGGATCGCCTATGACTACCGGGCCAACCGTGAAGGTCAGGGGGTCGACTCGCGCTGGGCCAATGCCCTCGCGGGGTACGTCGTCTGGCAGGCCACCGAGAAGCTCAAGATCGCCACCCGCGGCGAGTATGCCCGCGGCTCGAACGGCTCCTGGTACTCGTCCGGGATCTGGGATCTCGAGAATACGGACGACGACGGCAATCCGGATCCGCTCCTGATCATGGATCGCGCGAAGAACGAGTTGCTCGGTGTCACCGCCACGGTCGATTACAGTCTCTGGGCCAATGTGGTGACGCGCCTCGAGTTGCGCTGGGACCATGATTTGAGCGGCACCGGCATCTTCAACGATGGAACCGACAAGGACTGCCTGTCGCTTGCGCTCAATGTGATCTATTGTTTCTGATCGAACCCGCGATTCGGGCCGAGTTTCGCCTGGAATTGAGCTCGCTGGAACACGCGTTGTCGCGTTGGCAAGACCGCGCTGCGGGCACTCCATGACGCTATGGCCGCCAGTCTCACCGCAGAAAGCGCTCTCACTCGTAGCCGCACGAAAGGCCAATTGGTCACCCCAACGACAAATCCGCGCCTGCCCCCGTCGCGTGCTTTCGTCTCGCCAAACAGGCCAGTTTGTAGCATAGTCAACCTGCGATGTGCGCCGTCCCTTTGGATTGGGATTCGGTCGGCAGCCGCACGCAGGAGTTCCGCACCACTCATTGGAGCGTCGTGCTGGCGACAGGGCAGTGTCTCTCCTCCAGTGCTCGCACTGCGCTGGAGGCTCTTTGTCGCGATTATTGGTATCCCGTTTATGCCCATATCCGCCGCTCCGGGTACGGTCCTGAGGATGCGGAGGACCTCACCCAGGGGTTTTTCGCCCGGCTGCTGGAGCGCGACTTTTTCGCCCGAGCTCGGCGGGAGCGTGGTCGTTTTCGCACGTTCCTGCTGACCGCGCTGAGGCACTTTCTTGGTGACGAGCGCGACCGGGCCTGCGCGACCAAGCGGGGCGGTGGCCAGTCTTTGGTTTCCCTTGATGGGGAGCGGGCCGAGGTCACTTTTCAGAGGTACCCCGCCAGCGAGGCCACAGCAGAGATCCTCTTCGAGCGGCGCTGGGCGCTCGCGCTCCTGGAAACCGTTCGTGTGCATTTGCGGGCAGAGTATGCCGCGGAAGGCAAGGCGGAGCGATTCGCGTGTCGTGTGACTTTCAAAACCGGAATTCTGCGTGCGATCAAAACCGGAATGTTGTGTGCGATCAAAACCGGAGGTCTGGTTTAGAAGACTGGGCAATGGAGCAGGACGAGGGGTTGGGCGCTGGGATCCGGGGCGTAACGCAGATAGAAGATGTCGCCGTCAGGCCGCAGGCAACGAATGACCGTGGTGCGAGGCGGAGCGGCGATGGCGAGGCGCTGGGGACCGACGGGGACTTTGCCGTCGTCGCCGACCCGGACTCGGGTTTGTTGACTCCAGACATAGGGCCACCAAGGGCAAGGGGGAACGGGGCGTAGAACGGAGCGGTGTTCGGCGAGGGCTTGGTCGCGAGCGGCCTGTGGGGTCATCCCGAGTTCACGATGGATTTCGTGCTGGTTGGCATGGGGCACCAGTTGTTCGAGCAGGTGGTTGGCACCACACAATTCGACGATCTGGTCGGCGGCCAGGAGGGCGGGGAGACGCTTCTGCCAGTAATCGTGGCGGCGTTCGACTTTTCCTTTGGCCTTCGGGGTGGGCGCGTAACGGAGGGCGACGCCGTAGAAATGGAGGGCGGCCCCCAGTTGCGTAAAGGACTCCGGGTTGTGGGTGTAGAACAGGGAATGATAATCGACGTAGAGGGCCAGCGGCAGGCCGTGGATTTGGAAGACAGCGGGGAGGAAATCCAGGTGAGCGAAGAGGGTCTCGGAGGGATAGAGGCGAGCGCCGGTATTGTAGCGGGTGGCGTCGTCGAGCAGGTCGAGCAGGACTTGCTTATCCGAGGAGCCGGGCAGCCAGGGGTGCGGACTGGCGTCGTATTGCCAGAGGGCGCCCAGGTCGCGAGCTTGCCAGCGTTTGACCGGTTTGGGGGGCCGTTTATAGCGGGTGTCAGGGGCGAGTTGGTTTTGGAGCGCCCAGCGGCGGACGCTGGCGCGGTCGGTGAGGAAGTTGAGGCGGCGATGGAGTTCACTGGCGGCGGCGCTGTAGGAAGAGGGGGGCTTGGAGGAGAGAAGCTTGGTCAGCAGGGTCGTGACTTCCTGGGGCCACTCCGAGTAATGGTCGCCACCAGAGGGACCGGGACACCACGTGTCGGCGGATCCTTGGGCACAGGCGCGGAGGTAGTCTGCGTAGAGTTCGTAGAAGCGGCTGTAGGACAGGCCCGATTCAGCGACGGCGGCACCGGCGGTGATCTGTTCGGCACGATAGTTGGCCAGAATGTGACGAATGAACGGAGCCGGAAGACGGTGGATCAATTGTTGTTTTTCATAGATGCCAAGGGTAGCAGAGAGATGGATTTTTCGCTTTGGAAACTGATACCGGCAGGGGCTAGCCGGGCGGCCTTGAGGACCACCCGACCTGCCGTTTATCAGGCTTCAGGCGGCGCTCAGGTTGCGTCCCCGCAGAGCCCTATCCTCCGCTGAAGCAACTGGACAGATTACCAATCCAATCAGCTCTGACAAGGGGGTCCAGCAACAATTCCGGTTTTGATCGCACAGACCTGTCCGGTTTTGATCGCACCACGACAGGCGGAGCGATTCGCGGTGATCGGGCGGCTTTTGCCGGGCAGCGACCGTTGCCTTCACTGCGCCGAGGCGGCCGCCCAGCTAGGTTTGACTGAGGCAACGGTTCGGTCCGAGCTGCATCGCCTCAAGCTGAGGTTTCGTCGTAGTCTGCGCGACGAGATCGCGCAGACCATTGCCAGCCCGTCGGATATCGATGACGAGATTCGCCACCTCATGGCGGTGTTCAGCAGCTGAGGAGCGGGCATGTGAGTCACGGTCGAGACGGTCCTCAAGTGACTCATCCGCAACCAGATGGGCTGATGCGATGCCACATCGGCTGACGTCTTATGCCTGAGCCAGGATTCTGCGTGGAGTGTGGAGCCGCGCTGGTCGACGCTCTGGGGAATCGCTGTCCGTGCTGCCTCTTGGGCCTCGGGCTGATGACCGACGATGTTTCAGAGCCCACTCATGCCCCTGCGGCGGACGATGCTGTCGAAGCTCATTCGCCGGTCCTTGACACCTTCGGCGACTACGAACTGCTCCATGAAATAGCTCATGGTGGTATGGGAGTTGTCTTCAAGGCCCGCCAGCGGAGCCTTGGCCGGGTGGTGGCCGTCAAGATGATTCGCGCAGGGCGTTTGGCGAGTGCCGAGGAGATCGAGCGCTTTCGCGCCGAGGCGGAAATGGCGGCGCACCTGCAGCACCCGCACATCGTTGCCATTTACGAGGTGGGGGAGCAGGGCGGACAGCACTTCTACTCGATGGAGTATGTGGAGGGACGCTGCCTGGCCGATCTGATCGTCACGCGGCCTCTGCCGCTCCGCCGCGCTGCCGCCTATGTGAGGACCATCGCCGACGCCGTCCACTACGTTCTTGCCCACGGCATTCTGCACCGGGACCTCAAGACCTCGAACGTCTTGATCGACTCATTGGATCAGCCGCGGATCACCGACTTTGGGTTGGCCAAGCGCTTGCCCGGCAGTCGCGACCGGACCCCGAGTGCACCGGCGCTGGGCACGCCCGGATACATGGCGCCCGAGCAGGCCGCCGGCAAGGCGAGGCTGGTGACCACGGGGGCCGACGTTTACGGCCTCGGCGCCATCCTTTACGACGTGCTCACCGGGCGACCGCCTTTTATCGGTGACTCAACCCTTGGGACACTCCGACAGGTTATTGAACAGGATCCCCAAGGCCTCCGCAAGCTCAACCCGCAGGTGGACCATGACCTTGAAATCATCTGTCTCAAGTGTCTCGAGAAGGACCCAGCCCGCCGTTACGGGTCTGCCGCCGCACTGGCCGAGGATCTGGACCGTTGGCTGCAGCACAAACCCATCCGCGCCCGGCGTGTCGGTCCTGGACGCCGTGCCCTCAAGTGGGCGCGGCGCTGGCCTGCTGTGGCCACGCTCATCGCCACGCTCTCCGTCGCCACGGCCGCTTTTGTGGGACAGCTTGCCATCAGTCCCGCCCGCGTGCAGGAGGCCCTCACACGAATGCGGATTCGGGCCGCGGAGGATTATTTCGCCGACAATCCCTCGATTGCCCTGGCCTATCTCGCCTGTGCGCTGCGTGACAACCCTGCCAAACACGTCGCTGCCGAACGTTTGCTGGCGGCGCTCAGTTACCGTCGCTTTTGACAGAGGCGCTGGCCCGCCACCGCCTCAATGAACACGGAAGCCTTGAACCCGCGGGCCCGGACACCCTCCTCCAACTGCAGACCCGGTTCCGTGACGCCCGTCCGACTGACTTCTTTTCTCGTTGGGCGCGTTGGTTCTTCACGGAGCCCGCCAATCGCCCCGCGTCGCCTGACGGCCACTGCTCCGAACCGCCGAGGTGATGCGGCCAAGCCTGGATGCGCAGGGCTCCTCTTGGCCCGCCTGCGTTCCTCGTCGGTCGATTGAATAAGTTCGCATCGTTTTCGGAAATTTCCCGTATTATCTAATAGAAGCCCTGTGTTCAGTCGCCTCGCGTCACGGGCACGGCGAATGCCCAGACCCGCGGGTGCCTCTGGGTGCCAGCCAAGGCGGAGAGATGCTGAATGCGGCGCCAAATCCAATCCGAGATATGAAGACCATACAACTGACCGCGCTTGTCGCGGGACTTGCACTGTCTGCTCTCAGCGTGGCGCAATCCAAGTGGTACCAGCCTCCGGACCTTGACTGGGTGCGTGACGAGATTCTGAGGTCTGATGAAAAAGGCTTGAATTCTCTGCGTGATGTACCTAGGATGATAGGTACGTCTATGAATACAACCAATGCCGCTGACCTTCTGGCTCAAATCGCCCGCATTCAACTCATGGAACGGGGCAAGCTCTGCGCCTACCACCTCAAGGACCGCCCGGCCGATGCCGGCCCCTATTACAAACTCCAAGGTTGGGAACAGGGTAAGAACCACACGCGCCACGTGCGCCCGGAGCAGGTCCCCCTCCTGGAGGAGGCGCTGGCTGGCTATGCCCAGTTCCGCGAGTTGACCGAGCAATACGCGCAGCTGGTCATCGAGCAGACCCGCCAGCAACTGGCGGGCGTGGGCGTAAAAAAAAAGCCGGGACCTCGCCCCAACTCCTCTTGGCGCAGGAGGAAGAGATCGGGCAATTGATGGCCCGGTTTGCGGCGCAGGAACCCACGGGGACGTTGGTCCAGGAACTCGAGGTCCTGGTGCGTACGGCGGTCTTCGAGCCGGCCAACGCCCTGGTTGGCCACCTGCTCCAAGGGGCCGCCGATCGTCTCGACGCCGCCTACCAACCCAAGCCAGGGCAGGTGCGCCAGGGGCGAGTCGCTTGCCAGGTGAAAGGCCTCTTTGGCTGCTTCCCACTGGTGCGTGACTATTACTATCACGCGGGGAAGAAACAGGGCCACTATCCGGCCGATGCGGCGCTGGGCTTAGAGGTCGGCTACACGCCCGCGTTGGCGCGGATTCTCTGTTTGGAAGGCGCGGATGAAAGCAGCTACCAGAAGGCGGAACTGCACTTGGCCGAGATCGGCGGGATCAGCGTCTCGGCACGGCAGATTCAGCGGGTGGTGCAGCGGATCGGCTCCGCGGCCCAGGCCTGGCAGGAACGCGAGGTGCGGCCCGAGCAGTGCGAGCGCACCGACGCGCCGGTGTTTTACGTGAGTGCCGATGGCACCGGCGCTCCGATGCGCCCGGAGGAGCTGGAGGGACGCCAGGGTAAACAAGCCGATGGCAAGGCCAAGACGCGGCAGGTGTATCTGGGGTGCGTCTTCACGCAACACGAACTTGATGACGAAGGCCAGCCGGTGCGCGACTGGGAATCCACCACCTACGTGTCGAGCCTGGACGGGATCGATGAGTTCGGTCCAATGTTGCGTCGCGAGGCGCTGCGCCGTGGGATGGGAACGGCCCTGAAGGTCGTGCTCCTGATCGACGGGGCCGAAGGGTTGGCCCACATGGGCACGCTCTGTTTCAAGAACGCCGTGCAAATCGTGGACTTCTTTCACGCGCTGGAGCACGCCGGCGAGGTCCTCCGAGCGCTGTTGGGGAGCAAGGAACATCCTGCGTATGAGCTGCGCCTGCGCCGCTGGGCCGATCGGTTGCTGGAAGACGAGGTCCAGTTGCTCATCGCCGAGGCCCGACAAGAGGCGAGGACGCTGGGGCGTGCGCAGGCGGTGGAGGAGGAGTTGGGATACTTCGTGAGCAATGTCGCCCGCATGCAGTACGGTACCTTCCGCCAGCAGGGCTTCTTCATTGGGTCGGGGGTGATTGAGGCCGGCTGCAAAACGGTCATTGGCGCTCGCTGTAAACAGTCAGGCATGTTCTGGAGTGTTCCCGGCGCCGAGAACGTCCTGGCGTTCCGATGCATCCAGGCCAGTCGCCGCATCGGCCAGTTCTGGAAGTACCGGCTCAACCAGCACGCCCTCCGCAACGACAGTCTCCCGTTGGCAGCCTGAACTCAGAATCCTGTCGTGCGCCCACCTTGACTACACGGGCCTCGATGTGCTGGACAGTTGGACTTATCCACCCGGCAGCATCATCCTGGGTGACGACTTTCTCTGCACGGATACGACCAGAATCACCGAGATCACTCTTTGGGGTTCGTGGATACCCGGCGACTTCGGGTCCTTTCTCCCCACCGCCATCTTCTGGGTCGGTATCTGGAGCGACGTTCCCGCACAGGGCGAAATCCCGAGCCATCCAGGACAACTCCTTTGGGCTGAAATTCTTAGTAACATTAGCGGAGTTCTGGAGGCCAACCCTCAAATCGAGCACTTCTACGATCCGCACCAGGGAGTCATCGCCATGGACGACAACGTCTATCGGTACACCTTGAATCCAATGTCGCCTTTTCTGCAATTGGGTAGTCCAAACTGCCCCGCAGTTTACTGGCTGACTGTCACCGCCATCCCTGTCGAGGACGGTTGGTACGGGTGGAAGACGACACCGCCGGAATCCCATTGGAACGACAACGGCGTGTGGGGTCACATGTCCAGCACCGGTGAGGTCAACGATTGGATGTCTCTCAGGCACCCGTATTACCAGTATTCCCTCAACTTGGCCTTCTCGCTCAAGGGCGAACCGGCTATCGACACGATCGATTGGGGCGATGCGCCTTCACCCTATCCCACCCTCCAGGCCAACAACGGCGCAAATCATCCCGTTGGCGCTCTTCTGCTCGGCAGCCGGGTGGACGCCGAGAACAACGGCCAGCCCAATGCCGACGCCACCGGCGACGACTTGGCGGGCGGCATAGACGACGAGGACGGTGTCCAGTTCAACACCGCCCTCATCTCAGGCGTGCCGTCGAGCGTGACCGTGACGTGCGTAAATCCCTGCGCCGTCCCGTCGTATTTGCAGGGCTGGATCGACTTCAACATGGATGGCGACTGGAACGACGAGGGTGAACAGATCATCAAGGATTTCATGCTGACCTCGCTTATGCATACCAATTGGTTCAACGTCCCGACGATTCTGCGGTCGGGAAGGACTTATGCCCGCTTCCGGCTCAGCTCGGTGCAGGGCCTGGGCCACAGCGGTGCCGCGCGCGACGGTGAGGTCGAGGACTACGCGGTCACCCTGTATCCGCTCAAGTGGTTGCAGCCGCCGAACTTAACCTGGACGGGCGCGGATGTGAGCAACTACGAGTTCCCGCTGGCTGACGATTTCAAGTGTACGCAGACCGGCCCAATCACCGACATTCATCTGTGGGGTTCGTTCTTTGAGGACGCCCCTGTCTCCGGCGGACCGGGCAACATGACGATCGAACTGACAATCTACTCGGATGTGCCCGCCGGTCAGGGCGGATCCTACAGTCATCCGGGATCGGTCTTGTGGCAAAGGGTCTTCGCTCCTGGCCAGTACACGGCTGGTCTGTGCGCCACGGTTGTGGACGGCGAATGGTGGCATGAGCCATGGCCTCTGCAGCCGTTTTGGCAGTTTCCTGGGGACTTCAATTGTTACCAGTTCGATTTCTACATCGATCCCTCCGAGGCTTATACGCAGACCGAAGGAACGATTTACTGGCTGGGCCTCAAGTACTTATCAGAGAACCAGAACTTCAGATTCGGGTGGAAGACCACGGACGACTACAATCGCTTTAACGATGATGCCTGCTATCTTTATGACATCTGGTGGCCACTGGTCTATGGCGGCGAACACCCTTATTCGCCCGAATCACTGGACCTTGCGTTCGCGCTCTCGACCCCAACAGAAACACTGGACTTCGGTGACCTGCCTGAACTCACCGCCAGCGGGGCCCCAACGGGCTATGCGACACGGCTGGCCAACAACGGTCCGCGCCACGTGATCGTCCGCACGCTCAAGTTGGGTGCATCGACCGATACGGAAGGCGACGGCCAGCCGACGGTTTCCGCCGACGGCGACGATCTGAACGGAGCGACACCCGACGACGAAGAAGGCGTGGCTTCAGCCAGCCTGACCGGCATGATCCGAGGCGGGACCGCAACGGTGCCGGTCACGGTGTTCAACAACACAGGCGGGAACGCGACTCTCTGGGGTTGGATTGATTTCGACGCCGACGCAGCCGTGGACACCGGCGAGACGCAAACGGCCGCGGCGGCCAGCAGCGGCAGCCCGCAAACGGTGAACCTGACCTTCTCCGTCCCAGCGAATGCCGCCGCGAGCACGTATGCTCGGTTCCGCCTGGGAACCGTTGCTGGTGAGGTCACGCCCCCCACCGGCTGGGCGAGCAACGGCGAGGTCGAGGACTACCCTGCCACTACAATCACACCAGGGCTGGACTTTGGCGACGCGCCAGCGCCCTTCCCGACGCTGCTGCCGAACGGAGCCAGGCACGTCATCACGGGCCTGTTCATGGGCGCCCGAGTGGATGCCGAGAATGACGGTCAGCCCAATGCTTCGGCCACCGGCGACGACGTCAACCCCGCCGCGCTTGACGACGAGGACGGCGTCCAATTCAACACCGCCCTCATTTCCGGGGTGCCCTCGTCCGTGACGGTGACCTGTAGCGCCACTGGGATTCTGCAGGGCTGGATCGACTTTAACGTCGACGGCGACTGGGACGACTTAGGCGAACAGATCATAAAGGACTATCTGGTGGGCGCAGGCGTGAATCCCAACATCCAATTCACTGTCCCAGCGGCTCTTGGGACGGGCCAAACCTATGCCCGCTTCCGGCTGAGTGCGCAACGGAACCTCGGTTACAGCGGCCTCGCTTTGAGCGGAGAGGTGGAAGACTATGCCGTCACCCTGTACCAGCTCAAGTGGCTGCAGCCGCCCAATCTGGACTGGACAGGCGTGGATGTGGACAATTCCTCGGTGCCATTGGCCGATGATTTCCTCTGCACACAGACCGGGCCGATCACGGACATCCATTTGTGGGGCTCTTTCTTATCGGACCACATCCCGCCCGACGGCCCTGCCAACATGACCATCGAGCTCGCGATCTACGCGGACGTTCCGGTTGGCCCCAATATCCCTTATAGCCATCCGGGTGACCGGCTCTGGAACAAGACCTTCCGGCCCGGGCAGTTTGACGCGGGGCTATGCTACCACGTCGTCGACGGCGAGTGGTGGCACGATCCGGTATTGATGCAGTGGATTCATCCCGGGGACTTCAACTGTTACCAGTTTGACTTCTACGTCGATCCCGCCGAGGCCTTCCAACAAGTCGAAGGCAGGATTTACTGGTTGGGCCTCAAGTACTATTTCAACGACCCAGAAATCAGATTCGGCTGGAAAACCAGCTACGAACAGTGGAACGACGACGCCTGCTACCTCGGTGAAAACGGGCCAGCCCCGGCTTGGAGACCATTGGTCTATGGCGGCGGACATCCGTGGGAACCGGCCTCCATGGACCTGGCTTTCGCGCTCTCAGGCCCGCCGGCACCCTGCCAGGAGGTGCCGCTGGTGACGAGCTTCACGCCGGGGACGGTGCGCAACAACTACACCGGGTGGCTGGGGATGCGGCTGCTGGTGGGGGCCAGTCCGCTGGACGTCCGTTCGCTGGGGCGGGTTTACCTCAACGGGAACGTGCAGAACCACGAGTTGCGGCTGGTGCGGGCCTCCGATGGCGTGACGGTGGCCAGCACGATTTGGACGCCGACGGGGGGTTCGGACAAGCAGATCAAGCACATGCCATTGGCCGTACCGGTGATGTTGGACGCGAACACCGAGTACTACCTGGCCAGCCAGGAGACGTCGGGAGGCGACCAGTGGTTCCACCGCGACACGACGGTTGTGACAACCACCGCGGCGACGGTGCAGAGCCCGATCTACAGCAGTGACGGCACGGTGTGGACGGTGCCCGGCGGTTCGACGCCCGGCACCAGCTACATCCCAGTCAGCCTCGATTATTGCGGGAGCGGTGGTGGCGGGTCCAGGGGTGTGGCGCCACTGTGGGCGTCCGTCGGGGACGAGGCTTGGGACATATCGGCTGGCGCCCAAGGGGAAGGTGCCGTCGCGGAGCAGAAGGGACAGCCGAGTGCTCTGGACGTTTGGCCGCACGTGTCACCTCTGCCGGCGTCGACCTTGACCGACGGCTATCTCGTGCTCAGCTACCTGCGGGCCAAGCCCAATCCAGGATGCGCGTATGTGATTGAAAGCAGCGCGGATCTCGAGGTCTGGGAGTCGACCGAGGGGTTGATCGAGGAACGGGTGACCGAGTTGGACGCCACCGCCGAGAGAGTGGATGCAGTGTACTTGGTTCCGACTGATCAAGTTCCGCAACGCTTTCTGCGGCTGCGGGTGGTGCCGGAGGAATAGGCCGGCAGCCCGCGTTGTGCTGCGGGATCAGCGAATGCTCATCGGCCGCCGGCCCGCGGGGGACCGGCGGCCGCGGCATGGGAAGCGCCAGCAGAGGGTTCGATCCCTCGGAGCGGCCAATGTCAAGCACACCGCCGGCATCAAGAGTGGCTCAAGTTCCTGCGTCGGCTCGACGCGGAGTTCCGTCAGGATCGGGATCTGCGTCTGGTTCTGGATAACAACGGGGCGCACAAGGAGCCGCATGTGGTGGCTTGGCTAAGGAACGAGGCGCGGGAGAGAAGGGCCGGGAAACACGGGAACTGCTCATGGAAAACAGGACTGGATTTGGTCTGAGGCCTCGTTAGTTATTACCGCCAGCGTCTTCTATTCTGATAGAATACCGCCACACAGCCGGCAGTAAACAAACTTGAAGTCATCGGTTCCGGAACGGTAGTGATGCTGAGATTGTCAATGAAGACGTCTTCGCTCGCGTCATCGGTTGTGGCTGAAAAGGCAAAACGGTCGCCTGCCGACGGAGTGTATCCGAAGAAGGAAAAAACATCGAGATCGGGGAAAACGGTCTGTCCGTTATATATTACATCCAGGCCGTTGGCGTCGAGATGGATAGTCACACTCTGAAACGGATCATCCAGAGAATCGCCTATAATCATCGGGTAGGCGGATTCCTGGCCTACGATGCCGCTCTTGACATACACATCAATTGAGCGGGGGCGATAATTAGTTTTCCAGTAAACTGAAATCATATTCCCTGACCCTGAGTACATACCACACTCACCATCGTACGGCATCGTGCCCAGCTTACCGAAATTGAACGCAAATCCTCCACCGGCATCACCGCCATCGCTTTTGATGAGCACGTCGAACGTCGCAGTAAAGCCCGTAATCGCTACACCGGGATCAAGATCGGGGATTGCGTAGTTGGCGACCGTCGCAACTGCTTCATCCTGGGCCAAGCGAAGTGCTTTCCACGAACCGTGATAGTAAACCTGCGTAACACCTGGAATGCTGCTGACGATAGTCGAACCATCGCCCAGATCCGTACTGCCTTCGGCAGCGGAGTTGAAATCCTGAGAGTAGCTGCCAGCTTGAACAGAGACGGCTGTCAGGCAGACGTACACCAAGCCAATTGATAAGCTCATGCTGAACATTTCTCACCTTCCTTTTTGTATGGACTCAATGACACATCGATTCTGCAAGAATCGCTTTCTCATCTAGAATTCGTAAACTGGCTGATAGGCATTTGCTTTTTGAGCGTGCCCGAAGCCTGCTCTAACGGGAAACGCCTTTCAAGCGGGAACCGGGTGGCATTGCCACTGAGGAGGGGCTTGATCATGC
>JAXGQW010000067.1:0-31894 GCA_040766265.1 Verrucomicrobiota bacterium
TCCGGCCTCCGGCCTCCCGTATCGGTGAAGTTCGTTTTCATGGCAGGAGTAAGGTTAAGATTAAGATCGAGAGTAAGAACGTCGGTCGCGGTCAATTCCCGGAATACGAATACGTCACGAAGTGGAGTCTAATATCGGTCACAGTCTGAATGAACCGCTCGATGCCCTCATCAGGATCACTCAGGAGCGTGTGGCCGGGAATGACCAGTTTCCATCGCGTGTTCCAGACGGATCGTCCCACCAGGCGATTGTTGGTGTATTGGGAGCGTTGCAGCGTGCCACTGCCTCCATACAAGCTCTGGCTAAAGAAGGCGGTGCTGGCCACCGGCCGGAAGGCCTGATGCTTGCGAATCGCAAAGAGCGGTTCGGTGAGCGAATCGGCCGATTGCCACAGGTGCAGGGTCGAGAAATCCGATGCGCCAATGTTGAACGGCATCGGGATCGCCACGTCATCCACTATCCACGTGCGAATGTCGCTCGTGTCGCCCAGGGGCGGGCTGCGCATGGCGTCCACCCCGACGGGGATGAGGTAGATGTAGGGCGTGGCCGCCAGCGCCAGCGGATCCAGATACCAAAGGTTGGGATCGGGCGGGGAGGTGCCGCCGGCACCGCCCACCGCGCCACTATTGGCGGCAGGATCATCCATGCCGCGATAGTCTTGCAGGGCGACGCCAACGCCGAAGATTTTGGTGGCAAACGAGCTGGGGCTGAAGGCGTGATCGCCGGCGGCAAGTTCCCGGCCAAAGAGGTTATAGCCATCGGTGATGGTGGTGCTGAACGTGAGCAGGAGGCCGGGAACAGGCAGACCGCTGCCCCGGCTGATCTGCATGCAGTAGCGGCGCACGTCGGCGTCTTCGAGCAAGTCTCGGACGCGGGCCTGTTGAAGAACCTGGCCCCAGTTATCATTGCCGTTGGTGCCCGGGAGAATGCGGAAGTGTTCGGTGCGAAGTGAGAGCGTGGTGCCGTAGGCGTCGGGATTGTTGAAGCCCAGGCGGCTGCGGAGCACATCCCAGTCGGCCTTCATCTCGGCGAGGGCGCTGGAGAGGCCGGGATCGCCGGTGTTGCTGCCGGCATATTGGGGTTCGCCGTTGCGGAGGACACCCAAGGCGCGCGAATTGATGACACGGGCGACGAAACTACGGCCGGCAGGTGTGTTTAGGAGGCCGGTTTCGTAGTCATACGCGTTGGCCGCCAGGAGCGCATAGCGCGCGGCGAGATCAAAGAGTGTCTTGTAACGCTCCAGTTTCTCGTTGCGGAAGATGCGGAACGCGGCATCGCGAGTGCGGTAGCCTTGCACGACCGCGGCGGAACGCTGGCGGAGAATCTCGCGTTCCTGCTGGATCCGATCGCCCTCGGCGACCAGCGACCGGTAGTTCCGCAGCGCACTATCGAGTTCATCCAACCGCTGGTTGATCGTGAACAGGGTGTCCTGGATTTCCCCGAGCGCCATGTCCAGTTCGAAGATCTTGTCCAGGTTCTCCAACTCGCGACCGGCCGGATCAATCGTGTAGACTTGATTGATTCGGACGTATCCCTCTTTGCCCAGGGTGAAGGCGCCAGCGGCAAATTTCTTTGCAAAATCGGTAGCGGCGCTGATTCCTGCTTTCACAATGGCCGCGGTAATGATGGCGCTCTTGGCGGCGGACATGAGGTCTCCTCCGGCGGCCAACCCAGCGATTGTGTCATCGGGGATGCCTTCCTTGGCCGCCTCCAGGCCCTTTTCGATGGCCTCTTGGGCGCCTTTCTTGCCCTCTTCGTACATCTCCAATCCGAACTTCGCGGTTTCGATGGCCGTCTGGATGTCGGCCACTTCCTTGTCCCAACCGTGGTTCAGCTCGTCGTTTGCCAGCTTGGACTCGAAGAGCTCGATCATTCGATCCAGCTTGTATTTGGCGGACACATTATCACTCAACGCCTTGAGGGCGGCGTTCCGGGCGAGCATGACGCGCCCGATCGCTTCCTGAAGCTTTCCTGGGGACGCCCGCCGGCTCGTCCACGTCGTGGGCTTTTGGAAGAACCCATGCGGATCAAGGGTGAAACTGATGTAGTGGGTGTTCTCGAGATAGAGCGGATTGTTGTTGAGCGCCTTGATGACGAATGCAAACCGGTCATCAAAATCAATCTTCGGGTAATTGCCGGTGCCGGCGTAGGCTTGGATGTCCAATTGGAAGGTCACCGGTTGGGCGGGCTCGAGCAGACCGGGGAAGTCCAGTTCTGGCGTGTCCGTGTAACTGAAGTGGATCAAATCCGGGCCGTCATAGCCTTGCTTCCAGGTCTTGCCCGGGCCGATGTCATCCGGATACGGTGTGCCGTAAAGCTCGATCAGGTTGTTCTGGTAAGCGTGTTCCTGCTCGGCCACGCGCGCCCGAAAGTCCGCCAGTGAATCCTGTTCCGAGCGCATCAACCGGGTGACGTCCTTGGCATCATCGAACGCGGCCACGGCATTGTTCAGGGCGACTTTGGCCCGTTGATAGATTTGCTCGAAATGGGTTCCGTTATCGGTGCCCGCCACGACCGCGGGATTGATGTCGAACGCCAAGCCGCCTTCCGGCAAACCCAGCGGGGAGAGGCCGCTTTCGGCATTGTCCAGGGCAGTCTGCAATCCCGCGGCCAACGAGACCAGTTCCTGCAGTTCCGGCACGGTTGCGCGATCGACCTTCTGGATGCCTTCATGGTTCGGATTCGGGTCCAGCTCGGGCACGATGGCATTGCCGACGACCCAATTGAGATAGGCTCCCTGGCCGGTGCGGCAGGCCCAATGGTCCATACCCCAGTAGCGCACCGGATTCGCGTTGGTGCCCTGGGCCACGTACGCGCGCTGGCTGTTCACGCGGGTGGCGCTGAAGTGCTCCCAGCCGCTGCTGTGAACCGGTTGGTAATCGCGCCGCCAGGTGAGGTCGAACACCTGCCGGCCCGCGCGCGCCACGGCGGCGGCCGCGGCAGCAAACTTCCGCTCATCGAGGTAATCCACCGACACGGGTGTGCCCAGCACCAGCACGGCCTCGATGCGCGGCACCCAATCGAAATCGGTGTCCATGAGGAGCGAGTAATATTCCATCAGCGCGGTCAGGAAGTGGCCGTAGGCGTCGCCATGGCCTTGCGGGAACATGCGCAGGGCATCGGCGGCGTCGATGACACCATCTGGCTCCTGGTCTGGGTTCTCTTGAACATTGTAGTTGAGGGCGTAAATCACCTCGCCGGCGTCGATGCCCCGGGTGTAGTTCCAAACCAAACGATTGTAAACGGGGGATACGACGACGCCGGGCTGAAGGAAATCATCGCGTCCGCGCAACAGCGCGAGCTCCTCTTCCAGCAGCGAGGGCACCTGGCCTTTGAAGGCGAAGAGGGCGGTGGCGATGTCGCTGTAGGTGTGGCCGGCGGTGCCAATTCCAATCGTTGGGTTGGCTGCGTCGGCCCATGCCTCGTTGCCGATCATCATGTAGAGATCGTTGAGGTAGCCGGCGGCCAGCAGCAAGGCGTCATTGGCCGGGCCGTAGTTATATCCCGACTCGATGCTCAGCATGCGCCCGCGCCGCAGCACGGTTTCGTAGATCTCAATCAGGCCGTAGTCGTTGATCGTGTCCAGGTTCAGGGCGACGTCGCCTTCCCAACGGTGGCCGGCCTGGGTGAGGATGCTCACATCGGTGTTGACGCGGTTGTTGAACAGGTCGGTGATGCGTTGGTTGAAAGGATTGATGCCGGCCAGGACACGTTTGATCCAGCCCTCAGCCAGTTGAGGCGTGGTCCACTTCGACCACTGATCGCAGAGGGGGTGGTTCACATCGGTGGGTTTGTAGCGCATTACGACGTAGTTATCGCCCAGCGCGCGGATGCCGGCGCCCCCGAGCAGGTAGCGGGGAAGATCGGGACCACTGGCCAGACTCTGGTAGCGCGTCATTTCGTCATCCTTTTCCGGCGGACTCCCGTCAACCGGCGGGGCGATCTTCCACTCGTATTCGTAATCGGCCGAGCGCCCGGCGAGGTCGGCGGTGTGCTGGAAGGTAACGAGTTCGCTGAGCGGGTTGGCGGCGGCGATCACCTTGAGTTCACCGGAATACAGGCTGCCGGTGACCCGGATGATGTGCATGGCCACAGGATCGCCGGGTTCGGTGAAGGCCGTGCCGCTGGATTCGAGCAGGGTGACATAGCCGCTGCCCGGGCCAGTCGCACTGAGCGCGTAAGAATCCACAGCGGTGTTGTCGCTCTTGATCTCAGCCAGATTGGTCACGCCCACCGACACCGTCCAGTCGGAGTTGGGAATGTAGGTGCCGGGTTGCGCCGGATTTTCATAGAACGTCTCGACGTCCGTCGTCAACGCCTCGATGGCCGTATCCCACTTCGACTTGTCATTATCGCCGTCCGGACACAAAGCCTTGGCGTCCGCCAAATCGGAGCCGCGCAAGACATTCAGGAGGATGTAGCTGTCGCCCAGTAATTCTTCCCGGTATTCCCCTTTGAGCACGAGGCTGCCCTTGCCGCCGCGGTTGGGATCGAAAAACAGGCGTGTCGCCAGATGGGGCGGCAGATTCGGGAAGTAGTATTTGCCTTGGTAGTAATCATTGCGCACTCCGGCAGGCAATTGTTCGAGGCCATAGTTCGTGATGGAGGCGTACTTCTCGCGGGTCGCGTCGTGCAGCACCACACTCGGACGGGCATTCGTCACATTGGCGGCAATGGATTGCTGGTAGAGCACGCGGGCGGTCAGCCAGTCGCGCACTCCCGGCAGACCATGCTTGGGCGTGGTGAGCGTGTAACCAAATTGCATTGTGGCCACCGGGTTGCGTGCATCCATCGGATCGCGCTCCGGCCAGACCGGGCGATACACGATGTCCAGCCCTTCTGCGGTCTTGGAATTCCCGTCCCCGACAAAGGCGCCGTTCCGGAACGGCCGCAGATAGGGCACGATGCTGCCCGGCGGGGGACTGGCGCCTTCCGGCCAGGCGAAGCTGGGCTCGGTCTTGTAGTAATAGTGCATCGTGAAGCTGTTGGACGGATTGGGCGACACGGCGAGGAACGGCGGCCGGTTCGAGAAGATCGTCACGGTGTCCGTGTACCGGTTGGTGCACACCAGTTGAAGTGGGCCTTGCGTGACCACACTGCCGCTGACTACAACCTCGATGGTGAGCTGGCAGGTCACGCTGCTGTCGTCAGCAATATCGCTGACCGACAACTCCACAGTGCGGGTGCCGGTGTTGGTGGGCGTCCCCGCCAGGGAAAAGCCATGGACGCTTAACCAATTGGGCGGATCGCTGACTTTCAGGTCGAGGTACTCGGACTGTCGTGAAACGTGCAGGTGGAAGCTGAACGGCTGTCCGACCACAGCGGTGGCATTCGATAGGGCCCGGAACGTGCCGGTGTCCCGGTCGTAGGTGCCCACCTGCAGGGGTGGCAAGCCCGCGTGCTGCCCGCGATACACCCAAGTATCATGCTTGCGGTCGCGGTAAGTGAATTGGGTGTAATTGCTGTACATGCCGGCGGCATCGCGCGCGGGCAGCCAGGCGCCGGGCCAATCGCCGCCCTGGTAGCCGGGCTCGCGATTGTAGTTTGTGGCCGTGTCGCCGGTGCCCTCCACGGGCTTGGCCAGGAACATGAGCGGCGGTGGCGGTTGCAGCAGCCGACCCGCCTCCACGATGTAGTCAAACACATAACCTGCCTCCGGCTTTTCGCGGAGCACCTTGAACACGGACATTTGCGGCCGGCCGTCCGCGGCCGTGTACTCGACCAGCACGAAGGGGTGCGACGAGTAATTCGCGCTGTTCGTGACGTTCAAGTCATCCCGCGTGGCGTAGGCGGTGCCGCCAGACATGATGGCATGTTCCTCATTGGGATTGTATCCCGGCTGCGCGCGCTCGTTTTGGTAGTAGATGGTACCCGTGGCCTCATTGGGGGCGAGCGTTCCACTGCCTTTGAGGCTGGCCAACACGATTTCCCGAGGATGAGCCGGCCACTGGATGGTGTAACGCCCGATCACGGACGGCCAGTAAATGGTCTTGAAGCCTCTCGCGGTGTTGCCCGCGTTCAGACCGGAATTGGCGGCGTTCTGCCGAAACCACCAGACTTCCAGTTCGTTGGCACTGGGAATGGCGTTAATGGGAATGATGGCGCCCTGGTTGGCGAGGTCGAATCCGTTGGTGAACGGATCCTGGTAGGCATGCACGTTGAAGGATGTTCCCGCCGCCTGGTGAATGTGGCCGGCCAGGTAGTCGCTGGAGGCTCCCGGCTCTCCGCTGGGGGCGATCAACCGTTGACCGACCTCGACCGCCTCGGCCACCACGCGCGGGGACAGCAGCACGCTCGACCAGGTAAACGTGCCATTGGTCGGATCCCAGGCACTCAGGTTGGTGACCACGGAATTGTTCGCAAAGTCGGCGGTGGCGAGATTGACATCCAGCCAGGAAAAAACCCGTTCGAAGGCCAGGCTATCGCCCGACGCAGAGCGCAGCAGGGTCCGGTGCGCTGTGTAGGGCGGTTGGAGGAACGTGTAAAAATTGAAGTCCTCGGTCAGGTTGGCGCGCGGGCGATCCAGCGGGTCCTGGTATTCGATGATCGGCACATTCTCGGTGGCCAGTGCCACCGCGGTCTCTTTGGCCTCATTTTCCGTGGCGACCCGGGGACGGATGTACTGACTGTATTTCGTCACATCGGTTGGCCAGGCCAGGCGGTAACGCCCCAGCAGCGCCGGCCATCTCAACCCGGCCACGCCCGCCTCCAGCCAGTGCAACAGGCAATCATTCAAGTTCTGCGTTTCGCGCGTGGCATAGAACTCGACCCGGTCGCTGCCGGCCACGTTGTACTGATAAACAAAGGAGGGCGCATTGGGCTGCAGAATGGGTTCGGGAAACAAATCGTCCACCGAACCGGGCAGTGGTGGCGTGAGCCGCTCGCCCAGTTCGGTCGTTACGTCCGCCGGATTGACCTGCTTGAATACATCCACCAGCTCGAAGCCGAGCGATTCGCGCGATTGGCCATCCGGACGCGCGTCGCCGAGCAATTCGACAAAGACGCGGCCTTCCTGGTTATAGGCGTAGATGTAACCCAACGCCTGGTCGTACCAAAGCGTTCGCGTTTCTTCCAGCATGTTGGTTTCCACGATTGGCACCTGCCCGGGCGCGGAATACTCATGTTCCACGCGCCGGGGAAAATTGTTGTTATAGACAATGTTCACGGCGCCAACACGCGCCGCAGGCACGGCCACGGGCTTGCCCAGCCGGGTAAACTCCTTCTCGGTCCAATACATTTTGCGGGTGGTCTTGACGGGGCTGCCCGAAACCACGTAGCGGACAGTGTAAAGCTGGTAGTAGTTGCCGCCGTCCACGTAATAGCTCGCGGCGTTGGTCGAGTAATCGGGCGGCTCGATCGTGGAGCCAGCCGCTCGTCTCCACGTGATTTCGATGGGGCCGGGTTGGATGGCATACACCTTTCGCGAGTGGGGACTCCAGTAATAGGGAGCATTCTCGTGCCGGTTGGTGGAATACGGTTCCGCCAGCCAGTAGGCCTCCCCAACGGTGTTCGTGAGGGACAGGCCGTGTTCGTCCGTCGCCGGAACGGACACGATGGCGCCGAATAGATAGGAAACCTGCCGGCTCAGGTAGGGAGCGGCGATCTGCGCCCGCCGCAGGATCATCACCACGGTGCCGTTGGATAGGGCGACCGGCAGTCTCATTTGCTGGGCGACGACGTCCGAGAAGGCGTTGGTGCCGGGCTGGAGAATGACGGAGTTGCTGACCGCTTGCCAGTCGCTCCGGGTCAGCCCCGGGAGGCCACCAAACGGAACCAGGCTGCTGAATTGGCCGGTGGTGGGGATATTCAGGGATCCGTAGGATTCGTTCGTCGTGGACATGCGCCCATCCGAGCCGGGCGGAATACCGTTGGTGCTGGAAATGGGCACGCCGCGCTGCGATTGCAGGTTGAAGGGTGTGTCGCTCTGGCGAAACTCGATGGTGCGGAGGGGAAGCGACTGGGCCAGTGCTCCCGGCGACACCAGAACCCAGCTCAACGCGAAGGGAAGAAGGCGAAAGGTTTTCATAAGCCGGTTCATGGGATTAGAAGAAAGACGACGGATAACTGGAATGAACAGGAGGAACCAGCATGGGGAGCTCCGACACGGTGGCTGCCGTTCCTGGACACGCCGCGATTCGAATGGGAATCATCGTGTGCCGCTCCACTTGCTGACGTCAGGGCCCAAGTCATACGCCCACGGCCCTAATCATCGGCCAAGAGTCGTCCAACGAATCGTTACCTTGGGAGCGCTGAAGCCGTAACCGCCAAGAAGACCGCCATAAACTGTTGCAGTAAGACTCCAGGATGATCCCTTGGGAACGGGCATCATAAAACTACTTCTCGCAACCGGAAAATCCACATTATAGTGATAATTCACCGATGCAGCGCCACACAATTGCTTATCAACAAAACCCGTTACGCCCGCGCTGAGGTGCCCCGGCCCTACATACTCAACGATCACGGAAAGAAAGCCGTCCGTGGTGGCTGGCGACTCGGACAAGCGATCACTTACCAAGTAATCATTGTTTCCTCCATTAGGCGTCCAAGTAGTATTGGCCCCAGGCACACTGAACAGCTTTACCGTTCCCGCGACGTCCAGGTTGGCCTGGGGCGCGCTGGATGTCCCAATGCTGACACTCCCGTTGAAGATTCTGTTTCCCGTGAAGGTGGCCGGGATTCTTGCGCCATCCAGGGTGCCGGAAGCGATCTTGGCCGCATCCAAGTTAGGAACTCTTGCGCTATCCAGGGTGCCGGAAGTGATCTTGGACGCATCCAAGTGGGTTAGACTCGCGCCGTTGCCGGCAAAGGACGCGGCGGTGACGGGTCCGGCCACGTTGAGGTCCGTGGCCTTGACCGTGCCATTGACGTCAAGTTGAGCGCTGGGGTTGGCAGTGTTGATCCCCACATTGTTCAGCAGGGTCGAGATGACGGCATTCGTGCCGCTCACCAGCGTCACGGCGCTTTGCGCCAGGAACGCGTAGGGCGCGGTCAGCAGGCGCAAGCGCGGTAGAATCGTGACATCCTCGGGCGGGCTGCCCGCGCCAATCCCCTTGACCGTGATCTCCACAAAACGGTCGGAGACATCGTCGGTCGCCCGGAAGAGCGTCGAGAGCGCCGGACGCGGGTGGCTGCCGGCCTGGCTGCCTTCGCCGAGCAGCACGCTGAAGTAGCCCTTGTCCACCGTCACCGTCTGCTGTTCGGCCCAGAGTTGTTGTCCTCCGGTTTGGTCATTCCAGATGCGGAAGATGATGTCGTAGTTCTTGGGCGCGCTCAGCCCGAGGGCCTGGCCGGCGCCGTCCACCAGGAACCCCTGGTAGCTCATGGTTTCCGGCGGGCTGGCGCCGGCGGTACAAGCCGGCGGCAAGCTCACGCACAGCGCCAGAGTGAGGATTAACAAGACAGCAGTCCACCGCGGGGCTGCCAAGGCGTGGTTTGTTTTCATTTTGATACGAGTAAGTTGTTGTTGACAGTGCTGGTTCAAATGGTCGGGCGGGTGAGTCGTGGTTTTGTCCGGCGCGATGGGGACATCGCGCCCGACCTTTTCATGCGCCGTGGTATCCAGAAGGGATGGTGGCTTCATGGCAGAGTGGTCAAGGTTGGCACGTCGGCGATGCGGTTGAGAGTGAACGAGCCGCGGACCTCGAATTGCCGGGTTTCATTGGTGTTGCCCGCCCGGGCCAGGCCCAGCAGGGTGATGGTTTCCACGTAATCACCCCGGAGGGTGCGGCCACCCGCGACGAGGCTGGCAAAGTCGTTGGCTGGCGGATTCGCGCTGAGCGTGATCCGGCGGCGGACGGTGTAGGACTCGGAGCCTTGCGGCAACTCGTTCTCGAACCGGGCATCGAGGTTGTCGTGGTCCGGGTGGTAGGTGTGCAGAAAGGGATGCGAGGCTTGATCGTCGTAGGCTAGCGTCACGATGGTATTCAACTGCGCGGCCTGTCCCAACCGGCCGTCAAAAGCCCAGGCCGTGTTTGCCGGAGTCCAAGGGAGAAGGGGGGTGCTGATGCGCCGGGCTTGGGCCAGGAGGTTGCGGTTCAGGGCGGACTCCTGATTGGCCACGATCACATTGGTTTCCGCATCGAACCCGTAATAGACACGCTGCATCAGAACGGCCTGGCCGCCGGCCTCGTCCGGGTTGTGGACGATGAGGCGCAACGGGAACGGGCGGGCGACCGAACCGAGGGAGGTGTTGACGTTGGTCACGACGTATTGGCCATAGGTGGCTTCGTTGGTGGAGGTGACCAGGTTGCCCGCCGCATCGCGCTCGTAGGATTTGAGGTAGTGCCCCACGTGACTCACCGACGCGCCGCCCACCCACAGGCCGGCGCTGGAGGCGACCGTGGCGGACACCGGCAGGTCCACCTGGGACTGGTTCAGCGAGTCAGTGAACCGCAGCAAGCCCGCCAGCAGCGCCCCCACGCTTTGGGGCATGGCTGCCCGATTGAGCCCGAGGACGACCGCGACTTCGGAACCGGGTTGATTGTGCGCAGCCAGCGACCAGGTGCGAGGCGAGCCGACGGGCAGATTGGTGTAACCGTAGGTGGAGTTCGTGAGATTAAAGCTGCCACGAATCAGCAACGGCGGCACGTCCGCAATGGCGCTCTGGCCGGCCGGCGGTGGTTCCGAGGCCACGAGTCGGAGGCTGACGGTGAGGGGGCCCGCGGTGAGATTGCGCAGGCGGAACTCGATCGTGCTCAGATTTCCCTGGAAATCGACGCCACTCAACCCGGCCAGCTTGACCTCGAACGGACCGAAATACCGGTTGAACACCGTGCCGGCGCGGATCCAGAACGCCTGTCCTCGGTTGACCAGCGTGTTGCGCAGCGCCACGACCCGGGCGGGATTGAGTGGCCCCAGCTCGCCACCAACGTATTGGTAAATCTCGGTGGTCAGGGGTTGGAGGTCCGGGGGGCGCACGACAGGATTCTGAGTTCAGGCTGCCAACGGGAGACTGTCGTTGCGGAGGGCGTGCTGGTTGAGCCGGTACTTCCAGAACTGGCCGATGCGGCGACTGGCCTGGATGCATCGGAACGCCAGGACGTTCTCGGCGCCGGGAACACTCCAGAACATGCCTGACTGTTTACAGCGAGCGCCAATGACCGTTTTGCAGCCGGCCTCAATCACCCCCGACCCAATGAAGAAGCCCTGCTGGCGGAAGGTACCGTACTGCATGCGGGCGACATTGCTCACGAAGTATCCCAACTCCTCCTCCACCGCCTGCGCACGCCCCAGCGTCCTCGCCTCTTGTCGGGCCTCGGCGATGAGCAACTGGACCTCGTCTTCCAGCAACCGATCGGCCCAGCGGCGCAGGCGCAGCTCATACGCAGGATGTTCCTTGCTCCCCAACAGCGCTCGGAGGACCTCGCCGGCGTGCTCCAGCGCGTGAAAGAAGTCCACGATTTGCACGGCGTTCTTGAAACAGAGCGTGCCCATGTGGGCCAACCCTTCGGCCCCGTCGATCAGGAGCACGACCTTCAGGGCCGTTCCCATCCCACGGCGCAGCGCCTCGCGACGCAACATTGGACCGAACTCATCGATCCCGTCCAGGCTCGACACGTAGGTGGTGGATTCCCAGTCGCGCACCGGCTGGCCTTCGTCATCAAGTTCGTGTTGCGTGAAGACGCACCCCAGATACACCTGCCGCGTCTTGGCCTTGCCATCGGCTTGTTTACCCTGGCGTCCCTCCAGCTCCTCCGGGCGCATCGGAGCGCCGGTGCCATCGGCACTCACGTAAAACACCGGCGCGTCGGTGCGCTCGCACTGCTCGGGCCGCACCTCGCGTTCCTGCCAGGCCTGGGCCGCGGAGCCGATCCGCTGCACCACCCGCTGAATCTGCCGTGCCGAGACGCTGATCCCGCCGATCTCGGCCAAGTGCAGTTCCGCCTTCTGGTAGCTGCTTTCATCCGCGCCTTCCAAACAGAGAATCCGCGCCAACGCGGGCGTGTAGCCGACCTCTAAGCCCAGCGCCGCATCGGCCGGATAGTGGCCCTGTTTCTTCCCCGCGTGATAGTAATAGTCACGCACCAGTGGGAAGCAGCCAAAGAGGCCTTTCACCTGGCAAGCGACTCGCCCCTGGCGCACCTGCCCTGGCTTGGGTTGGTAGGCGGCGTCGAGACGATCGGCGGCCCCTTGGAGCAGGTGGCCAACCAGGGCGTTGGCCGGCTCGAAGACCGCCGTACGCACCAGGACCTCGAGTTCCTGGACCAACGTCCCCGTGGGTTCCTGCGCCGCAAACCGGGCCATCAATTGCCCGATCTCTTCCTCCTGCGCCAAGAGGAGTTGGGGCGAGGTCCCGGCTTTTTTTTTACGCCCACGCCCGCCAGTTGCTGGCGGGTCTGCTCGATGACCAGCTGCGCGTATTGCTCGGTCAACTCGCGGAACTGGGCATAGCCAGCCAGCGCCTCCTCCAGGAGGGGGACCTGCTCCGGGCGCACGTGGCGCGTGTGGTTCTTACCCTGTTCCCAACCTTGGAGTTTGTAATAGGGGCCGGCATCGGCCGGGCGGTCCTTGAGGTGGTAGGCGCAGAGCTTGCCCCGTTCCATGAGTTGAATGCGGGCGATTTGAGCCAGAAGGTCAGCGGCATTGGTTGTATTCATAGACGTACCTATCATCCTAGGTACATCACGCAGAGAATTCAAGCCTTTTTCATCAGACCTCAGAATCTCGTCACGCACCCAGGTCCGGGGATTGAGCCAAAAAGACGTCGAAGTCTGGCGGGCTGGCGGGGAGAGTGGAAAACCCCAGCAGGTTCAGTCCTGTGATGGTCCATTCGCCGCGCGGCGCGACTGGGCGGCCCTTGATCTGCCACGTGTAGGTGGACACATTCGTGGCGACTTTGACCAGGTAAGCGGAATCGCCGACGAGGCGCTGCAGCGCGGGATTGGCATGGCCTCGCACCCAACTGGACCACTCGCTGCCGGTGTCCACAGGCTGCTGCGGGCTTTCCACAAATTGAACGGTCGAGGGCGGATTCCAGCGCCAGACCTCAAGAATGGGATTGGCGCCGTCGCTCCCCACCAGGGCATCCAGCGTGTCATGTGAGGCGTCCACGTGCAGAAACACCGCGTTCCAGCCGCCTTTCAAACTGAACGATTGCGTCAGCCATTGCGCGCGCGTGGGAAAGGCACAAGCCAACAGGAAGCCCAAGCAAACCAAGAAGCGGCAAAATCGACATTTCATAGCATCAATGCACAGTTGGTTCTTTCATTTCCTTGCTACGCCGAAATTCGAGCGAGGTTGCAGAAAATCGAAAAAGTCGGGTTGACCGCAGATTCCGCGCAAGGAAGCCCCTCGAATTGAACTGGCCGATGAGAAGCCGCGCCAGCGTTCGGTGCGCCGCGTGAACTCGAGGATGCCTCCGTTCAATCGGCCGGGGGCGTGGGTGGGCCTGGACTATTCGTGGCCCGCATGGATGCGTGGGTGACGCCGGGTTCGTTCAGCAGCGCCTTGGCTTCCTCGTACATCTGCGCAACCGCCATCTCATCGAGCAGGAACAAAATCGCCGAAGGCGTCGGCGGAGCCGGGAAGGCTGGCCTGATTCTATCCAGTTCGGCGAAGTCAGCCTGGGCTTCGTTGGTCCGGCCCAACTGCGCGCGTGCGATCGTCCGGCATGCCAGCCCCAGGCCCCGCAGGTTCCGGCTGACACGCGGCGCGCTCAAGGCCTCGGTCAACGGCGGCTCCGCTTCACCAGGCAAGCCGTCACGGATGGCCGCCAAGCCAGCGACGACCAGCATCCAACCCCGATGAATGAAGTTGGGGGAGGTGAGCTTCAAAGCTTTGCGGGCGGCGGCCACTGCTTGCTTCAGCATCTCCGGGTCGGGGTGTGACTGCAGCAGATACGCGTAAGCGGCGCGTTGGTGGGGGGCGGGATCCTCGGAGTGCTCCGCAGCCCACGCGAGCAGTTCCCGGCAGAGAGTCCGGTGCTCATTGGTCTCGCCCAGCCAAAGGTCGATGGTCGCCAGACGAATGGCCATGTCCTTGGCGGTGGGATTGGTCGCCACCGCCTGCCGCAGCGCGGTCAGCCAAGCCGTCAGTTGTGTTTCCCTGAATGGCGCGCGATTGGAATCGCCAAATAACTCCGCAGTCAGGTACTTCGTCATCTCCTGCGCCCTGTCCAGCGCCCGCTCGGCGTCCGCCTTCGCCTTGGTCTCCCGCTCCGCCGCGATTGCACGGGCCTCGCTGGCCTCAGCGGCCGCCCGCGCCTTTTCCGATTCCACCAACCGCTCCTCCGCCAGCTTCTCCGCCCGCAGCGCTCGCGCGGCCTGCCACGAACTGAACGCCACCCCCAATGCCAGCGCCCCCACCACGGCCGCCGCCGCGCCGTAGGCCAGCGGGTTCCGCCGCACCGACTTCCGGAAGTGGTAAAGCCGGCCCGCCGACCGCGCCCGGACCGGCTCATGACGCAGCCAGTGCTCCAGGTCATTCGCCAGCGCGTCCGCCGACGCATAACGCCGCGCCGGAACCTTCTCGAGGCACTTCAGGCAGATGGTTTCCAGGTCCTGATCAATGCGCTGAACCGAGAGGGCCTCGATTGGTGCATCGGACGCGGCGCCGCGCTCACCGGCGGCCTGATCAGCTTTCACCCCATTCCTTCTCCCAACCTTGCTGGGCCGGACCGGCTCGGTTTCGACCACCTTGCGCATGACCTCCAAGGGAGTCGCGCCCTCGAAGGGTGGCCGTCCCGTCAGCAGAAAATACAGCACCGCACCGAGGCTGAAGACGTCCGTCGCCGTGGTCAGCTTGCGGCCCGTGCCCGCCGCCTGCTCCGGTGACATGTAGTTGGGGGTCCCCAGCGCCACCCCGCTGAGGGTCAGGTCGCCGCTCCCTTCGATCAGTTTGGCCAGCCCGAAATCCGTCACATGCGGCTGACCGTGGGCGTCCATCAGGATGTTCGCCGGCTTGAGGTCGCGATGCAGGATCCCGTGTTGATGCGCGTAATGCACCGCCCGCGCCACGGTGACCAACAGGCGGGCGGCTTCCTGGGGTGAGAGTCGAGTGGGCAGGTCGGCCACATACTTCGACAAGTTGGGGCCGTCGACGTACCGCATGCTGAAGAAGGGTTGCCCCGCGTGCTGCCCGACTTCGTAAATGGAAACGATGTTCGGATGATCCAGGCTGGCGGTGGCCTCGGCTTCGGTGTGAAAGCGTTTTACGGCGCCTTCGTTGGCCAATTGCGCGGCGCGGATCATCTTCACCGCCACCGTCCGATGCAGACTGATCTGCCGGGCCTTGTAGACCATGCCCATGCCCCCGCAGGCAATCTCGTGCAACAGCTCGTAATCGCCCAAGACGGGCCTGCTCGATCCGGGTGGCGGGGTCGAGGCCGAAGGCTCCCCTTCCGCGGGTTCCCGCGGCGCGACTTCCGCGGCGGCATCGGCCACGGGGGTGAGCCCTTCCTGCAGAAAGCACCTGGGGCACAGGCCTTCCGGCCCGGTCACGCTCAGCTTCGCGCCGCAGTTGGCACAGGTGCGCATCGGAATGGCGCTCAGTTCACAGCCTTCGCCACCGCTCTCAATCCATTGCTACGCCAGAATGCTCGGGAGGTCACAGGCAATTCAGATCTCAGATCTCAAATCTGAGATCTCGGATTCGCGGCTGGGCTATTCGCTGAACAACTCGATCAAATGGCGCAGTTCATCGTCCACGTCATCCGGCCGGGCCACGGTTTGGGTGATTTCCTCCCGCAACACCTCGCGGCAACGCTGGCGCAGCCGATGAGCGCTCGCCTTCACCGCCGCTTCGGTCAACCCCAGTTCCGTGGCAATCTCGGCGTACGGTTGGGGGATCGCGTCTCCCCAAACAAGGCCCTTCAACTGTTCAAAGAGTGGCCCATTGTTGGCACCTTTGTATTGCTCGCGCAACCGCGCGAGCACCCGCTGCATGAGGGCAATCGCCCAGCGCTTCTCAAAAACCTTCTCCGGCGTCAGTTCGTCAGCCGGCTCAGACGCGTAACATTGCTCGGCGTGCTCGGTGTTCCACGGGATCGGGACGATCCCGCCGCCGCGTTTCTGGCGCTCGGCCTTCCGCCATTCGCTCACCACGAAGTGCTTGAGCGACGTCAGCAGAAAGGTGCGGAACCGACCGGAGTCAGGGTTGGCGTGTTTGAGGTATTTCTTCTCGAGGAACCGCGCAAAGAACGCCTGGGTCAGATCCTGGGCTTCCTCCGGCGAATAACCCTGGCGGCGGACGCAGGCATAGAGAGGGAACCAATACGTGCGGCAAAGCGATTCCAACGCGGCGGCCGACTGGGGCGAGTGGCTGTCGCCGGCGGCCACGACCACGCTCCAATGCGTCGAAGCAAAGTCCGTCACCGCACTCGGCCCCACGGCGGCTCCGTTGCAGCCCGCGCCTTGCATACCGGTCGTCTATACACACTCCCTTGAAAGCTGCACGCAAAACAGACGAGAACCCCGCCAGAGGATCGGAGGTGCTGCAGCTTAGGGTCTGTGCAAAAATGACTTCCGATTTTGGCGGGAGCGCCACCGGGCCAGATGCGAGGCCCGAGGGAGGGAGTGTATCCCCTGAGATACTCGACCGACCGAGGAACGACGCAGATGGCCCGGTGCCGCCCCGCCCCGGAGGGCTGGGGGGCTTTGGCTCGCTGGCTTCGTTGCTCCTCGGTCACAGACCGCTGCGGGTATGCTCCCTCGTCGCGCCTCGCCAGCGAGCCAAATCCCCTCCAGCAAAACCGGAATTAATTTTTGCACAGACCCTTACGATGGAGCCGCATGTGCCACCTTCCCACCTCTATCTGGAGGCGCAGACTTCCACCCCAGACTCGAAGCGGTTTGTGCTGCATCACTCTGCGCACGCACCCGCTTGCCAATGTTCGCCAGCTTTTCGGCGCTTTTCTGCCGCGAACCTGCGGCGAATGTGCCCCGAACGTGCACGCAGACTCGGTGCTTTCCAAGGGGAAAAGATGCCCAGTTTGCGGAGGCGCAGGGCCGGAGGACTTGCCAGAATAGGCCAATATTATTGGACTTTGAGAAGGTTTTTGGCCGAAAAGCCCGCAGGGTTTGTTCTTGCCGTGACGGCGAGCTACCGATAGTATCTTGGCAGTTGATGCGCGGTTAGCTCAGGGGTAGAGCACTTCCTTGACACGGAAGGGGTCAGAGGTTCAAATCCTCTATCGCGCACCAGTTCCACCAATTGCCGCTCTGGTCGAGCCAGAGTGGAGTGTCCGTTCGTCCCGGCGAACGCCGGTCTTCCCAATCGATCTTCCCACTGATCTTCCGGCTTGGCGCGCGGGCGGTTGCGTCCTAAAAAAACCGCATGTCTCACAAACTGACTGGGCAGTGGGTTTTGATCAAGGCGCGTCGAGCGGTTTTGGCGCAGCCGGCGCGATGGCTTTCGGGCGCGCAGGGGCTCGACTTCTGCTCGGCGCCCGCCGGGAGGATCGGCTAAGCGCCGCGGCGCTCGAAGCCAAGGCCGCCGGGGCGGCCGAGGTGGGCTACCATCCGCTCGACGTGGCGAGCACGGCCAGTGTCGACGCGTTCGCAAGCTGGGTGAGGGAGTTCACGCCGCGGGTGGATGTGCTCGTTAACAACGCCGGCGGGGCGCTCGGGCTCGAACCGGTGGCCGAGGGGAAGGACGCCGACTGGGAGACGATGATGCAGACCAATGTGCTCGGCGTGCTGCGCATGACCCGGGCGGTGTTGCCGCTCATGCTGCCGCATCGGGCCGGAACCATCATCAATATCGGATCAATCGCCGGTCGCACTGCCTACGAGGGCGCAGCCGCCTATTGTGCCGCCAAGGCGGGCGAGTTGCAGATCACCCGGTCCTTGCGCCTCGAATTGTGCGGGACAGGCCTGCGCGTTGCGACGATCGATCCGGGCATGGCGGAGACCGAGTTTTCGCTGGTGCGGTTCAAGGGCGACATCGAGCGGGCGAAGAAGGTCTACGAGGGCGTTCAGGCTCTGAGGTCGGAGGATGTGGCGGACGCGATGGTCTGGGTTGCGAGCCGGCCTCCGCACGTGTGCATAGACGAGATGATCATCAAGTGCACCGACCAGGCGGCGATCCACAAGGTCAATCGACGCGCCAAGGCGTGAGCCGACGCGGTCGGCCCCGGAGGGCGCGGCGCGCCATGCCCGGTTTCTTCAGATATGAATGCTTGGAAACCGTCTCGACTCGCCAAATGGCTTAAGCGCGCGGTCTTCATCGCGGTGGCCCTTGTCACGTTGCTCGCCCTCGCCTACGCCATCGAGAGCTATCGCGCCCGACGATTGTGGCAAGGACATCGGGCCGGGCTGGAAGCGCAGGGTGAGACGCTCGATTTTCGGCGCCTGCTGCCCGAGCCCGTGCCGGATGACAACAACTTCTTCATGACCCCTCTGCTGCGTCCGCTCTCGGACTACGTGGTGGACGGGGCTTCCGGAGCAGTCGGACGGCGGGATTCGAGGGCCTGCGATCGTGTGACTGAGATGTTCGCCTGGACCTCGCGCTTGCGCGACGCAAGCCCGGGGTGGCAAATGGGCCAGTTCAGAGACCTGGCAGTTTGGCAGCGACAGTTGCGCGGACTGAACGACGGCGCGGCCGATACCGCCGCGAGCGCGCCTGCCGACGCCCCGCCCGGTGTTGTGACGGATTCGGATGGGACGCAACAGCCGGTGTCGAAGGCTGCGCATCCCGTTCTCGAAGCCTTGGCCGCCAGGCCGGTGGGGAAACCGGCCGAGGATTTGCTCTTCGCGTTGGCCCAGAACCAGGCCGCGCTCGATGAGATTCGCGATGCCGCCCAGCGACCCGGGGCGAATCTCAAGGCCCATTACGGGGAGGACATGGAGCTTCTGCTGCAGCAATTGGCCTCGCTCAAGGCCCTGTCTCGTCCGCTCGTTTGTTCCGCCCTCGCCCATCTGGCCGCGGACGACCCGGCGTCCGCCGCCCGGGATGTGCGGGCCGCGCTGCGGTTGGCGGACGCGTTGTCGGAGGAACCGCTCCTGATCGCCGCCCTGGTTCGGATCGCGCTGACCGATTCGGCGATGCAAGGCTTGTGGGAAGGATTGGCGCGGCATGAGTGGAGTGAGCCTCAGCTTGCGGAGTTCGAGGGTGCCTTGAGACGCGCCAATTTCGTCAAAGAGATGGCCCATTGTCTGCGTGGCGAGCGGGCCTTCGCCATCGGAATGATCGGCGGCGCCGCCGAGGTTCATGAGGCGGGGAGCAGGGGCATCGACGCATCGGCGACCCGGCCCTACGACTCGTTGCCTGGTCCCATGAAGTACCAGAATCAGTATCACATCGCGCGTCTCTATCAGGAGCACCTGCTGCCGGCCTTCGATCCGGTCGCCGGCACGATCGATGTCGCCCGGCTGGACAAGCAGTCGATCGAGGCGCGATTGGGGAGTCGCACCCCCTATAACCTCTTTGCCTCGATGATGGGCCCGCCCGTCAGCGTAGCGGCCCGGAATGCCGCCAAGGCCCAGGCCACGGTCAACCTGGCGCGCGTCGCCGTCGCCATCGAGAGGCACCGTCTGGACCGCGGCGCTCTCCCCGATTCACTGGAAGCCCTTGCACCCAGGTATCTGAATCCCGTTCCGCCGGACCCCGTTAACGGTCAGCCGTTGCGTTACAGGCGCGGGGAAGGGGACCGTTTCACACTTTACTCGTTGGGGGTGAATGGCCAGGACGATCAGGCCGCCGTCGCGGTGACACGGCGTCATGGCGTCGCCGGGAGGGCGAAGGTGGGTGACTGGGTCTGGCAGAACCATCCGGTCACCAACACGGTCCTTGTCAGCAGCGGCCCAGAAGCTGAGTAAGGCAGAGGCATCAGGAAGTCCACTCTTGCCAGTGCAGGGGTTGGATGACATACTGCGTCTGGTGAAAGTCGATCCGCGGTTTACCAAAGCTTTTGGTATAGAAGTATTTACGGGGAACGAGCTGCTCGTTAAAGGATGCCTGGAAACCGTCGGCGGCACCCATCTGTGGACTGGCTATCCCGGCTCACCCGTCGCCGGTTTCTTCGATACCGCCTCTGAGATTCAGGAATTGCTTGCCGAGCAGGGCATTCGGGCGACGATGGCGAACAACGAGGCGTTGTCGGCCGCCATGGTCAACGGCTCGCAGATGCATGGCCTGCGGGCAATCAGTGTCCAGAAGAGCGTGGGCGTGCACGTCGCTGCCGACGCTTTGGCCTTGGGGAATCTGGTGGGGGCGCATCCGGAGGGGGGGGCTGTGATCGTGCTGGGCGACGATCCGTGGAGCGACTCGACCCAGGTGCCCGCGGACTCGAGGTACATCGCCAAGCACCTGATGATGCCGGTGCTCGAGCCGAGCGACGCCCAGGAACTCAAGGACTGGGTCAATCTGGCGTTTACGCTGTCCCGTGAAAGCGAACTGTACATCGGATACCTGGTCACGACGAACCAGGCGGACGGCGGCGGCGCGGTGAGCGTCCGGCCCAACCACGCTCCTGCGCTCAACCTGCACACTCCGTTCGATTTGGACACGGCCAAGATCGATTTCGAGCGGAATGTCCTGCTCCCTCCCCGCACCTGGCGCAAAGAGCAGGGTCTGGACGACCGCTATACCCGGCTCTGGGCCAGTGCGCGTCGGTACGGCGCCAATCAGATCCTGCCCGGAAATGACACCAACTTCGAGGCTCGGATCGGGTTCATCAGTTCGGCGGCTGCCTACTGTTACCTGCGCCATGCCCTCGCGGAGATGGGAGTCGACGGGCATTTTCCGATCCTGAAAGTCGGGGTCACTTACCCGCTCGATCCGGCGCTGATCGAGGAGTTTACATCCGGGCTGAAGGACGTCTTCGTGATCGAGGAACGCCGCGGCTTTCTCGAGGAGCAGGTGCTTGCCATCGTCACGCGGGCCTGGCAGAAGCAGTCCGGGAGCGGCCCGGCCTCGTGTTGCCGGGTCTGGGGCAAGCAATTCCCACAAGGTCTGGATCCGATTCCTTCGACGCGGGGTTTGAACCCGAGCAAGTTGATCGGCCGGCTGGGGCCGCTGTTGCTGAGCCTGCCCGAGCTTGAAGGGCGGATTGACGCAGCGCGCATCCGGCGGGAATTGGATCTGATTCGCGAAATCAAATCGGTGGTGGTCGATATCGCGGCGCGGACCCCGACATTCTGTCCGGGCTGCCCGCATCGGGACTCGGCGAGCGTGTTGGTCGAGATGAAGAAGCAGTTTCGTGATCCGCGCTACATGCGGCGGGTGCACGGGAGCGGGCCGGTGGACCTGCTTTTTCACGGGGACACGGGCTGCTACACGATGCTGATGTTCGAGCCGACCAAGGACCTGATGCACAACTACAGCGGCATGGGGCTGGGGGGCGGCACCGGGGCGGGCATCGACCCGTTTATCCGCAACAAACAGGTTGTGTTCATGGGGGACTCGACCTTCTTCCACAGCGGGCAGCTTGCGATCTCGAACTCGCTCAAGAACGGCCAGGACATCACCTACATCGTGCTGGACAACAAGACGACGGCGATGACCGGACACCAGACGACGCCGGCTTTGGACCAGGGGCTGATGGGGGAGCGGACATTTGCGCAGAACATCGACGCCGTGATTGCGGGCATCACCGACCAGACGCGCTCCGGCGCGACGGTTGTGCGGGTGAATCCGGCCGAGCGCGAAAGCTATCGCGAACTGCTCGAGAAGGTGATCCTGCAGGACGGCGTCAAGGTTGTCGTGGCGGACAAGGAATGCGGCATCACGTTTCATCGGCGCGCGGCGCGCGAGGAGCGGAGGATTCTCCGGGAGAAGGGCTTTCTGCCCGAGAAACGGTTCATCAACATCACCCACGAGGTCTGTGAGAATTGCCTCGAGTGCACGAAGGCGACCGGATGCCCCGGGCTGACGTTTGCGCAGACTCCGTACGGGCGGAAGGTGCAGATCGACTTCTCGTGGTGTGTGGCGGATGGGGCGTGTGCCCGTGCCATGGTGTCGACGCCCGATGACGGGCCGCGGGTCCAGGCGTGTCCGTCTTTCGAGGAGGTCACGGTCTTGCGCAGGCAGAAGCCGCCGACACTCTTCGAGCGGCTCGATGCCTCGAGCCTGCCCGCGCCCACGCCGCCGTCGATCGAGGGGCGCTGGCACGGCTATCTGGCCGGGGTGGGCGGGATGGGGATCGGAACCGCCACCGCCATCCTTGTGCTGGCGGGCCATCGGGAAGGGTATCAGGTCCGGTTCTGCGACAAGAAGGGGCTGGCGATTCGGAACGGGGGCGTCTACTCGATGATCACGTATGCGGTCGAGGGGGCGCCCTATTGTTCGAACCTGATCCCCTACGGCAAAGCGGATCTGGTGATCGGAGTGGACATTCTCGAAGCGGCTCGGGCCATCGATCCGTCGACCAACCAGCGCGTGGGCAGCCGGCATCGGACGGCCTTCGTCGTCAACACGCACAAGACGCCGACGATTCTGAGTCTGCTGGGCAAGGACGACTTCCAGGTGACGGTTCTCGAAGACTTGCTGCGGCGCAACTCACGGTCCGAGGCCTACCTGAGCTGCAATGTGTCGGAAGTCTCCGAGCGCTACTTCGGCACCCAACTGTACGCCAACATCGTCATGCTCGGCCTGGCCTTCCAACGCGGCCTCATCCCGCTCCGCATCGAGACCCTCGAATGGGCGATCCGGAGCGGACTTGGCGCCGCCGGGTCCGAGAACGTCAAGGCATTCACACTCGGGCGGCTGATGGCCCATGACCTCGATGCCGTCCGGCAAAACGCCGGCCTGCACAGCGAATCCGCGACGTATGCGGGTATCCTGGCGGACAAGGCCGAGATTCTCGCGCGGACGCGGCGCCGGGGAAAGGCCTTGGCCGCCGCGTACCGCGCGATGACCGAGGAGGCGGTCCGCGATCTGCCGATGGACGACCGGACGCTGGCCGATTTCGCCCTGCGGGTCTACGATCTCATCCAGTTCGAGAACGCCGCGTACGCGGCGCGGTACATCGCGCTGGTGCGGCGCATTTGCGCGTCCGACAGCGCAGGCCGGGACTTCGAGGCCACCAAGGCCGTGATCTGGAACCTGCACAAGGTGATGCTCATCAAGGACGAAGTGTACGTGGCCCACATCCTTACCAGCGAAGAGAAACACCGCCGCGACCGGGCCTGGTACAACGTCGATCCCGCCCGAGGCGACCGCCTGGTCTATCGGCACCTCAATCGCCCGCAATTCGCCCTGCTCGGTCGCGAGGTTGCCTTCAACCTGCGGACGCGCGATTGGATGCTCTCGTTGATCAAGCATCAGCGCTGGCTTCGGCGCGTCATGCCCGACTGGCACAGGCAGGAGAAGGACTTCCGCGACTGGTACATCGGCCTCTTGGCGGGCTTCGACGAGGCGTCCCGGACACCCCGCGGCTACGATGCCTGCGTCCGCATGCTGCGCCTCCCCGAGACGGTCACCGGCTACCGGGAAATCCGCTATCCGAAAATGGCGGCGGCGCGCGAGCAGGCGGCCGTGCTGGCGCGCGAGATCGGATTGGCCGATCCAAGCAAGGCGTCGCTGGTATCCGTAGCCCGCATGGTTCACTCCGTCCGTGCACGTGCCGATGAGACTTCACAATAGGAAAGCCATGCGGGCTGGAAAGAGGCCGACATGAGCGCGCCGTCCGAAGCGGACAGCGGTCGCCGCGAGACCGAGCAGGCGTTGTGGGACTCGGAAATGCTCTATCATTCGCTGGTCGATTGCCTGCCCCAGAGCATCTTTCGCAAGGACACCGAGGGGCGGTTCACCTTCGTCAACCAGCGGTTCTGTCGCACCGTGGGCCGGCCGCCCGAGGAAATCCTCGGCAAGACCGACGCCGATTTCTATCCGCCGGAACTGGCGGCCAAGTACCGCGATGACGATGAGCGTGTGATGGACACGCTCACGGTCCTGGATGTGATCGAGGAGAATGTCCGGCCCAACGGCGAGCGGACGTATGTTCAGGTGCTCAAGACGCCGCTCTACGACGCCAGCGGCAAGGTGACCGGCGTGCAGGGGATCTTCTGGGACGTGACCGAGCGCAAGCGGATGGAGGAGGCGATCGAGCACGAGCGCGACCTGCTCCAGGCGCTCCTGGACAGCATCCCCGACGCCATCTATTTCAAGGACCGGCAATCCCGTTTCCTGCGGGTCAGCCGCGAGATGGCGCGGATGTTCGGCGCGCGCGATTCGAGCCAGGTGGTGGGGAAGACCGACTTCGATTTCTTCGGCGAAGCCCATGCCCGTCAGGCCTACGAGGACGAGCAGCGGATCATCGCCACAGGCGAGCCGATCGTGGCCAAGAAGGAGCTCGAGACGTGGCCCGACGGGCGCCAGACCTGGGCGCTGACAACCAAGATGCCGTTGTGCGATCGCAACGGCAACATCATCGGCACGATCGGTGTGTCGAAGGACATCACGACGCTCGTCGAGGCCGAGCGACAATTGGAGAAGGCCCGCGACGCCGCCGTCGAGGCAGTGCGGCTCAAGGGCGAGTTTCTGGCCAACATGAGCCACGAAATCCGCACGCCGATGCATGCCATCATCGGCATGGCCGGCCTCCTGCTCGAGACCGAGCTGTCGGTCGAGCAGCGGGACGGCGCCGAGACCATCCGCCGCAGCGGCGAGTTGCTCCTGAACATCATCAACGACATCCTCGATTTTTCGAGGATGGAGGCGGGCCGGATGAAGCTCGACCATGTCGATTTCGATCTCCGGGAGGTTGTCGAGGGCACGGTGGATCTCCTGGCCGAGTCCGCCCATGCCAAGGGCGTCGAATTGGTCTATTTCCTGGGCGACACGCTGCCTCGCCGGCTGCGCGGCGATCCGGGCCGCCTGGGCCAGATCCTGACCAACCTGATCGGCAATGCCATCAAGTTCACCGACCGCGGCGAAATCGTCCTCGATCTCCAGCCGCTCGAGACAACGGAGACTCACACGGCGATCCGGGCCGAGATCCGCGACACGGGCATCGGCATCGCACCCGAAGCGCAGTCGCGCATCTTCGAGGCCTTCAGCCAGGCCGACGGATCGACCACGCGCAAATACGGCGGGACCGGGCTGGGCCTGGCGATCTGCAAACAGCTCGTCGAGTTGATGGAAGGAGAGATTGGCGTCATCAGCCAGGTCGGACGCGGATCCTCTTTCTGGTTCACCGCCTCGTTCGAGCGCCAACCCGAAAGCGCCCAGGCCGCCGAGCCGAGCCGCGACCTTCTGGCGGGCGTGCGCGCCCTGGTTGTCGACGACCACCCGCTCAACCGGCGTCTGCTGGTGGAGACCCTTGCCCGCTGGCGCGTTCAAGCCGACGAAGCCGCAAACGGCGCCGCGGCCCTGGCCCTGCTCCAGAGCGCCGCCCGCGCGGGCACCGCGTACCATCTGGCCCTGATCGACATGGAGATGCCGGAGATGGACGGTCTGAGCCTGGCCGAGGGCATTCGAGCGGATCCAAACACCGGCCAGACACGGCTGATCATGCTGACCTCGCTGCGCGATCGGCTCGATGTGGCCACCATGCGCAGCGCAGGAATCGCCGCGTGCCTCGTCAAGCCGCCGCGCGAGGGCCGCCTCTACGACGGCCTGGTCAAGGTCATGGCCGCCGCCACACCGTCAGGCGCACACGAACCTGCAAGTCTCGCCGCCCGACTCCACAGTCCGTCCCCTTCAGCCACGCCATCCGTCCCGCTTCGCATCCTGGTGGCCGAGGACAACCTCGTCAACCAGCGCCTTGCCCTGCGCCAGCTCCGCCGGCTGGGTCACGCCGCGGACGCCGTCTCGAACGGACGGCAGGTGCTCGAGGCCCTGGAACGGCAGAGTTACGACCTCCTGCTCCTCGATTGTCAGATGCCCGAACTCGATGGCTACGAAACCGCCCGCGCCATTCGTAAACAGGAGGTGCCGATCAGCGGCACGGTCGGCGCGCCCCGGCGCCCCTTGCGGATCATCGCGATGACAGCGAACACCATGGAAGGGGATCGCGAGCGCTGCGTCGCCGCGGGGATGGATGACTACATCCCCAAGCCCGTCCGGCTTCCCGACCTCGAAGCCGCCTTGCAGCGGGCAAGTGAAAGGCTGACCGCCGACCAGGACCTGGCCCCGGCTGCGTCCGGGGCCCAGCCGGGTCCCGACGAGGAAACGCTCGACCTCTCCATGTTGCGCAGCCTCGCCGAACTGAACGTGCCGGGCGAGACCGACGCCTTGGTCGAGATGGCCGAGCTCTTCTTTCAGAGCGCCATTCCGCTCCGCGATGGCCTCCTTGCCGCCGCCGCCGCGGGCGATCTCGCCGGGTTCGCGCGCGCCGCCCACAGTCTCAAGGGCAGCGCGAGCGGGTTGGGCGCCCAGCGATTGGCGCGTCTGTGCGCCGAACTCGAACAGAGTGCCAAGGCAGGCGATCTTGCCACCGTGCAACGGGACGTCGGCGCGGCAAGCTCCGAGTTCGAAAAAGTGAGCCTGGCCCTGGCGGCGGCTACCGGCCTCTCTGTGCCGGCGCAGGCACGCCAGCCGAACACGCACTGACGCACTGACGCACCTCCCCCCATCTCCGAACTCCGAACTCCGAACTCCGATCTCCGCAGCCTCACCGGTCAGGGATTCTGGCATCGAGGATTGCCTGGGCGGCCTGACGCACCGCATCCGCCAGCTCCGGCGGACGCACCACGGCCGCCTCGCCGCCCCAACCGAGAATCCAGCGTCGTATCTCGGTCAGACTCGATAATCTGAGCCGCAGTTCGACACCGCCGTTGGGACGGTCCGCGAGGATCTGCGAAGGATGCCACCGCTTCTCGCGGATGTAATCGGCCACCCTGGGCGTGAAGCGAAGCACCACATCGAAGCGGCCCTCGGCCGAGTGGACGCCGAAACTGCCCCGCAATTGCCGGTCAACCGAGAATCCTCGGGGACGCACGAAGCGCCGGCCGGTCGGGCGCACCGACTGAATCCTGGCCGGCACGAACGTCCGCAGGTCGCGGCGCAGATGATCGAATGCGAAGAGGAACCACTCGCCGTTGATATTCGCCAGATGATACGGATCGACCACCCGCCGATCCGCCTCGGGGCGTCCCGGCTTCCGGTAAGCCAATTCGATCTGTTCGCGCCGCGCGGCTGCTCGGGCCAGGGCGTCGAACACCTCGAGATTCAGGACCGGTTCGGCACTGGTGCGGAACGAGATCGTCTGGTCCCAGTCCGTCCACTGGAGCGACACGGTCTCGGGCAGTGCGTCGGACAGCTTCTTGAGGGCGCTCACGAGGGGACGCTCGAAATTCGTGCCGCGGTATTGCTGGACCGCTTTCTCGGCCACGAGCAGCGCGAACAGCTCCCCTTCGGTAATCTGCAAATTCGGAAACGCGCTGACTTCCTGGGTGTAAAAATACCCCCAGCGGCGATCGTCATACGCGATGGGCAAATCCAGGCGGTCGCGCATGAACTGCAGATCGCGGACAATCGACTTTGCGCTGACTTCGAGTTCGCGCGCCAGCGTGGTCGCGTTGGGATGCCGCCCCGACTGGATGGCCTGGTGAATCCGCAGCATCCGCTCGAGCGGCGGACGCGACCGCCCGCGCCGGCGCAGCGCGGCGACCGGCGCGTTCGCTCCCACCGGGCGTGCGCGAGGTTTCCGTTGCTTTGGTTGCGGCTTTGCCGCGCTCCGGGATCTTTCCTTATCTCGCATGGCGGTAGATGCCGGAAACAGGCCCGGGGCTGCCCGAGATATCAATACGCCGCGATCGCCTCGATCTCGACGCGCGCGCCCCGCGGCAGGGCCCCAACCTGCACGGCCGAGCGCGCGGGGCAGTCGCCGCTGAAGTGGCGTCCGTACACCTCGTTCATCGCCGCGAAATCCGCGATGTCGAGCAGGAACACGGTTGTCTTCACCACATTGGCCAGCGTCAGGTTCTCGCTGGCGAGGATGATCCTGATGTTCTCGATCGCACGGTCGGTCTGCGCCTTGATATCGCCCGGCACAAGGGCGCCGGTGGCGGGATCGAGCGGGATCTGGCCCGAGCAGAAGAGCAGGGGACCGACCCGGACGGCGTGGCTGTAGGGGCCGACGGGTGCCGGCGCGCCGGCAGGCTGAATGGTCGTGTGGTTTTTCATAATGTGTGTGGATTCGAGTCAATTGACGAATTCGAGGGGCGGGCTTGTGGGGATAAGGCCGCGGGCCTGCGCCGCGGCGAGGAAGCGGCGGATCGATTCGCGGCCCGGCTCGCCATAATCGAGCGTCCAGTGGTTTACGTACATGCCGACGAACCGATCGGCGAGGTCGCGTCCCATGTCCCGCGCGTACTCGAGCGCATGGCCGACGGCCTCAGCCCGGTGATCCAGACTGAACTGGATGCTGGTCCGGACGATCTCGGCGATGCGGCGGCGATCCTCGGCGGGGATGCGTTTGTGGATGACGTTGCCGCCGAGGGGCAGGGGGAGGCCGGCGTTTTCGCGTTTCCACCATGCCCCGAGGTCCTGACATACGACGAGCCCCTCCTTGTCCCAGGTCAGTTGGCCCTCGTGAATGACAAGGCCGACATCGGCCCGGTCCTCCTTGACGGCGGCGAAGATGCGATCGAATGGGACCACCACGCACGAGAGCTGGTCGGCGCGTCGTTCCAGCCAGAGTTGCAGGGCGAGAAAGGCGCTGGTCATTGTGCCCGGCACCGCGATGCGGCACGCGGCAATGTCGTTCCGTCCGACGGGCCGCTTGGCGACGAGCATGGGGCCGTAGCCGTCGCCCATGCTGGCGCCGCTGGGCAAGAGCGCGTAGGTGTTCGCCACATAGGCATAGGCATGGATGCTGATGGCCGAGATGTCGAGTTCGCCGCGCGTGGCCCGCTCGTTCAGGGTCTGGATGTCTTCGAGGATATGCTCGAAGCGATAGCCCGGCGTCGGGATCAGGCCTTTCGCCAGACCGTAGAACATGAAGGCGTCGTCCGGGTCGGGCGAGTGGCCGAGTGTGAACGTGCGTTCGCTCATGGCGGACAGACTAGCGGGGCGGCGCGCGACTGACCAACCAATTAGCCCGGATATTTCACAAGGCTTCGCGGGGTCTCATATCCGGGCTCTGGCAAAACCGCGCCCGCACATGGAAAGATGAAGTTCGGAGCGTTTCGAAATCTCGCGGGTCCAGCGACACTCTGTTGCCCGGTCCGCTCCCTCCACTCGGGCGCGGTTTTGCTCTTCTAACCCGCATAGCAATCATCCTGCGAGGTATGACCGCCCTGGGCACCGATGGGGTGTGAAATATGCGGGTTAGCGCGCAACGAGCAACGAGCGCGGCGCGACTTCAGCGCGACTTTGGATTTGCCCGACGCGGGCGGATGCGCCAGAATCGCCCCATGCGCTACCGGGTGACCCTGGTTCTGCTGTTGCTGTCGCTGCTGGCCAACTTCGTCATTGCGACGGCGTGGCGGCGTGCGCGCAAGCCCTCCGCCGTCTATCACCTGGAACCGCCGCCCCGGCGCGCCATGGTCACCAACATTCTCCGGCCCATCCGCACAAACCTGGTTTTTCAGCCGCGGCTCCTGAGTTGGCGCGACATCGAATCCGACGACTACCCCACCTACATCCGAAATCTCGAAAGCATCGGGTGCCCCAGGGAAACCATCCGCGATATCGTGGTGGCCGATGTCAACGAGCTGTTCGCCCGGCGCCGCGCCACCGAGGTGGTGTCGCCCAACCACCAATGGTGGCTGCCCGAGCCCGATCCCGAGGCCGTCCAGGAGGCGCTCGAGGAAAAGGACGCCCTCGAAGCCGAGCGGCGCGATCTGCTCACGCGCCTTTTGGGTCCGCACTGGGATGTCACCGGCACGGCCACGGAGGTCCCTGGCAGCGCCATCACCCTCGATGGCCCTCTCCTCGGCGAACTGTCAGCCGAAACCAAGCGCACCCTGCGCGATATCGAGTTCCGCGGCCGCGAGAAGCTGCGCCTGCATGCCCAGTCGATGCGCGAACTGGGCCGGGAGATCGATCCCGCCGAGTCCGCCCGTGTCGCCAGGGAACTGCGCGAGGAGATGGCCAAGGTCCTCACGCCCGCACAGCTCGAAGAGTACCTGCTGCGGTACTCCGACAATGCGGATCGACTCCGCCGCACCCTGGCGGGCTTCGAGGCGACCGCGGAGGAGTTCCGAAGCCTGTTCCGCGCCACCGACAACATCGACCTCGAACTGGCCGCCCTGGCCGGGGCCACCGATCCCCAGAGCGTCAAGCGGCGCCAGGAACTCGAAGCCCAGCGGGCGGAGGCGACGCGTTCGGCCCTGGGCGATGGGCGCAACACCTACTACCAACTGAGCCAGGATCCCGTCTTCCAGCAGGCGCGGCAGGCGGCCGAGCGCTTGGGTGCCCCTGCCGAAACCGTCCTGCCCCTCTACCAGATCGCCCAGGAAACCGACCGGGAACGCCGCCGCATCCTCAACGACCTGACGCTCACCCCCGACCAGCAGACCAAGGAACTGGCGGCAGTCGACCAGGCCCGCATGGATTTCCTGCGCGCGCTCCTGGGGGAAGACCGGTTTCGGCGTTTCGAGAGCGGCAACGCGCGTTAAGCAAAGGACCGCATGGGATCTCTCTTTGCCGCCGGCGCTTCAGTGTACTGGCCCTTTGCCGTCCTGGCCATCTGCATGGCCCTCGTGATCTTCCTGATCACCGTGGCCCGCCTCCACGCCTTCATCGCCCTCATCCTGGCTGCCATCGCGGCGGGTCTCCTCGCGCCTGCCGGCTCTTTGCCCGGCTCTTTGCCCGGCACCAGCCATTGGGTCCAGGCCGTCGAGTTGACGACATCCGAGTTTGGCCTCACAGCCGGCAAGATCGCCGTGGTCATCGGGCTCGCGTCGGTGATCAGCATGTGCCTGATGGAGAGCGGCGCGGCGGACAAGGTTGTTCGGCGCTTCCTGGCCATTTTTGGCGAACGGCGTGCAGGGGCCGCGATCCTGATATCCGGGTACATCCTGTCCATCCCGATCTTCTTCGATACGTTCTTCATGCTCCTGCTGCCGCTGGCGCGCGCCCTCTGCCTCCGGACCGGCAAGGATTATCTGCTTTATGTCATGGCCATCTGTTGCAGCGGCGCGGTGACGCATTCGATGTGCGCGCCGCATCCCGGGCCGCTGGCGATGGCCGAAGTCCTCCACGTCGATCTCGGCCTTTCGATCATCGTCGGCGTCGCCGTCGGCATCGTGCCGGTCGCAGCCTCCTGGACGGTGGCCAAATGGATCAACGCGCGGATGACGGTGCCGATGCGCGACACGCCCGGGGTGGCGCTCGATGATCTCCGCGCCATCATCAATCAGAGCGAAGACGAGTTGCCCTCCTTCTTCTGGTCGATTCTTCCGGTCATTCTCCCAATCCTCCTGATCAGTCTGGCGTCGGCGTTCGCGGCCAGCCCGCTGCCGGCCGATCAGCGTCCGGCCTGGCATGCCATGATCGCCTTCGTCGGGAACCGCAACGTGGCTTTGCTGATCGGGGCGGCGATCGCCATCGGCGTGCTTATGCATCAGCGCGGGATCACGCTGGCGCGCGTGAACGAAATGATCGGACCGCCCCTGGCCACGGCGGGTGTCATCATCCTCATCACGAGCGCGGGCGGCGCGTTCGGTCTCATGCTCAAGAACGCCGGGGTGGGGGAGGCGGTCAAGCAGGCTGCCGCGGGGCATGACGTGAACCTGATCCTGCTCGCCTGGACGGTCGCGGCCGTGATCCGGATCGCCCAGGGCTCGGCCACGGTGGCGATGCTGACGACGGCGGCAATGGTCTATCCCCTAATGACGGGCGAGGCCCTCCCACATCATCCAATCTACATCTTCCTGGCGATCGGGTTCGGCGCGATGATCTGCTCCTGGATGAACGACAGCGGATTCTGGGTTGTCGGCAAGCTCAGCGGCTTCACCGAAAAGGAAACGCTCAAGTCGTGGACGATCGTGGTCACCGTCAACAGCGTGGTCGGCCTGCTGGCCACGTTGGTGCTCTCGCTTGTGCTGCCGTTCGCTGGAGATTAGCC
>JAXGQW010000068.1:0-31568 GCA_040766265.1 Verrucomicrobiota bacterium
GACGAACAACTCCTGCGCCAAGCCCTGTTCAACCTCCTCCTCAATGCCACCCAGGCAGTGGCCACGGGCGGCGAAATCCGCGTCAGTGCCGACAAGACCAACGCCACCGAAGCGCGCCTGGACATCCGCGACGATGGCCCCGGCGTGCCGCCCGAGCACCGCGAGGAAATCTTCAAACCTTACTTCACCACCACCGAGCGCGGGACCGGCCTGGGCCTCGCCGTGGTCCACCAGATTGTCCTGGCTCACGGCTGGGACGTCGCCTGCATCCCAAACGAACCGCGCGGCGCCCTCTTTCGCCTCAGCCACCTCCGGCTCGCCAACTGAGCCGCGCGACAGAGCCGCCCGTTCCCTTTTAGACTGCCCAGTGGACATGAACCGATGTGATAGGGGACGTCCTCGTCCGCGGCGATGAGAGTTGCAGACCCTGTCTGGCGGGCGACGAGGACCTGCCTGCCGGCAGGCAGGCGTCGCCCCTCCGGCAATCGCCATCCGTTGCAGGCCCGGTGCCCTCACCGGGCGGCATCACACCGACAACGAGCAGATGCACCGGCGGAGGGGCGCCTCCGCCTCTCAAGCTTGCATGCCGGGCGAATCTCCACACAATCCGCGAAAAACAACCCGAACTTACATTCATCTATGCCCGTCCTCGTCCATCGCCTCTCCACTCGACGTGATTTTATAAGGACCTCAACCTTCGGCGGCGTCGCACTCATCCTCGCGGCGGGCCAGTCCGCGGCGGCGGCTGACGCAGCGGGAAACGAGTTCCACCTTGCCCTTCTTTCCGACACCCATATCCCCGCCGACCGCGCCGAGACCTACCGCGGATCGAACCCTTGCGACAATCTCGATCGGGTCGTGCCGCAGGTCCTCGCGACCCGGCCCGACGGCGTCGTTCTCTGCGGCGACGCCGCCCGTCTCGAGGGCAGGCTCGAGGATTACCAACAACTCCGGACGCAGATCGAACCGTTTGCCGCTGCGGTCCCGGTCTGCATCGGATTGGGCAACCACGACGATCGCGCCAACTTCCGCAAGGTCTTCGCCTCGCCCGCCGGCACCCTCGCGCCGGTCGACGGCAAGCACGTGACCGTCATCGAGCATCCCGTTGTTCGCGTGATCGTGCTCGACTCGCTCCTTTATCCGAACAAGGTCGCCGGGTTGCTCGGACAGGCCCAGCGCACCTGGCTGACGCGCGCCCTGCCGTTGCTCGCCGACCGACCGCTTGTGTTCTTTGTCCATCACACGCTGGGGGAAGGCGACGGCGACCTGCTCGACGGCGACCGGCTCTTCGCCATCGTGCGACCGCACACTCACGTGAAGGCCATCTTCTACGGCCACTCCCACGTCTGGGAACTGGGTGAACGCGATCGAGTCAAACTCGTCAACCTCCCGGCTTTGGGATACAACTTCCGCGACCGGGATCCGATCGGCTGGGTGGACGCGCGGTTTCGGCGCGACGGCGTCTCTCTGATCCTCCGCGCCGTGGGGGGCAATCGCACTCAAGACGGCAAAACATTTGACCTCCGATGGAGTTGAAACTTGCCGCTCAGGGTCCCGACATGGACCGCCTGGTTATTCAACGATCCAAGCCGCATGAGGGCCCTGAACCTCTGGAGCGGGGACAGCCTGTCCCTGGTCACGGCAGGGGACGAGACGTCCCGCCTCCCGGCCGGTTCATGGGCGAGTTCGTGTGAGGGCGAAGAGGAAGGACGATGGTCCCGGCACGTTCCCTTCGCCCAAACGCGCAGAAGCCGCCGAGCGCACCGATCGGTCACCTCTATATCCATGTGCCGTTCTGTGCCCGCAAATGCCACTATTGCGCTTTCTATTCGGAGACCGCCAACGCCGATCTGATCGATCAGTACGTCACGGCCCTGATCCGCGAGATGGAACTGGTCGCCCCCGACCTGCGCCCGCGCACCGTTTACTTCGGCGGAGGCACCCCCTCGCTCCTGAACCTCCGCCAGTGGGAACGAATCCTCGACGCCATGGGCCGGCTCGATCTGCTCGGCGCCGACGAGTGGACGGTCGAGGCCAATCCCGCCACCGTGTCGCTCGACAAGGCCAGACTCCTCGAATCCCGCGGCGTCAACCGCATCTCGATGGGCGTCCAATCGCTCGACCAACCCCTCCTCGAACGCCTCGGCCGCATCCATACCCGCGACATGGTGTTCCGGTCCTTTGACACGCTCCGGCGCGCGGGCTTCGACAATCTCAACCTCGATCTCATGTTCGCCATCCCGGGCCAGACAATGCCGGTGTGGCGCGCCACACTCCGCGAGGCGATCGCCCTCGGCAGCGAACACCTCTCCTCCTACGAAGTCATCTACGAGGAAGACACCCCCCTGTTCCAACAGCTCAAGGCCGGGCGCCTCGACGCCGACGATGATCTCGCCTGCGACATGTTCGAGGAACTGGCCGCCCAGGCCGCCGCACACGGCTACCGCCAGTACGAAGTCGCCAACTTCGCTAAGCATCTCGGCCCCCAGACCCCGAGCGAAGTCCCGGATCGCGCCTGCCGGCACAATGTCAATTACTGGCGCGGCGGGTCATTCTACGGACTCGGCCCCAGCGCGACCAGCTATGTCCGCGGCGTGCGCGCCAGGAACCGCGCCAATACCCGCCTCTACTGCCAGGCCCTCGCCAAGGGCCAGCGGGCCATCGAGTCCACCGAAACGCTCTCCCCGCTGAGCCGGGCCGGCGAGACGGCCGCGTTCGGACTGCGCATGAACGCCGGCTGGCCCTTTGACGAGTTCCTCCGCGTCACCGGGTTCGACCTGCGAGTCGAGTGGCGAAACGACATGGCCGAACTCGAACGCCAGGGCCTGGCGAAGCTGGGCCCCGACCGCTTCCAGCTTACAGACCGCGGCTTGAGATTTGCCGATCTGGCAGCCGAACGCTTCCTGCGGCCAATTCATGGGGTCACATCTTCATATTTGACAATTGTCGTTGCGCACGTCGCGTCAAGCCCGTCCTGGCGGGCTTGACGCGAGGAATCGCTGAACGAACCAGCCTGATGCTCGGAACCGTTCTGAGCAAAATGTCAAATATGAAGATGTGACCCCGGTGTTGCAACTGGATCGCGCGCGCCGCTCCGATAATCCGAGGGCGCGGACCACCACGGGCTGTAGATGAGGCGGAGATGCTCGTCCGTCGGGTTCCAGAGCCTCTTGATCTGCGGGATCACCTCGCTGAGATCGAGCCACAGACGCGTTGTAAAAAGCGTCGGTTCATGACAGCTCACAACCGCGCGAAACGGCACTCCTCGCTTCCCGGCCACCAGGGCGCGAAACGGCGCCGTCTCGCCCGGCTGGAGCCTGCCCGCGCCGACAAACGAACTGAACGCCTGGCTAGACTTGAGATGGGGATCCGCAGGGGCCTCGATCACGACGCTCCAATCGATCGCTCGTTGGGTCAGGTTCTGGATTGTAAAGCGCCCGTAGGGATTCAAGTGAACTCCGCTGGAATCGATGCCGTCGAAGCGGATCGCGATGGGAGCCCTTGCGGAAAGCACCCAGAGCAGGCCGACGGCAATGACCACCGCCCCGAGATACAGCCCGCTCGACCGGAGCCGCTTCTGAGGGGGGCGTGCGGTTGGATCGGCTTGGATTCCTGATGGATGCGCGGCTTTCATTCCCTGCCGGACAAGGAACTGCTCCCTGCGCCCCGCGGGCAAGGCTTCTGATCCGCGAGGCGCGCGACTGGCGGGGTTCGGCGTCGTGCGCGTGATCGGTCATCTCAACGCCGTGGAGCGCTCGATGACCCACCTGATGTCCCGACTCTTCGGGGCGGGGAAGCCGTTGTATTGGGTGCGCCGGATCTTCACTTCGGTGCTTTTCTCGAGCCAGCGTTTGATCTCGCTATGGCCATCGGCGAAGTTAAACCCGCAGGCGTTGTTGTGGTAACTGGCCGGCAGATCGGTCCAGTTGTTGGGGTCGGTGACGTTGGTGATTTCCCATCCGTCGTTGATGCTGTCGGGGTGCTCGTCGTTGAGCATCCACAACTGCGCCGGCGCCGGTCTGATCACATCGGACACCTTGTTGTACATGCAGTAATTCGGGTACCACGTCGAGCCGCTGGCCGTATTGAGGCTGTAAGCGCCGCCCTCGATGAAACCGTTCATGGCATTGCTGCGGACCCGGAGCGCTTTGGTGCGGCCCATATTGACCGGGTAATTGTCAGCCGGGCAGCGGTAGATGCCGACATCGCTTGTGTAGGCGCCGATCTTGGCCTTGAGGAGGAAGTAGGTGTTGGTGTTGTCCGTGTTGCCCGTATTCCAATCCAGCCATCCGGCGACCCAGCTCACGTTCACATCCTTCGTGCCGCCGTCCCGGTTGGGTGGAAACCAATCGGCGTTGTCGTGGGTGTACATGAGCACCGCGAGCGCCAGTTGTTTGGTGTTGCTCATGCAGACGATGCCCGTGGCCTTGGCCTTGGCCTTGCTGAGGGCGGGCAGGAGCATGCCGGCCAGGATTGCGATGATCGCGATCACGACGAGCAGTTCGATGAGGGTGAAGCCGGGGCGAAGGGCGCCCCTGCTTTGGTTTGGCTTGGTGATCATAGCATTAAAAACAGAGGATCGTCAGTTGCCTGGGGCCGTGGGCCCCGAGGACGAGGATGCGTTCGATGTCGCCGGTCCGGCTGGGGCCGGTGATCAATGAGATCATGCTCGGATAATCGGCGCCGTATTTCGACCTGAGCAGGGCGAACGCCTCCGGCAAATCGGCCACCAATTGGTCGCGTCGAGCAAGAACCACGTGATGGGGGGGCAGGACGGACAGAGCGCGTCCGCCGGCGCTGCGGCTGGTGACCAGGACGCTGCCCGTCTGGGCCACGAGCGCATCGCATGCGGAGAGTCCGGCGGGGCATCGTTCGAGCTCGGTCTTGTCGTAAGGCTCGTCCGTGAGGAGCACGGGCAGGCCAAGGGCCGCGCACGCCGGGTCGGTCAATGCGCTCCGGTGGCTGGCCACGCGGTCCCACTGTTCGGCCGCGGCCAGGCGTTTCAGCTCGGCTGCGAGGTCGGAGGGGTTTGCGAGCAGCTTGAATTCGGCGTGGAGATCGGCGGCGTTTCTGGAGAACAGGGACGCGCGGGTGTCAAAGGAATCCCCGACGGCGGGCAGGACGCGGCGCTGATCGGCGCTGGTGGGCAGGCCGTCCCGGCGGGCCCGGCCATCATGAGAACCCGGAACGGGAGCGGGGACTGTCAGGGCCTCCCGGATGCGGGCGAGGATCTGTTCGCGTTCGTTCATGGCATTGTGGGCGGGCGGCTGGCGGCGGTCATTTGCGCGTCTCTCTCCACCATTCCTTGAAGCTCTGTTTTGCTATGCGCGGCACGTCGCGCGTCCGGGTCCAGCAATACGCCGGATCGATCCGTGTGCCCTTGATCAGGCCATGAAACCGCTGTCCGAAGCGTCCCCCCTTGGTCACCAGCATCCAGGGGATCCGGCCATTGGCGACGGGGGCGAAGAGCTTGAAGGCGATCTTCTGCCACCAGATCGGTTTGCGGCGCGAGGCGTTGCGGCGATTTTGGAGGAGGTGGTGGGCCAAGTCGATCTTGACCGGGCAGGCTTCGGTGCAAGCTCCGCAGAGTGAGGAGGAGTAGGAGAGATGTTTCCAGTCCTGGAGGCCGCGCAGGTTGGGCGTGATCACGCCGCCGATCGGGCCGGGGTAAGTGGTGGCGTAGGTGTGGCCGCCGACGTGGCGGTAGATTGGGCAGACGTTGAGGCAGGAACCGCAGCGGATGCAGTGGAGCGCGTCTCTCTGCTCGGCATTGGCGAGGAGGGCGGTGCGGTTGTTGTCGAGCAACACCACATGGAACTCCTCGGGGCCGTCGGTTTCGCCGGGCTGGCGCGGGCCGCCGTAGAGGGTGTTGTAGCCGCTGATGAGCTGGCCGGCGCCCACCGTCGCGAGCATCGGCAGCAAGAGGGCCAGATCGTCCAGCCGCGGCACGATCTTCTCGATGCCGAGCAGCGTGATCATGGTCTTGGGCAGCGCGGCGGTGAGGCGCGCGTTCCCCTCGTTTTCCGTGACCGAGATCATGCCCGTCTCCGCAACGGCGAAATTGGCGCCGGTGAGGCCGATATCGGCCTGAACGTACTTCTGCCGCAGGACGCGGCGGGCGACCATGGTGAGGGCTTCCGGGTTGTCGGAAGGCGCGTCGTGGAGCTTGTCCTTGAAGGTGCGCTGGATTTCGCCGCGGGTGAGGTGCATGGCCGGGAAGACGATGTGGTAGGGCGGTTCGTCGCGGAGCTGGACGATGAACTCGCCCAGATCGGACTCGACCACTTCGAACCCGGCCTGTTCGAGGGCGGGGTTGAGGTGGATCTCCTCCGCGGTCATGGCCTTCGACTTGACGACCGAGCGTGCGCGCCTGCTTCGGGCGATGCCGACGATGATGTCGCATGCCTGGCGCGCGGTTGTGGCCCAGTGCACCTTCGTTCCCCGCATTTCGAGTCCGCGCACGAACTGTTCGAGGTGCCGGTCGAGGCGGTTGATGGCCTCCCACTTGATTTCGGCGGCGAGCTGGCGCGCCCCGTCGTAGTCCTGGAAGAGCGCCTTCTTCTGGTCGCGTTTGATTTCGTAATTGCCGAGGGCGGTCTGGATGAGCGACCGGTGGCGCAGGTCGGCGGTCAGCCGGACGGCGTCCCGTTTGAATTGGGAGGCGGAGGCGCTCATGCGGGTGCGAGGATCTCGGCGAGGTGGATGGTCTTGAGCGGCTGGCGGCGGCGATCGATCAGCCCCTGGATGTGCATCAGGCAACTCGAATCGCTCGACACGACATACTCGGCCCCGGTCTCGAGCGCGAGTTCGCACTTCACCTCGCCCATGGCCGTCGAGATCATCGGAAACTTGGCGGAGAAGGTGCCGCCGAAGCCGCAGCAGACGGTCTGCTTCATCTCGACCAGTTCGAGTCCCTGCACTCGGGCCATCAGTTGGCGCGGCGCGGCGTGGATGTGCATTTCGCGGAGGCTGTGGCAGCCGTCATGGTAGGTGACCTTGTGGGGGAACCGGGCTCCGAGATCGGTCACGCCCAGCGTGTCCACGAGAAACTGGGAGAACTCGAAGCACTTGGCCGAGACCTGCCTGGCCAGCCCCTCCTGCGGCGTCCCGGCGAACAGGTCCGGGTAGAACACCTTGATCATCGCGCCGCACGAGCCGCTGGCAATCACCACGACCTCGGCGTCCTTCAGTTGATCGAGCACCTTCACGGCCGTGGCGCGGCTTTCGTCCCAGTAGCCGGTGTTGAACGCGGGCTGGCCGCAGCACGCGGGACTCTCGGGACACTCGACGCGGTGCCCGAGTTTCTCGAGTATGCGCACCATTGCGATTCCGACCTGCGGGTAGATCAGATCGATGAAGCATGGGATGTACAGCGTGATGGTCATGGGCCGACGGTCGGTTGTTTCGATCGCTTCATTCGAATCGGTCTGAAGGCGCTCCAGCCCGCATAGCGGTCATCTTGCGAAGTCTGAGTGCCCTGTGCACCATCGGGGTGTGAAATAGGGCTAACGAGGAGCGCCTCAGACCAAATCCAATCCTCTTTTCCACGAGGAATTCCTGCGTTTCCTCGCCCCTCGCTCCCGCGCCTCGTTCCTTAGAATCCTTGACCCCCTTCAACGCAGCACAGAAACTTGACTTGTTTACAGCGGGTTTCACCGGTCAAGGATTCTAGGGGTTCAGTTTGGGCGGACGAGGGCTGAAGGTCTTGAGCGTGAACCCGTCCTTCGAGATCTGGCCGGCGTAGACCGTCAGGTGAAAGTACTTGGCGATTCTCTCAAAGGGCGGGAGCAGCGAGAAATCGAACCACTCCTTCAACGCCTTGTCCGGCTCGCCCGACTTTGGTCCGACCGGGCTCATGGCCAGGGCCTGCGATATCAGGTCGCCGTTGTTGCGCAGGATTTCGGTCAGGATCCGGAGGTTCTCGACGTCGTCTTGGTAGCCGAAGAGGCCTGTGGCCATGCCGCCCACTTTCCCGCCCGCTTCGCTCAGGCCTGCCAGTGCGGCGAGCGGTTTGGGTTTGGTCTCTCCGCTGCGCAGGTATTCTTCGACCAGCGCCGCGTCGGTCGAGACGGCGAGGTAGCCTCCGCTGGCGGTCATATGAACGCTCTCTTCAGAAGCCGCGCTCCCCTCCTCGGTCGGCAGGGTGGGCATTGGGAGGGAATGGATCTTGCGACCGAGGAACTCGCGCTCCTTGAAGCTGGCACTGCTCAGCGGCGCTGCGAGCATGGACAGGACCGACTTGAGGCCCTGGAGGAGCTGATCAGGATTGGGCGAGGAGATCAAGGTCACCGAGGGCGGGCTGATGAGGTCGTCGAGCGCCGTTCCTCGCGGCGCCTTCTGGTAGGAGACGAAATCGTCGCCGAGGTTCGCGATCAGGTTCTTTCTGAGGTCAAAGGCCGGCGACTGCTCCTTGATCATCGCCTCGACCTGCATGACAACCAGGCCGAGCATGCCTGGCGCAATCTCGTTGGCGATGGCTTCCACCGACGCCCAAATGCGCTGGCCGTCCGCGCGCCAGCGGCTGAAATTGACGGCTTCAGCCGGGACGAAAGCTGGCGGCGAAGCGTCCTTGGGCGTGGTATTCAGGACCGCGAAGAGGCCTTTGCGGGTCTCTTCGGGGACGCCGAGATAGAAATCGAAGAACTCGCCTTCGGCGTTTTGGCGCGCATTGAAGGCCAGTGTTCTGAGGCTGCTCAGCCCGAGTGCCCCGAGCATCTTGTCCAGGCCGAACGCCATCATCGCGGCCGGCTCCCCGTCGGGTGTTCCCTCGCCCGCCGGGAACAGGCGCGCCAGAGTATCGGCGATGGGTGCGAAGTGAATCCAGCCGTACGACAAGCCGTCTCGCAAAACCCCGCGCGCGTCCGCCTCGAACGCCGGCAGGTCTGCCAGGGCGCCTCCGCCTGCGCCCGCCATGCGCGCCAGGACCTGTTCGAGCACCTTGGTGCTGGTGCCCACAAGAAGCGCCGAATCCGCCTGTCCCACGCTCAACTCGATCGTCGATCCGGTTTGTCCCGAGGGCGACGATGCGGCAGGCGCCGCTCCGCTTTTCTGGGTGTTTGCGCTCCCGGCCCCGGCGCCCGCGCCGCTGATCGTGCCGAGACCCTCTTCGAGTTGCGCCCGGTCGAGAATGACGGTCGTGAACTCGATGCCGCGAATGGTGTCGGTGCGCGTCTTCCGGCCCGAGTCGGTCAGCTTGCGCTTGACGTCGGCGAGGTTCTTTCTGAGGAGATCGGCCTTGTTCCGGGCGTCCAGCATCAGCAGGAATGCTGGCAGAGGTTCGCCCGCACCCGTCCAGCCGTTGCGGGTGACTGCGAGGGTGAATTGCCCCTGGAGCAGGTCGGCGTAGTCCGTCAGCTTGGCGCCGAGATCGCGCTCGATTGGGGCGACGACATCGTTGGTGAGCTTCGCGAGGAACTTGTCGCAGAAGGGGCGCATCGCCGGATCCTTCCACAGGAGCGCGAAGGGGGCCTGCTGCCGGGCGGCCGTCACTTTCGACCAATCCGGCGCGCAGAGCACGGCGAGGGTGTCGCTTGGCAGGAGGCGTTCGGCGGGCGGGATATCCGCCCGCGCCGTGCAGAGGGCGAGAGGCAGGGTGAAGGCGAAGAGCGAATTCAGAAGCGTTGTTTTCATGTGTTCATGACTGGGTCTGGGGCTCTGGAGCCGGTGTCCGGCCGAGGTGGTATCAAAGCGCGGGCTGCCCGATCGCCTTTTGCAGCCGCCGCGGCGGTTCGAGGTAGCGATAGGCGTTGCTGGGGTTGTCGTTGTCGTACGCGAACGCGTCGCGGTTTTCGAGGAAATGGCGCACGCGCTCGACCGGGATGGCAAAGCCGAGTCCTTCGCCGAAGCTGATCTTCATGTTGGTGACGCCGATGACTTCGCCGCGCAGGTTGAAGAGCGGGCCGCCGCTGTTGCCCGGGTTGATCTGGGCGCTGGTTTGAAGCAGGAGTTCCCCCTGCAACTGCCGGGTCTTGGTGCTCAAGATCCCCTCGGTGACGGTACGTTCCAGTCCGTGCGGGCTGCCAATCGCAAAGACACGCTCCCCCACCGCGACGGTCTGCGTGCTCCCGAGCACGACCGACACAAACCTGGGCGCCCCCGCATCCTCGATTCTCAACAACGCCAGGTCCTGAAACTTGTTCATGGCAACGATCTTGACCTGCTTGTACGTCTTGCGTTCGAGTTCGCCGTTTCGCTGATGATACACCTCGACCGAGATCTGCGTCTCGCCCTCGATCACGTGGAAATTCGTAATGAGATACCCTTCGTCATTGATGAAAAAACCCGATCCCAATCCGCTCGGCGCGCGCACCTGCACCACCGCCTCGCCCAGTTCCTTCACCAACTCGCGCACCGACCTGTCCTGTCCGGCCCCGCTCGATGCTGCAAACAGACCGCCGCGTCCGGCCGCGCCGCTCAATCCCGGCGCCGGCGCGACCGTGGCGTTCCCTGCGTCCGGGGCGGGGCCGCCTGTGCCCGCCGTCTTCGGGCTGGCCGCGGATTCACGACCCGGCTCGGAAGGGGCATTTCCCGCGCCGGTCCGAGTGATTGTCTCCACTCGTTCGCGCGGCACGATCAGCACAGTGTAGCCGACGTCGACCACAAGCTGGTCGGGCTTCTCCGCAAGAATCGTTCCGGTGATTGCCGCCTGGTCCTTGAGCTGGATCACATCGGCCATCAACGCCCAGGCCAGCCCGAACGCCGCACCGGCGCAGTACATTGAGCGTCTCAGCATGGAGAAGACCATACAAGCCGGAGCGCCCGTCGGCAAGCACTGCCGCAGAGCGTGCCGGGGAGGTCGGGAAGCGACGGTGCATCTGTAGGTCGTCAGTGGGAATGGAGTCTGCGCTGCGTGGGGGCACGCGGCCTACAGCGGGAGTCTCCATCCGTTGGAGGCCCGGTGCCCTCGCCGGGCGACAGAATACCGACAACGATCAGATGCGCCGGGGAAGCGGCTGTGGGCAAGAAATGGCTTGCTTACGGGCGGCATTAGGTTATGTGTACGCGCCAGATAGACTGAGCGATCTCGATCCTGCGTGGGTTTCGTCCTTTTTACCGGCCCATGTCGACATGTGAGATCCGCACCACGAATATGCCATTGTACCGCGAGCAGCATTTGCAGGAGATATCCCAGCAATTCCAGATTTACGGACAGATTCTGCACGCCGAGGCGTGCAAGATCGGTCACATCAACGAGACCTACACGGCCACATACGATCAGGGCGGCGTGCTGGTTCGTTACATCCACCAGCGGATCAATCAGAGCGTGTTCCGCAATCCCGTCGGGGTGATGGAAAACGTGATGCGGGTGACGACCCACTTGCGCAGCAAGCTTCAGAGCCAGACGGCCCGTCAGATGACACGCCGCGCGTTGACGATCGTGCCGACGCGCGACGGCAAGGCCTACTATTGCGACGGCAACGGCGAGTTTTGGCGGACGTTTGTCTTCGTCGAGCGAGTGCAGTCGTTCGAATCCGTCCAGACGCCGACCCAGGCTTGCGAGGCCGGGCGGGCATTTGGCGAGTTCCAGGCCCTGGTTGCCGATCTCCCGGGGGCGCGCCTTCACGAGACGATTCCGGACTTTCACAACACGCGCAAGCGGTTCGAGACCCTCAAGCGCGCGATCGAGGAGGACCACTGCAATCGGGCCCACTGTGCGGCGCGAGAGATCGAGTTTGCGCTCAAGCAGGAGCCTTGGATTGGCACTCTGCTCGATGCCCACGCCGCGGGCGAGGTGCCGGAGCGCATCACCCACAACGACACGAAGTTCAACAACGTGATGCTCGACTGGGAAACCGGGCGCGCCATGTGTGTGGTCGACCTGGACACTGTCATGCCAGGCCTGGTGCATTATGATTTTGGCGACATGGTGCGAACCACGACCAGCCCCACTCTCGAGGACGAGAAGGACCTTGCCAAAGTGGAGATGCAGATGCCCATGTTCCAGGCGCTGGCGCAGGGATACATGAAGGCGGTCGAGGGATTCTGCACCCCGGCCGAGCGCCGGTATCTGGCGTTCTCAGGCAAACTGATCACTTACACGATCGGCATTCGCTTCCTGGCGGATTACCTGATGGGCGACAACTACTTCCGAGTCCACCGTCCCGATCACAACCTCGACCGCTGCCGCACCCAGTTCCGCCTGGTCGAGTCTATCGCCCAGCAGGAAGAGGCGATGCAGAAGTTCGTGGACAATCTTTGAACCGGCCTTGGCGAGGGCGAATCGACGAGCCGGTCAAAAGGAAACTGGGGCCCCCCGCCGCGCCCACGGTCTTTTCACTTGCAGCGGTGCTTGAACGGTGGTTGGAGGGGGATGTGTGTGGGAGGGGCGCTGGCAGCGCCGGTGCACATCGGGCCAGGAAGACCTGGAGAAGTCCGACTTCCATCCGACGCTGGTCGAAGCTGCCCGCTCCGCCTTCCTGGTTCCTCCTTCCCCACACCGTCACGTGCGCGCTGTGCAGATTCCTTGTCGCGATCGCGACACGATTTAGGTGCATTTTGATGCAATCCGGTGCAATTCAATCGGTTGTGGCGTTTCGAATGACGGGTAGATTTCTGCCCTCTGTGCTTGCGCAGGAGTCGTTGGCCGGCCCACTGGTATTCGTGCGGTCCAGAGCCTGCACCTTTAGTCTTCAGAAAAGAAACGGGCGGATCGGCACTGAACACTTCGTGGTTTGTCGAGATCATCGCACGCCTACTACGCCCCAAACCAGGCCAATTGGCAGGCACTATTTCCAACCTCAACAACAGCAACCCTTCAGAAATCTAAACAAAACAACCGTGCCGCCGCGCCCGGGCGCACGACAGGATTCTGAGTTCAGGCTGCCAACGGGAGACTGTCGTTGCGGAGGGCGTGCTGGTTGAGCCGGTACTTCCAGAACTGGCCGATGCGGCGACTGGCCTGGATGCATCGGAACGCCAGGACGTTCTCGGCGCCGGGAACACTCCAGAACATGCCTGACTGTTTACAGCGAGCGCCAATGACCGTTTTGCAGCCGGCCTCAATCACCCCCGACCCAATGAAGAAGCCCTGCTGGCGGAAGGTACCGTACTGCATGCGGGCGACATTGCTCACGAAGTATCCCAACTCCTCCTCCACCGCCTGCGCACGCCCCAGCGTCCTCGCCTCTTGTCGGGCCTCGGCGATGAGCAACTGGACCTCGTCTTCCAGCAACCGATCGGCCCAGCGGCGCAGGCGCAGCTCATACGCCGGATGTTCCTTGCTCCCCAACAGCGCTCGGAGGACCTCGCCGGCGTGCTCCAGCGCGTGAAAGAAGTCCACGATTTGCACGGCGTTCTTGAAACAGAGCGTGCCCATGGGCCAACCCTTCGGCCCCGTCGATCAGGAGCACGACCTTCAGGGCCGTTCCCATCCCACGGCGCAGCGCCTCGCGACGCAACATTGACCGAACTCATCGATCCCGTCCAGGCTCGACACGTAGGTGGTGGATTCCCAGTCGCGCACCGGCTGGCCTTCGTCATCAAGTTCGTGTTGCGTGAAGACGCACCCCAGATACACCTGCCGCGTCTTGGCCTTGCCATCGGCTTGTTTACCCTGGCGTCCCTCCAGCTCCTCCGGGCGCATCGGAGCGCCGGTGCCATCGGCACTCACGTAAAACACCGGCGCGTCGGTGCGCTCGCACTGCTCGGGCCGCACCTCGCGTTCCTGCCAGGCACTGGGCCGCGGAGCCGATCCGCTGCACCACCCGCTGAATCTGCCGTGCCGAGACGCTGATCCCGCCGATCTCGGCCAAGTGCAGTTCCGCCTTCTGGTAGCTGCTTTCATCCGCGCCTTCAAACAGAGAATCCGCGCCAACGCGGGCGTGTAGCCGACCTCTAAGCCCAGCGCCGCATCAGCCGGATAGTGGCCCTGTTTCTTCCCCGCGTGATAGTAATAGTCACGCACCAGTGGGGAAGCAGCCAAGGGAGGCCTTTCACCTGGCAAGCGACTCGCCCCTGGCGCACCTGCCCCTGGCTTGGGTTGGTAGGCGGCGTCGAGACGATCGGCGGCCCCTTGGAGCAGGTGGCCAACCAGGGCGTTGGCCGGCTCGAAGACCGCCGTACGCACCAGGACCTCGAGTTCCTGGACCAACGTCCCCGTGGGTTCCTGCGCCGCAAACCGGGCCATCAATTGCCCGATCTCTTCCTCCTGCGCCAAGAGGAGTTGGGGCGAGGTCCCGGCTTTTTTACGCCCACGCCCGCCAGTTGCTGGCGGGTCTGCTCGATGACCAGCTGCGCGTATTGCTCGGTCAACTCGCGGAACTGGGCATAGCCAGCCAGCGCCTCCTCCAGGAGGGGGACCTGCTCCGGGCGCACGTGGCGCGTGTGGTTCTTACCCTGTTCCCAACCTTGAGTTTGTAATAGGGGCCGGCATCGGCCGGGCGGTCCTTGAGGTGGTAGGCGCAGAGCTTGCCCCGTTCCATGAGTTGAATGCGGGCGATTTGAGCCAGAAGGTCAGCGGCATTGGTTGTATTCATAGACGTACCTATCATCCTAGGTACATCACGCAGAGAATTCAAGCCTTTTTCATCAGACCTCAGAATCTCGTCACGCACCCCCGCGCCAGGGCGCGGCTTTTCAACAGTGGGGCAGATTGCGACTGAAGAAGTTAGCATTATTTTCGGGACATCCTCTTTCCACTCTTTTACGCTTGCGGCATGAGCAAATGCAAACGCCGCAACGTTTCTCCAGACGAACAACTTGTTTTGGACCATGGCGACCTCCTGCTGCTGACCTCGGCAAAGGATATGGCCCAGTGCGATGCGGCCATCGGCCAACATCATTACCTGCACGGTGTCACCTTGGTGGGCGAGCATTTGCGCTATGCCTTCGTCTATCGAGGCCGATGGTTGGCTGTGGCCACCTGGAGTTCGGCCGCCTTCCACCTCAAAGATCGAGACCAGTTCATCGGTTGGTCGTCCGAACAGTGCGCGCGCCGGCGTTGCCTCTTGGCCAACAATTCTCGCCTGTTGGTGATGCCCGACTGCCACTATCCCAACCTGATCAGCCGCTTCATGAAGCTCATGCTCAAACGGCTCTCGGAGGATTGGCAAAAGCGTTGGGGCCATCCCATCGCCCTGGTGGAGAGTTTTGTCGATCCGAACCTCTACCAAGGCACCGCCTACAAAGTGAGCGGGTGGTCCTACCTGGGCAAGACCGCCGGTTGGAAGCGCGATGCCGACGATTTCTATTGAAGAACGAGGCCCCAACAGATTTGGGTTCGCGAACTGGTCAAGCACGCGTGCTTGAAATTGCGCGCGGGCAATTGCTCTCCGCTTGGGCGGCGGTCGAAACGCCTCGACCGGTCCGTTGCACCGCCAAGGTGGCGCAGATTGCCAGCCTGATGGAAAGCGTCGAGGCGGAGGTCGCCGAATTCCGTCGGGCCCAAGCGCTGGCTTATCCGCTGCCGGGCTTAATCTGCCTGATGGTCATGGCCGCTGCCCAGGGGTCGTCCGCGGCCCCCAAGACCTGGCCGATTACGCGCAGACCTTGAGCCCCGCGCAATTGCGCGCCTTGAAGTTTCGCACCGATCCCACAGCCGTGAGGTGCGTTGTCCCGGGAAGACCACCTTTACCCGCGTGTTGCATGAGGTCGACGACGAGCAGGTGGAACGGGCGCCTTGCGCTGGCAGGATCAGATCTTGGCCCTCGGCAGATCGGATGGTCATCGTCGATGGCAAGAAAGTCCGTCACGCCGGGGTGGAGATCGTCAACGCCGTTGATTCCCAGGGACGCTTTCTGGGCAGCGTGGTCACGCCCGCCAAGACCAACGAAATCCCGCCGCCCGCCAACTGCTGCGCGGGCAAACGCTGCGGGACAAGATCGTAGTGGCCGACGCGATGCACACTCAGGATGAAACGGCCCAGGACATCCTCTTCGAGGAGGCGGGGACTATCTGCTGACGGTCAAGGGCAACCAGACCACCCTCGAAACGACCCTGAAAAACCTGTTCCGCCAACAGGGTTTTTCCTCGACCCACGGCGCGGACGCGGGTGCTCTAGCTGGGAGCACAATCGGAGTCGGTCGAGATTCGCTTCGAGTGGTGGAGGTGACGCCGCCGCAGGTGGGGTTTCCCGGAGCCCGGTTGGCCGCTCGCTTGGAGACGCGTGTCCGACGCAAGGGCAAATGGTGCCGTGAGATCGTTTATCTGCTGAGCAGTCTGACGCTCGAACAACTCCAAGCTCAGGGATGCTGGCGCTCAAACGGGGTTACTGGGTGGTGGAAAGTCGACTGCACCACTGCCTGGACATCACGCTGCGGGAAGATCAGCCGCGTGCGCACTCCCCGTGCTGCACGGGTCTTGGGGCGATTCGACGCGTGGTGGTCAGCTTGGCCAACGCGGCCGTGAATCAAGCGCGCCAGAACAACCCCAAGACCAAGTCCAACACGCGCAGCTTTCAAAAGCGCTTCCGTTTGGCTCGTGGCGGGCGCCAACGACTCCACGCTCTGGTTTTCGCCAAATCACCCAACATTCTGGACTTACACGATTGAAAAGACGCGTCCGCCGCGCCCTCTGGCGGCATCTGCCGCTTGACTAAGGGAGGCACAAACACAATATTGTTCGGCCATCTTGATTTCGCCCGGGCTGGGTTGATCGATCCAAACATTATGTCGAGAGAGAAGCGCAAGAAAGCTGCCGTCGCACACCGTTCCCCCAAAGGCCATTGCAAATCCGCCAGCCACCGTCGCGTGGCCAAAGCGCGTGCCAAGTCCAGAAAACCGAAGGCGGAAGTTGCCTTTGCGCCGTCGCTGCCGGTGCTTCCGGCTCCGGCCCGGATCGCGGCGCTGACCGGCGAGGCGCCGGCTGTTGTGGCTGCGCCTTCGGGCCCTGGCACGGGCGGCGAGGCGCGTCCTCCGGGCGGTTTCGACTTGTCGGAGAAGATCAAGGAACTGGTTCGGCTGGCTCAGGAGCAGGGCTACCTGACCTACAACGACATCAACGATGCGCTGCCGGACGCCGTGGTGACGGCGGATGATCTGGACGAGGTCTACACCCGCCTGCGGAACCTGGATGTGGAGATTGTGGACCAGGCGGAGGTGGATCGGATCAAGCAGCCGGAACCGGAGGAAGAGGATGAGAAGGCGCGTTTGGACATTCTCGACGACCCGGTTCGGATGTATTTGAAGCAGATGGGGCAGGTTCCGCTTTTGACGCGGGAGCAGGAGGTGGAGATTTCGAAGCGGATCGAGGATGCGGAGAACGAGGTCAAGCGGATCATTTACGGCTTTGGTTTTGCGGGCAAGGAGCACATTGCCCTGGCCGAGAAGCTGATCTCCGAGCCGCCCAAGGAGCGTTTCGACCGGGTGATTCTGGACAAGAAGATCGAGGGTCGGGAGAACCACCTGCGCGCCCTGCGCAAGCTCGTGAAGGATGTCCGAGGGGTGGACCAGCATGTGGACGGGGTCTATGCGCGGTGGCAGAAGGAGAGCAACAAGAGCCGGAAGCTGAAGGCGTCGTCCGAGTTCCGGAAGATGGACAACAAGCTTCAGGCGACATTCCCCAAGTTTTACTACAAGCAGAAGGTGATCGAGGAGATGGCGCTGGTGGCGGACAACATCCACGACAAGATCCAGATGAGCCTCAGGGCGATCGTGGAACTCGAGTCGCAGCGCAAGCCCGCCCACCAGTCGATCGTCGATTCCGAGCGTCGGAAGATCCATGCGCTCGAGGAGTTCGTCCGGATGAGCCACACGGACTATCTCGATGCCTACAAGCAGCTTCAGCACTTCACGTACAAGGCCCACCAGGCCAAGACCGAAATGGTGGAGGCCAACCTGCGTCTGGTGATCTCGATCGCCAAGAAGTACACGAACCGCGGCCTCTCCTTCCTGGATCTGATTCAGGAAGGCAACATGGGTTTGATGAAGGCGGTCGAGAAATTCGAGTACCGCCGGGGCTACAAATTCTCCACGTACGCCACGTGGTGGATTCGCCAGGCCATCACCCGCTCGATCGCCGACCAGGCCCGCACCATCCGCATCCCGGTGCACATGATCGAGACCATCAACAAGCTGATGCGGGTTCAGAAGCAGTTGGTCCAGGACTTCGGACGCGAGGCGACCCCGGAGGAGATTGCCGACGAGATGCAGATGCCGGTCGAGCGGGTGCGCGCCGTTCTCAAGATGGCCCAGCAGCCGATCTCGCTGCAGTCGCCTGTGGGCGACAGCGACGACACCAACTTCGGGGATTTCATCGAGGACAAGTCGGCCGAGAATCCTTCGGACATGACCAGCTACAGCCTTCTGAAGGACAAGCTGGGGCAGGTGCTCGAGACGCTGACCGAGCGGGAGCGCAAGGTGCTCGAATTGCGCTTTGGCCTGGGCGACGGCTATTCCCGCACCCTCGAAGAGGTGGGCAAGCAGTTCAAGGTGACACGCGAACGCATCCGCCAGATCGAGGCCAAGGCGCTGCGCAAGATGCGCCATCCGACCCGGATCCGGCAGTTGCAGGGCTTTCTCGAGACCGAGGAAGTGGAAGCGGCCGCCGCGCCATAACAGCCCCCGGCCCGATGCTCAACCGTTCCCGCTCGATGACCCTGCCTCATCACCTTCGATTCGCGCTGGGCCTGATCGCCGCGTTCGTCGTGGCCGGTTGCCGCACTGCCGACCTGTCCGCCGGGTGGAGACCGTTGTTTCCCGAGGACGGCGTGCCGCAGGGCTGGCTGGTGCGTCACTGGGCCGATCTGCGCAATCCGCCTCCGGCTGACACCGAGTGGCGGGTGAGCGGCGGTGTCTTGAGCAACACGGGATCACGCGGAACGTGGCTGATCAGCGAAGCCGAGTACGGAGACTTCGAGCTCGATTATGAGTTCAAACTGGGCGAGCGCGGCAACAGCGGCTGCGCGCTGCGCGCCCCCCTGTTCGGCGACCCGGCCTTCGACGGGTTGGAATTGCAGATGGTCGACCTCCGTTACAACCCGGAGGCCACCCCGTCGGAGTTGACCGGCGGCCTCTACCGCGCGGTCGCACCGCGGCGCCAGTGCTATCGTCCCACCGATTGGAACCGCTACCAGATCACCTGTCGCGGCCCGCACATTCGCGTCCTCCTGAACGGTGAACAGATTCTGGATGTGAATCTCGACACCCAGACGGCGTCGGCCAAGCGGCACAACGGCGAAGAGGCCCCCGCGTTGCGCCTCCGTCCGCGTCGGGGGCACATCGGGTTTCAGGAGCTGAGCCGCGACGACGTGCGGGTCCAGATCCGGAATGCGCGGATCCGTCCGCTCGATTGAGCGGGTCCGCCCGGGCCCGGACGCAGTCGAGAGGGGCGGCGGGGGTTTCAGGCGTATTCCTGGAGGGCTTTGACTCCACAGCCGCGGCGTTTGAGGGCTGCGATGCCCAGAATCGCCGCGCGGGCGCCGCTCAAGGTGGTCATGATCGGGATGCCGGTGTAGACGGCGGTGGTGCGGATCCTGATTTCATCTGCCCGCGGGGCTTGGCCGGACGGGGTGTTCACGACGAGTTGGATCTCGCGGTTCTTGAGGAGGTCGAGGGCGTTTGGACGGCCTTCCTGCAACTTGAAGATTGGCTGAACCTTGACGCCCGCCGCCGCCAGCACCTGCGCTGTTCCGGGGGTGGACACCAACTCGAACCCCAGTTCGGCGAAGCCTCGGGCGACAGCCGCGGCGTGCGGTTTGTCGGCATCGTTCACGCTCAAGAAGACGCGTCCGCCCAGCGGCAAGGGCGTGCCGGCGGCCATTTGGGACTTTGCGTAGGCAATGCCCAGATCGGCATCCAAACCCATCACTTCGCCCGTGGACCGCATCTCCGGCGAGAGGAGGATGTCCTGTCCGCGAAACCGGTTGAAGGGGAAGACAGACTCCTTGACGGCCCAATGGTCCGGCCAGGTCTCGGCAGTGAATCCGAGTTCGGCCAGAGTGCGTCCGGCCATGACTCGGGCGGCCAACTTGGCCAGCGGCACGCCGATGGCCTTGCTCACGAACGGCACGGTTCGGGAGGCTCGGGGATTGACTTCGAGCACATAGACGCGCTCGCCCTTGACGGCGTACTGGACGTTCATCAGGCCCACGACCTTGAGTTCGCGCGCCATCGCGTGCGTGTGCGCGCGGATTGTCCGCATCGAGGCGTCGGTCAGCCCGTGCGGCGGCAGAACCATAGCCGCATCGCCCGAGTGCACGCCGGCGAACTCGATGTGTTCGAGCATGCCTCCCATCACCACGTGCCCCTCGTCCGGGCAAGGGAATTGACCCACATCGGCGATGCAATCGACGTCCACTTCCGTGGCGTCTTCGAGGAACTTGTCGACGAGCACGGGGCGTTGGGGCGACGCCTCGACAGCGAACCGCATGTAGTGCTGCAGTTCGGCATCTGAAAAGACGATTTGCATGGCCCGTCCGCCGAGGACGAAGGAGGGCCGGACCAGGACGGGATAGCCCAGCCTTTGGGCCACTCGAAGGGCCTCCGTCTCGTTGGTGGCGATGCCGTTGGGGGGCTGCGGGATGTCGAGCTTCTGGAGCATGGCGGCGAACAATTCGCGATCTTCCGCGACCTCGATGCTCCCGGGCGAAGTGCCCAGCACGTTGACGCCGTTGCGTTCGAGATCGAGCGCCAGGTTCAGCGGGGTCTGCCCGCCGAACTGGGCGATGGCGCCCCAGCAGCGTTCGCGCCGGTAGATATGGAGGACGTCTTCGAGCGTGAGCGGTTCGAAGAAGAGGCGGTCGCTCGTGTCGTAGTCGGTCGAGACGGTCTCCGGATTCGAGTTGACCATCACGGTCTCGAATCCGTCCTCCTTGAGGGCGAAGGCAGCGTGGACGCAGCAGTAGTCAAACTCGATGCCCTGGCCGATGCGGTTCGGCCCCCCGCCCAGGATCATCACCTTGCGCCGATCCGAGCGCTTGACCTCGTCGTCGCCGCGGTCATACGTCGAGTAGTAATAGGGTGTGTGGGCTTCGAACTCCGCCGCGCACGTGTCCACCAGCCGATAGCTTGGGACCAGGCCAAGCCGGGCGCGCATCGCGCGCAGGTCGTCCTCCGACCGTCCGGTCAGGAAGGCCAGTTGTTTGTCCGAGAAACCGAGCGCTTTCGCCTTGGCCAGTTGTTCCGGTGTCATGGCAATGGAAGAGGGGCCCGCCGGCGGCCCGCAAGCTCGAGACTCCGGGCCCGGCGCACGGCCATGTCTATCACACCCGCTCGAGAAGCCAGGGCAGGAGGGCGTCGATCTTCACTCGCACCTGTTGCCCCGTGTCCCGCTCGCGCACCGTCACGGTGTCCCGGAGTTCGGGCCCGCCCTCGCCGAGCGTGTCGAAATCGACCGTGACGCCAAACGGCGTGCCCGCTTCATCCTGGCGCGCATAGCGGCGTCCGATCGATCCCGCTTCGTCGTAAAAGACCATCAGATGCGGACGCAAGAGGTCGCGGACCGCCCGGGCGGTGCGGACCAGGTCCGGCTTGTTCTTGAGGAGGGGAAAGACCCCGACCTTGATGGGGGCCACGCGGGGGTGGAAGCGCATGATCAGCCGCGTTTCCTTCTTGCCCTTGTCGTCGACACTCTCGACTTCCGTGAAGGCATGGGAGATGAGGGCGAGGATCAGGCGGTCGACACCCGCGGACGGCTCGATCACATGGGGGACGTACCAGCCCTTGGCCAGCGCATCGGCCTCGAGGCGCGCCTGGCTGGCCGCTTTCTCGGCTTCAAGGCCCGTCCTCGAGAGATAGCTGCGCCGCCCCTCGAAGTAGCGCCGCCACAGGTCGTCCTTTCGATTCTGATCGAGCTTCGTCCATGCGGCCTTCAACTCCTCGTCGAACACCGTCATGGGCTTGCCGGCGAATCGCTGGTGCTGCGAGAGATCGAAATCGCTGCGCGCGGCGATGCCTTCGAGTTCCTGGGCCCCGAACGGGAACTGGTAGAGGAGGTCCACCGTGGCCCGCGCGTAGTGGGCCAGTTCCTCGGGCTTTTGCCAGTATTCTTCGAGCGAGGCGCGCGGCAGGCCGACCGATTCGTAGAACCGGATGCGCTGCTCGACCCAGTACTTGTGCCAGACTTCCCAACCCCAGTCCGGCTGCGGCTCGCCCTGCCAGGCCCCGTCCTCCACCCGGGCGACATGCCCGCAAATCGCCTCGATGGCTTCGTCCGGCTTGATGAAGAACTCCAGTTCCATCTGCTCGAACTCGCGGGATCGGAAGGTGAAATTCCGCGGCGTGACCTCGTTGCGAAAGGCCTTGCCGACCTGGGCGATGCCGAACGGCACCCGTTGTCTCGAGGTTTCGAGGACATTCTTGAACTGGGCGAAGATCGCCTGGGCGGTCTCCGGGCGCAGGTACGCCACGTTCTCCGCGCTCTGGACCGGCCCCACGCATGTCTGGAGCATCAGGTTGAACGGGCGCGGCTCGGTCAGTTCCGCGCCGTTCTCCGGATTGTAGCGCATCGAGTCCCGGACCGATTCGGTGCCTGCCAGGATCAGGACCGGATTGCTCAGCCCGCGCGCCGCATAGAAGGCGCGTCCCACCTTGTTCGCGTACTCCGGGTGCTTGCCCGCGGGAATGAGCACGGAGAATGATGCGTCGACGTGCCAGGCCGGATTGAGCCCGGCGCCCTTCACCGCATCCAGGAGGCGTGCCGCCTCGTCCACGGTCAGCGTCCGGTACCCGCCCACGAACGTTTCGGGGACGTCTTTGACTCCGGCCTGGGCCGCGGCTTCGAGCCAGCCGCCGCCGAAGGCGCCGGCATAACGGTGCACGTCGCCGCTCTGAGGCTCGACCTGGTCCGCGCGGAACCGCTTTCGCGTCAGAAGGCAGTCGCACATCGGGTCACTGAACGTGTCGACGTGCCCGGAAGCCTTCCAGATGTCCGGGTGCATGATGATGGTCGCGTCGAGGCCCACGACATCGTCGCGCTGTTGAACCATCGTCCGCCACCAGGCGTCGCGGACGTTGCGTTTGAGATCAGCGCCCAGCGGTCCATAGTCCCAAAAGCCGTTGATTCCTCCGTAGATTTCAGACGACTGAAAAATGAAACCGCGGCGTTTGCACAGGGAGACGATCTTCTCCATCAACTCGTTCGTTTTCGGTTCGGCCATAAAGCGGGGCAGTCTTTGGAAAGGAAGTCCCGATGTCAAGGCACCCCCGACAGGCACCCCCAATGGCCCCCCGTCCGCAATTGCTGCTTTCTCCGGTCCCGCGGGCCGGGTGGCCTCGCCTGGCGGCAAGGCGCTGCGTTCAAGATGAGGCCTTCCAGCGGCGCATCTGCGCGTTGCCGGTGTGATGCCGCCGGGTGAGGGCACCGGGCCTACACCGGATCGAGACTCCCGGTGCAGGCCGCGTGCCCCCACGCGGCACAAACTCGATTCCCACCGACAATCTCCAGAGACACGTCCTTCCAGAACACGCCGGCTGCGGACTTGCCTTGCGGCGTGCCTTTGACCATTCTGTCTGAGAACCCATGACCCGGAAGCGCATCCTGGTAATCGAAGACGACGATCTGCAGTACGAAATCTATGAAGAGGCGTTGTCCGACTACGACCTGACCCGGGCCAAGACCGGATCAGCGGCCCTGACCTGCGTTTCCAAGCAGCGTCCGGACGTCATCCTGCTCGATCACGTGCTGGCGCGGGGCGAACTCGGGCTCGAGTTTCTGCCCGAACTCAAGGAGCTGCTGCCGTACGTGCCGATCATCGTGGTGTCAGGCGCCCTCGAGGTCCAACAGCAGATCGAGGCCCTTCAGGGACCGCGGCGGGCGCATTACTGCCTGCCCAAACCGATCGATCTGGATGAACTGCGGCGCACGATCCAGATCGCCATCGAGCAGTGTGGCGAGTCGGAAGTCGTGCGCCAGTTCGAAGCCCTCGAAAGGTCGAAGCGCGTCGATGTCGAGGAGTTGTTGAGCCGGTCGACCGATCGCCTCAGCCGCCAAACCGAAATCCGGCGGCTGCTTGCCGACACGCAGGGGCGGCCGAACATTTCGAGCCTGGCCCGCCAATTTAAAGTCGCCCGCCGCACCATCATCCGCGATCTGCAGGAACTGATCCGCCGCGGCGAAGTCGCCCCCGAAATCTATCCCAAGTGGGAGAGCAGCGAAGAGAACGGACTGGATTAGCCCCGAAGCGTCACGCGCTACCCGTCGGGACGCAGGGCACGCCGATGGCATGGCGACCCGTGCGTCCGGGAATCCGGTGCTGGGACGAGGATACGGATTTCCGGGCTGTGGCTATTCGCCGATGATTTTGACAAGTACGCGTTTGCGCCGCCGGCCGTCAAACTCGCCGTAGAAGATCTGTTCCCACGGGCCCAGGTCGAGCTTGCCTTTGGTGATCGCCACCACCACTTCGCGTCCCATGACCTGGCGCTTGAGATGGGCGTCGGCGTTGTCTTCGCCGGTCCGATTGTGATGGTACTGGTCCGTCGGCGCGTGCGGCGCCAACTGCTCGAGCCAGACATCGTAGTCGTGGAGCAGTCCGTCCTCCGCATCGTTGATGTAGACGCTGGCGGTAATGTGCATGGCATTGACAAGGCACAGGCCCTCCTGCACTCCGCTTCGGGCCACCAGCGTCTCCACCTGGTCCGTAATCCTCAGATAACCACGGCGTTTGGGCACATCGAACCAGAGATAATCGGTCTGTGATTTCATCGGCGCGATTGGAGGGACGCTGCCGCCTTTTGCCAACTGCAAAAGATCTCCCCAGGCCGCCCGAGAGCATTCTTCCGAGGGTTCCTCCGGCGGGTTGCGTGAGGACCCTGGGCGAATTGCGCCCGGACAGCGCGCCCCCTTGACGACATGTGCCCGGTGCATATCTTACCGGGACGGCGCGCCGGGGAGCGTCTTTCATGCAACTGCGGAAACACAGCGCGCGTGCGCTGTGTTGGAGACCGCGTTCGGGCCTTCCCCGCCCGCCGCATCAAGGAGGAACGACATGAACATGACCAAACCGCAGATGCCGACCAAGCCGGCCCCGCAGGCCGCTTCCGGCAACAACAGGCCGGCCCAGACCATCCGCCTCGGCGCGATCAAGGCGGCAATCTGGGAGAACACGTTTGGCGACACCACCCGCTACAGCGTCTCGCTGTGCCGCCTCTACAAGGACGGCGATCAGTGGAAAACCACCGAGAGCTTCGGGCGCGACGACCTGCTGCTGCTCGCCAAAGTGGCCGACCAGGCCCACACCTGGATTTGCGAGCAGCACCGCCCGTCCGAACGCGCCTGAAAGACTGCTCCCCCCCGGGTTGGCCCGGACACACCTCCTCTCGACGCGTGTGGAGTGTCCGGGCCAGACGGGGGGCAGCCGTTCTCGTTTTGGTTCCCATCAAGCGCACCCTTTTGCGCTTACACTGAGCGCCGGACCAGCGTCTCTGGAGGTTGTCGGTGGGAATCGAGTGTGCGCCGCGTGGGGGCACGCGGCGTGCAGCGGGAGTTCGGCCCGCTGCTTTCACCGGGCGACAGAATACCGACGACAACCCGATGCACCGAGGGCCAATGCATGAAGTGGAGCGGCGACGGCCCGTCGCCGGCAAATACCGTCTTCACTCGCGTTGGCCGGGGACGAGCCGTCCCCGCTCCGGCCCTTGCGGCTTCATGAATTGGCGCTGCGATGCACCGTCTTGTGATGACTTCGAGATTGACTGGCAGATCATTTGGTGCGATTGCTGCCAACTGAAACCCGCATATGCACAGGTCCAGAACGCAATCCGCATTGTATGACCTGGCACTCTCAAGATTATGAACTCGGCTCACAAGGGTGGTTCGGTTTGCCTGCTGTTCGTTTGCATTGGTCTCGGAGTCAGCGGCCTTGGGCAGTCGTCTCGGGTCTATGATCTGTCTCGTGATTTCTCGCCAGTGGCTGCCAATCCCAACGGCGTCTGGAGTTACGGGTGGAAGCCCGGCATTGCCGGGGCATTCTCCCTTCTGACGGTTCGTGAGACGTACACGGTCGAGAACGGAGTGCCCGTCGAGGTGTTGTGGTTCACTGCCCGCAACATCCCGATGGTCGGCTACAACGCAACGACGAACACGGCCATTCACGATTCAGGCCAGGCCGTTTTTCCTCCGGGAACGGTCTGGTTCGAGGCCGGGTACGAAGGGACTGATCAGAGCTACAGCGTGATTCGGTTCACGGTTCCCGCCGAGGGAGGCGGCCTCTATCGTCTCGAGAGTGCTGTCCGGTGCTACCTGGACGGAGATCGGTCCGGAGATACAGACTACCACGTTGTGGTGAATGGCAGCGAACTGTTCGGCCAATTCCTTCCGCCGCGCACTGCCACGGGCTACACGAACACACTCAGCCTGGCGGCCGGGGACACGGTTGACTTCATGGTTGGCCGCGGGGCGGATGGACGCGTGTACGGCTCGGGGTTGAAGATACAGGCGACGCTGAGTGAAGTGTGCATTCCTCACGGAGCCACCGCGACAGCCATTGTGGTGGGAGGTTTCGTGGTCGGGGCGACTATCACGGACAGAGGGTGTGGTTACACGGACGCGCCGCTGGTCAGAATCGTGGGAGGCGGGGGAAGCGGCGCCACGGCGACCGCCACCATGAGGGATGGAGTTGTCACGGCGATCACAATGACCGGCGCTGGAATCGGCTACACGAGCATCCCGACCATATGGATTTCCTCTCCGCCGTTCGAGCCCTGGCTTGAAATCGGCGTCAGCAAGGTCAGGGTGACACTCCATGTGGTCCTGGGGCAAAAGTACGTCCTGGAATGCTCCACGGATATGAGTGCCTGGAACCGGGTCGGAACGGCATTCACAGCGGACGATGAAGTCATCGTTCAGGAGTTTGACGTGGATGTGACGGGACGTTACTTCGGATCCTGCAAGTGCCTTCTAGCGAGGCGCGCCTCAGACCAAATCCAGTCTTCCTTCCCATGAGGAGTCCCGGTGTTTCCCCGCCCTTCTCTCCCGCGCCTCGCTCATTCGAGTCCTTGACCCCTTGAACGCAGCACAGAAACTTGACTTGTCTGCAACATGTTTCACCGGTCAAGGATTCGAGTGTGGCGTCTCCCAATTGGCTGGGGCTTCGCCGCAAGGATCTTTCGCCTCCCGCGAGGCGCGAGCGACGCGCATGCCCGCAGCGGTCTGTAAGGAGCGAGCAACGATGCGGGAGGCGGAAAGGACTGCGGCCCGGAGGGGTCCTTTTCACATCCCTCCGCCACCGCACTTGGGCTTGTTTCTATCCTCCGCTGCGCGCAGAGTCACTGGACGTGAATCTCAACTGACTCAAGACCATGCGTTACACGCCTCCCGATCCCCAGTTGTTTGTGTCGAACCGCGGGCGCCTCACGGGGTTGCTGCAGCCGAATTCGATAGCCATTGTCAACGCCAACGACGTGCTGCCGACCAACGCCGACGGCACCATCCCGCTGCGCGCGAACTCGGACCTGTTCTACCTCACCGGCATCGAACAGGAGGAGAGCCTCCTGCTTCTCTGCCCCGACGCGGATGACGTCAAGGAGCGCGAGATGCTCTTTGTGCGGGAGTCGAATCCGCTGCTCGAGACGTGGGAAGGGCACAAACTGAGCAAGGACGAGGCGCGCAAACTTTCGGGCATCGACCAGGTGCACTGGCTGTCGGAGTTTCCCAAGCGCTTTCACCGGCTCATGTGTGAGAGCGAGCACGTTTACCTGAACTCGAACGAGCACAAGCGCGCGGTTATCGAGGTCGAGACGCGCGAGGCGCGTTTCGTGGCCGATTGCCGGCGGCGGTACCCGCTCCACGATTACCAGCGACTGGCCCGGCTGATGCATCGGCTCCGCATCGTCAAGTCGCCGCCCGAGATCGAGATCATCCGGAAGGCCTCCGAGATCACCGAGCAGGGCGTTCGGCGGGTGCTGAGGTTCGTCAAATCCGGCGTGACCGAGACGGAAGTCGAGGCGGAATTCGCCCACGAGTTCATCCGGCGAAACGGGAACTTCGCCTATCCGCCCATCATTGCGACGGGCGGCAATGCCTGTGTGCTCCATTACCTCGAGAACTCGGCCCAGTGCCGCGCCGGCGAGTTGCTGCTGCTCGATGTCGCCGCCGGATACGCCAACTACAACTCGGACCTGACCCGCACGATTCCGGTCAGCGGCCGGTTCACAAGGCGCCAGCGGCAGATCTACAACGCGGTGCTGCGCGTCTTCCGCCGCTGCGTCCAGGGGCTCGTGCCGGGCAAGCGGGTGAAGGAGTGGCAAAAGGAAGCGGAGCAGATGATCGAGAAGGAGTTGGTGGATCTCGGCCTGCTGACCACGCGACAAATCCGGCAACAGGATCCGGCCAATCCGGCCTATCGGCGCTATTTCATGCACGGCGTTGGCCATCCGATCGGACTCGATGTGCACGACGTCGGGTTCACCACCGAACCGATGCAACCGGGTTGGGTGATGACCGTCGAGCCGGGAATCTACATCCGCGAGGAAAACCTCGGGGTCCGCCTCGAGAACACGATCGTGATCGGCGAGGAGAGCAACATCGACCTGATGAGCACGATCCCGCTCGAAGCCGACGAGATCGAGGCGGCCATGGCGCGGCGCGGGCGCTGAGGGTCTGTGCAGAGATTATAATTCCGATTTTGCTGGAGGGGCGCTGCGCAACCTCGAACGCGTCCCGCGCGGCGAAGGCCCCAGAGTGCCTGCCTGCCGCGCTTCGCTTGGCCCGGGCAGGCGTCCGCTTCAGCGCCGCTTTCCATGTCGAGGTTCGCAAGTGGCGACTACTCGATTCGGGCGCGATAGAATCGGGACGCCGCGCCCGTGTCGACCTGGAGTTGCCTGAATCCCGATTCGAGCACGAAGCGCCCTTCCTCGCTCCAGACGGCCTCGGGTGTCCACCCTGCCGACGATTCGAGGATCACCTCGGCACCGGCCGGCGCGAACAGGCGCAGCGCCAGCGGCCCTTCGGCTGTCCGCTGGATTTCGAGCACCAGCGACGCGGCGGGTAATTCGACGGCCCTGTGAAACGCATTGGCCTCCTCGGGCAGGGGTCGATCGATCAGCATGAAACGGCCATCGAGGAGCAGGCGCCCGGTCGGCCGCCACGGTGCGCCGCCCGACAGATCGGTCGTCGAGCGGATCTCGTAGGTGCGTCCGGGACGCCCGTAGAGCACCAGCGGGAGTTCCGTCTCGAGACTCACTTCGAGGATGGGCTGTTCGCCGATCACGAGCACTCTTCCGTCTTGCCCCCAACCATGGCGGATGACGTGTCCGCTCGATCGGACCGCTTCGAGGGCGCCGACGCCCAGGGTGACGGCGGTCGATGGAGAGTCGGGCGCGGTCGCAAAAGCGAGGTCGCCGAGCGTCACCAAACCGGAGAACGGACGGCCCTCGGCCGCATCGAGTTGGCAGCGCCATTGACCGGGCCCGGCCGATAGAAAACTCGAGGCTGCCACAGCGTCCGGGCGGGGCATCAGTCGGAGATCCTGCAAGCGGTGTCCGTCGATCCGCAGGTCGAACGTAAGCTGTCGCACATCCGCGCGGGTATCGAGGCGCACGGGAACCGAGCCGGCCTCGCCGGCCAGCAGGTTCGTGCGCCCGAGCGACACGGTGAAATCGCTGAGCGTGTCGTTGACCACCACTGTGAAGGACTGGCTGTCGCTGAGCGGGGGCGCGCCGTCGTCCGTGACCGTCACTGTCATCCGGTTGGTGGACGGTCCCTGGGCGGGGCCCGGCTGCCATGTGAACAGGCCGGTGGCCGGTTCAATCGCGGCTCCAAGCGGGGCCCCAGGATCGAGCCGGAAGACCAGGCGGTTCGCAGGCCGATCCGGGTCGCGGGCCTCGGCGGTGAACTGCAGGATTCGGCCTTCGTCGACTGTGGCGTCCGCGAGCGGCGCGAGTGCGGGAGGTTCATTGACCTCACCCACCTGGATCACAAGCGGTTGGGTCGCGCTCAGCGGCGGTGTGCCGTTGTCGCTGACCTGGACAGTCAACTCATAGCGGCCGGGACCGTCCGCTTCGCTGGTGATCCAGCGCAGCGCACCCGTTGTGGCGTCGATCGTCACCCCGGGCGGCGCGGGGCCGACGAGGCGGAAAGTCAGAAGGTCGGGCGGCAGATCCGGATCGGTCGCCGAAGCGGCGGCGACGACTGTCTCGCCCTCGGAGACTGCGATCTCGCCGGGCACGCTCAGGGTGGGGGCGATGTTCCGCAGGGTCACCGTGGTCATGGCATCCGGCGCGGCGGGGGCGTCCTCGGTGTTGCCGGCGACATCGGTGGCGATGCTGTGGAATGCGTAGCGGTTGCCGAACGCGCCCGGGTAGAGGGCGCCGGTCCGGCGCGTCCGGGTCAACCAGGGTTCGAATGGGCCGTCATTGACCGCCACAAAGAGGTCGAAGTAATCGAGGCCGCTGCCGCCCGGGTTGTCCGAGCCGCTCCAGGCGACGGGGATGCTCGCGTAACTGTCCGCGGGCAGAGCGGACACGATGCTGGCCGGCGGGACAAGGTCGAGAGTCGGCGCCGGGGCGTAGGCGAGCGTGTAGGCGCCCGGACTCGCATAATCGAGGATGTGCAGCGTGTGTTCATAGACGGGGCGATGCCCGCCGCCGACGAACGTGCGGTCGGTGATCCAGGCGTTGTCGCCGATGACGATCTCGGAGCCGTCCGGACGAGCGATCCGGGTCAGCGTGTATTGGCCCTTGGCGGGGTCGGGCAGCCGCAGATAGACCCAGCCGGCAGGCACGGTGGCCGAGATCTCGATGCTCAGGTTGTCGTCGGCGGGCTGGCCGTCAACCGTGACCTGGCGGATGACGCTGACGGGGTGGACGGCGCCGTTGCTGAGGTAGAGCGTGTCAGGCAGATCGAGATCATCCGGGAAATCGTTGACCAGCATGTCCGGCAGGCCGTCGTCGACCGCGTCGCGGGCGTGCACGATGCGAATCAGTTCGTGGATCGCGACGTCCTCGATCAGCGAGAGCCGCGGTTCGCCCAGGCCGTCGACATGCTCGAAACGGGCCTCGTAGTCAATGAAGAGACCCTGCAGCGAGGACCGGAACAGCCAGCGCCCGATCGCCAGGCCGCCTGGCGGGATGGCGCCGAAGTCAGCCGTCAGCGACGGGCTCAGGCTGCGCCCGGCCACTTCGGTGGCGAGGATTTCGAAGTTGATGAGCAGTCCCTTCTCATTGTCGATGATTCTCGGCTGGGCGGAGGTGATGCGGAAGTTGCGCGCTTCGCCCGCGCCCTGGTTTCGGACCATCACGGCCAGCGAATACGGCACACTCGGCTCGATGGGGTCCGTGAATGGATCGTCGGCCAGCACATCGCGCTGGTGGAAGTAGTCGAGGAAGAGGCTGGGACTGGGATAGACGGTGATCGGGGTGGGGGCGAGCGGCACCCGCACCTCGGTGCCCTCCTGCGAATAGGCCAGGGCGCCTACCACGAAATAGACGCGCGGACGATCCGGGGCGGCGTCGGACGTGGGCAGGATCGTCCAGGCGGCCCGCCCTATGGTGTTGGCCACCACCCGGCCGGTGCCATCGACGTTGTCCACACCTTCGAGTGCGGGCGGCCGAATCACGAACCGGTCGGTCACCGGCGCGCCTGTGTCGTCCTGGACGGCGAGGTCGACGCGGAGTTGCGTCATGTCCTCAACCGACCGGTTGATCAACTCGAGTGACGCGGTGAAGGCATCGCGGGTCAGGACGGCATCCTGGTCG
>JAXGQW010000069.1:0-31544 GCA_040766265.1 Verrucomicrobiota bacterium
GCGGAACGGCATCAAGCTGCTCGACTCGTCCTCCCAATACTACTTTTACGCCACCGGGGTCACCCCGGCGATGGAGGCCAAGATGGTCGGCGCCGGCTCCCAGTACGCGCTCGCGTTCGTGGACTTCAAAGGCCAGCCGATGAATGGCAGCCGTACCTATCGCCTGCACGTCCCCGCGAAGGTTCCGGTCAACAACTTCTGGTCCGTCATCGCCTACGACAACCAAGCCCGCTCCTTTTTGCAGACCGATCAGACCTGGCCGTCGGTCACCAGCAAGGACAAGGACTTCCACGCCAATGCCGACGGCTCGGCGGACGTGTACTTCGGCCCCGAGCGGCCACAGGATGCCAAAAACTTCATCCAGACCATCCCCAACAAGGGCTGGAACGCGATCTTCCGGCTGTACGGTCCACTGGACCCCTGGTTCGACAAAACCTGGCGACTCGGGGAGATCGAAGCGGTGAAATGATTCGCTCGTGAACCCCGCGGGCTGGTCCGGCAAGGACCGGCCCGCGTATTCACACCTGGATTTAGGATTGAGAAATCTAAAGTTGCACTTTAGAAACCTCATACATGCGTTACGTTCCTCGCGAGCTTGAAGAGCAGATTGTCCGCGCCCTGCGCGGCTTTCCCGCCGTGGTGTTGACCGGCCCGCGCCGCGCGGGCAAGACCTGCCTGCTTCGGCATCTGTTTCCCCAGGCAAGCTACTTCCTACTGGAGGATCCAGACCTCGTGGCGCGACTCCGCGCCGATCCCCACGGCTTTCTCGATGCGGTGCGCACGCCCGCCATTCTCGACGAGGTGCAGAACGTGCCGGAGGTGTTTGCCCACGTCCGGGCGCGCATTGACCGCCAACCGCAACGGCGCGGCCAATGGCTGCTCACCGGTTCGCAGGAAGCGCCATTGATGCAGGGCGTCACTGAGTCCATGGCCGGGCGCGCCGCGGTTCTGCAACTCTTGCCTTTTTCGTCGCGCGAAACGTCGAAGGTGTCGTTGCTGCACGGCGGTTATCCCGAGGCGGTGGCCCGGCCCGGCGGGGCGCGGTTGTGGTTCAGCTCGTATCTCCAGACCTATCTAGAGCGCGACGTGCGGGCGGTAACGGCGGTGAAGGATCTCTCGACGTTTCGCCGCTTCCTCGCCCTGTTGGCCAGCCGTCACGGACAGATTCTGAACAAGACGGACCTGGCCGCGCCGCTGGGCGTGAGCGTGCCGACCATTGCGCAGTGGCTCGGCGTGCTGGAGACCACGGCGCAAACTCTGATCGTGCCGCCGTTCTACGAGAACCTCGGCAAACGGCTCATCAAATCGCCGAAGGTTTTCATTGCCGACTCCGGCCTTGCCTGTCACTTGCTCGGGATTGACACGACGGCGGAACTGGCGAAATCACCGTTTCAAGGCGCGTTGTTCGAAGGTTTCATCGCAGCCGAGATCGTTAAGGCCCAGGCCAATGCCGGCCGACGGCGCGAGCTCTATTACTTCCGTGACGAGCAGGGGTTGGAAGTGGATTTCCTCGTGCCAAGCCGCGGCGGAGTGGTTTCGCTGGTTGAATGCAAAGCCGCCCGCACCGTCACGCCGCCCGACGCCGTGCCGATGCAACGACTGGCCGCGGCCTTGCGGCAGAAGTGTTCCCGCTCGACGGGCGTGGAACTGCATCTTGTTCACCAGCCTCAACGCACGCCGACGGCGACTCGGGCGGTCGCTCCCGGCGCGCGCGCCTGGGCCTGGCAGGATTTTGTGAAGCAGCTTTGAATCGCGCGAGCCGGAGCAAATGGACACGCGTTTGGAACAGGAGCAAACGGAGAGAACGGAGATGAGGGATTTGTCTCTGTTCTCTCTGTTCCCTCCTGTTCAAGTCCTCACTTCCAACGCGCGGTGCAGGCGTGTTTGCTGGCCATCCCAAATCCTACCTGAAATTGTCGCCGAAATGCCAGCCAAGATGCGAGGCGCATGATGATTCCAATTTCACATTTCCACTCGCTGCGCGCCCATCACAAGAACGGACAGCGCGGAAACTTCATCGCGCCCGCGGCTCTTGCCCCGCTGGCGGTCGGGTTGCTCGTTGCCTCGGCGCAGGGTCAACTCGTGAAAATCGCACGCACCGAACCGGTGCATCCTTGAGCCGCATGGAATCTGAAGTATGAGCCAAGCCGAAACCAGACCCGCAAGCCTGACCGCTCACCGCCAGGAGAACGGCGTGCTCCTCGTGGCGCTGGCCGGCGACTGGCTGGATCGCAAAAGCCTGCCGGACATTTCCGCCGCGGAAAAGGAACTGGCGGACGGCGGCGTGAGTGCCGTGGAGTTCGCGGCGCAGGACCTGGGCCGCTGGGACAGCGCGTTGATGGTGCGTATTCTGGCGATCAACGACCTCTGCGCCCAAGCAAAAATCGAGTTCCACACCCAGACTCTGCCGGGCGGTCTCGCCAAGCTGATCGCGCTCTCGCAGGCGGTGCCGGAAAAGACCGACGCCGCCCGCAAGGAGGTGACACCGTACTGGCTCGAGCGGGTCGGGGAGTCCGGGGTCGCGGCCTGGACCGGCGGCACGGCCATGCTCAGCTTCCTGGGCGAGAGCGTCGTGTCAGCGGCGAAGCTGGTCCGGGGGCGGGCGCAGTTTCGCTGGCGCGACATGGTCGAGGTCATGCAGGCCTGCGGGCCGCAGGCGCTGGGCATCGTGGCCCTGATCAACTTCCTCATCGGCATGATCCTCGCCTTCGTCGGCGCCAGCGAGTTGGCCCGCTTCGGCGCCTCCATCTACACGGCCGATCTCGTTGCCGTGGCGACGGTGCGCGAGATGGGCTGCATCATGACCAGCATCATCCTCTGCGGCCGCACCGGCGCCGCCTTCGCCGCGCAGCTCGGCACCATGAAAGTGAACCAGGAGATCGAGGCGTTCCAGACCTTCGGCATCTCGTCCTTCGAGTTCCTCGTCCTGCCCCGGATGCTGGCGTTGGTCCTGATGATGCCGCTGCTGTGCCTCTTCGCCGACTTGATTGCCATCGGCGGCGGCTTTCTGGTCTCGACACTGATGCTGGATGTCGCACCGCAGGTTTACCTGGCCCGGACGGTGGAATCCATCAGCCTCGCCGGCTTCTTGCTGGGGATTTTCAAAGGCTCGTTCTTTGGCGTGATCATCGCGCTGACGGGCTGTCTGCGCGGGATGCAATGCGGCACCAACGCCGCCGCCGTCGGTCTTGCTACCACCTCCGCCGTCGTCACCGGCATCACCTGGATCATCGCGTCGGACGGCATTTTTGCCGTGATTACCAGCGCCCTCCACATCTGAACCATGGCCTCCGCCACTGACATCAAGATCGAGATCCGCGACCTGACCATGGCTTACGGCTCGTTCGTCGTCATGCGCGACATCAACGCGCAGGTCAAGCGGGGCGAGGTCTTCATCATCATGGGGGGCAGCGGCTGCGGCAAAAGCACCCTCCTGCGCCACATGATCGGACTCAAGCAACCGGCCAAGGGAGACATCTACTACAACGCCACGCCCTTCTGGCAGATGGGCGACGAGGAGCGGCAGCAGAAGTTGCGGAGCTTCGGCGTGCTGTTTCAGAGCGGCGCGCTCTGGAGTTCCATGACCCTGGCGGAGAACATCGGTTTGGTGCTGGGCGAATACACCGACTTTCCGCCCGCCGAAATCCGCGCCGTCGCCCGGCTCAAGCTGGCGCTCGTCGGCTTGAAAGGCTTCGAGGATTATTACCCGGCGGAGATTTCCGGCGGCATGTGCAAGCGCGCCGGGCTGGCCCGCGCTCTCGCCCTGGATCCAGACGTGCTTTTCTTTGACGAACCCTCGGCCGGCCTCGACCCGATCAGCTCGCGCAACCTGGACGAGCTGATTCTCCAGCTCCGCGACAGTCTCGGCGCGACGTTCGTCGTCGTGACGCACGAACTGGCGAGCATCTTCACCATCGGCGACAACTCCGTCTTCCTGGACCCCAACACCCGCACGATGCGGGCTTCGGGCAACCCGCGCGAGTTGCTGAAGCACTCGACCGATCCGGCGGTGCATCAGTTTCTCACCCGCGGCGAGGCCGCCGCCCCGGCCGCTCAATCCACCTGACCAATGAGCAAGAAAATCAACACCACCTTCATCGGCCTGTTTATCGTCACCGGCGTCGCGCTGGGCGTCACCGGCCTGCTGCTCTTCAGCTCGTCGAAGATGTTCAGCAAGACCAAGGAAGCCATCGTCTATTTCGACGATTCCCTCAACGGCTTGAAAGAGGGCGCCCCGGTCAAATACCGCGGCGTGACCATTGGCTCGGTCAAACGGGTGATGGTCCAGTTCAATCAGGCCACCAATGATTACGCCATGCCGGTCATCATCGAGGTGGAAGAGAAGCTCGTGCGAGATCGGATGCCCTCGTCTATGTATGAATTCAGTGAGAGCGGACTGGCCGAGGGGATCAAAGCCGGCCTGCGCGCCACGCTGCAGACGGAGAGCCTGGTCACCGGCGTGCTTTACGTGGGCATGGATAAAGACCCAAAGGCGCCGCCGCCGGTCTTCCACCAACTGACAAACACCTACCCCGAGGTGCCCACGATGCCCACCAAGACCCAGCAATTGTTCGACAACCTCGCCAGCCTGGACCTCAAGAGTGTCGAGACGAATATCACCGACCTGCTCACCGAGCTCCGTTCCACCGTGGGCGAATTGAAGATGGCCGACATCAACACCGGCGTCACCAACCTGCTGGCCGCCGTCAACCAACTCGTCGCCGACCGCGACATCACCAACGCCCTGGCGGGGATCCGGCCGACGCTCGACCAATACCTCGAGCTGGGCGCAAAAGTCTCCAGCAAGATTGATCCGCTCTCCGACAGTATCACCAACTCGCTCGCGGGGGCCGATCGCGCCCTGGCCCAAATCCGCGGCGCCGGCGAGAACCTCCGCAGCCTGCTCGCGCCCGAGGCCCCGTTGCCCAACGACCTCGACCAGGCCCTGCAACAAATCTCCGGGGCGGTGCAGTCCCTGTCCGTGCTCCTCGACTTCCTAAAACAACACCCGAACGCGCTCATCACCGGCCGCCAAATCCGCCGCCAAAGGCCATGAATACAAAATCATCAATCCGAGCTTCCCACACTGAACCCCGAGGTCCGTTAATCGGACTTTCTTCGATTGCCCGTTTCTCCCGTCCCGACAACTCTGCGATCCCCGCTGCAGCGCACCTTCGAATTTCGGGCTGCGGATTTCCTTCGGTTTTCGGATTCCGGTTTTCGGATTTGCCTCTCCTGCTCCTTGCCCTCGCCGCCTGGGCCGGCCTGACCGGCTGCGGCTTCCTCAAGCCGGCCAAGTCCACGGCTCGTTACTATGTTCTGACGCCGGTCGCGGCCACCCCAACCGGATCGGGCTCTCTGGCCGTGGGCTTGGGCCAGGTCAAACTCCCCGCCTATCTCTTCAACACCTCGGTGGCGGTGCGCAAAGGCACGAACGAAATCGAATACCTCCCCTCGGCCCTCTGGGCTGAGCGCCTGGACACCGGCTTCCAGCGTGTGCTGGCGGCCAACCTCGCCCTCGCCCTGCCCACGGACCGCATCCACCTCTCCGCGTGGCAGAAGGATGCCGTCGCCGCGGAAGTCTATGTCACCCTCGAACAGTTCGACGTGGACGCCAGCGGCCGGGGGGTGCTCGTCGCACAGTGGCGCATCCTTTCGCCGGGTGGCGAGAAGACGCTTAAATCGGGGGAATCCCGTCTCACCCGGCTTGGGCCCGAGCCCGAAACCAATCCGTCCGGCGCCATCGCCACCCTGAGTGAACTCGTTGCCAATTTCAGCCGCCAGTTGGCGCAGGCGCTCCAGGAGACAACTTCGACCGGCCAGGCAACGCCTCTTTCCAAGTGATCGGCAACATGCCCGGGTTAAAGCATGAGTCCACGATCAAACGCTGCGTCAGCCGCCGGCTGGGTGATCTGGATCCCGGCGTTCGGATGGCTCCGCTCCTACGACCGGACTTGGTTGCGGGGCGATGGGGTCGCCGGGCTCACTGCTTCACGAACACGCGGTACAAGACGCCAACTGCTCGCGAGAACAGCCCGCGCACTCACGACCGAGACAATATCGCAACCACAAGCAAAACCCATGAAAGCCAACTTAAGATCGCGCCCGCACGGAATGCTGGTTTCAGTCATCGCCCTGGCCCTGTGCGCCGGCTGCACGCACCTGGGCCCCAAAACGATCGTCGTGGACCGTTTCGACTACGGCACGTCCGTCGCTGACTCGTGGAAAGAGCAGACGCTCCTCAACATCGTCAAGGTGCGTTACCTGGATCTGCCGGTGTTTATGGAAGTAGCCTCTGTCGTGAGCGGCTATTCCATGCAAACGGGTGTCAGTGTCAGCGGCACCCTCTCGACGCAGAAGGCCGTGCAGGGCGACTTCGGATCGCTCGGTGGACAGGCCATTTACACCGACCGCCCCACCATCACCTACGTGCCGATGACCGGGGACAAGTTCATGCGCGGCCTGATCACGCCGCTGGATCCGAAGAGCATCTTCTTTTTTCTTCAAGCTGGTTACTCCGCAGACTTCATCCTGGGACTGGCCGTCGAGTCGATCAACGGCGTGCGTAACCGCTCGGTGGCCGGCGTCGCAGTCCGGGAGGCAGACCCGGCGTTCGTCCGCGCGCTCGACTTGCTGCGTGAGGTGCAGGCTGCTGGGGCGTTCGGGATGCGCGTCGAGGAGGACAAGGCCAAGAGCTCAACGGGAGTGGTGTTCTTCCGACGGGACGACGTACCCGCCGACATCGCGGACAAGTCGGCAGAGATTCGGCGACTGCTCAACCTGGCGACCGAGCCGCAAAAGTCCACGCTCACCTACTCGCCGATGCGCGGAGCCAGCAACGAACTCGCCGTGAACAGCCGTTCCATGCTGCAGATCATGCAGGTTGTTGCCAGCCGTGTGGATGTGCCCGAAGCCCATCTCAAGGATCACAGTGCATGGCCTTCTCCGGATGACGCCTCCGCGACGGAGGGCAGCCGGCAAACCGTGCGGATTCACAGCGGCAAGGAGAAACCGGCCAACGCCTATGCTGCCGTGCGCTATCGCGACTACTGGTTCTGGATTGACAATGGCGACCTGCTCAGCAAGCGATTCTTGTCGGTCGTCATGTTCTTATTCACGCTGGCGGATACCGGAAGCCCCGAAAAACTGCCGCTGATCACGATCCCAGCCCAATAACTATGAACAAAGACGCGATCTACCACGAACTCAAACAGAGCGACAGCGTGCTCTCCACGGTGCTGGACAGCATTTTCGATGGTGTTTACATCGTGGATCGCGAGCGGCGCATCATCTTCTGGAACCGCGCCGCCGAAGAAATCACTGGGCACCTGAAAAAGGATGTCATGGGCCGCTGCTGCCACGACACCATTCTGAATCACATCGACGGCAACGGGACGATGCTCTGCTTTTCGGCCTGCCCGCTGCAGCGCTCGATCCAGACCGGCGAGAGCATCCGCGCCAAGGTGTACCCCACACATCGGGACGGGCATCGGTTCCCTGTCTACACGCACATCGGCGCCATCCGAGACGAGACCGGAGCGATCATCGCGGGCATCGAGGTCTTCCGTGACATCACCCAGGAGGAGGACTTCCGGCTGCTCCAGGAGAAGTTCAATGCCTTGATCAAACGGTACGTTTCGAGCGCCACGATGGATGAAGTGATGGACCATCTCGAAGGCGGGTCCGAAGGCCATGCGCGCGTCCGGGAACTGACGGTGCTCTACCTGGACGTGGTCGGTTTTACCGCTTTCTCGGAGCGGAATTCACCCGAGGCGGTCGCGATGATGTTGAACGAGCTGTTTGGCGTGTGCGAGGTAATCACACGCGAATGTCATGGAGACATCGACAAGTTCATCGGCGACGCGATCATGGCGGTGTTCATCGACGCCAACGACGCGGTCGCCGCGGGCCGGCAAGTGCTCTCGGCGGTGGCGCGTCTCAATGCGACGCGGCGTGCGCGCGGGTTGGAAGGAGTCCAGATCCGTGTGGGAGTCAACTCCGGCTCCGTGATCCAGGGGGAGATCGGCACGTCGAGCCGCAAAGACGTGACCGTCATTGGCGACGTGGTCAATACTGCGGCCCGGATCGAGTCGGTCACGGATCCCCTGCGCATGGGCGTCTCGGAAGCCACTTACGCCCGCCTGCGCGACCCAGGCCATCGCTGGCAAACCAAGACGGTCCAAGTCAAGAATCGGTCGGCACCCGTGAAGATCTACATGACCGAACCGGACGAGGGATCGCGCGCCGAGCCAGGATGACATGTGCACCGACTGGCCACCCGAATTGTCCTGCATCCGCCCGTTCCGCGGGCTGGCGAGAAGTACGTGAATTGTGACACGGACAGAAATCTGTTGCTAAAAGGGAAGTCTTCCCTCGGACTCTCGGTGGCGCTGTGCCTCGCGATCCATAACGGTGTCGTGCGCCATGACCGCCTTGTGGCAGCCGAAGCCCCTTCCGCCTCCGCACGGATTCCATCGGACGCTGCTTCGCCGGGCGAGGAGGGTCCACGCCGGCTAAAGCAACAGGTCCGAATCACGATCGAGACCAACGCCCCGCCGAACTTTGCCACGACCAATGCAGTCGCGCCCAAAGCGAAGTCGCTGACTTGGGACTTCTCCTGGAAAGGATGGGACGGGCTTCACCTAGCGGTTTCCCGGAAGACGCGGCTGGACGATCCGCTGGCAGAACTCCGGACAAAGGTCCAAGGGACCAATGCGTATCGAGTTTTGAATCTCGAGGAGCTGAAGATGAGCGGAAAGATCGGGCTCAAGTACGCATTCGACGGCGCGGCTTTTATCACAGACGACGAGTTCAGCGACTTCGACGGCGGCGTCCAGTTGCGCCGCGCCCGCATCTACGCCAAAGGAGATTGTCTCTTGGTTCTGCCGGTCTCCTACCAACTCGAGTTAGGTTACATCCCCGACGAGTTCTACATCGAAGAGAGCTATCTGGCGTTCAAGGACATCCCCTGGATCGGCGAGTTGCGAGCCGGCCAATACCAGGCGCCGATGGGTTTGGACATGGTCACCAGCAGCCGAGACATCGCCTTCATGGAACCAGCGGCTCCGTTGCAGGCCCTGGCTCCAGGCGTGAACGCGGGCATCCAGATTGGTCGCCCCGTTCTGGATCAGCGGGCCACCTGGCGCTTTGGCCTGTTCGCGGACGGCGTGGGTGAGGATTATGGCGAAGCGACGCAGGACTATGGCCGAGCCATCGTCCGGTTTACCGGGCTCCCATTCTATCGGGCAGATCCGGAGGAACCCGAAGCCACGAAGCTGCTGCATTTGGGTTTGAGCGCCAATATCCTCTACTCCGCCAGCAGTAGTGTCCGCTATCGCTCGCGCCCCGAAAGCCACCTGGCTCCTTACGTCGTCGATACGGGCGAGATTGCGGCCGACGGGGCCCTGGTCGTTGGCGCCGAAGCGGCGTGGGTGAACGGCCCATTCTCGGTCCAGGGCGAGTATCTGCACTCCTGGGTGCGCGAGCTGGACGGACGGGTCCCTGGTTTCAACGGTGTGTATGCCTCGGCGAGTTGGTTCCTCACAGGCGAAAGCCGGCCCTACGACCGGGCCGAAGGCATGTTTGGGCGGGTGATTCCGAAGCGCAACTTCGACTGGGGCCATGGGGGCTGGGGCGCGTGGGAGCTGGCCGCGCGTTACTCGTTTGTCAACCTCGAGAGCGCCGACATCGACGGCGGGCGTCTCTCGATGTTGATGGCAGGTGTAAACTGGCATCTGCACCCGCACGTGAAATGGCGCTTCAACTATGGCTTTGGCCATGCCGGCGGAGGCGCTCCCGAAGGCAACCTCAGCCTCTTCGAGACACGGTTCGAGATGGATTTCTAGCCATCCGTTTCGGCACACTGTCCGGACATGACAACGCTGGTCATCGCCACGCGCAACCATCACAAAGCCCGGGAGATTCGGGCGGTGCTGGGCGACCGGTTGCGCTACCTGACGCTCAACGACTTCCCCGGCGCGCCGACCGCGGTCGAAGACGCCGACACATTCGCGGGGAACGCGGCGAAGAAGGCCGATGCGCTGGCGCGATGGCTGGCCGAGCAGCCGATCGGGCGCGAAGGCGGCGCGCTCTGCGTCCTGGCCGACGATTCCGGGCTTGAAGTGGATGCGCTCGACGGAGCGCCGGGCGTGGTCTCAGCCCGCTTCGCCGCTTCGGATGCCGCGCCGTCGGCCAATGCAACCGACAGCGACAACACAGCCAAGCTCCTGCGGTTGCTGCGCGGCGTCCCCACCCCGAACCGGACCGGCCGATTCCGCTGCGTGATCGCCCTGGCCACGGTCGGGCAGACCCGCCCGCTACGGCTTTTCGAAGGCGCCTGCGAAGGCCTGATCCTCGACGAGCCGCGCGGCGCGAACGGCTTTGGCTACGACCCGGCTTCCAACCGCTCGGATACACGGAGTCGTTTGCGGAATTGGGCGAGCCAGTCAAGAACAGGATCAGCCATCGCGCCCGTGCCCTCGCTCAGGCGGCGCGCGGCCTCGAGGTGCGGTGACGGCAGGACGATCGGGGCGACAGGATCCGCGCCTGCGCCCGGACATCAGACTCCGCGAAGTCTTATGAAACACACGGGCCGGGGGTCCGCCCCGAAGAAGAGTCCCGCGGTGTCCCGGCCTTGTCCGCACAATCGCCGCCGCGCGTTCGCGTATGTTCCCCCCTTACCGGGCCCCGCCCCGCGGGAGAAACTGCCCGCGCCGAGTAGAAACGAACTTGCCCGGATTGAGAATGCCCTTGGGATCCAGAGCGCGCTTGATGGCGGCGTGGAGTTGCCGCACTTCGGGCGAAACCGCCTGGTTCCACCACGGCTTCTTCGCCAAACCGACGCCGTGTTCGCCCGTGATCACACCGCCCCAGGCCAGGACTTGTCTGAATAGATCATCCAGGGCGGCGCGGCTCCGTGCCTCCGCCCCCGGCTGTGTCCGGTCAACCATGATATTGGTGTGGATATTGCCGTCGCCGGCATGACCAAAGCAGGCCACAGGCAGCCCGTGTTTCTTCTGGAGACGCGCTGCAAAAACGAACAGGGCCTCGAGCCGGCTGCGCGGCACCGCGATATCCTCGTTCAGCTTGGTCAATCCCGTGTCGCGCAGGGCGTAGGAGAACTCGCGGCGCAACTGCCAGATCCGCTCGCACTGCGCCGCGCCCAAAGCCCGCTCGACAAAGCGCGGATGGTGCCGCCCGATGACCCGCTCGACCTCGCGCAACTCGGACCGCACGGACCGGGATTGCCCGTCCAGTTCGGCGATGAGGTGGGCCTCGCATCCGGCCAACCGACGGCTGCCGGTGCGTTTCGCCGCCGCGGCGAGTGTGAATGCATCCGCCACTTCGAGCGCGCAGGGAAGAAAGCCGGCTCGGAAGACAGACTGGAGGGCGCGGGTGGCGTCCCGCGTCGTGCCGAAGCCCGCCGCGAGAGCGGCGCGGTAGGGTGGCAGCGGCAACAGCTTGAGGGTGGCTTCCGTGACAATGCCCAGAAGACCTTCGGATCCGACAAAGAACCGGGCGAGATCGAATCCGGTCTTGTTCTTGTGCGTGCGGCTTCCGAGTCGCACGACGGTTCCCTCGGCCAGCACCACTTCGAGGCCCAGGACGTAATCCCGCGTCACGCCGTACTTCAAACACCTCGGCCCGCCCGCGTTGGTCGCGATATTCCCGCCGACGCTGCACTCCGACCGACTGGCGGGGTCGGGCGGGTAAAACAAACCCCTGCGCTCGACCGCATCCTGGAGCTTCTGCGTGATGACCCCCGATTGCACAACGGCCACAAAGTCCCGCGTATTAACCTCGCGAATGCGATTCACCCGGGCCAGCGACAGCACGATGCCCCCTCGCACAGGCACGCACCCGCCCACGTAGCCGTGCCCCGCTCCGCGCGCCGTGACGGGGATGCCGCGACGATGGGCAAAGGAGAGAATCGAGGCCACCGACTCCGTGCTCCGCGGCAGCGCCACCGCGTCGGGCAGATGGCTCGCAAACCACTTGTCGCCTGCGTGGGCCTGACAGATGGCTGGATCAGCGGTGAACTCGCCGGGGGGCAGCGCCCGAGCCAGCGGCCTGAGCGCAGCCTTCATGCACCTGCCGATGGCGGCGGTTCCTCGGCATCGGCAAGCAGCGCCTTTGCCTCCTCCGCCCGGTCGCCTGCCACCTGGACCTCGATGCCGCCGGCCGCCACGCTGTATCCCTCGATCGACAGCGAAGCCGTCTCGTGGATGACGTTCGCCGGAATGCCGGCTGCCTCGAGCCTCGAGCGGACGAGTTGGGCCTCGGCGGGGCTGAAGGTGCTGAAGACGGTTACCAGTTCCATGGCGTGTAAACTGCGTCCGATCGTCCTACGTGCCGCTCGGGGGCCGGGAGGGTTCGCTCTTGCGCGATTTCGGCGGTTTGGGCCGATCGGGATATGTCAGCCTCAGAAGCGTCACGCCCTGCGCCTCGCCGGTCATCGGATGAACCGCCAGAACATCCGTGCCGTCTCCATATTCCTTCGGCGCGAACGGGCTCATCATCCGCAGCAGGCTTTTGCTGCGGATCGCCTTTGGAATCGCCCCGTCGACCACCACCCCGGCCTGCGGCGCAGCGGGCGCCGGACGGCTGATCGACGTGACGACCCGTCCGCCCGGAACCGGTCCAGGCGCCTGCACGGATGCTGCCACGCGTTCAGGCGGCTTGTTGGTGCTTGATTCCTGGCCGAACGCGAGACCCACGCTCAGACACCCGGCGAGTATGGCGACCATCTTGACAGGCATACGTCCTTCTCCGTTTCCCGTGACACTCGACCGCAAAGGTCCACCACACCCCGTCGCTTTGTCAACCTCATCGAGCAGCATCCCAGCAGTCTCATTCCGGCAAGGCTTTTCCCTTGGTTTCGGGGCCAAACCAGATCAGCACCATCCCCACAACGTAGATCAGGGTCACCACAGCCCCCGCTTGCGCGTAGCTGCCGCCGTAATGAGACACGAGCTGGCCCTGCGTCAACGCGCCGCCTGCAGCCAGAATCCGCCCGGCATTGAAGCTGATGCCTTGGCCCGTCGCGCGCGCGCGCGTCGGAAACAACTCGGGCAGGTAGAGAGGCAGCCACCCGTAAAAGGCCGCCGTCGCCGCTCCGACGACGAAAGACCCGACGACAAACGCCGGACCGAAACTGTCGACTATTCGAAACAGAACGGCACAAGACAGCAGGGAGCACGCGCACAGGCTGAAGTAAGCCATGCGCCGCCCCAAGACCGCGCCAATCCAGGGCCCGATGAAGCAACCGAGAATCGCCCCCACCGACAGCGCGAGCATGATGACGCCCTTGACCTGCGGAAAGCTCTTTCCCACAAGCTGGTCGCCCCACAATGGCAGCCATTGGACCGATCCCCAGGTGCCAATCAGGGCGATTGCGCCGAAGGCAATAGCCAACAGCGTCGTCCTCCACAGGCCGGCTCCAAACACAATCCGCAACGGTTCCGCGCGCGCGCGCTGCACCGACGCCTTCCACCGCTGGGATTCCGGAACCATCAGAACCAGGAAGAACGCCAGCAGGGCCGGAATCGCCCCGGCCAGCATCACCCAGCGCCAGGAATCAGGCCGGACAGGAATGACCCAGGTGACCACACCAACCAGAGCGTACCCGACATTCGCCGCGGCGCCGATGATCCCCGCCATCAATGGGCGTTTGGCTTCAGGCCAGCACTCCATGACCAGCGCCACACCAAGCGACCATTCGCCGCCCATCCCCAAAGCGGCGAGAAAACGGAGCAGACCAAGCTGCCATGCTGCCTGCGCGAAATAACACGCCCCCGTGAACAGCGAATAGGCGAGAATGCTCGCCGTCATCGCCCGGACACGCCCCACCTTGTCGCCCAGCCAGCCGAAGACCAGCCCCCCGCCCGCCGCTCCCACCAGGAACAGGGCCGTGATGTAGCCCATCCATGGCCCCACGGCTTGGTCCGCCTCCGTCCCAAGAATCTCTTGAAGCGCAGGCCGCGCAACCACCGGGAAAATGCCCATCTCGACACCGTCGAACATCCAGCCCAGGAACGCGGCGATCAACACCATCCACTGGCCTCGGGTAAAACCGCCGGAGCGGGCAGGCGCGGCTTGCATGCGCCCGATTCTATGGGCCGATCTCCTCGAATCAAAGCCCGATCTTCAGCCCGGATGTTTCATGAAGCTGCGCGGAGTCTCCATCCGGGCTCTAACCCGCATAGCAGTCCTCTTGCGATGTCTGATCGCCCAGTGCACGGACGGGGTGTGAACTATGCGGGTCAGAACGGCACGTCGTCGTCGCCGTCGTCCAGCGCCGGCAGATGCCGCAAAAGACGCACCATTTCAACGGCGCTCTGAGCGGCTTCCGTTCCGCGATTGTGGTCACGGCTCAGACAGCGGACGCGCGCCTGCCCCTCGTTCTCGAGGACCAATACCTCGTGAATCATCGGGACACCGGTCTGGATCTGGAGCTGGATCAGCGCCGCGGTGACGCCCCCGCCAATGTGCTCGGCGTGACTGGTCTCCCCGCGCAGCACCACGCCCAGGCAGATCACCGCGTCGGGGCGAATCCCGACGCCGCGACTCAGGCGAGCGGCCACCACCGGGATTTCGAACGCGCCGGGAACACGCACCACATCGACGTGGCCGGCACCGGCGCGCCGCAACTCGGCTCGCGCCGCGCGCACCATGGCATCGACGTAGCGCGCGTTGTATCGTGACGCGACGATCGCGAAGCGGCCGCCGCAGGCCCTGGCCTGAGAGGTTTTGATCTTGCGAAGCATCAGCAGAGGTCTTTCTGTTCTGCGCACAACGCGAGACGTTCAACCGTTGTGCTCTGTTTGAGACTCTTCGGGCTTCTTCGTGCCCGGTCTGAAATCATAGGCGAGGTTTCCGGTGCTTTGGTTGCGGCTTTGCCGGGATGCGCGCTGGCGTCGCATCGGGAGCATTCTCACAGCGTGTGCCCCATCTTCTCGCGCTTGGTCCGCAGGTACTTGACATTATGCGGGTTGGGCGCGACCCGGATGGGCAATTGCTCGACGATCTCCAGACCGTAGCCTTCCAGACCGACCAGTTTCTTCGGGTTATTGGTCAGCAGTCGAATGGTCTTGAGGCCCAGGTCAACCAGGATTTGCGCGCCCAGTCCGTACTCCCGGAGGTCGGCCGCGTATCCGAGTTTGTGGTTGGCCTCGACGGTGTCGTAACCGCGCTCTTGAAGCTTGTAGGCCTGAATCTTGGGCCCCAACCCGATCCCGCGGCCCTCCTGGCGCATGTAGACAATCACGCCGCGCCCGGCCTCGGCGACCTGGCGCATGGCCTGGTGCAATTGGGCGCCGCAGTCGCACCGGCGGGAGCCGAAGACATCCCCGGTCAGGCACTCGCTGTGCACTCGCACCAGCACGTTCTTCTGTCCGGCCACCTCGCCGCAGACCAGGGCAACATGATGCTGGCCATCCAGGCGCGATCGATACAGATGCAAATCGAAGTCGCCATGCTCGGTCGGCAAAAGAACGGTCTCGATCCGCTCGACCAGCTTCTCCCGGCTGCGACGGTACTGGATCAGCGCCTGGATGCTGCCCAAACGCAGGCGGTGACGCCGGGCGAACTTGCGCAACTCCGGCAGCCGGGCCATGCTGCCATCGGTGTTCATGATCTCGCAGATCACAGCGATGCCGCGACATCCCGCCAGCAGAGCGAGATCGACGGCTGCTTCGGTGTGTCCCGCGCGCTGCAACACCCCTCCGGGCTTGCAGCGCAGCGGAAAGACGTGTCCGGGCTGGGTCAGATCCGTCGGCGTGGCGGTGGGATCGGCCATAACCTGAATCGTGCGGCACCGGTCCGCGGCGCTGATGCCGGTGCTGATCCCGCGGGCGGCGTCCACGCTCACCTGGAAGTCGGTCTTGAAGCTCTCACGGTTCTCCGTGACCATTTGCTTGATTCCGAGTTGCTCGATGCGCTCGGAAGTGGTGGGAACGCAAATCAACCCGCGCGCAAATCGCGCCATGAAATTGACCGCCATCGGCGTCACATGCTCGGCGGCCATGATCAAGTCGCCTTCATTCTCCCGATCGGCGTCATCCACCACAATCACCATCCGCCCGCGGGCAATGTCGGCAATCAACGCGTCAATCGGGTCGAGATTCAAAGTCCTCGTCACGCCGCCGAGGGTGCGGCAGTCCAGCCCGTTTTCCAACTCCAAATCACGACCGGACGAGCGACGGGCGCCTAAGACGAGTCCTGATCCTTACCCAGACTTGCCTGCACTGACGGCCACTAACCCGGATTCCTCAGCACTTGAAGGAGTAATCTGAAATCCGGGCTGTGCCCCCCCCCGGCTGCCCCGCAAGCTGCGCCTGTAACAGGTCACCGGGGCTGACCCAGCCGCGCGCGCACCAGCTCGGGCAGGTATTTCACCGGGACGGCGCCCGGCTCGAGGACAGCCTCGTGATAGCGGTCCAATGCGAACCGCTCGCCCAGCTCGCGCTGGATTGCCTGGCGCAACCGGCCCATCGCCATGCGGCCGGCAAAGTAGGTGGACAGTTGCACGGAACTCTGTTTGGCGCGAACGATCTTGAGGCGCGCCTCACCCTCCGACTGGAAGGCGTCTTCCGTGAGGAATCGCAGCGCCTCATCGTCGCTCATGTCCGCGCAATGCATCTTGTGATCGAGGATGGCGTTGGCCACCGCGCGAAGATAGAATTTCAGTTGGGTCAACCGGAGAGGCAGACTGCCTTCGCCAAAGCCTTGATCGAGCATCATCGCCTCGGTGTAAACCGCCCAGCCCTCGATGTAGACGCCGGACTGGAGGACCCGCCGCACGAGCGAAGGGTTGCGATTGGCGTATTCGAGTTGGACATAGTGGCCGGGATAGGCCTCGTGAATGGTCAAAATCCGCAGCATCTGGGAATTGTACTCCTCGAAGTAGCTCCGGACACGGTCGGCGTCCCAATCGCGCGGCGGCGGGCTCACGGCGTAGTATCCGCCAGCCCGCGGATCAAGCGGCGGCGGCGAGTTCATGTAAGCGGTCGAGTTGCCGCGCTGGAATTCCGGCATTTCGATGATCTCACATTGGTCTGGCTGCGGAAGTCGCACAATGCGGGCGTCGGCAATGAAACGCTTGACGTCGGCCACCACCCGGCGCACGTCGGCCACAACGGTTTCCGCACTGCTGTGGTCCTGCGCAATCGCGGCCAACACACTCCGGACGGCGGCTCTGCGACCCGCAGAATCATCGGGGGGCAAGGGGGCTCCGGGATGAAAACGGCTCCAAAGCTGACGGGCGACGGTGAACATGTCGCGTTCGACGCGCTCGAATTCGCGCTGCGCGTCGGCGAGCACCTCGTCCGCCGTCACCCCACCATCCACCTCCAGCTCCAGCTTGCGGCAGAATCTCTCCCGTCCCAGCCGCCATTCCCCAGGCGCCCGCGCTCGCAGGTCGGACTCCAGGAAGCGTTGATAACCCCTCAAACTCTCCGCAACGCGGGCGGCCGCGGCCTCGAGCGCCGCGCGCTGCGGCGTCGGCCCGGCCAGTTCGAAAAGACCCCGCTCGTAAAACGCGATGGCCCCCCTGTTCTGCCCAATCGCGGTCTCGATGTGCGCCGCCGGAGGATTGCGGAGATTCGCCCGCGCCGCGGCGATGACCTGCGGGATTTGCTCCATGCGCGCGAGGGCGTTGGTGATGTTGGTCTCCTTGGGCAGTGACGACTGTGCCAGCAACAGGAACACGCTGTCGCTGATATAGTCGCTGTAGATGCGCGGGTCTTCCTCGTACGGACGCGCGTTCTCGGCGAGCCAGAGCGATTTGACCAACTCATGGCGGAGGATCTCGAAGTCGATCTGCCCCGACCGCGTCAGCGCCCTGTAGTCCACCTGCTCGGGCAGCGCATCGAGCGTCTCCCGCGTCAAGGCAATCCATTGGGCGCGCGCCCCGGGCGAGAGATCATCCAGCCGATGATCGAAACGATGGTCGCCCAGGCGGGTCGCGTCCAAAGGCCGCAAGGCGAACCAGCGATCCAGATACGCTCCAAAGAACTCATCGAGCCGGCGATCGTTGCCAGGCTCCGCGCCCCAGACGCAATGAGCGGCGAAGGGGATCAGCACCACCGAGGTGAAAAAGGCGGTCAGTCTCATCAGGAAAGGCTCTCCGGATCTTGCGCCGCGTTCAGAACCCCTCGAGTACCTCGGACACACCCACGCCCCCATCGATCAGCCCCCGCCCGCGCGGTTGCCCTCCAACCGGCTCGGTCTTCTGGGCGAGCCGCGCTTCGAGATACTCGACCACCGACGTGTGCCCTTGTTCGCGCGCAACAGCCAGTATGGTCTTCCCCTGCGGCCCGGTCCGCTTCGGATCGGCCCCCGCATCCGCCAGCAACTGCACCATCGGCAGGTCCCCCCGCATCGCCGCCCGATGGAGCGGCGTCCAGCCGGAGCTGTCCTTGGCGTTCAGATCCGAGCGGGCGGCAATGTGTCTTCGGACGGCCGGGTAATCGCCGTCCTCGACAGCCGAGTGCAGCGGGGTGCTCGGGGCGCTCGGCCCACAACCGGCGCCGAGCAGGCCCACAACACAGGCGAACAGAATCGTACCAGCGTGTGCCTTCATGCCGACGTGATACCCCCCGGCGGGGCGACTGGCGAGCGGAAAACCTCCATTTTCCCCCGGACCGGGCATCGAGCCGCGCGCGCCGCCCTGCGTCTGGGTCCGGGCGAGCCCGGCTCGGACGGAAGCTCCGGAACAACCCAAAACGAAAGAGTGACAACGGCGCCGAAAGAATCCATGCTCTCCGCCCAACAGCGCCGCAGGTTTGGCAGAACCACTCGAAGCGCGTTGCTTGCGATCAACGCGGCTGTTTGAATGGTCCGGCAGCCTGGGGCAAGATCATGGCAAAGACTTGTTATGCAAGAGTACAAAGCGCTTCATGAAGCAATCCTGTCCGGAGACGCCGCTACGGCACGGGCAGTCACCGAAAAGGCCCTCGCCGCCTCGGCGGATCCCCTCCGCCTGGTCAACGACCTGATGGTGCCGGCGATGGACGAAGTTGGTCGCCGTTTCGAGTGCAACGAGTACTTCGTGCCCGAGTTGTTGATCTCCGCCCGCGCGATGAAAGCGGCGCTTGAACTGATCCGCCCGCTGCTCATCGCCCGCGGCGATGAACCCGCCGGACGCGTAGCCATTGGCACGGTCAAGGGCGACCTGCACGACATCGGCAAGAACCTCGTCGCAGCCATGCTCGAAGGCGGCGGATTCGAGGTGATCGACCTGGGCGTGAACGTCTCGCCCGAGCAGTTCGTCAAGGCGGTCCGGGAAAACAAGGCCAACGTCGTCGCCATGTCGGCCTTGCTCACCACAACCATGCCAGCCATGAAGACCACCATCGAAGCCCTCAAACAAGCAGGCCTTCGAGAGAGGGTCAAGGTCCTCATCGGCGGCGCGCCGATCACCCAGAAGTACGCCGAGGAAATCGGCGCCGACGGCTACAGCGACAATGCCCCCGCAGCCGTCAGCCTGGCCAAGAAACAGCTCGCGGTGGGCGCTTGACGCCCCTGCGCGAATGCCCAGAAGAAATCCGGCCACCACGGCCATGATCGGCACACGGGGGCAGAAGGTCTGCCGCCGGCCGCGACTGCGGCCCCATCTGGCGCGACGGCAATCGCGTGAACCGCGCTGCCCCAGCGATCTTTGACCATGCCGACTCCAGCCCCGACTCCGCATTCATGAAACCGCTGCTCGTTCGCCTGTTGCAGGACGGACCCGTCATCACCGACGGCGCCTGGGGAACCGAACTCCAAGCACGTGGATTGGCCATCGGCGATTTTCCTGACGTCTGGAACCTGTCCCATCCGGATCGGGTCACCGAGGTGGCCCGCGCCTACGTCGAGGCAGGGAGTCAGATCATTCTCACGAATACCTTCGGGGCCAACCGGATTCGCATGGCTGACCATGGCGCGCCGGAACAGGTCGCGGAAATCAACCGGCGCGGCGCGCAACTCTCGATTCAAGCGGCGGGGAATCGGGCATCCGTGTTCGCTTCCATCGGCCCGACCGGAAAACTGCTGATGGCGCATGAGGTGACTCTCGATGAAGTGCGGGCGGCGTTCGTCGAGCAGGCGCAGGCCCTCGCCCAGGGCGGAGCGCACGGTCTCGTCATCGAGACAATGTCGGATCTCGATGAGGCCAAGGCTGCGCTCGATGCTGCCAAACGCACCGGGCTGCCTGTGGTCGTCTGCATGGTGTTCGACGCGGGCAGGGAAAAAGACCGCACGATGACGGGCGCCACGCCCGAGCAGGTGGCCAGGGAATTGACAGGCGCAGGCGCGGACGTCATTGGGGCCAACTGCGGCCTCGGGATTGAAGGTTATGTGCCAGTGTGCCGGCGACTCAAAGCCGCAACCGATCTGCCGATCTGGATCAAGGCCAATGCCGGCCTGCCGACATTGGTCGGGGGAAACGTGGTCTACCAGACCACGCCCGACCAATTCGCCAGCCACGTGCCGGCTCTGATCGAGGCGGGGGCCAGCTTCATCGGCGGCTGCTGCGGGACCAATCCGTCATTCATTCGGGCCGTGAGAGATGTGAGGGGCCCCCTGACGTCCGCGGGGCGTCTCATTGCTCGTTCGACTCGAGGCGAGCCGGGGCATCCGGCCACGTGAACGTGAACACCGAACCTTCACCCGGAGCCGAATCCAACGTAATCTCGCCACCCTTGGTCTCCAGGATTCTCTTCACCAGGGCCAGGCCAATCCCCGTGCCGTCATTGTGCGGGCCGACACGCAGACGCTCAAACAAACCAAACACCTGCGCATGATACCGCGGTTCGATCCCAGGCCCGTTGTCCGCCACCGCAAATTGCCAGGCATTACGCAGGCGTGTCGCACGCACCGTGATAACACCCAACGGCTTGTCCATGAACTTGATGGCGTTGTCGAGCAGGTTCTGGAATATCTGCTGAAGCTGCCCCGCCACCCCGCGCACCCGCGGAAGGCTCGATGGGATGTGAATCTGGATGTTCGAGGGCGGCGCCAGCCCTGTCAACACCCGACGCACCAAGGCGTTGAGGTCCAACTCGACCTCCGGCTCCTTGGTCTGCCCCAGGCGCGTGTAAGAAAGCACGCCCTCGATCAGGTCATGCATGTACTGCACCCGCTGACGAAGCAAACCAAGCAAATTGTGTCCGTTGGCGTCAATCTGGCTCGCGCAGTCGCTGGCAACCCAGTCCGCCAAATGACTGACAGCTCGAAGCGGCGCCTTCAAATCGTGCGCAACCACATGCACGAATTGTCCCAGTTCCATGTTCGCCGCCTGAAGCTGAGCGGTGCGCTCCTTCACCTTCCGCTCGAGATCTTCACGCGCCCGACGCAAAGCGCTTTCCAGACGGCGGCGCTCCGTGATGTCCTCGGATACGCCGATGCACTTGCCCACGGCCCCGCCCTCTTCGATGACAGGCACGATCCGCGTGCGCACATAACAGGTCCATCCCGCACCCGTGTTGGTCCGAAACTCCTCCCGAAACTCACACCCGTGACGCACCGCGGCCTCCCAGGCGCCAACAACCCGCTCGCGATCCCCAGGATCCACCATCTGCCACCACACGCCGCGCGGCGCCGCGATGTGGCTCAGACGCGCAATCTCCCGCCATCGCGCGTTGGTGCGGATCAGGCGGCCTGCGCCGTCGGTCTGGAAGAAGCCAACGGGCGCGTGGACGCTGAGCAGGCGCAACAACTCGTCCCGTTCCCGCACCATCGCCTCGAGCTTGGCAATGCGCGCCGCGGAGGCCTGTTCCAGCCCCGATTCGGTGCGCAGGCTGACGAGTCCCTCTTCGATGCCAGAATGCACCGTGAGAACCGTTTCGGCCTGCATTGCGCTCCCAAGCATGCCCACACCCCATGTATCGCCTCAGGCCCCAAATCGTGCAAGCCCTCAATGCCGCCGATCGGACTGCGTAGAACAGACTAGCTATTGACTGTGAGTCTCGTCTATCATGCCCCTGGGCTCTGGAATGTGCGAAGTCAACGTTTATGAGTGCGGACCGCCTCTCCCCCCAGCCGGCGGCAGGTGAGAACCCGATCGCGGTTGCCGGGCCGACCCAAGCGTCCCCGGCAGCGAATTCGAGTGTGGACCGGCTCAACCCCGGCGGGGCCCGGGGTCGGGACACCTTGATCACGTGTCGAAACAGCCAGGGCGTGGAAATTCGGGCGACGCCCCTGCGCTTGAGCCGCTACGAGGCGGTTTTCGAGGTCTATAACCCCTACAGCATCCTCCAACTCTCGGAGGTCTTGAGCGACTTCCGCATCACAATCGGCGAGCGAATTGTCTACGCCGGACGCGCCGTCGTCAGCAAACTGGTCAACGCCAGCATCATGGTGATCTGCGAGGTCAGCCTCGAGTCGGACTGGCTCGATGTCGAGGCCCTCTCGCCACTGGCTGACCCGGAATGGCTTCGCCGCGAATTCGCCGCGTTCCTGACCGACTGGAGCAAGATTCAAACCGTCTCTCCGGCCTTCAAGGCGGCGGTCGCCGACATGGAGACGTTCCTTGCAGACCTCCGCCGGTGGCTCGATCAGGTCGAGTTGGGCATCCGGTCGCATCCATCCCACGAAGTCGAAAAGATGGAGCGGGAGGTGATGGGCCGGTTGAGCGGCACGGTGCTCGACCCAATCAACGAGCTGTTCAGCCGGTTCGAGGAACTCGCGAAATCCATCGCGCCCGACCATCACCCGATCCATCGCACCTACGCGCGCCGACAACTGCATCCCCTGGTCCTCTGCGCCCCGTTCCCGCATCGGACCTTCCAGAAGCCACTCGGTTACGCCGGGGATTATGAGATGGTCAACATGATCCTCAACGACCCCTTCGAGGGCGCGTCCCTGTTCGCCAAGTCGGTCAATTACTGGTTCCTCATGCAGGCGCCCGCCGCGGCTCATCGGAACCGCATCGAGTACCTGATCCAGACGCTTGTCCGCGAAGTCCAGAGGGTTGCCGGCGCGGGGCGTCGCACCCGGATCTTCAACCTCGGCTGCGGCCCCGCCGCGGAGGTCCAGCGGTTCCTCGAGACGCAATCACTCTCGGATGCCGCCGATTTCACCCTGGTCGATTTCAATGAGGACACCCTCAGCTTCGCGCGCCACCGGCTTGCAGAGATCAAGTCCCAGACCAGGCGCAGCACCGACTTCCAATTCATCCAACAGTCCGTTCACCAGGTCCTGAAGCGTTCGGCCCGGGGCGACAAGCCCTCCGCGCAATACGATCTGGTCTACTGCGCGGGGCTCTTCGACTACTTGTCGGACCGCATCTGCCAGAGGCTCATGCAATACTTCTACGAGATGCTGGCGCCAGGCGGGCTCTTGATCAGCACCAACGTGGATCCTTCGAATCCAAACCGCCATGGGATGGAGTACTTGTTGGAATGGCATTTGAATTATCGTGACGAAACCGTGATGCGCACGTTGCACCCGACAGCCGCCCGCCCCGATTGCATAACCACCAAAGCCGATGCCACCGGTGTCAACATCTACCTCGAAGTCCGCCGCCCCGAACGCGACTGACGTTGCCGCTCGGCCCGGCCCGAGTGTGCTGATGGACTTCGAGGCGAGGGACATGGCCGACCGAATCCGCCTGGGCAAGGTGGCATGCCTTCTGGTGATCATCCTGATGCCCGCTGGCTTTCTCCTGGACCTCTGGCTGTATCCGGACGAGGCGCCGATCTTCCTGGGGGCGCGCCTGGTTTGCTCTCTGCTGGTGGGCGGCTTGCTCGCCCTCCATTACACGGAACTGGGGCGGCAGTGGATTCGACCCGCAAGCTGGCTTATTGCCCTGCTTCCCGCCCTCTTCATCTCCGGCATGATCGCTGTCAACGAAGGGGCCAACTCCCCCTATTACGCGGGCCTCAACCTGATCCTCCTGGCCACCAACGTGGTCGTGCACTGGAACCTCCGCGAGTCGTTGCTCACATCGGCCCTGATCGTTGCCCTCTACGTCATGGCCATCACCGTCAACGCCTCCCCTCCCGGGCCCGGACAGCCTTACGCCTACCTGTTCTTCATGATCGAGACGGCGGTGATCGTCATCACCGGGAACTACTTCTACAACCGCCTGCGGCTCCGCGAATTCGAGGCGCAGCACGACCTCCAACTCAGTCAGCAGAACCTCGAACATAGCAACAAGCGCCTGCTGGAACTCGACGAGTTGAAGGGACGCTTCTTCGCCAATATCAGCCACGAACTGCGCACGCCGCTCACACTCGTCCTCGCCCCCCTCGAGAATCTGCGCCAGCATCCGCAAGTGCAGCGCGACTCGCCCCTCCGGGATTGCATCCAAACCATGCATGCCAACAGCATGCGGCTGCTCAAGCTCATCAACGACCTCCTCGATCTGGTCCGACTCGATGCGGGTCAGATGCGACTGCACCGTCAGGCGATCGATGTCAAACCGTTCCTCGAAGGAACACTCAATGCCGTGCGCCAGTTCGCCGAGGATCGCAGGCTGCGGCTCGCCTTGACGATCAACCCCGGACTCGAAAAAATCACCGCCGACCCGGACAGACTCGAAAAGGTGTTTCTCAACCTGCTCTTCAACGCCATGAAATTCACTCCGGCAGGCGGGGTGATCCGCGTTCAGGCTTCGGCCGATGGAGGCGACGCCCTCTTCGAGATCATCGACACCGGCGTGGGCATGAGCCCGGAAAGCGTCAAGCACCTGTTCAGCCGCTTCTGGCAGGCCGACACCTCCAGCCAGCGCAAATACCAGGGCGTCGGCATCGGCCTCGCCCTGGTCAAGGAATTGGTCGAGGCCCACGCAGGGTCGGTGACCGGCGAGAGTCAGCTCGGTCAAGGCACAACCTTCCGCGTCCGATTGCCCCTCCACGTCCAACCCGACGCCGACGAGCCCCCAGCCGATGCATCCGCCACTCCGGCCGCGCCCGAGCCCCAGCCTCAGGCCGCCGCTCCCGAGGCCCACGCCAACTGGTTGGGCGGACTCTACCGGCGCGCTGAATTGTTCGGCAATCCCACCCCTCTGAAGGACACGCTGCAGCACGGCTCACCGCCCAGCCGGACCGGCAAACCCCGCGTCCTGATCGTCGATGACGAACCCGATATGGTGCGGTTTCTGCGAACGCTGCTGGATGCCCATTACGAGGTGATCGAGGCCGCGGATGGGGATCAGGCCTTGACCCTCGCCGCGCAGTACCTGCCCGACGTGATCGTCTGCGACTTCATGCTGCCACATAAGGACGGCCTCGCGGTCTGCCATGACCTGCGCAGCCGGGAACTGACACGCGCCATCCCCGTCATCATCCTCACGGCGCGAGCCGACGAGGCGACAAAACTCAACGCCCTCGAAGCAGGAGCGAGCGATTTTCTCGCGAAACCGTTCTCGCTCGCCGAGCTTCATGTGCGGGTGAAGAATCTGGCCGACGGCTACCGCGCGGCCAAAGCGCTGGCACGTCAGAAACAGACACTCGAAGCAACCCTCGAGGAACTGCACGACACCGAAGCACAGTTGATTCAAGCGGCAAAAATGGCCTCGCTCGGTCGCATGAGCGCCGGCATCATTCACGAAATCAACAATCCCTTGAACTACGCCCTGACCGCCCTGAGCGTCCTGTCGTTCGAGGCCAGGCACCTTCCGCCCGACAACCGTGGCGAGTTCCTGGAGACTCTGAAGGATGTCCAGGATGGACTCCAACGCGTCGGCAAAATCATTGCCGACCTGCGCGAGTTCACCCATCCTCGGGGAGGCGATGTCGAAATCATCGAGGTGAATCATGCCATCGAGGGAGCTCTGCGATTTCTCAGGGCCGAAGTGGCGGGCAAAGTCGATATCGACAATCGGGTCCCGGATGGTTTTGCAGTCAGAGCCGTCGCCACCAAACTGATGCAAGTGTTCGTGAACCTCGTTCAGAACTCCGTGGACGCGCTCCGCGAGAAGACATTCCCGGAGGGAACAAAGCCGCAAATCCGCTTCGAAGCCGCAATCGAGCGCGGCGCCAAAACCGTCAAGGTCTGGGACAACGGCCCCGGCATTCCCGCCTCGCACATCTCGAAGGTCTTCGATCCGTTCTACACCACCAAGGAAGTCAACCAGGGCACAGGCATGGGACTGAGCATTTGTTACCGCCTCTTGCAGGAGGTGGGCGCCCAGATCACCGTTCGGAGCGAACCCGATGTCTGCTGCGAGTTCCGCATCACTTTCCCCGATCCTGCCAATGACCAGATCGAGTTATCCACGACCTCCACTACAATCGCCGCATGAATACCCTCTACGACTACAAGCGCTTTGCGATCCTCTACGTCGACGACGAGGAAAAGTCGCTCAAGTACTTCGCCAAGGCCTTCGGCGGCACATTCCGCATCTTCACCGCCCAGAATGCCGCCGACGGCTACCAGATCCTGGCGGATCATCAGGACGAAATCGGCCTGATCATGAGCGACCAGCGCATGCCCGGCGAACAGGGCGTCCAGTTCCTCGAACGCGCGCGCAAACTCCAGCCCCGCATCATCCGCCTGCTCGCCACCGCCTTCACGGACTTGGATGCCGCCATCGCCGCCGTCAACAACGGCGCCATCTATAAGTACATCACCAAACCGTGGGACATTCCCAACCTCGAGGCCACGCTGAAGCGGGGTCTCGAGTTCTTCATGCTGCAGATCGAACGCGATCTGTTGCTGCGCGAGAAACTCTCCAGCCTCCACAGGGTCCTGATCGCCGATCGGATTCTCAGCCTGGGCGTTCTCGCCGCCGGCCTCGGACATCGCTTGCGCAACACCATCGAGGCCGTCCAACGATTCCTCGACCTCGCCCCGCAGATGCTCCGCGAAGAGCAGATCGATCTGGAACAACTGCGCAATCCCAACTTCTGGCAGGATTTTCACCGCAACGTCAAAGAACAGGTCACGACAGCCTTCCGCATGCTCGACGACCTGTCCTCAGAAACAGCACGTCCGTTCCGGTTCGACACCGAGACCCGCCTGCACGATGCCGTCGACTCCGCCGCGCGCGGCCTCGCCGAGTCGCTGGCGCAAAAACGCATCCAGGTCCTCAACAATGTGCCGAACGACCTCCCCCCCCTCCGAGTCGATGGCGAGCGGTTCCCAAAGCTCTTCGACCTCCTCCTGCGCGACGAGTTGACAAACCTCCCCGACGGCGCCTCCGTCACCTTCGAGGCCGCCCTGCGCAACGAGCGCGGCCAGCCCCGCGAGGTGGATCTCTTCGTCCATGACAACGGCCCCGGCTTGCCGCCCGAAGCCATTCTCTCGGTCCTCGACCCGCTGATCCACCGGACCGGCACGGCCCAGGGATCGGGACTTTCCCTCATGGCATGCTACTTCCTCGTCTACCATCACGGCGGCAAAGTCGCCATCGAACCCAAGACCGGAACCGGCCTCAGCCTCCGGATCACGCTGCCGCTCGAGCCTCCCGCAGTCAACCCGCAGATCGAAAGCGAGGCCTTCCTGCTCCGCGCCATGACCAACGAGCGGCTCTGGGACCGGCTCCTCGCCGGGGAATAGGCTGCGACTCGAGTGCCCACCCGAGCCGCGGGCGCTAGCCTGCATTTCTCACCACTTTTTGCCACCGCGAGGCCGGAGTCTTCAAAAGAAGTCAGCATACAGGCCGGGGGAGGCTGCGCGCCACCCCGCCCGACGCAGCCGCCTGCTCACGGCACAAGAAGGACACGACACCCCGCCCGATTCGCATCCTCCAAGCCGATCGGCACAATCGCCGTCAGCAGCGAACCGTCGCCACGCACAGGAGCGCCCTGGTTCACCCACGCGGACTCGTCGTGGGAACCGAGCGGCAGCCAGGCTTGCACCTGGTACCATTGTGCATCGACGGAAGCCCAGGACGCACGGAATGCCGCGCCAACCGCCCCCACACCCAACCTCGAATCGGAATCGTCCGTTGCGGCCATCCTGAAGTACCGAGCCGGTTCGGTCCACACCTGGACCCACCGCGCGAGCGGGCCGCCGGTCCCGATCACCGGCAACCCATCCTCGCTCCACACCGCCAAATCCGTCGAGGTCTGGAACCGATAGCGGTCGTCAGCCACCGATGCCCAGTCCAGACGCGCAGCCGTGATCGGTAGGATCGACACCGGGATTTCGGTATGTCGGATGATCGGATAACCTTGCCAGCGCACAGGCCGGCCGTCCCAGTTCGCCGAGAGAATGGCCAGATCCGTCTCGCTCACAAGCCGGTCGCCGTCGAAATCCCCGTTGGGCCAGTTCCCCGCCGCCATCCAGTTCGTCTTGACAATGTCGAAATCCCGCTCATCGACCAGTCCATCCAAGTTCGTGTCGCCGAGCTTCGTGCGGATCCTCTCCCGCACCAGCTTGCCCAAATCATCCAGACTGACGCGCCCATCGCCTGTCATGTCGAAGGGTGAGGACTCGTTGCCCAGGCGCGCGGCCAGCCGGAGGATGTCGTCCAGATTGAATGCGCCGTCGTTGTTCATGTCACCGCCAAACCAGAGCGGCGCCGTCAGATCGGGCACCGTGAACCTCAAGCGCAACACGCCCCCTTCGCCGAGAAGATCCTTCTCCACCACCAGATTCGTCCCTCCCGCAACAGAATACTCCGCCGGCGCAAGTTCGCGCATGTCGTCCGAGGGCGTCCTCTGGACGTATACACGCGTCTGCGCAGAACCCTCGACCTCCGGAATCGCGCCCACCGTCACGGTCAACGCGTCGCTGAATGACAACAGAGGCACAGGGCTGAACCCGGATGGCTTGTCTGTGGCTGACAGACCGTTGAAAACGGCGTCCAGACACACTTCGATCATCGATTCCGTCTTGCGCCGGCTCCAGGCCGAAACCTCGACCGTTGCCCCCGCCGATTCGACCCGCGTGACCGGCACAGACGATCCGGTCTCGATCTCCCGAATCGTCCTCATCACCGGGACGGAAAGGCGGGCCCCAAAGGCCAAGCCGCTCGCGTCCGCGCCGTATGCAATCGACAGCACCGACGGAGGCGTCGGCGACGGATCATCGGCGGTGTACTGCCCAAGACCCACGCCCGCGCCCCAGGCCAGGGTCTCCGTCTTGCGAACCAGCGACGAGCCCGTGTAAAGGCCCTCAACCTGGCTTGCGCGAGCCCCGCTGTCCAGATCCCGGACCCAATCGAAATCGATGACGTCCACGCTGTCATCTTGATCATAAGCAGCCTGGTACGCGGGGCGCTTGCGAGACACCGGCGGCCCCGCGCTGCACATCAGCGCGCCCGCGACTGGCAAGTGTGCGTTTTCGGCCCCGAAGGGCGCATAACGATGTCGGTTCAGCAACACGTGGCCCAGTTGATGCGCCAGTTCGTCAGCCGAATACTGCCAGACAATTGCCCAGTCGGATGGATGATCGATGATCACCCCGGGTGTCGCCGCGCCGAGTTCTGCAGCCTTGTCCTCCGAACAAGCCACACCTGACGGATGAGACTCCCGATGATCCACGAAGAAGACCGGCACAACCCCGGGCGAACGGTGTTCCCGATCGTACCAGACAAGAAGTGCGACGAAGTCCGCGTCCGTCATGCCAACAGGCAGCGGCAGGCCCTGGGAATCCGACGACGCAAACAAAGCCGGCTCGCTCACCTGCAGCCGGATACCGACCTGGTGAAAAACGCTCTTGGCGTACTGCGCGGAAGCCCGCATGTGCCGCCGAACCCTCTGCTCGGCTGCGGACGTCAGAGTGCCCCCGTGAATGTAGACCTGGCGAATCCAGACCTCACCGCTCTGAAAAGGGCCCGCCTGACACGGCCAAAACACACCACCGGCCAGAAGGCCGAGCGCCAATCCGATTCGAATGAGCGTCCACACGAGATTTTGAGATGAAGAGTGGAGCGAGCGAAGGGATTCGAACCCTCGACATCAACCTTGGCAAGGTTGCGCTCTACCAGACTGAGCTACGCTCGCTTCCAGAAAAAGCGATACGGAATCTAGGGCATCCGCCGCGAGATGCAAGGATTCATTTTTGGGATTCATTTTTGGGATTCCGAGGGCAGTCTGCCATAGGCGCAGTGTGTTGCATTTCTCTGGCTCTCAGGCCTGGCGCGGTTTTGCCTTTCTAACTCGCATAGCAGACATCATGCGAGATCTGACCGCCTGTGCGCTGACGGGATGCTACGGCACACGCGATCCGACGCGCGCGTTACGCAGCCTGCAAGCCGGCTTTCCGAGGCTTTTCATCAGTCAGGCCGACCGGGCTCACCGCCCACAAGCCGCAGCCAGTCGGGAGGTGAATTGGGTGGTTCGGGCAATTCGATGAGGCTGCGCAGAGGACGGGACGGCTTGGTCGCGCCGCCCGTAGCGAGGTAGAACCAGCCATCAGCCAAACCCGCATCAATCGTCTCCTTCGCTTCCCACTCGGCTCCGGAGGCGGTGAAGCGGGCTTTGGCGAGCGGGGTCCACGCGTCGGCGCCATACCGCACCCAGCCGCGGCCATAGCGCGCGCGCCGCGCTTCGAGTGCGCTCCGGCCGTCGCGGCGGAAATCCTCGACGAAGGAATAATAGCCTCTGAGCCTTTGACCTCCTGTGCGGGTGCGAAAGGTCGCGAGCTTCCACCATGTCCGCTTCTCCGGTTGAAAGAGCCAGGCTGTATAGGCCGTTTTCTGCCCGTCCACTTCGGCGCGCAGGAGAAACCGGTTGGTTTCGCCAATCTTCCACAGAAACGGCGCCATGCACTGCCCGCCTGTGCCCTCGCCGCCGAAGCGTTTAATCCGCACACCTTCGCCTTGATGGAGCACTTCGACCCGATCCTCGCTCTTGACCGCGCCGGGGTCGTCGCCCCGGGTCGGATCCCAGACCGAGAAGATCACCACCTTGTCCTCCGGCTTCCAGAGCTGCTGGAGGCCGAAATAGCCGGTGTTCCATCCGCACGCCATGAAGTAACTCCCATTGACGGATTCATCGATGATCATCTCGGCGTAGAACAGGTCGCCGTCCGGCGCCGGATAGCCGAGGTGAACGGACCGCGCAGCGCGGTAGGCGGGAGCGTCGGCCGCCCAGAGGCACGTCGGCATCAGAACTGCAATGAGCCCGATGAGAACTCGCATGGGTGCAATCGTGCCCTCGAATTGCACCGTCCGCAACCTTGCTGAATGGATACCTTGCTGATGGGACCGTGGGACGGACGACAACGGGTGCTTGGGATGGAGACTGGAGGGACGATTACCGCGCTAATCCTTGGGCTTGAACACGGGCAGGGCCAGTTTCCACTGGATACCGGCGAGGCGCACCAGGAGAATCGCGAGAACCGAGATGACCATGTTCGTCAAGTGATCGACGCGCGCGGATTGCAGCACCACGTACAGCACCGCCCCAAAGAATGCGGCCGTGGCGTACAGGTAGATGTCCGGTCGAAAGACCAGGGGAATCTCGTTCAGCAAGAGGTCGCGCAGGATGCCGCCGGCAACTCCCGTGGTCACCCCGAGCATGATTGCGATAGGCGCCGGGGCGTGGAAGGCGCAGGCTTTCACCAGACCAACGATCGTGAAGAGCGCCAACGCGAACGCATCCGCAACTTGCAAGGAACGCAGAGGGATCTCGTGCGTGCGGGCCAGGAAGAAGGTCACCACCGCCGCT
>JAXGQW010000007.1:0-117211 GCA_040766265.1 Verrucomicrobiota bacterium
ACGAGGCGCGCCTCAGACCAAATCCAGTCCTCCTTCCCAAGAGCAGTCCCCGTGTTTCCGAGCCCCTTTCTCCCGCGCCTCGTTCCTTAGAATCCTTGACCCCTTTGGCGTAGCACAGAAACTTGACTTGTCTACAACCTGTTTCACCGGTCAAGGATTCTATAGTCCGAACGCCTTCTGCATCTGCTCGCGCACTTGCGTGAGGCGCTTGACGTCGCCGCCGCCCACTTCCGCGGTCGCCCAGCCGCAGTAGCCGATGTCTTCGAGCGCCTTGCGGACCTGATCCCACGGGAGGTCGTCATCGGGCGCGGTGATATCGACGAATTTGTTGCGCGCCCGGCTGAATCCCTTCACGTCCAGTTTGACGCACCGATGGCCGAAGGCGCGAATCCAGTCCGCCGGCTGGGCGTATTTCCAATGATTCCCGATGTCGAAGTACATTCCGATCCACGGGCTTCGGAGGCTGTCGACGAACCTGATGAACTGGTCTGGGCTTTGATCCGGCGGCCCGTCGTGTCGATAGAACATCTGGTTCCACACGTTCTCGATCAGGATCGGCTGTCCGAGCGAGGCGGCAAGGGGAAGCAAATGCTTCAGTTCCTGGCGGCAGCGCTCCTCGATGACTTCCGCCGGGCCGTCGTCGCCCTTGCCGAGCACGATGAGCACGCCGCTGCCGCCGGCCGCGTGCGACACGCGCAGGCAATGCTCGATGTTGGCCCGGCTTCGAGCGCGATCCTCCGCGCTGGCGCTCGTCAAGCGCTTCTCCCAATGGGCGTGATTGATCGCATTGTGGACGAAGACCCCCGATTGCCGCACCGCATCGCGCGCCTGTTCGGGCGTGTAATCACCGGCCTGGTCGAAATCCACGCCGTCGAAGCCCGCCTCCGCGGCCATCCGCAGGCGCTCGACCACCGTGAGCTTCCTGCCTGCGGCTTCGGACGCAATCATCCCCAGTTTGCACGCGAGCAACAGCCGTTTGCCCGGAGGCGGCGTGACGATCCGTCCACTCTCGCTCTCCGCCCCGCGCGCGGCGGGCGCGGCCCCGGCGGCCGCGAGAGCGACTGACGCGGCTCCGGCGGTGAGGAAACTGCGGCGATTCAATGCGGGTGACGGTTTATTCATGGATGACCTCCGGGACTTAGGGTTCAGGGACAAGTTCAAGGCAGGTGATGTTTCGATGCGGAACACGGTGTGATCTTTGCCCCGATTGCTGCCGCGATGCAATGGCGAAAGGTGGTGGGACACGCGAATCGGCTGTTGCCTCCCTTCGCGAAGAAGTGGTTCCATTCGTCCAACAATGCACATGAATGCAATGACTTCTCATCAAGTGGAGCGTCCGATTCTCCGACCTGTTTCGATCGTTCGATGTGCCAGGACGCTGCTGGTTCTTCTGGGGGCGGTTGTGATCGGGGCTGCCGGGTGGGCTGCGGACACCTCGCCTGCACAGGCCCGCTTTGTCAGGTTCCAACGCGGCGCAACGACCGCCTATGGCGTGATGCAAGGCGAGCAGGTTCGGGAACTGTCCGGCGATCTGTTTGGCGCGTGGGTCCGGACCGACCGGCTTTATTCCTTGGACACGGTCAAGTTGCTTCCGCCGACGCAGCCGACGCAGGTGCTGGCGATGGCGGGCAACTACAGGAGCCACCTGAACAGTGAGGAGATTCCCCCCAAATTCCGGATTCCGCAGCCCTTCCTCAAGAGCCCATCGTGTCTTATCGGCCACGGCGCGGCGATCGTCCTTCCCAAGGACGCACGCGACGTCCACTTCGAGGGGGAACTGGTGCTTGTCATCGGCAAGACGACCCGGCAGGCCTCGAGAGAAAAGGCGGCCGAAGCGATCTTCGGCGTCACCTGCGGCAATGACGTCAGCGAGCGCTACTGGCAGAATGACGAACAGGACAAGGACATTCAATGGTGGCGGGCCAAAGGGAGCGACACGTTCGGTCCGGTCGGCCCCTGGATCGTCACCGGACTGGATTGGAACAACCTCGAGTTGCGCGTGCGCGTCAACGGCGAAGTGAAGCAACAGGACAGCACCAGCCGACTCATTCACGACGCGGCGGCCATCGTCAGCATGATCAGCCGGTACGTCACGCTTCAGCCCGGCGATCTCATTTTCACCGGGACGCCCGGGACCACCTCGGCACTCAAGCCGGGCGACGTCGTTGAAGTGGAAATCGAGGGGATCGGCGTGCTGCGGAATTCCGTCGAGTGACAGCAGAGTCGCATCGAACAGTGCGATGCGCCCCTCCGGCTTTCTTCGATGCCGTTCGAGGGGTCAATTCTCTCGTTGTGCCGAGTCGGTCATGGTTTTGCCCAACTCCCCGACTCGTTGCTGGGCTGCCGCGCTTTGAGCCGGTGTCAGCCGTGCCTCGATCCTCGGCAAGTGGGCGATCGCTTCGGAATTTTTCCGTGCGGCCGCCAAGTGCATCCAGGCGGCCGCCTCGACGAGGTCGTGTGGGACGCCGCGCCCGTCCAGGTACGCACGGGCGAGATTCAACTGGGCTGCGGCAAGCCCGTTGGTCGCTGCCTTGGCATACCAGCGGACGGCTTCGTGCAGATTGGTCTGGCCACCCAATCCAGCGGCCCAGAAATCCCCCAGCCTGTTCATGGCTGGGGCGCTGCCGTTCTTGGCCGCTTGGGTCAGCCACTCGACGGCTTTGGATTTGTTCTCCGGCAACAGTTCTCCGTGCAGGAACATCTCGCTGATCTCAAACTCCGTTTCGCCCGGGGGAATCAGCCTGCGATAATCGTCGAGCCACTTCGCCAGTTCCTCGCGGGACGCCGGCAATCGGAACCGGGTTTCCGTCGTGTCGAAGCCAATTTTCTTCGCGGCATACAGTTTCACGACCCGGCGCAAGGCCTCAGGCCGGTCCTTATCAGGCCCGGCGTTGGCCACCCACCAGTACGTTCGGGCCGCTGCAGGGAAGTCGATTGGACCGCCCACACCTTCTTCGTAAGCCTTGCCCAAGATCAGCCGCGTCTGTCCCTCGCCCCGAGAGGCGGCACGCTCGAGTTCATCGCGAGTGAGGCTGGCGGCGACCGTGTCCGGCGATTGATTGCGGAGCGATGCCAATCTGATGTTCGCTTCGGCAAAGCCGCTTTCGGCCGCTTTGTTCAACCATTGCTCCGCCTCCGCGCGGTTTTGACGCCCCGACTTCTCATCCAGCAGGAGGCAGCCCAACCGATACTGCGCCTCCTGGTCGCCCGTCTCCGCGGAAACACGATACCAGCGGATCGCCTCGGTCAGATTCGCGGGAAAGTCGGGGTGGTTCTCGGAATAGAGGTCTCCAAGCTGCATGGCTGCAGCCTGCAGGCCCCGGTTGGCGGCTTTCTCGTACCACTTCACGGCCTCCGGGTAGTTGTAGTCCAGTTTGCCGTAGTTGTAGAGTTCGGCCAGATTGAACATCGCCTGGGCGTGTCCTTGCTGGGCCGCCTTGAGATACCATTCGGCGGCGACCTCATAATTCGCCGCCACGGCCTGATTGCCACCGGTTCTCGGCTGGTGTTCGGCCATGCGTCCCATTGCGCACTGCGCGTAGGCGAGTCCTTGCTCGGCAGCCTTGCGGGTCCAGAGTTCTGCGCTGGGCCGGTCTCGCTCGACACCGACTCCGTTTTCGTAGGCCCATCCCAGATTGGCCTGACCAATCGCCTCGCCCTGTTCGGCCGATTTGCGGAACCACCGGACCGCTTCGGCTGGGTCCTTGGGCACGCCCCATCCTTGGAGATAGAGGTTGCCCAGGTTGTTCTGCCCCATCGGATGGCCTTGCTCGGCGGCCAGCCGGAAAAGCCGTTCAGCCGCGGCATAATCCCGCGGAACCGTGCGGCCCGCCTGGTATTGGCAGCCCAGTTCAACCCGTGCGGCGGCGAGACCACTGTCTGAGGCTGCCTTGAGCCACTCGAGGGCGGCTGCGGGATTCTGTTCCTGGCCACGGCCGGAGCGGATCGAGAGGGCGAGGTACAACTGGGCGGTCGAATCGCCCGATTGCGCTGCCTGTTTCAGTTCATCCCAAGACACGGCGGCCCACCGGTTGGTGATCGATTTCCATGTGGCAAGCTGGTTTGTGTTGACAACGCCCGGCCTGGTTGAAGTTCCGTCGGCTGCAACCAGCCAGCCCGGGCAGAGCAACGCGCAGACAAGCGATAACATGGCAGTGCGTCCGGTGCGTGTGGCGTGATATCGTGGCATGGATGGACCTCACTACCTCTCCGAATTGAGTTGATCGATGGTGGGCAAGATGATCGGCCCGGATGCTTCCCGGGCGGCCTGAGCCGTGTTTGCCTCGTCCAATTGCGCGAGCAGGGCGCGCTCTCCTCCCGGGCGTCCGAGGGCGGCGAAGTGCAGGCTCACGTTGCGCAGATACGCTTCATCGAATCTCGCGCGGCGATTCCTCGCGCTTTCGACAAGTCGAGGCCACAGCCGATCCAAAACGCGCTGGCGCTGAGCCGCATCGCGAACGACAAACTCGCCGCCGACTGTCGAGAGCGCTGCATAGACCAGGTCCCATGATCGCGCGGACACCAGAGAATCCTCCGGCGCGGTCTCCCATCGGGCGAACAAATCGCCGGCAAATTGGCGGCGCCACTCCCAAATCTCCGGCCCGCCCGCGTCGCGCGGGACGCCCCAGCGCGCTTGGTCATACTGGGAGAAATTGAACATCTCGACCGGGCGCCACGCCGACAGAACGTATTCCGCGGCGATGCTGTATGTTTCCCACCAGTTATGACGCGGCACAGGGCAGGCTGATTTGAATCCAAACCGGGTTACATGTTTTTGCCATGCCTGGCTCCGGCGGCGGGCGAAGAAGAACTCGTTCTGGCTTGCGAAGGATGCCATCCGTCCCCAGCGCACCCGGACCCAAAGCTCGCGGGCTGTGGCGTTGCCCGGATCGAAGAAGCATGCGGTCTCGAGAATCTGGACGATTTCGAGCCATGCCGCCTTTCCCTCAGCGGCGGCCAGCCAGGGTGCCGGACATGCTGAAGTCAGGGCAATCGCCTGCGCGACGAGGGACTCGGAGATGCGCTGACGCGCCAGAGCCGCAGGCTCGGTTGTGCCATGTTCCAGTATCCGTGGTCTGACGGCCCGCGCCAACTCGCCCCCCAGCGCCTCGGATGTGGCCGCGTTGGTGACCTGCACGGTCGCGCTCTTCAGATCGTGACGACCATCCCACACGGACAGTGTGGCCGTGCAGTATCGCTGGTCGTTCCAGGTGCGTGAGGCGCGATCGAACGTTCTCCGCTTTTCGACGTTGCACTGCCCCCACACATAGTGGTCCGCCACCAACTGCCAGGCATCGGGATTGACTTGGGCCAACCCGCTGAGCACCAGGTTGGCTTCGTCGATGGCTTCGCCGGCATGTTCGAAACGTATCACATGCAGGCGGTTGCCTCCTGGGGCCGAGGCGGTCAGGGCATCGGCGAAGGCCTCGCGCAGGCCCGGATACTCACCGATCCGTCCTGAAGGTGTGATAAACAGCACTGCCACCTTCGTCTTCGGGAGTTGGTCAGCCGCCTCGTGTCTCGCTGCATCGAGCATTTGTCCCAGCGCAACGGCCGTGCGCGAGATCGTCTCCGTGCTGAATGTGAGGGGTCCCGCGCCGGCATGGATTTGAAAGCTCGTCTTGCACAGGCTCTCCGCGCGATCCAGGCCAACGATTTCCAGGCTGAGGTTTCTCCTGTCCATTGCGTTGGTGGAGATGCGGGTCAGAACCATCCAATCGGCCTTGGCCCAGAGTCCGGAGCGAACAGACTCAAAGCGATCCACCAAGCCGAGACGCGTCAGTTGGAACTCATTGTCGGCGAGCGCCAAGGACTCGCGTTCCACCCATTCCAGAGCCTGCGTGCCAGGCGCGATCTCCGCCTGCAATGCCGCGGTGAAATCCATTGCCGCAACGGTGCTGCGATAGGAATTGTCCTCGCAGATTGCGTTCATCAACGCCACACGCGTGGCAGCCATCGATGATGGGATAAGTGCCGCAAGCACGGCGAGGAGACCCAGACGTTGCACACCGGCGGCCAGCGCTTGTTTCATTGGACCAGCTTGGGAATGACGCGCTCCGCCAACTCACCGGCAGCGCGCTGAAGGGCGGTTTTGGCGGCCAGTTGCTCACTGACATCCACCGCGACGCTCATGTGCCGGTCCACGGCGCGCAGTTCGCCCGTGGCGGTGTCGCGGACCTTGATTTCGACGCGGGCTTTGCAGGAGACGAGGTTCCCTTTGCGCATCCCGAACTCGCTGAAGGCTTCACCGGTCAATTCGAACCGCGGCTTCTGCTCGGCCTTGGCGTCCAGGACCATGAAGCCGCATTCGCCCAGCAGCTTGTTGAATTCGGTCTCGGCCGCTGGGTCGAACGTGGGTCCGCCGAAATGCCGTTCGGGGATCATCACCCGCACGGCTGGCCGCGGGGCGGCGCCCAGCGCCCGGCGGATCGCCGCGACCCGGTCCTCCGGTCTGCGCGTCTTGGCCACGAGCGTGTCGGCCTTGGCGCGGACGGTGTTAACGATCTTGCCCGCCAACTCGGTCGCCAGGTCGGTCAGGGGTTTGCCGCCCGCTTTGACCACTTCGCCGTACACGCGGCTGGTCTCCGTCCCGATGATCTTCGCGACGAGCACCGTTTCGGGTCCGGCCTTGAAGACGCGTCCGGTGACCAGCACTTTGGCGCCGGTGAGTTGGCCGACCTTGGCCGCGGTCTCGGTGCTGATGGTGCCGGCGAGGCCCAGTTCCTGTTCGTCGAGGAGCTTGGACAATTCGGCGCGTTCGACGGTGATCAGGTCGGGTTCGGCCGAGAGCAGGGCGTTGATGAGACTCGAAGCCTGGGGGCCTGCTTCTTTGCCCACGTCGTCTCTTGACTCGAAGTCAAACACAGCCGTGGTCAACGGTTCGAGGCCGCCAGCCTGACAAACCGGCGTCCCGAGCCTCAAGGGGATCGACGCGAGGAGAGCGGCGAACAGCAAGCGGGTGCGGGTGTTTGGTTTCATAGGTTATCCACGGGATCGGTGTCCGACAGGGGGCCTTGTTTTTCAGGGGCGACCGCCAGCCGTGCCAGGACCAGGACTCGTTGTTGGTCGGCCGCAGTCCATTCTGACACGGCGAGCGGGAGAGTCTCAGCAACAACCAATGTTCCTTGATCAGGGCCATGCCAGCAAATGATCGGCGCCGCCGTCGCCTCGGGATCAGGTTGGCGGAACCAGAGGATATGGACGCCAGCCGCGAGGGGCTTGCGAAGCGCGCGTTTCAGGCGCGAGGCCTCGGCGCGTTCAAGGGTGCCCGTCGCCGCGAGCAGGAGCTTCCCCCGAAACTGCGGCAGCCCTTCCTCGTCCAAGGTGACGAAGTCGGTTACAGCGTGTTCGAGCAGCGGCTTCAGACGATCGAGCGGATCGAACAAGCCCATCCCCCGGTCCCCGGCGAGCGAGGCCAACTCCTTAAGCGCATCCGACGGCAGGACCTGGACCTTGGTGGCGGGTGATTGGCGCAGGTCGTCCAGGAACCACTCCGCCAGAAACCGGGTTTCAGCGCGCACGGAGGGGAACCTCAGTGGCACCCAATCGATCACGGTCTGCCCGGCCGGCACGGTGAGTTCGTGGAGGGTCTGCCTTTCCGACACGGGCATGGCCATCGTGCTGGCGGTTTGCCACAGCCGGACGCTGGGATGACCGGTCCAGCTCTCTTTCGATCTGTTGCGCAACCGAATCTCAAGGCGGTTGACTTCACCGCCCAGCGCCACCACTGGCGGTCCTGAGGGGACAACTTCAGGCACGGCACCTGCCCCAAGCCACGGCGCCACCAGCCAGAGGAGGAACAAGTTTTTCATAGGGTCTCCTGCAGCCTGCTCGCCTCGACACTCAGATGCCACATCGTCGGCTTCCTCCAGCGATCCGGTCAACCGATGGGCCAGCGTGTGCACCATGCGTTCGTGCACGTTCAACCAGGGCACCGAATGTGTCAACCTCGCTGGATCGGGTCCGGCGAATCCAATCGACATCGCTATCTGCGTGCTCCACGCAGCGACGTTCACCCTACCTGACAAAGCCGCTCGGATCACCCTCTGAAGAAAGTCCAAGCGCAAATCGCGGAGTTGCGCTCGCGTTCCGGATTATCGGGCAGCGTTTGCGCGAAACGCTTCGCGGCCTCTGCCGACGCTTGATACTTCCGATCGCTTTTCGATTTTCAGCGTCGAGGCGCCACGCTATTCTGGCCCGGTCTAGTGAGCACACGCGCCCACAGTTTGTCCAATCGACTGGCCCGGCCCCTGGAGTCAGCGGCGACACTGGTGTCACTGCTGATGGGCCCAGGGAGACCGCGGCCCTGACGCCTTCACACGAATGAATGCCCTGTTTTCTCTCGCTGATCTCAGCACCAGGACCCCGGCCTGTTTGCTGCCTGGTCGGTCGGATACACGACACAAACCCCTCACCCCGTCCCTCCCCCATCCGACTTGTCTGCCGAAGCCCGGGCGCAGGCAGGTGGGAGAGGGTGTCTCGCTGTGCGGGGCTGGTGAGGGTGGCAATGGAGTGCATCCCGGTGATTCCTCAGCAAGGCCTGGCGCTCGGACGCGCTTTGCCTTTAAGGCGCAGCGGGCTCTCGGACTCCTGTTGGTGACCGGCATTCTGAGTGCCGCGCACGCCGCTTCGAGCGACACCCAGTTCTTGCGACTGCCGGTCAAAGAATACCGCGACAAGATGAAAGGCGGATGGATCGGCCAGATTGTCGGCGTGTCGTGGGGCGGCCCCACCGAGTTCAAGTGGCAGGATAAGATCATTCCCGCCGACCAAATGCCCGCATGGCGTCCGTCGATGATCAACGACGCGTTCGGCCAGGACGATCTCTACGTCGAGATGACGTTCCTGCGTTCGCTCGAGGAGTACGGGATCGACGTCTCAATCCGGCAGGCGGGGATCGACTTCGCCAACAGCGGGTATCCGCTCTGGTGCGCCAACAACGCCGGGCGCACGAACCTGCGCCGGGGCGTCGCCCCTCCCGATTCGAGCCATCCGCAATTCAACAAGTGTCCAAACGACATCGATTATCAGATCGAGGCGGATTATTCGGGGCTGATTGCGCCAGGCATGCCGCAGGTCGCCATCGATTTGGGCGAGAAGTTCGGACGGTTGATGAACTACGGGGACGGCGTGTACGCCGGCCAGTTCATGGGCGCCCTCTATGCCGCGGCGTTCTTCGAGTCCGATCCGGTCAAGCTCGCCCAGACAGCGCTCGCCGCGATCCCGGCGCAGAGCCAATACGCGGAGATGGTGCGCGACATGATTGCGTGGTACCAGGCCGACCCGGACGATTGGGAGAAGGCCTGGCGGCTATGCCAGAAGAAATACCGCGAGGACAAGGAGTATCAGAAGGCATCGAATGGCGGCATCGACTGCAAGATCAACGGCGCCTACGTCCTGATGGGCCTGCTCTTTGGCAGACGGGATCTGGACCAGACGATCCTGATCTCGACTCGGAGCGGCATGGACTCGGACTGTAATCCGTCGAGTTCGGCGGGTGTCCTGTTCACCACCATCGGCTTCGCGAAGCTCCCGGCCCGTTTCAATACGGGGCTGGACGAGACCCGCGAGTTCAGCCACACGGCGTATAATTTCCCGCGGCTCCTCGATGTGTGCGAGAAACTGGCGCGCCAGTTTCTCGTGCGCTACGGCGGGCGGATCGAGAAGGACGGCGCCGGCGAGGATGTCTTTGTCATCCCGGTGCGCGCGCCCAAGCCGAGCGCGCTCGAATTGAGCTGGGCGCCGGGGCCGATCGCCAACAGCCGGTTCACGCCGGAGGAGATGGCGAAGATCACGGCTTCAAACACGCCCAAACGCGCGATCGAGGCAGTCGAGAAGCTTTTTCCGGGATGGAAGCTGACCGATTGCGGCCAGGACATGGATCCCGGCCTGCGCGCCGAATGGCAGGGTCGAAAGAACGTGGTTGCGACGCATCCGCTCGATCGGGAGACGGGCTGCAAACTCAAGCGCACGGTCGACGTGCCGGCGGGCGGCAAGACGCGGCTGCATCTGGTGGTCGGTCACGATCCGCAGGGCGACTTCGATCTGATCGTGCGGGTTGCCGGCGAGGAGTTGGTGCGCAAGGCGGTGAGCCCGGCGACCTGCACCCAGGGGCATTGGCTTGTCCAGGACGTGGACTTGAGCCGGTTCGCCGGTCGGAAGGTCGAGATCGAGTTGATCAACCAGCCGAGCGGATGGGCCTATGAAGCCGCCTATTGGGCCGAGATCGCGGTGAAGGATTAGCGAGGCTTCGCCTCAGACTGAGGCGGCACGTCGTCAGATCGTTCGGGCCAGGCCTTGGCCTTGGTCACCGGCCTTCAACGCCTCGCTAACCCGCATATTTCACACCCCGTCGGTGCACAGGGGCGGTCAGACTTCGCAAGAGGACTGCTATGCCGGTTAGAAAAGCAAAACCGCGCCCGGTCCCAGAGTCAGAGAGATGCAACACACTGTTCATATGGAAGAACACCCTCAGGACCGACGGGATCCTCTTGGGTCCCTTTCCGGGCGCGGTTTTGCCAACTAGCCCGGTTAGGAGTCCTCGCGAAGCGTGTGAAATAACCGGGCTAAGAGGCGCCGCTGCGCGGCGCCAAAAACTTGACTCACATGTGACATATTTCATCGAGGAAGTCACTCATCAGTCTCCCGCCACGCAGAAAAGGTGGCGGTCGCCGCGGAGCAGAAGGCGATTGGCCACGGGCACAGGCGAGGCGACGATGCGTTCGCCCATGGGGTTCGCGCCCAACAACTCGAAGCGTTCTTCCACCCGGACGGCGAAAACCACGCCATCCTCGCGAGCGGCGTAGAGAATCCTGTTGGCGATGATTGGCGACGCGTAGTAGGGGGACTTGTCCTCGGGCAGAGCGTCGCTCCAAACGGTCTTGCCGGTGGCGGGGTCCAGGCACACAACACCGCCCCGATGGCGCAAGAGGTAGATTCGGCCTCTGTAGACCGCCGGGCTGCTGACAAAGACGCCGAGGTCTTCGCGTTTCCAGAGGCGATGGGTGGCCGTCACGTCGCCTTCACCGCCGAGCTTGATGCCATGCACGCGCGATTGCCCGTTCCGATCATCGCGTCCGACCGGGACGACCGCCATGTCCCCCACAATCACCGGTGTGGCGATCGCAGGCCAATAGCCCGTGGCGTCTGGATTGAAGCCGCCGCAGGACCAGAGCGTCTTGCCGCTGGCGGCGTCGTGGGCGGTCAGGTGATCGGCGCCCCAGACGAGCAGGGCTGGTTTGCCGGCGTGCTGGTGCGGCACGGGCGTGTTGTAGGCGTTGTTGTTCTCGACGGGCGTCTCGAAATGCCGGCTTTGCCGCCACCGCAGTTCCCCGGTGGCCTTGTCGAAGCCGGCGAGCCACGAGTCGCCCCCGTGCATGCGGACCATGACCACTTCCTTGTCCGTGACCACCGGTGAGGAGCCTTGGTCCCAGAAGAGTTGGTCTCGACCGAACTGCTCGACGAGGTTGAGTTTCCAGCGCACGGTCCCATCGAACTCGAGGGCTGCGAAGGTGCCGCTCCGGTAGTAGACGAAGAGTCCCTTCCCATCCGTCACCGGCGAGGCATTGGCGCTGGATCCCAACGTCCGGTGCTTCGGGCGGCTCTCGGTGCCGAGCTTGGTCTGCCACAACGCTGCGCCGTCCAAGTCGAACGCCAGCAGCGTGTCTTGTCCATCGGCGGGCGCCGTCACGTAGATGCGGCGGTCAAGCGCAATGGGCGTCGAGCTGCCTTTGCCGGGCAACACGACTTTCCAGAGAACATTGGTCGCGTCCCACCGGGTGGGGTACGTCCCCGTTTCGATGCTGCCATTGCCGTCCGGTCCGCGCCAGTTTGGCCAATCCAGCGAGCTGGCTGCCAGTCCCGGTGCGACGGCGAGCCCGACGAGAGCCGCCAGAAGAGCCATCGACCGCCCGCCATCCGCCGCGCGCATTACCTCTGGTTTCATTTCGTTCATGGTCTGTAAAACGGCGGCAAACGTAGTCCGTCCCGTCCCATCCGCCAAACGAAAAGGCGGTGCCGTGTTGGTCGCGAGCCCATGAAATATGCGGGAATCCGCGACCGGTGAAACACCCGGGCAAGGTCTGTGCAAAAGTGAATTCCGATCTTGCTGGAGGGGATTTGGCTCGCTGGCGAGGCACGACGAAGGAGCGTGGCCTTGACCTCTGTGACTGAGGAGTAATCCCGGGGCCGCGCATACGCGTCAACCTAGCGAGCGCGCCTCAGACCAAATCCAGTCCTCCCCTTCCCATGAGGAGTCCCCGTGTCTCCCCGCCCTTCTCTCCCGCGCCTCGCTCAGTAGAATCCTTGACCCGTTTAACGCAGCACAGAAACTTGACTCGTTTACAGCAAGTTTCACCGGTCAAGGATTCTAGCCCGCATAGCAGTCCTCTTGCGAAGTCTGAGTGCCCTGTGCACCATAGGGGTGTGAAATATGCGGGCAGAGGCGAAGCCTCGCTACAGGTCGATCGGAGACTTCAACACCAGCATGGCATCGAAGCTGAACGTGCCGGTGGCGTCGTCCCGCTGCATTCGTCCGGTGAGGCGGGTGCCATTTGTGCCGGCAGTCAGGAACGGGCTGGCCTCTAACTGCTTTAGGAATGCATACGCCAATTCCGTGTCCGCAGTGGGCGACACCCGATTCCAGCTTACGGCGCGGCAAGTGAGTTGGACGGTGCTGACTTTGTCTGTGGCTCGCGCATCCGGTCCGGTTGCGGACCGTGCGGGCCCGATGCGGTCCGGCGCACCTTGGCCGGCGACAGACTCCCAATTCGGGGGCAATCCTGGCAGCTTTCCGAAGTAGCGTTTCCACAGTCGCGGGTCGAAAGAAGGTCGCGGCGCCGCCTCTTCGAGAGCCGGTTCTTCGGGTAGATCAGGCCTCATGGCCTCGATCCATATGCCGGTGCGAATGCCGCCTCGCGCGGTGACGGACTCGGTCGTTTCGAGCGCGCGGCGCAGGTCGGTGAGCAGGTCCGCCCAGTAAAAGCGATGGGTCATCCAGGCGGCGAGTTGTTCGGCCGCGCGCGCAGTGCCGTTGCGTTGGGCCAGGGCGATTTCGAATGCGTGCCGGCGCGCCGAAAGCCTCTCAGACAATCGGCTGACGGCAGCGTGTGTCTGCCGTTGCTCAGCGGCCAATTGCTCGCAGAACAATCCGACAGTGCAGAAGGCCGCAACCACGCCGGCGGCGGCGGCGGCCACGTACACGCCGGAACGTCGGAGTCGCCGGCGGCGAAAGACGCTGGCGGGGACCAGGTTGAGTTCGATCGGGCAGCGCATCGGATTTCGGAGAGCCAATCCCACTGCGCATCCCAGTGCAGACGCCATTCCGGCCAGGCCGGTGCGGTCGACAGCCGGATCGGTTCGGATCCGACGGAACGGGTTGAACGACTCGACTGGGACTTCGAGTTTCTCTTCAAAGAACCGGGCGGTGAAGGGGAGCAGCGAGCCCCCGCCGGCCAGGTAGAGCCGTTTCGGAGGCGAACCGCCCCTCTGGCTGCGGCAGAAATGGACTGTCTGAACCACCTGCGCGCACAGACGCGTCATGAATTGGCGGGAGATCCTGGCGAGCATCGGCTCATGCCCGATGCTTGCGCCTTCGCACACCCCGCCCAGGCCAACCAGGCCCTCGCTGATCTTGCGTTGCTCTGCTTCTCCTGGCGGCAAACCGGCTTCCTTCGCGAATTCCAGCGTGATCGCGTTACCGCCCAGGTTGACCGTGCGAAAGAACAACGTCCCATCCTCGAACAGGAAGACGGTCGTTGTGCGCGAGCCGATATCGAGCAGCAGGCTGCATCCGGGCAACTCGCCGTAGTTGTAGAGAAAGGCATTCGCCAGCGCCGCCGGTCCGGCATCGAGCACGTCGACCCGCCGTCCCGCAGATTCGGCCGCTTTCAGCCATCGCTCGGCCGTGGCGGACTTGATCGCAGTGAGAAGGGTGTCGGCCTCGCCCGTTCCCCGCGGTTCGAGCGCTTGGTGATCCCAGCTCAGGGCCTCGAGGGGGACTGGGAAATGCTCCCTGATCTCGAATTCCAGGACCTGGCGAAGCCGGGTCTGATCCATCGCGGGGAATCTGAGAAACCTGGTGAAGAGGTGCGGAGCCGACGCGCACAAGCAGCAGCGGGAAGCTCCGGGGCATTCGTCCGAGAGCAACCGCCGCAGCGGTTCGGTGGTCCGTGAGCCGCCGTCGACGTCGGCTGCCCAGGAATCGTGAGCGGGGCTGATCCCGCAGTCGGTGAGAACAGGCGCCCTGGTGTCATCGACGCTGAACCTGGTCCATTTGAGACTGTCGGTTCCGAGGTCGACGCAGAGAACAGACTTGTCAGTCATGGCTTGATCCTCCGGGTTGGGCGGTTCGTGTTTCGAGACGTCCTGGCGCCATGCGCGGTTGCGAAGCGAAACCAACAAGTCGGTCGTGGCGGCGGGTCCGCCACCCTCGATCCCGTTCGTTGTCTTTCCGCAGTCTCATGGGCGTCGGCTGAGTCATAATTCAGCACTTCCCATGCCGTCCGAGGATCCTGCCCGTGGGAAGCACGGAAGGTGTTTGTAAACTCATCGAGTAACTGTTCAGGGCTTGAACCGCGAATGAACGCCAATGGACGCGAATTGCCTGACAAGAGTCCGGAGCGTTCTCCTATGGCGGCAGCCATATTCGCGTGAATTCGCATGCATTCGCGGTTGCTGAATAGTCACCTCAGCGAAACGCGCCTGGATCGGGTGCGGGCTTCCGCCGGAGGGGCGACGGCTTCGTTCTTGGGAGGGGCGACGGCCTCGTCGCCCGCAAACAATGTCCGCGATGCGGGGCGCGGTCGATCGCGTGTCGATCGCGATTGAAGCCGCAGGGCCGGGCGGATAGCCTGCCGCAGGAATTGGAGCCGAACCATGCAATCGAAAGCTGAAGTGCTCAATCGGATCAAGTCGACGGGAGTCGTTGCGGTGATTCGGGCGGAGCGTCCGGACGATCTGATCGATGTGTCGCGCGCGTTGGTCCAAGGCGGCGTCTGTTGCGTCGAAATCACCCTCACCGTGCCGGGCGCAATTCGAGTGATCGAAGAGGCGTCGTCGGCCCTCGGAGATGACGTGGCGATCGGGGCCGGGACCGTTCTCGATGCCGAGACGGCGCGCGCGGCGATTCTTGCCGGGGCGGGGTATGTGGTGTCCCCGGCGTTCCGACCGGCCGTGGTGGAAGTCTGCCGGCGTTATTCGATTGCGTGCATGCCCGGAGCGATGACTCCGACGGAAATCCTGGCTGCATGGGAAGCGGGTGCGGACGTGGTCAAGGTCTTCCCGGCGGGTGTGGGCGGAGCGCAGTTTTTCAAGGACATCAAGGGGCCGTTCCCGGAGATCGAGTTGATGCCCACGGGGGCAGTCACTCTAGAGACGGCGCCCCAGTTCATCAAGGCAGGGGCGTGTGCCGTGGGAGTCGGAGGTGAGTTGGCCGGAAAAGCCGTCATTGCAGCCCGGGATTTCGAACGAATGACCAGGACCGCCCGTGCGTTCATCGAGGCGGTGCGCAAGGCGCGCGGGATTGAAGGCTAGCGAGGCGCGCCTCAGACCACATCTTGCGCTCGCCCCCGCGGGCACCCGCGTCTCCGTCTCCGCCCAGCTTCCGAGGACATTCCCCCCGGCAGGCCCGCCCGGGGGGCAAGTGCGAATTGTTCCACCAGACTGTCATCGCGGCGGCGTTGAAGCCAGATTGGAAGCGCGGGCGGATTCGAGCGTGCGGACCACAGCGTAGTGAACATCGTCTGTCGTCATGCCTCCTGCGATGACCGTGGGTCCATCGCCGAGAATGGCCAATCCTCGCGGATACTTGAGGGGGGTGGTTCGCGTTACGGACGAGTCGGCGCCCGCTTCGGCGTTGGAGGGGGACCTGGATGCGGCCGTCACGAGCCCCTGAAAGTCGTCGCAAACCGACCAACTGCCGGCGTCGCCCGTGTCGCTGTGACGCACAATCCAGTGCGAGTCGAGATTCTTGCCCACGGCTTGACCGACGACGTACACTCCCTTCCGACCAACCGCCACGGCACGGGCGGTGGCGAACAATCCAGACTCGAGTTGGAACGTGTCCACAACGGCCCAATCGGCGCCTCGGTTCGATGACCGACGAACCATCCAGTGAGGGTTTCTGCCATCGTCCGCACGGCTGAAGCTTCGTCCAACAGCGTAGAGGTTTCCCTGTGCGTCCTGACCCAAGCCGTGCACCTCCGCAAGACGCCCCAGACCCGAGTCGTCGAGTCCTTGCGGCGCATAGGCATCCACAGTCTGCCACGTGTAATTCCCGGAGGCGTCCTTCGCCCCCTTCCGCACAAGCCAGCGCTCGCTCGGTTCCCGATCGCCCCCTCGGGCGGATCCGGCGACGACCAGACCCTCCGATGTGCTCAAGATGGCGGTCGCTCGAGTGTCCAAGCCACGCGAATACATATCGATTGTGGACCATGTCTGTCCGCCGTCCCGGCTTTGGCGAACCAGCCAGTGAAGGGCTCGAGCCAGGCCGTCCCGTTCTGTGGGCTTGTCGCCGTAGCCAGCAACGTACAGGTCGCCTTGGGAATCGACAGTCAGGGACTTCGCTATCGCCGTCTGGCCCCCAGTCAGGGTGAATTCGTCCACCGTGGCCCACGAGTTTCCGCCCTCCCTGCCCTTTCGCACCAGCCACCGAGTCTGGCCACGATCGTCCGTGACATGCCCCGCGGCGTACACGTGTCCTTCCGCGTCGGTCCCCAGACTCACAAAAATGGCCCTGCCGTACGGAGCCGATGCGAAATCCTCGACCAACGTCCATGAGGCTCCATGGTCAACGCTCTTTTGAACTACGGCATGACTGCGCATTTGCAGGTCGGTGGTCGACACCGCGGCGTACAGACTGCCAGCCCTATCGCGAGTCAGCGCCTGGACGGCCGCGGGCAGGCGGGATTCGAACTGGGCAAGCGTTCGCCAGGCGCACTCGGCTTCGAGATGAACGAATGAGGCGAGAGACACAGCGACTGCGGGAACAACGTGATGATTCAGTTTTCGAATAGTACGGGTTAGTATATTTTTCATCGTAGCGGGTTAAACCGGCTGCGGCCATCGGACCTTACAGAAAAAATGCGGGGGATGTCATGACCGGCTCGGGGGCGGGGAGGAGGCAGAGCCTCGCTCATGATCCGGCAGGCTGGCCCGGAAGGGGTGCAGGGCCGATCCGGTTGCGGGGTGCCGACGGTGTTCGTGACAATCGCAGTCTGTCCGCTGCTACTCGGCGGTGACGGCGACGACGAACGGTTTCATCGCTGTTTCGCCCATCCGGAATTCGAGGCGCGTGATCTCGATTTCTGGTCTGGGATTCGACCAGGTGGCTTTGAAGAGGCGGGTGCCTGCGAGGTCGGGGTGGCGCGACGAGGTCGGGTGGCCTCGCCATGCCACGGTGGCCTCGCTGGCGTCGAGAGGCTCCTCAGCCTTCCACCACCACCAGTCTCGGACGTGGACGCCGTAGATCACCGGCCACTCGACACTCGAGTGATCCGCGTAGTGGATGATCCAGCGGGCTACGACGCTCCCTTCGACCCGCGGGTCGTTCTCGGTCGCCTGTAGGAAATGCAGCCGCTCGCAGCGCAGACCGACGGGAATCACCGCACGGGGATGGAACGGCCCAACGGCATCGGCCGGCTCAGCGCGGCGGTCCAGATGCACGAGGCCGCGGAGGTCGAACTCCGTTCCGTCGAGGGTGTGACGGCCTCGAGGCAGACTTTCGAATTCGCGGCGAGGCAGCAGGTCGAGGGAGCGGGTGTAGGCGCGCGTCAAGTCGAGGAGCCGGGCCGGGGTATCCGGGGCTCGAGGGGGTATGAGGGCGGCGCGCCAGCGGGTTGCCTGGGATTCGAGCGTTGAATCGTCCGGGGCGAGTTCGGCGAGACGTTCGAGGTGGAACAGTGTGGCGGCGGTCTGCATCAGAGTCACGGGCTCCCTTGCGGCGTGCCGGTGCCACTCGGCGATCCGGTCCGGGTTGCTCGCAAACCATTCGGGGTGCTGTGAACGGAGGCGATGGAGTGTCGCCGCCAGTTCGGCTGCCGTGGCGCTGACGAACCGATTGGTGGCCGTGGGTTCGCCCGCCAACAGCCGCGCAAGCTCGACCACCTCAGAAACGGGCAGCGGTGTCGGCGACAAATCCCAAGCCCGAATCGCGCCTGAGTTCTGGATCGTAACGAGCTGCGGCGTCGCTGTGACAAAGGCGTCCCGGACGGTGTCGGGGTGGGGCAGGAACGGGGTGACCGGCTCCCCTGTGGCGGCATCCCAGACCCGGACCAGATCCTCATCGCTCCGGGCCACGATGAAACGGCCGTCGGCGCTAAAGCGGGCCCGTTCGATCGGTCGAGTCTTCATCCGCAGCGGCGGCAACGCCAGTGTCCCGGTCAGTGCGTGCCACACCCGAACCTCCGCCGATTCTCCAGCCGTCAGCACACGACGACCGTCGGGACTCCACTCGACATGCATCAGAGGGCCGCCATGTTTAAATGCTGGCACGCACTGCTTTCCTGACCGCGGATCCCAGATGCGCCCGTGCTGGTCGGGGCCCACCGTGGCCACGCGCGTGCCGTCCGGACTGAAGCTCGCGGCGCTGATGTCCGGATCCTCGCTGGAGGCGGTGCCCAGACGGTGGCCGGTGTGCACGTCGCGGAAGACGATCCGCCAGCGGCCGTCGTCCCGGCAGACCGTGACGGCCGTGCGCAGGTCGGGACTCACGGCCATCCACGCGCCGTCCGAGTGTGGGCGGGTGAGCGTTTGCTCCAATGTGCCGTCCTGCGTGTTCCAGAGCCGCGTCCGGCGATCCCAGCCGACCGTTAACAATTGGGCTCCATTCTGGTGGAAGAAGGCCCCGACCACCCGCGTCGGATGCGGCAGGGCCATATGGCGCACGCCGCCCGCTTGGTGTCGCCACAAACCTGCCGTTGTGGGGGCGTCAGGGCTGTTTTGATCGTCCATGCGGAGGTACGGAAAAAAGTTGCCCGCTGTGACCCATTGCTGTCCCGAGGCATCGAGGCTCACCAGACCGTCGGGCACGTAGTTGGTGGCTCCCGGCAGCGCCGGCTCCGACTCGCGGAGGGCGGGCAAATCCGCCGAGCGGAGCCGCGTCGGTTCATGCACGACCCCGACGAGCAGCCGGCGACCATCCGGCGACACCGCGGCGGATGGACGTTGGTGGGAGGGAAACTGGAGGAGACGGTCCGCGGGCACCTGAGCCAGATCCCAGAGCTTCACCAGGCCGTCATCGCTCGCCGTCAGCAGTCGGCTGCCAGTCCGATCGTATCGCACCGACTCGACTCGGCTGGTGTTGTGCAGCGGTGGAGCCGCAGGTTGGCCGGTTTCGATGTTCCACACCTCGACGGCGCCCGCCTCAGTTCCGAGGGCGACATGCAGGCCGTCGGGGCTGACCTCGAAGCACCGGACCCGGCTATTTGGCTTGAGCACGGGTGCCACCAAGGCATGCGAGTCCGTGTCCCAAATGCGGACCGTCGCCTCCCGATCCCCGCATAGAACCCGCCGTCCGCTGCGGTCGAAAGTCAGGATCGGGCGTTGGCCCACGCCTGAAATCGGGGCGCCCAGGGGTACTGCACGGACGGCATCCCAGGTCTGAAACTGAATCCTCCAGTTCGACTCGTGGCTGAAGGTGACCGACGCAATCCGCGTTGCATCCGGAGCAAACACGGCGCGCGCGACCGGCTGATCATGGCGCAGCGGCGCGCCCAGAGGCATTCCCGTGCTCACCGACCAACGCCGCACGGTGCCATCCCGGGCCGCGGTGAGGAATTGCTGTGAATCGGAGCTGAAGGCGATGTGCTCGATTTGCGCCTCATGTCCGGACGCCTCGGCGACCGTCACGGCGGTTTCGGTCGCGATCACGCTGACTGTCCCGTTGGTTCGCGCCAGGGCCAGCCAGCGATCGTCGGGACTGAGTTCACTGCAAGTCGCGTCCGTCACAGGCAGAAAGCTGGGGGTGCCCGTGGCAAGGTCGAGGAGGGCGGTGTTCGACACGGGCAGGGAAGGATCATGCCACTCGATCCAGAGGCGCTCTCCTTGGCGGGTGAACCGCAAGCGCTGGATGATTCCGTTCATGGGAAACGCGGCGACCGGCTGTTCATCCCGTCCGATGTCCCAGATCCGCACCATGCCATCGCGGCAGCCCGTGGCGACGCGTTGGGCCTCGGGACTGAACTCCGCGGCGGTCGCGCCGGCGGGGTGAGGGAGGACATGCAGGAGCCGGGGATGCCCCGCCAGGAGGTGTTGGATGCGGATCCGCTGGATGGTGGCGTCTGCTGGATTGTTGGTGGCCAACGCGAGTGCGTCGCCGAACCAGACCAACGCCGTTGCGATGTCCCCATGGTCCATTTCCCGGATCCCGTTGGCGACATTCAGTCGGACCACGCGCTCGCGGTTCTCCTCCGCCAGCGCCGTCCGTTCCGCGGCCAGGCGGCTGCGGTCTGCCGCCAAATCCCGTACGGTCTGTGTCTGGCGCGCCTGCCAGAGCCAGCCGCTGGCGATCACTGCCGCGGTGGCCGTCACCAGGGCTCCCGCCCGCTGCACAAAGCGCAATCGCCGTTCCGTCCGGTGGAGCCGCGCCAGCGACTTGCCGCTCTGCAGCAGTTCGAGATCCGCGCGCATCAGAGATGCGGAGGCATATCGGTCCTTCGGGTTGTGTCGGCACGCGGCCGCAATCACGGCGTTCAGCTCGATCAGGCCTTCGTGGTCGGGCAGTTCGCGCAGCAGCGTCGGTAACTCCGGGAATTCCTGCCGGTCCTTTCCGGTCGATGCCTCGTAAAGGACCTTCCCCAGGCTGTAGAGATCGGCCTGGGGGCTGCCTGGGCCTTCGGGCGCCGCAAAGCCCTCGGTTCCCACGCGGGACCGCGTTGCGTCCACCCCTGTCACCAGCCCGATGTCCGCAAGTTTGGGCAGGCCATTCACGAAGATGCTGTTGGACGGCTTGACGTCGCGATGCACCAGACCGTGCTCGTGCAAGTGTTCGAGGGCTGTCGCCAGGGCGATTCCGATGCGGACACATGTCTCGAACGGGAGCCGCCCCTGCATCAAGAGATCGCTCTTCAGCGTGTGGGGCGCGTAGGTGTCGGGATGGATCTGCCCGCCGGTGGCCTGGTCGTCGGCCAACTCCATCACATAGTAGAAACAGTCGCTGCCGCGTCCCACGTGCAGCACGTCCACTTGACTGTCGTGTCGACGGGAAATCGGCTCGAATCTCAGAATCCCATCAAACTCCCGTTCGAAGGGACGGTCATGGTCGAACGACGTCCGGTGAACGATCTTCACGGCACGGAAGGCGCCCGTGACAGATCGCGCCAGCCACACTTCACCGTAAGCTCCCCGGCCAATGCGACGGAGCAGTTCGTGATCGGGCACGCGGGGCGGAGGCAGGGGGGCGGACGACGCCGAAGCATCGGGAGTGTCTGGAGAACCGTGGTTCATGGCATCAGGCGCACATCGGACTTCCCACCGGTCGCCTCGATCGCCTCGATTTCCTTGCGCACGAGCCGCGCCACGCGGTGCTTCGCGACGTAGACATGGCCGATGCTCACCCCCAGCGTCTTCGCTCTCACGCCCGCCTCGCCGCCCGCCCGCCCATCTGCCGTCGAAACCACTGAGATCACAATAGTCTAACCTGACGGCGGACGAAACCTTACACCAAATCTTCATTTCGTTGTAAGGCTGACGAACCAGATGCGGTTTAACCTGCTGTCATGGATTCTGTGCGCAACGAGATTGGCTCGGTCAAGAACACGATCCGAGCGTTTGCAACCTCGCGAGAATCCGCGGTTGGTCTGACCTGCAGGCATGTGTCACCTGGCACCGCAGTGCCGGCTCACCTTGATCGCCCTGGGGTGTCGATCCCGGGAGCCTCGCTGGCGCCCAGCATCCTTGAACACCGAAACCATCAAAAATCGAACACACCATGAACCAAGTCCATTCTGCTCTGCCCCGACTTCTCGTTGTGCTGCTTGCATCGGGACACCTGGCGCTTCACGTCTCCGCCGCCAAGCCCGGTGAGGTTGCCCGCGAATGGTCGCGCATGATGCGTGAGCAGCAGATCGTGCCCCTGTTCCCGCCTCGTGAAGACATCCGTGTGGGGGATGTTTACCTGACTCTGACCGATCCCACCTGGGATCCCGAAATGAAGAGAACCCGCGGGTTTCTGGAAATCCCGCTTCTTTTTGCACGCTGCAACTTCGAAGAGGAGTTGAAGACCGGTTACACGAGACGACCGCCTTATCCGCTCACGCCCACCGCCAAACTCAACCAAGAACAGGTCGTTCGGAAAACAACAACCACGACCAAGGACGCGAGCGGCGCCGAGACAACCACAACCACCACTGTCGAGGAACCCGAGTTAACGGTGCTGCCCTCGACCGAAGAGGCGACGGACCCGAGCCTGTTCGAAGACTCGAGACCCAACCGCCTGCGTCATGTGGCCTTCCCTGAATTCAGTGCCGTTCGAGTGGATCAGGCGTCGTTGCAGGCTGTGATCCCGGTTGAAGGCCTCAGTTTGGCCCTGGCTCTCTCCGGCTCGCGCGCGCGCGAAGGGCATCTCAAGATCAGCAGCGGCGAGTCGGTTTCGTTCCCGGCGTCCGATTTGCTCGAACATGTCACGGAAAGCATGATCACCACGAACCAGGGATTATGCTTGAATGAAAAGCACGCTCAGCTCGTGAATCTTGTGGCGCCGAGGAAGAAATCCCGCGGCATCGAGACCAATGTGATCTATCTCACGTGCATCAGCGAGGTGTATTATGCCCGGACGATCGACGTGGGCTTTTCCGTAAAGCGGGCCGGTGGCGGCGGCGTCAACGTGGCGGGGTCTCCGGCAAGCGATCCATTGAATGCCATGGCTTCCATCGCCGATCAGATCGACCTTTTGAACAAGTTCAACAGCACGGCGCTTTCGAAGACAACACCGGGAGGGTCATTGACATTCACCAGCGCATCGCAGTTCGGCATCGGCCTGCGCCGGACCTACGCCCGACCCGTTGCCGTCGGCTTCCGCGGATTGACCCTGCAACTCCGGAAGGGGAGTACGAACGGTTGTTGGCGGGTCGAAGGTGCCATGCCGACGCAGATCGCCAAGCCGCTCGGCATGCCATTGTCCCAGCAGCTCAGTCAATCCGATCAATGAACGGCTTGCCGCGCTGCGCCGAGCTTTTTCCACGGCGAAGCTCGAACCGCCGAGAGGCGGATCGAAGTAGGCTTGAAAGCCTGCAGGTTCGGGAGCCTTGAACCGATGTGTGCCCCGTGCTCTCACGGGGCCCACCACGGTCTTTTCATTTGCAGCGGTGCTTAAGCGGTGGTTGGAGGGGGATGTGGATGTGTGTGGGAGGGGTGCTGGCAGCGCCGGTGCGCATCGGGCCAGGGAGACTTGGAAGAGTAGGACGTCCATCCGACGCTAATCGAAGCTGCCCGCACTGCCTTCTTGGTTCCTCCGTCCCCACACCGTCACGTGCGCGCTGTGCAGATTCCTTGTCGCGATCGCGACATGATTTAGGTGCATTTTGATGCAATCCTGTGCAATTCAATCGGTTGTGGCGTTTCGAATGACGGGTACATTTCTGCCCTCTGTGCTTGCGCAGGAGTTGTTGGCCGGCCCACTGGTATTCGTGCGGTTGCAGGGCTCGGACCCTCAGGCTTTCGAGAATGGGAAGGGGCGGATCGGCGCAAGAGTTCGTCGTGGAGTTGGTGATTGGTCGAGTCGATCAGGCTCCTATCACAACCCAGACCAGCCGACTTGGCAGGCACTTTCTCCAGTAGTCGATGCGGTGGCGCGCGAAGCCTTTGGTTTGGCCGCAGGCAATCCAGTTGGAAACCTTGTAGCAAGTCGCTTCGTATTGTTCGATGTCCGAGAAGGTCTCGGCCAGCAGCGGCTTATAGCCGTGGGCCTGCTCCCAGTGCTCGGGCAAGGCCTTGAGCGCCAAAGCCAGCGACCTGGAGGCCAAGTTGGGCCTGCGCGTTTTGCCCAGGACCAGGAAGCGGCGCTTGAGCACCACCAGGCTCAACCGTTGAGCCTTTTGCTGCGGGGTCCAGCCGATCCATTCTTCCCGGTCAGCCAGCTTCCAGCTCGCCGGCCCCCAATCGAGCAGAGCCACCCATTGACCTTCGTATTCGACAGCCTGAAGCAACTGGCGTCCCTGAGGCACGTCGCCCAGATGGTGTTCGCGGTCGAGCAGTTCGCCCGCCCGCTGGTATTCCTGAGGTTCCAGAGCCCGCACCTTTAGACTCTTCAGAAAAGAAACGGGCGGATCGGCACTGAACACTTCGTGGTTTGTCGAAATCATCGCACGCCTCCTACGCCTCAAACCACGCCAAGTGGCAAGCACTATTTCCAACCTCAACAACAGCAACCCTTCAGGAATTTAAACAAAACAACCGTGCGGGGCACACAGGAAGATCCGGGTTTTGCTTGACCCAAGAGATTGCGACGTGTTTGGTTTCGGCCGGAAACTCATTGTGAATCGTGCTGTGCCATTGCGCGGGCCGCTGTCTGATCCGGGGTCCTCTTCCAACGCCAAGATCCCTCACGTTTCCCGGTGCGGGAGCGTGCACGTCACCCAATGAGAAGCGGGCTGCAACCATGGGTGCCAGTGGCATTTCTCGCTTCCGCGGCTGTCTTGGTCTTTGATCCGCTGCCCCCGCGCGTGCCGATCAGCCTTCCCACACCCGTGCCGTCATGGGCGACGGATCCGACCCCTGTGCGCCAGCCCACGATGCGTCCGGTCTATCCGTTGGCCGGCTACACGTACGAGTGCATGGAGTGCCATCGGATCATTCCGTCGCCGGAGGAGACGCTGCGTCCCTTGACTCAACACACGGAGATCGAGTTCAATCACGGCATCAACACGCGCTGTTTCAACTGCCACCATCGCAAGAATCGCAACGCTTTTGTGGACGATTTTGGCGCGGAGATTGCCTGGGAACAGCCTCAGCTTCTTTGCGCGAAGTGTCACGGACCTGTCTACCGCGACTGGCAGGCCGGATCGCACGGGCGCAGCAACGGCTATTGGGACACCGCTCGGGGGGAGCAGGTGCGCCTGCGGTGCATCCAGTGCCACGATCCCCATGCGCCGCCTTTTGGCTCGATGGCACCCGCGCCGGGTCCGAACACGCTCCGCATGGGCGTGCCGGCGCCGCCCGCGCATGGCGGCAAGCGCGATCCGTTGCGGGTTTACTCCGGCGCGGAAGGGGCGGGCAATTCTCACTGATCATGGCCCAGACCGACAAGCCGGGCCGACCGGATCCCGCCTCCGCGGGAGCCGGGGCGGTGTCGCGTCGGGGGTTCCTGGGCAAGAGCGCGGCCGCGGCTGCCGGCTTGGCGGCGCTCGCCGCGGCGATGTCGCCGCTGCGGCATCTGAAGGAGGGCGATCTGCCTTCGGCCGAGGAGTTTCTCCAGAAGCATTACAAGGAGATGACGGCCGCCCAGAAGGCGCGCTCTCTCGAGCGGATTCGCGAGCAGGTGCGCGTGCGGCATCGGGTCGAGGCCGTCGTCACGGATCCGCCGCCGATGGACGGAGTCGAATACGTGTACGGCCTGAACATCAGCCGGTGCATCGGGTGTCGCAAGTGCGTGCATGCGTGTGTGGCCGAGAACAACCAGTCGCGCGCGCCCGAACTCCAGTACATCCGGGTGCTCGAGATGGAGAAGGGGAGCATCGATGTCGAGACGGCCAATCACCATTACACTCCGCCCTTGGTGCCGCGTCCGGACAAGTGGTACATGCCCGTCCAGTGCCATCAGTGCGCCAATCCGCCCTGTGTGAAGGTGTGTCCGGTCGAGGCGACGTGGCAGGAGCCGGACGGCATCACGGTGATCGACTACGACTGGTGCATCGGGTGCCGGTATTGTGAAGCGGCGTGCCCCTACTGGGCGCGGCGATTCAACTTCGCGGAGCCGCAGATTCCCGGGGACGCGATCAACCCGGAGATTTCCTATCTGTCGAATCGCCCGCGGGAGAAGGGTGTGATGGAGAAATGCACCTTCTGCCTGCACCGGACGCGGGTCGGGCGCCTGCCGGCGTGCGTCGAGGTCTGCCCGACCGGGTCGCGCAAGTTCGGCAACGTGCTCGATCCGAACAGCGAGGTGCACTACATCCTGAAGCACAAGCGTGTGTTCGTGCTGAAGGCCGATGTGGGCACCCTGCCCAGGTTCTTTTACTACTTCGACGAACGGGGGAGCCGCTATCACGATCCGATCGAGCCCGGCCCGGTGCAGGCAGCGGGGGAGGGCGCATGAAACGGTACCTGACGTTTCTCTGGGATTGTTTCCGACTGAGCTTTGTCGGCGACTGGCGCTACCACGCGTGGATGACGGCGCTGACGCTTGTGGCGCTGGGGGGGGTGTACGCCTATTGCCATCAGTTCGTGCATGGTCTCGCGGTCTCGGGCATGACGGACCAGGTGTCGTGGGGGATGTATATCGCGAATTTTACCTACTTGGTCGGCCTGGCGGCGGCGGCGGCCATGCTCGTCATCCCGGTCTATGTCTACCGCAACCTGCACCTGCACGACGTGGTCATCTTCGGCGAGTTGCTGGCCGTGTCGGTCATCGTGATGTGCCTGCTGTTCGTGATGGTGGATCTGGGCCGTCCGGATCGTTTCCATCACCTGCTGCTGCGGTTCAACTTTCCGATGTCGATGCTCACGTGGGACGTGATTGCGCTCAATGGTTACCTGCTGTTGAACCTGCACATTTGCGGATACCTGATTTACTGCGCTTACTGCGGCCGCAAGCCGTCGAAGAAATTCTACATCCCATTCGTGTTCATTGCGATCGCCTGGGCCATCAGCATCCACACCGTCACGGCGTTCCTCTATGTCGGTCTGGGGGGCCGCCCGTTCTGGAACTCGGCGATTATCGCGCCGCGGTTTCTCGCCAGCGCGTTCGCGGCCGGGCCGGCGTTCATCATCCTGACCCTCCAGATCGTCCGGCACTTCACCTCGCACAAGGTGAGCGACGACGCGCTGTTCACCCTGCGGCGCATCGTGCAGGTGGCGTTGATCATCAATCTGTTCCTGCTGTTGTGCGAGCTGTTCACCGAGTTTTACGCGGACACCCATCATATCGCCTCCGCCCAGTATCTGTTCCTGGGGCTGCACGGATACAACGCCCTGGTCCCCTGGATCTGGACGGCCATCGCCATGAACGTGGTGGCGACGACCCTGTTCATGCTGCCCTTGTCTCGGGCGCTCAAGACCCTCAATATCGCCTGCGTGCTCGCCATCGTCGGAATCTGGATCGAGAAGGGGATGGGGCTGATTGTGCCCGCCTTCATTCCGTCGCCGCTCGGCGAGATCGTCGAGTACAGCCCCACGCTGCACGAAACCGTGATCTGCCTGGGCATTTGGGCTTTCGGTTTGCTGGTCTATACGATTCTGGTCCGCGTGTCCGTCCCGGTCCTTGCGGGACAGGTCACCTACGCCCCTCGTTGGAACCGCTCACGTCAAGAACCCGCGGCGCCGGTCGCGGCGCCCGTTCCGGAGAACACTTGAACATCATGAACACGAATCACGCCCGAATTCTGATCGGCCTGCTGAGCGTCGCGGCTGCCGCTGCGGTTGCGCCCCTGGCCCGCGGACAGGCCTGGGGATTGCCTGCGCTGTCGAAGGAGACCCAGGCGTGCCTCGAGTGCCACCGGCAGGACAACGCCGGCATTTACCAGCAATGGGGCGCCAGCAAGCATTACCGCGCCAACGTCGGCTGCTTCGAATGCCACATGGCCGCCGAGAACGATCCCGACGGCTACGCGCACGAAGGCCAGCGTATCGCCACCATCGTGTCGCCCAAGGACTGCGCGCGGTGCCATAGCGCTGAGACCGAGGAATTCGCCCAATCCCATCACTCGAAGGGCGCACGCATCCTGGGGTCGCTCGACAACACGCTGGCCGAGGTGGTCGAAGGCAATCGCGGGATGAAGACGACAGCGTATCCGGAGGGCGTCAGCGCCGCGGCGGTCAACGGGTGTTGGCAGTGCCACGGGAGCGAGGTCAAGGTGCTGGCCAACGGCAAACTCGATGCCGCCACATGGCCCAACACCGGCATCGGCCGCATCAACCCGGACGGTTCCGAAGGTTCGTGCTCCGCATGTCACAGTCGACACTCGTTCTCGGCCGAGCAGGCGCGCAACCCGGACAACTGCGGCAAATGCCACATGGGGCCCGATCATCCCCAAATGGAGATCTACAACGAGTCCAAACACGGCATCGCCTTCCGTGCATTCAAGGACAAGTTGAACCTCGATTCCGCAAAATGGATCGTCGGCGAGGACTACAACCTCGCGCCCACGTGCGCCACCTGCCACATGAGCGCCACCCCGGGTCGCGCGGCGGCGGCGAACCGGCCGGCCTTGCCGGCCCTGCGCGTGTCCCACGACGTTGGGATGCGGATCAGTTGGAACAACCGTCCGGAGATCTCAATTCGTCCTGAAGTGAGCGACCGCAAGATGGGGTTGCCGGGGGCGGAGGTGAACTGGGAGACGCGCCGCAACACCATGAAGAACGTCTGCAGTAACTGCCACGAGGATCAATGGGTCAACAACTTCTATGTCCAGTACGACAGCCTGATCGACCTCTATCACCAGAAGTTTGCCGAACCGGGCCTGGAACTCTACAAACTGGCCAAGCCGCTGATGATGCCCGTCCAGTTCGCCAACAAGCTGGATTGGACCTGGTACGAGCTGTGGCACCACGAGGGCCGCCGCGCCCGGCACGGGGCGTCCATGATGGGCCCCGATTACACCCATTGGCACGGCACCTACGAGGTCGCCAAGCATTTCTACGGCAAGATGCTGCCCGAACTCGAGGAATTGACCCAGAAAGGGCGGGCGTCCGGAGACCAGAAGAAGACCGAGGCTGCCGACGCGCTGTCCAAGAAGATCGAAAGCGTGCTCAACACAGCCAATCACAGTTGGTACATCGACAAGATGGACTCAGCCGAGAAGGCCGAGCGCGAGCGGCGCCAGCAGGAGTTCCAGAAGCGCTACGCCAAATAGCGGCGCGCGGTTCTTCACCAGGCCGATCCCGCGGGCGGTGTTGAATCCAGTGCGGGGGGGCAGCCGGGCGTTGTCAATTCGGAACCGGCTCAGCCAACAGGCGGCAAACGTCAGGGAAACCACGCCTGCGGCGCGCTCTTCAGACTGCATCAGCGAATCGCGAGACTGGGCTTGACGCCCGATGAGAACTGAGCCTGGAGCAGGGGGCAGCGAGGGGGTGCCGACTCCCGATTTCGTCTCACGCAAGCGGGAGATCCGGCGCGGGCTGGTGCGGAGCCACACGGCGACGGGCGTGGTGTTGGTGGTGACCCTGCTGCTTGCGGTGGCGGCGGTCTTCTACGCGCTGACCGCCGAGAAGAATGCCGAGGCGGCGCGCGTGGCCAATCGCCGGATGCGCGGCGAGCTTTGGAAGGCGCGGTTGGCCGAAGCGACCGCCTGGCGGCTGAGCAGCCGGGCCGGGCGCCGGAGCCAGGGGCTCAAAGCCATCGCCCAAGCCGCCCGCCTTCGGCCTGCGCTCGAGTTGCGGAACGAGGCCTTGGCGACCTTGCCGCTGGCGGACACCCGGTCGGGAGCCGTGGACCAGGCCATAGCGGAGCCGGATATCGTCTGCGCCTTCGCGCCAGGGCGCGGGTTGCAGGCGTGGGGCGATGTCAAGGGACGCCTGGCGGTGCGCCGCGTGGGGGGAACGAACGATCTGGCATCGTATGCCTTGCCGCATCGGATCATGGCGGTGGCTTTCAGTCGGGACGAGCGTTGGCTCGCCGCCTACTCGCAGGGAGGCGCCTTGCGCGTCGGGGACCCGCTGGCCGACCCGACGCAACTCCAGTTCGCGTTCCCCGCCGGCGACTTCAACGAGCACGCCCTGGATTTCCATCCCGCCAACAGGTTGCTGGCGGTCTGCACACCGGAGGAGCAGGTCCGTTTCATCGACCTGGCTGCCGGTGAGGAGTTGCCCGCCCTGCAACTGGGCGGCCCGCCCTCCGTCGCGGTGTTTGACCCGGCGGGGACCCGCCTGGCCGTCGCGTCGGGCACGCAGGTCCGCGTCTTCCGCTACCCCACGTTCGAATTGACCGAGACCATCGAGACACCCGACCGCGTCCTGGATCTGGACTGGCATCCGGACGGAGGGCATCTGGCCGGGGCGTGCCGCGAGGGGCGCATCTTGCTGATCGCGGCCAACGGGAAATCAACCCTGTCACTGCGGGGGCACACCGGCCTGGCCAGCCAGGTGTTTTTCGACCCGACGGGTGAAGTGCTGATCTCGACTTCGTGGGACGGCACCACGCGTTTCTGGGCCGCCGGGTCGGGGTGGCCCTTGTTCGTAAACCACACCGGCTTCGCTCGCCAGTTCGATCTCACTGGCACGCGGCTGTTCTACCATAAGGAAGGCACAGGCCTGGGCGAGTGGGAGTTCCTGCCGGCGACGGGTCTGCGGACACCGACGATTCCCCTGGATGTGAACCGGAGTGTGTTCGGCATCGACTTCAGTCCCGACGGACTGCACGTGGCGGCGGCGACCCAGGCCGGCGTGTTCCTCTGGAACAGCCAGTCGGGCCGTCCGGTGGGCGAACTTCCCCTGACGTGGGTCCAGGGCGTGGCGTTTGCTCAGGACGGCGAGACACTGCTCACTTCGAGTTATCGCGGACTCCGCCGGACGGGAATCCAGCGAACGCCGGACGGACGCGCGGTGTTCACCGGTCAACCGCGGCGCGTCGAAGGCTGGACCAACGGCGGGTTGGGGCTGGGGTTTGTAGCCCACGGAGAACCCCGGCGTTTCCTCAGTTGCGACGGGCAGCGGGTGGTCGTGGCTGACCTCGCGTCGCCAGACCGGGTTCGCTCCCTGAAGTTCACGGGCTGGCCCAGTTCCGTGACGGTCAGTCCTGACGCGCGGACGCTTGTGACGAGCGTCTGGAAAGGCTACGGCACGCGGGTCTGGGACCTCGAATCCGAACAGTTCATCCGCCGGCTGCCGGACGAGGGCGGCATGGCCACTTTCAGCCCGAACGGGCGCCGGCTCGCCGTGGGGACGGCCAAGGAATTCGTCCTTTACGACACCTCCGACTGGCGTCCGCTGCGGCACATCGCGCGCGACGCGGCCAGCGCGCTCAGCGGCTTGGTGGCATTCAGTCCAGACGGACGCTGCCTGGCCCTGACGCCGACCTTGCGGCAAATCCGGCTCTTCTCCGCGGACGGTGCCGGGGAGTTGGCCACCCTTGAAGCGCCTTCGCCAGAGCGGATCACGGCACTGTGCTTCAGCCCCGACAGCCGACGGCTGGCGGCGGCCACGGACAACGGCGTCGTGCAGGTCTGGGACCTGCCGCGCCTCCGCGAAGCGCTGGCTGAATTGGGTCTGGACTGGGGACCGGAGGCTTCCGTCCCGCCAGAGCATGTGGCGATGGACGGTGCCGACTCCTCGTCGCGCACGGTCCAGATGCCGCTGGCTCCGCCCGCAACGACCGCGAGGGATGGGCCAGGGCAGTCCTCCCCGTCAGCCGCGGCAGCCGAGTCTGCGTCAGCCCGAGCGGCGGCCATCGTCGAGGCAGGCCAATCGCCGTCGCCAGACGACGCCACCGAGTTCGATGCCCGGGCGCGGCGGCGCTCATTGCGCGTCGGAGCGCCCTGGCTTTCGGGAGGTGGGGCGGCTCTGGGGATGCTGTTCGCCATCTACAGCCTGCGGCACCATCGCCGTCTGGTGGACGCCTACGAAACGGTCGAGGCGCTGGCCCAGCGTCGGCGGCAGGCCCTTGAATCGGCCCAGGCACAGTTGGTTCACAGCCAGAAGATGACCGCGCTCGGAACCCTGGCGGCCGGGGTGGCGCACGACTTCAACAACCTCCTCTCGATCATCCGAATGGCGGGCCAATTGGTCCGGCGCCAACTTCGTCCCACAGGCGGCGCACTCGAGAACCTCGACGCGATCGAACAGGCGGTCCAGCAGGGCAAGAGCATCGCGCATTCAATCCTCGGCTACAGTCGGCGCCCGGGCGACCCCAACCAAGTTTACCGCGTCAGCGAAGTCGTCAGTGAAACGTTGTCCATGCTGAACAAGCAGTACCTCAGTGGCATCGTGCTCACCCTCGAACAGGATCCCGAGGCGCCTTCGGTGCGGGGCGACAAGAACCGGCTCGAACAAGTGCTGCTCAACCTGATCGTCAACGCGGTCGAGGCGATGCAAGCACACGGCAAACTGACGTTGGGAGTCCGCGGTCGAACCCAGGGCAGCATCGGCGGCGTTCTTCCGGCCAGGCCAGCGGGCCGGTACGTCGAGGTGACCGTGGCCGATACGGGCACGGGCATCCCCCCGGAACTGCGCACCCGGATTTTCGAACCCTTCTTTACGACCAAACAGAGCGGCGGCGAACACGGGACCGGACTCGGTCTGACCACGGTTTATAACATCGCCTGCGACGAGGGTTGGGGTCTCGAACTCGACACCGAGCCGGGTCGAGGGACGACCTTCCGCGTCCTCCTGCCCGCGGCGGACGCCAACCCGGTCAAACCGGGTGGGCGCGACTTGCCCATTCCCCCGGGCGTCCCCCAACCGTAGCCTGGAGGCAAGGCTCGATGAATGAACGTTCCAAAGGCACGATCCTGGTTGTCGAGGACGACCCGCGGCAACTCCGGCTCTATGCCCAGGTGCTCGAACGCTACCGCCTGGTCTGCGTCAGCACCGGGTCCGCCGCGCTCGCCGCTCTCGCGGAACGCGTTCCCGACCTGATCCTGCTCGACCACGTGCTCGCCCAGGGCGAATTGGGCCTGGCTTTCCTGCCCCAACTCAAGAAGGTGGCAGCGCACGTGCCGATCATCGTTGTGTCCGGCACGCTCGATATCGCCGGTCAACTCGCCGCGCTCCAAGGACCGCTCTCCGCCGACTACGTCATCGAAAAGCCGGTGGACATCGCCAAACTCGAACAGACCGTCGAAACGGCGCTCGACGAGTGCGGGCTGGGCGAGGCGGTCTGCACCCTGCGCTCACTCGAACAGGCCGAACAGATCGAAGACAGCGATCGCGAGCGCCTGTTCACCGAGCGCCTCGCCCGGCAGCATGAGCTGCTCAAACGCCTTCGCGGCGCCGCAACGCACGCGAATGTGTCCGAATTGGCGGGCGAGTTCGGCGTGGACCGCAAGACCATCCGGCGCGACCTGCGCGATCTGGTCCAGCGCGGCCAACTCCCCGCCGCCGTCTTGCCGCGGAACGCGGACGAGGGAGAGTGGGGTCGCATCTGAATAGTTGATATTTCACTCTATCGCGAAAACTCCGACCACGGTTCTCCGCGCACCCGCTCGACGGCTTTCTCCACCGCTTCCCAATTGGGACGCCGCTTCACCCACCGACGTTGCGGAGGAGTCAAGGATGGAAGTCGAGACGGCCAGCGTCGGAGAGGGCCGGTTCCGCAGTCGCGCCAGCGTGTTGAAGTGCGGCGGTGCTGCGCCGCCATCCCCTTCCAAGGAAGCTCCCTGGGCTTAGGATCCGGGCACTGCATCCGATCGACCGCCTGCCTCGCAGCGCTCCGCGAGCCTACCGCATCTTTGAATCCAGAACTCCTGACATAGGGCCATCAAGAAATGTCCGCTTTTCTTCTCAGGACGGGGTTTGGATGGCATAGCGCAGACGCAGGCGGGAGCCCGGGAACGCGGTGTTGAGTGCGTTGAGTTGCTCGCAGAGGGCCATGATCGCTCGGCTGCGATGCGGTGAGCTCTGGGGTCGGAGTGTCACCCGAAGCTCTTCCTTGGTGACCTCCAGATCCGCCGCACCCAGGAAGGCGGCGTGGAGCAGTCGGCGACCTTCGTCGGCGGCGCGAGCGTAGTAAGGTGCGATGGCATCAAGGAGTTGGCTCTCGGCTTGATAGGCGACCATTTTGATCAGGTTGGTCAGGTGTTTGATTTCCGGCGCCAGCTTCACCACCGGTTGAGCGGTGAGGCTTTGCACCGGCACGCGGCGGGGGACCTTGGCGCGGCGAGCCTCCAACTGAAGGATTCGCTGCCAGGCCTCGCCGATCTCGCGCGCGAGTTTGCTGTGGGCGGTCCTGAACCCGCGCATGGTCCGACGCTGCCGCTCCACGTTGGCAAAGGCCTCCAACCCGTATTGGGCCTGAAGCCGATCGAATTGGGCGCGGGCTTGGTGCAGTTGCGCATCCAGGCGGGCCCACACCGGGTTGGGCACCTCCCGGTTGGGATCGTCCGGGACCACCGCGTACTCCACCAGCGCATCGAGCGCAAACTCATCGCGAAGGTATTTGAAGAAGTTCTCTTGTCTCCAGCGGTTGAACATGCGGTAGGCGACTTGAGCGGCAGAGAGATCGCGCCGGGAAGTCAGGATCGGGGTTTGATGACCGTCGTCCTTCTGGCGGGTGACTTGACGCAGGCGCAGCTTGCCCTTGAGCAGGCGCACTTGCTGATCCGCCAAGCGATAGGTGAAGGTGCGGCCCTCGACACGAGTGCGGTGTTCGCGGAAACAGCGGGCCGGGATACGTCGGACGCGGCCCTTGCGATAGGTCAGCAAGTCAAAGCCCGCCTCCAGGATCTTCTGGAAGAGGGCCGGACTGAAACCGCCCCGGTCGAAGACCACGGTGGCCCGTCGGGAGCCCAGGAGGCCGCGCATCTCCTCGAGGATGCCGGGGAGCATCTTGACCAAACCGGCATTAGCCTCCGCGGTGATCACGAACAACGGCTCCCCAGCGGTGTCGTTGACCCAGTAGTCCGAGGTGGCGGGCATCGACAGACGCATTCGAGCCACGTGGGCCTTGGGGAGTCGATGTTTGCCGTGATAGACGCGCACGTGACCGTCCACGTAGAGGAAACCCACGGCTTGGCCCCGCTGAGCGATTCGTTCCTGGGCCAGGGCCTTCCCCAGCTCAGCCGCCCGCCCGAAGGTGGCCAGGCGCTTGAGTTTGCGGCGGAGGGTCTTGACTTCAGGGGCACGGTCCACGCCCAGGACCCGTCCCAGATCCTCAGGGCAATATTCCTTGAGTCCTTCGGGACGGCGGATGCGCCACAGGGCCATGAGGAGCAGGGTCAAGAGAGTGGTGCGCAGGCCGAAGAAGGCCGGCCCCAGGCTGTGGTAGATCTTCTGCGCCCGGTCGAAGATGCCGCTGGCGATCAAGGCAGGCACCGCTAAGAGGACACCAGCGCGCAGGACCACCTTGTGCGAGCCAAACAAGGGAGCGGCGTCGTCCAGGAGTCCCAGGCGCGCCAGGAAGCGGTCGCCCGAACGATCTGTCGGATCGGTGTCCGATGTCGTGGGCAGACTCTGGTCCGAGGAAAAAGCGGACAGGTTTGGGTCCCCCCCTGATAATGAAGGTGCAGGCAGCGAGGCACTGGCCTGGGCGCTGAGAGCTGCGGGTTGCCTCGGCGAGGGCACTGCCAGGGGCAACTCGGGCTGAGCCAGTGCTGGAGGCTTCCATCCCAAGCGCCGGAGGGTCTTGCGCACCGCGCGAACACTGACGCCTAAGCGCCGTGCGATCTCATAGTGTGAATGGCCTTGAGTCTTGAGTTGTTGGACCAACCGTCGGCGAGAGGCCGGCAGACGAACACGTCCACGCGGATAGCCTTCCGGTTGGGCCAGGGCAGCCAACCCACCCTCTTCAAAGCGCCGCTGGTATCGTCGGGCGGTGCGCACCGAGTAGCCAAAGGCACGGGCCACATCGTTCTGATCGGCCCAACCCTGATCGATGAGGCTCACCATCGCGTGCGCTTCGGACATCCGGTCGCCCAGCGCATATTGGGACCAGGGCATCCCCGAAACGAGCACCAGGCGATGAGCATCCTGGGTGCGGATCTGGCAACGTTCATTGATGAACTGGAGGGTGGCGGGGTTGTGAACGTGTGGGAAGAGATCATCTTGCCGAATGGAGTCCATACGGCCATACGATGACACATTTCAAAAAAGCGGACAGGTTTGGGTCCCCCCCTCCCCGGTCCCCAGAAATGCTAATTATGGCCGAAAACGCCGTAAACGATGGGAGCTATGTCAAGAGGTCTGGAATCGCACCTAGCCAGAACGGCCCGCGACGTGGCCGAGGCGGGTCAGTTCTTGACCGCGCAGATCAGCAGGTCGAGTCCCAGATCGAGCGCCGGGTGGCTCACGCCTGCGCGCTCGGCCAACATTCGAGCCCCGCCAATTCCCATATCGATCCCCAGCTTGCCCAGACTGCTCAGGTCCGGTACACCGACCAGGTTGACGGCACAGCCGGGGTCGGGCTTCGCCCCGGGAACGAGGTTGATGACGGAGTTGGCCACGCCGTTCCAGAGGTTGTTGACGCAGAGGGCGAACTGGCAGAAGTTCCCGGGGCGCGCCAGGGCGAGCAGGAGGCTTCCGTATTCCTTGGCCGTCATCAGACCCGTGGGATCCGTCAGTGTGAGCGGTTGATTGAACACATACCGGTAGAGATTGGCATCTCCCGCCCCGAAGCCCATCGGGTCCTCCTGAATGAAGCGCCCGAGATCAGGATCGTAATACCGAGCCCGGTAATAGTACAAGCCGGTGTTCGGATCCCATTCCCGGCCGGTGAAGGCGAAACGGCCGACGGCGCCGGTTTGGGTGCCGGTGACCGAGCGCAGGTTGCCGAAACTGTCATAGTCGAACCGGCCCACCTCGACGCCGTTTCGGTCCAGCAGGCGGCGCGGAGAACCGAGGTGATCGGTGAGCACCCAGAACAAACCCTGGTCTCTCTGCCAAAGGGCGTGAAGCTCATCAAGTTTCTCGCCCGTATACTGGATCCGCGCCGGTGTCGTTTCTTGATCCCGGAAGTCCACCAGCGGTTGCACCCCATCGTAGTAGGTCCAGGTGATGCCCTCGGCCCGCACAAGCGCGATCCGACGGTCGAGGGCGTCGTATCGATACTCCGTGGTGTCGAGGCTGGGCGTGGCATTCGGATCCTCGAGTTCGACGCGCGTGAGCCGGTTGCGATGATCCCAGGTGAAGGAGTAGTGGACCCCAGACAGAACGTTTGACTTCGTCAGCAGGTTGCCTTCGGCATCATACGCGCTGGCCCAGGAACCCGCCTGGGTTAACCGGTTGCCCGACCCGATCACGTATTGGTCGTGGCGATGACTGGCAAGTCGGTTACCGCTGAGATCGTACGCATACGTCTCGATCGGAACCCCCGCGAGACGGACTTTGGCTAATTGACCGGCCGGATCATGGTCAAACACGAAAGAGTCCGGTCCGTCATCGAGTTGGGTGAGGGTTCCCTCGGGGTCGCGGGACAGCGCCAAGGTGGCGTCGGGCAGAGGTTGGTTGGTGGCCACGACGTGCTCGATCCGTTCGAGGTGGCAGTGGCACGGATCGCTGTAAGCCAGGAAGCTCTGACTGACCTGGCGGTCACCATTCTGGTCTGAGAAACGGCGCAACTCGGTGATATCACCCCGCAGGTTGCGCCAGAATTGGAGTTGAAACGCCAGACCCTTCAACGTCGAAGGAGGCAGCGGATCCTGGCTTTGCAGGATCCAGAGGCGTCCAGCCTGGTCGCGCGTGTAGCGCACCGAGAGGGCGGGTTCGAGCACGGGCGAGGTCGTGGTGACGGCGACGCTGCTGCGCCGGGTGGCGCTGTCGTAGGCGTAGGCGACGCGGCGAACGGGCGCTCCGGTGTAGCGGGCTTCTTCGGACTGCAGGGGCCCCCCGGGGACGTACATTCGTCCCAGATGGATCGTGGCATCCGGATCGCTGAGTGTCACCAACTCATCATTACGGTTGTAGGTGAAGGTGATTGTCCGCACCAGATGGTCGTCTGTGGAGTCGTGCCAACGCTCCTCGACGACTCGGTTGTGGGCGTCGTAGCTGAAGGTGCGCCGCCGTCCGTTTCGGTCCACGGTCTCAATGCGGTTACCGGCCGCGTCGTAGCGGTGCAGGCGTTGCTCCCCCGAGGGGTCGATCTCCTGGATCAACCGGTTCATGGCGTCATAGCGGAATTCGTAACGATTCCCGAGGGGATCCACGACGGCGGTGCGGTTGCCGTCGGCGTCGTGTTCATACCGCGTGATGGCCCCCCCCGGCGCTGTTTCCTGGGTGAGGCGACCCAGGGCATCGCAAGCATACTGCCTGGCACGTCCGGCCCGGTCCGTCACAGTAGAAACGCTCTGCGGGAACAGCGCGTCGTAGGTGGTACGCGTCTCGGCCCCGGAGGGATCGATTTCGCGAACGAGTCGACCCGCGGCATCGTATTCGTACTGGGTGATGCCGCCGAGCGGGTCGGTAGATCGGACCATCCGGCCGGAGGCGTTGTAGGCGAACTGCTTGCTGGTGCCATCGGGGAGCAGGATGCGGCTGGGAACCTGGAGGGCGCCCTCGTATTCGATGCGGGTCACCCCCCCTTCCGCGTCGAGTATCGAGGCCAAGAGACCGCTGGCGGTATGGGTGAACGAGGAGGTGGTCAGCTGCGATTTCTGTTCCACGAGGTGACCGGCGTCGTCGTATGCGAATTCCTCTGTCCCCAGGCCTCCATACTGGATACGGGTGACCCGGTTGCTGGGGTTGTAGGTGATGAGGGTGGTGGCAATTGGCGTGCGGTGCTCGACTGGATTGCCGCGGACGTCATAGCGGGAAGTCGTCCGATGACCGCGCGGATCCACCATGGCGGTCTGTCGGTTGGGGTGGTTGGCGTCCCGATATTCCCAGGTGGTAATGCCACCGAGCGGATCCTCGCGCCGAATCAGGTTGCCCCGCGTATCGTAGGTCAAGCGGGTCACGTTGCCCCGTGCGTCAGTAAAGGAGCCTCGGAATGTGTTGGGTTCCCACGTTTGTTCCCGGCGGTTGCCGGCGGAATCAATCACCGCGGTCACCCGGCCGTTCTCATCGTATTCGGTCCGGAGTGTTGGTCCGCGGAGCGGATCCTGGATCGTCTCGAGGAAATGCGGCCGCGCGCTGGCATAGCCGAGAGTCGCTACGATGTCGCCTGGGTATTTGACCTCGATCAGGTCGCCGTTCGCGTCGTAGCGGTAACGCCAGGTCCGGCCATCCGGTGCCGCCATCTCCGTAACGCGGCCCGCGCTGTCCCGGACAAGTTGCACCTGCGGACCCGCACTGTGACGGATCGCTTCCTTGGCGAAGGTCAACCGGTTGCCGCTCGCATCGACGATCTCGAGCAAACCATCCGCTTGGTCGTAGGTGTACCGTGTCCCCTCGGGATCGGTCAGGATGTAGGTGTCCGGATTCCAGGCCACCGGCACAAAGAAAAGCGCTGCTTCGCCAGCGGCGTTTAGGCTGAGGAACGCGGAGTCACCCTCCGGAACCATAAGCGTATACGGCACACCTGGATCGGGCCTGAAGACCGCCCGGTAGGCGGCGCCCAGAAACGAGACCGCCCCGACTTCAGGCTGGAAGCTGAAGCCGATGCGTTCGCCATTGGGCGCGGTCAGGTAAACGCGCGTGCCGATTTTGAAGGGCGTCGAGCCAAAGCCAGTCCCGGTCTGGGGCACCGTCTCGGCAATGTCGGCCTCCTGAATCGCCAGCGACCACCCGTAGCCAAAGTCGCCCGAGCGCGCCGCGTTCAACGAGTTGTACTGGCGTTTGATCGTCAGGGGGATTCCCGCGAGCGGCAGTTCGAGATCGGTGAACTCGACGGCAAAATCCCCCAACTTGGCACCGCCGGTCACATGAAGCACTAACGCCTCCGCCCACCCCAAGCCATTCTGGTTCCAGGCGCTTACCCGTAACACGTGCGAGTCGTTGGGCAGCAGCGTGGGATCAAACGTCGCCAGTAGACCATTCGTGACGGGGTTCGTGCCGGACGCGATGCGGGTCCAGGCGGGTGTAGGATCAGAAAGGTTGAGCAGATTCACCTGGCTCAGAGGCGCACGTTCGACATACCACTCGCGCAGCTCCTGACGGGTGGTGACGCTGCCGTGAATCTCGGTCAGAAAGGTGACCGTGCTGTCGTTGGTCGGGGAGCTCAGCGTGATGGCCGGGCGAAGATCCAGCGGATCCACACGCACCCCGAAGACGAATCCCAGATATCGCGTGGTTCCCTGCGTGTCGTTCGCCGTCGCGCGTAGCAGGTAACCGCCTGGGGAGAGCGTATCCCCCGGCAGGTTCCCCAGGTTGCCATTGAAAACAGGTCCGGTCCCTTCGCTCAAAAGGAAGAAATCAGGATCCGGCGCATCCAGTGCTCGAGGATTCACCAATTCGGCAGGGGCATAGTGCAGCTGCCAGGAAGCCAAACCCTGCGTCGTGCCCACGATCGTTCCCACCACCTGGCGAGGCGTGGAGAGAATCTCGCCAGCCACCGGCGTGAGGATATGAATGGATGGTCCTCCGGCTGCGCTCCCTCCCTCGGTCTGCAGGCCGGAGAGGTCGGGCAGGCTGCCGTCCTCGTTGCGTGCAATCAGCGTCAGCAGCGTGCTGCCCTGCTGGTTGGCGGTATCGGTCGCAGTCGCCACCAACGTCAGCAGCCCACCTTGGCCGACCGCGATCGAGGCCCGGAGTTGCTCGTCCAGTGCTACCGTTGCGCCGTTGGCTGTCAGCTGCACCGTCCCAATTCCCAAGTCGTCCGTCACTGTCACCTGCGCCGTAATCGTGTCGCCCGCTCGGACGTCCGTCCGTCCAGTGCTCAGCAAGATCTTCGGGGGGCGATCGTCCCCAGCCACGCCGAAGTTGATGTCGCTGACCGTCCGGCCGCCCTGCACGCTGACATCGTAGTGCCCTCGTCCCAGGGCCCGGTAGTGCAGGGCCTCGAAACCGACCAGGTCGATGCCGGGATAAGTTCCGACCATGCCGACACCGCGCACCTTGACATAGCGAACCGGACCCGGAACCCCCAGAGTCGCGAGATCAAGTGGGATCGTCTCGGTCTGCGGGAAGAAACCCACGGAGGTCAGGTCTGATGCGGTTGTGCCCAAATACACCTCCGCCTGATCATTGGGAGCATTTGCGGCACACCAGAGGGCCAAGTCCGGGCCTGGACCATCCACGATTTCCTCCCCGTCGAAGGCCACAGTGACGAAGCTGTTCGTCGGAATGGCCAAGATGTCCACGTGCTCCCATCCGCCAAAGGCACCAGCAATCGGCGGTGGCGGCAGCGGGCCAATCACGACGGAGGCTTCCACTGGATCCGGCGGGGGTGAGGGCACGATGACCCGCAGACCCGGCAGGGCACTCGCATAACGGCCATAGGGGAAGGCAATCGGCCCGGTCCCAGAATCGAAGACTTCCACCACTCGGTCGGGATAGCCGTCTGGCGTGGGCACGGGCGTCAGGGCGGGAAATACTTGTCCCCAGACTGGCTGTAGGACCAGGGAGACCCGATAGAAGCCGGGATCCAACTCCGAGATGACGTAGCTGCCATCGCTTTGGCTGATGGCGCTGGGTTCAGCCGGGTCCCATTCGCCGTCCAAGTCTAGATCGGCGAAGGCCGTCCATCCAGCAAGCCCCGGATGGTTCTGGGTGGCCGGGTCTCTGTCCTCGTCCAGGACCACGCGACCGTGGATCGCCCCGCGACCTGTGCTCGAACCCTGCGTCGGATCGGTGTGATACACGAGCACTTCCGCACAATCGTCCAAACCGTCACCGTCGCTGTCCGTTAACAGAGGATCCGTGTGGAATAGATTCAGTTCCTCGAAGTCCAGAAGGCAGTCGTCGTCCGAATTGGCCAGCCCTGGAGCCGAAAAATGGAAAAACCGCGCCGGCTCCCCTGGCTGAGCCTCCACGACGAACGTTGCTGGGGCGGGCGGCGGGAAGTCAGGAACCGGCGTCCACACGGCCAGGTCGGTGCTCGTCTGGAGAGAGGCGTGGCCAAATGACACGCCGACAGGAATCTCAATCCGGAAACTCATACCATCCGGACCGGGCATAAACCGGGGGGGGTGCGCAAGGGGATCGAAGGGATCTGTGCCGTAGGTGAATTCGATCTCGGCGTTGAAGCCGTCCTGGTCGTGGTCCAGAATCACTTCCCAGGCTTCGAGCCCGTAGTAACGCAGCCAGCTCGCGGTGGGCGGGACCTCTGCCCAACCGGTAACGGCGATGAGGAAGAGGGCCAGGGCGATGGCTGGGAGACACTGCGGCGATGGTCGGAGGGGGGCAGGTCGGGCATTGGAGGATGGTGCGGGAGACGAGCGCATACAAATCAGGCAATTGATCATTCACATTTCTAACTGTGTATATTAATAGCTCTTCGGCCGTTTCGGTCAAGCCGGTTGTCGGTTGCATTGAGCAACTGGCGTGGGCCAGCGCGCCGGGGCGGCAGGATGTGATCGAGGCGTGTGCGGACTTGGGGACGCTGACCTGGGCGCCGGTGAGCGGACCGGTGACGGGAGCGGCGGGGGCTTCCACGACTTCGCTGTTGCTGGAGTTGCGGACGCTGCCCGCGCATCCGCGGAGCCAACACTACTTTCGCGTCAAGGCGCTGTAGTCCAACCCGAGGCGGGTCCGAGATACATCGGTTGAATGCGCGCGAGGTCCATGAACCAGAAACGTTCAACCTCCAACTCTCGACTCTCAACTCCCAACTCCCAACTCCCAACTCCTCGGGGGGTGGGCGTCACTTGCCCATCGGCAGACCAGCGGCTTCTGCCAGCATCGCGGGAGAAACAACTCCAACCTACCATGAGCACTTCGTCGCCTCGCCCGGTTTCGCGTGTCTCGAGTTCAATCCGCCGCACTGCCTCCGTCCATCTGACGGCGCGGGGATTGTTGTTCAGCCTGCTGCTTGCGGTGTCCGCCTTGGCCCAGGCGCTGCCCGGCGGGCCGCTGACGCTGTCCGAGTTGCGCACGTTGAGCGCCAGTGACGGCGCGGCCAACGCGTACTTCGGCTCTGCGGTGTCGGTCAGCGGCAACCTGGCGGCCGTGGGCGCGTACGGGGCCGACTCGGGTCGGGGCGCGGTGTACATCTACGCCCGGAACCAGGGCGGGGCGGACCAGTGGCAGCAGGTGCGCAAGATTCGGGTGACCGGCGGCGAGCCCGGGGATCACTTCGGGTTCGCGGTAAGCCTCAGCGGCGACACCCTCGCGGTCGGCGCGCCGGACAGCGACGAGTGGGGCGCTGACGCCGGCATGGTCTCTGTGTTCGAGCGGAACATGGGCGGGGCGGACCAGTGGGGGTTGCTCTGTCAGGTGGCCGACACCGAGGTGACCGCGGGAGACCGGTTCGGCTACTCGGTGAGCCTGGACCTGAACCTGTTGGCGGTGGGCGCCCACAACGATCAGGTCAACGGCTTGGCCACGGGCGCGGCGTACGTGTTCCATCGCAACTACGGCAACGGCTGGTTTCGCAAGGTGATGCGGCTCACCGCGCCGGACGGGGCGGCCGGCGACCGGTTCGGGATTGCGGTGGCGGTGAGTTACGACCGGGTGGTGGTGGGGGCGCACCAGGACGACAACGAAGGGGGTGTGGATGCGGGCGCGGCGTACGTGTTCTGGCGGGATCAGGGCGGCTACAACCAATGGGGATTGCTGCGGAAACTGCGGGGCGAGACGGCCGAGGACGGGTTCGGCGCGGCGGTCGCCATCGACGGCTCGTGGGTTCTGGTGGGTGCGCCCTTCGCGGACGGCGGCGGTGGGCCGTTCGGACGGGCGTATCTGTACGAGCGCAACCAGAACGGAGCCGACGGATGGGGGTTGGTGAAGACGCTCAACCCGGCTGGGGTCACGGGGACGCCGCGGTTCGGGTGTGCGGTGGCGCTGGACGCCCACCGGGCGGTGGTGGGGGCGTCGAACGACACAGAGGGGGGCGTGGCGACGGGAGCGCTGCACGTGTACGCGCGGGATGCGGGCGGTTTCGGGAATTGGGGCCAAATCCAGAGGGTGGTGGGGCAGGATGCGGCCGCGGGGGACTTTTTCGGAACGGCGGTGGCGTTGGATGGCGACGCCGTCGTGGTTGGGATGCATGGCGACGATCCGCAGGGGGAAACGTCGGGCACGGCGCGGGTGCTGGCCTGCTCGGGCAACCGCTGGTTCTTCGAACAGAAGCTGATTCACGTCAACCCCGAGTACTCCGGCAGGGGAGATGCCTTCGGTGCCTCGGTATCGCTGAAGGGCGATCGGTTGGCAGCAGGATCTTCCCGCCTTGCCAACATCACGGGTGGGAATTCGACCGCCATGGTCTATGAACGCCGTCAATCAGGTCAAACCCTTCCCTGGAGCCCGCAGAAGGAGTTGAAGGGCCACCTCACGTGGGTCATGAAGTATGACTGGGCCTTCTGGGAGGATGACGGCTTCGGACAGTCCGTCGGGGTGGATGGCGAGGAGTTGGCTGTCGGGGCTCCCGAAGACGGGCCGACCGAGACTTTCGAGGGCGAGCGAGGAATGACCTACTTCTATGCGCGGAATGAAGGCGGGGCATCCGATTGGGCCAGAGTGGGCCAGGCAAATCAGCACACGCGACACGCCCAGGAAGAGGTCGGCGGCAGTCTGGCGATCGACCATTTCACGACGGTTCTGGGGTCTCGCGCGCCGAGCAGGCTCGCCCATTGGGTCGATGGGAAAGGGGGTAACGCCTATCTCTACTGCCGTGACATCGGCGGGCTTTCGAGCGCCTGGACTTACCTCAGGCGATTCGAGTTGTGGAAGTTCGAAGGCGTGGCGGTGGCGCTCTCGGGGAACTTGCTGGCGATTGGGATTCCGGTGGAGAACGTGGTCTATCTGCATGACCGCAACCAAGGAGGGAAGGACCAATGGGGGTTGGTCGCAACCCTGCACTCGCCCTCGAGCAATTACGTGGGGGATTTCGGCGGTCGGGTCGCCGTCTCGGGCGACACCGTCGCGGTGGGACCCGTAGCCTTTGCTCACCTTGCGGCTTCCGTTTTCATCTTCCAGCGCAACGAGGGGGGCGCTGATCAGTGGGGAGTGGTCAGAGAAATTCCCGGTGAGCCCTGGTCGAATTTCGGCTGCGACCTGGCGCTGGACGGCAACACGCTCGTCGTGGGCGCGAGCACCACGGACTACAAAACCGGCGTCGTCTATGTCTACGAGCGAAACGCCGGTTGGGCCGACCACTGGGGTGAGGTGGCACGCCTCACGGCGCCTGACGCCCGACCGGATTCGTGGTTCGGGAGCCACGTCAGCGTCAACGGTGGCCTTCTGGCCGTGGGCGCGCCCGGCGACGACGAGTACGACCTGGACGCCGGCGCCGTTTATACTTTCGTCCTGCGGGCCAACCGCGCGCCGACGATGGGCGCCATCAGCGGAGCGGACTTCACGCGCTCGACCGAGGATGAACCGCTCGACACCATGCCCACCGCGCGCGCCGGCAGCGTTGTCGCCCTGGCGCAAACCAGCGACCCCGACGGCGATGTCTGCGGCATGGCCGTCATTGGCATCGAAGGGGCCGGGGGCAAATGGCAGTTCTCCGGCGACGGCGAGCATTGGAACAACTTCGGCGGCGCTTCGTCGGTGAATGCCCGCCTGCTCGGACCGGACGCCCGCATCCGATTCGTCCCCGAGCCTGACTTCACCGGCGCGGTCCGGCCCGGCATCACCTTCCGCGCGTGGGACCAGACCACCGGCTTCTCGACCGGGATCGGTGACGCCCGGCAGTTTGGTGGTGCCACCGCATTCAGCGAACAGAGCGAGACCTGGGGTTGGGAAGTGGCGCCGGCCAACGACCGGCCCGTCCTGAGCACAACCGGTTCGCCTCGACTGCCCGACATCTGGGGCAACATCCTGGATCAGTACAACTTGGGCCAGTCCGTCTCGAACCTGCTCCGCGGGTTGGTGACCGACATCGACGGCGATGTCTGCGGCCTCGCCGTCACCGGCGTTTCCGAAACCTCCGGGCGCTGGCAATACTCGACCGATGCCGGCGCGAACTGGCGGCCCTTGACCGCGTCGAGCGCGCTCAACGCCCGCCTGCTCGATCCGGCCGCCCGCATCCGGTTCGTCCCCAATCACAACTACGTCGGCACGGTGTCCGGCGGCTTGCTCTTCATGGCGTGGGACCAGACGACCGGGAGCAACGGCGGCCTTGGCAACACGCAGGCTGGCACCGCCTTCAGCACCGGAACCCAGACGTTCAGCATCACGGTCACGCCCATCGTCAATCACGCGCCACTCCTGGATGCCTTCGGCGATCCGGTCCTGCCCACCATCCCCCGCAACGCCACTTTCAACGCCGGCGTGCCCGTGGCCGATCTGCTCGGCGACTGGGCCGAGGACGTCGATGGCGACGCGTGCGGCCTGGCCCTGACCCAGACCGACACCGCCCACGGCGCCTGGCAATACTCGCGAAACGACGGCATGACGTGGTCCGAGGTCGGGGCGGTCTCGATGTCCTCGGCCCTGTTGCTTGGACCCGACGCGATCATTCGGTTCGTGCCCGCGTTGAACTACACCGGCACCGTGAGCCCGGCCATCCAGTACCGCGCGTGGGACCAGACCTCGGGCAACGAGGGCTCGCGGGTGGATGCGCGCAATGGCGGCGGGGATCTGGCCTACAGCCTGGTGATCGAGCCGGCGCCCATCACGGTGTCGAGCGAGGCCAATCACGCGCCGACGCTGGCGGTCAACAACCTCCAGCTCTGGCTGCCCGACATCCAGGAGGACGACAGCAATCCCGCCGGCGACGTGGTGGGCGGGTTGCTGGCCAACGGGTACACCGATCAGGACGGCAATCTCTGCGGTATTGCCGTGTATGCCCAGGACGCGCGGCACGGTGTCTGGCAGTATCGGGGGCCCAAGGATGTGTTGTGGCTGCCGATGGGCACGGTCTCGGCGAGCGCGGCGCGGCTCTTGGGGCCGACCACGCAGGTGCGTTTCGTGCCCGAGGCAGGCTACACCGGCACGGTGTTGAGCGGGCTGAGCTTTCGGGCCTGGGACCGGAGCGCGGGGACCAACGGGAGCCTGGCGAACCTCTCGCCCAACGGCGGGGCGACGCCCTACAGCACGCGCACGGGTTTGATCGGCGCGCGGGTGGTGGCGGTCAATGACGCGCCGGTGTTGCTGGCGACCGGGAGCCTCGCGTTGGCTCCCCTCACCGAGAACGAGTTCAACCACCCCGGCACGCTGGTGTCGGACCTGATCAACCGGCTGGTGAGCGATGCGGACCGGGACGTGTGCGGCATCGCGGTGATCGGCCTCAACGAAGCCAACGGCGTGTGGCAATACTCGCTGGACGCCGGGGCGCACTGGACGCCGTTCGGGACCTTTCGGGCCAACTACGGGCGACTGCTGGGGCCGACGGCGCGGGTGCGGCTGGTGCCGGACGTGGACTTCCACGGAAAGCTGCTCGAGGGGGCGCGGTTGCGGGCTTGGGACCAGACCAGCGGCACCAACGGGGGGTTGGGCCTGATCGTGCAGCCGGGCGGGCGCTCGGCGTATAGCGAGCGAGATCGCTGGGCCAGTATCGAGGTGAAAGAACTCAACCGGCCGCCGAGCGACCTGGCGTTGGACAACGCCAGCGTGTTCGAGAACCAGCCGGGTGGGACGCAGGTGGGCCGGTTGAGCGCCACCGATCCCAACGCGGGCGACACGCACACGTTCGCGCTGGTGGCGGGGGCGGGAGCGGAAGACAACGCGCTGTTTGCGATTCAAGGCAACGAGCTGCGCACGGCGGCAGTATTGGACCGGGAAGCGCAGGCGACGCGGACGGTTCGGGTCGAGGTGCGGGACGGGGCGGGGAACACGTTGGCCCGGGCTTTTGTGATCGCGGTTACCGACCAGAGCGACACGGCGCCCAGTGACCTCGTGCTCTGGCCGGGCGTGGTGGCGGAGAACCAGCCGGCGGGGGCGGTGGTGGGGCAGTTGGTGGCGTCGGATGGGGACGCGGGCGACACGCACACGTTCGCGCTGGTGGCGGGGGATGGGAGTGAGGACAACGGGTCGTTTGTGATCGATGGCAACACGGTCAAGACGGCGGCGGTGTTCGACTACGAGACCAAGGCCGCGTACGCGGTGCGCATCCAGGCCGACGACGGTCATGGGGGGCGCTATGCGCGGTCGCTGGCGATTTTGGTGTTGGACGAGGACGACAACGAGGCGCCCTGGCACATCGCGTTGAACTCGACCTGTCTTCCCCAGGGAACGCCATGGGATCGGGCGGTGGGGGTGTTGACCGCGTTCGACCTGAACCGGGACGACGTCCACACCTTCGCGCTGGTGAGCGGCGAGGGGGACACGGACAACGGGTCGTTTCGGATCGACGGGCCGCGGCTCTACACCAATGCGCAGATCGACTTCGCGGCGCACGGGCCCTACCGGGTCCGGGTCCAGGCCGATGACGGGCACGGAGGCAAGTTCCAGCGGACCTTCACGATCGTCGAGGCGGAGGTGGTGTGGCACGACGCTTTCGAGTCGGGGTGGGGCGAATGGACCCACAGCGCCAGCCAGGGCGCGGACACCTGGGACATCCGGGAGGAAGCGGCGCGCTCGCCCACGCATTGCCTGACGGCGACCGGGACCAGTGCGCCCTCGGATTCGAGTGCGGAGTCGCCGTGGGTGAAGATACCGGAGGATGCCCAACAGGTGCGCTTTCAGTTCTTCCAGCGGCGCGCGTGGGGCGAGTTCAACCCGGTGTTGGTGGACGGTGGGGTGCTCGAATACCGGCGGGAGGGGGAAGGCTGGTGGGACATCCTGGCGGGAGACACGCGGAACAGTTGGGTGATTGGGGCCTACCAGAGCGAGGCGCCGGGGCCGTTGGAGGAACCTTTGGCGGAGCGGCTGATCTGGAGCGGGGTGAGCACCGGGTTTTTTGAGCAGGTCACGCTGGCGTTGGACGCGGGGTCTCTGGCGGGTCGGAGTGTGCAGTTCCGGTGGCGGCAGGTGGTGAACTCCGGGGTGGTGGAGCGGCGGTGGCACGTGGACGACGTGTTGCTGGTGGTGGCACGACCGTACCATCCGCCGCTGGTGCTCGCGGTTGCATTGACGGCGGTGACGGACCAGGTCGAATTGGCGTGGGCCAGTGTGCCGGGTCGGCAGTACGTGATCGAGGCGTGTGCGGACTTGGGGACGCTGACCTGGGCGCCGGTGAGCGGGCCGGTGACGGGCGCGGCGGGAGTGTCCACAACCTCCGTGCTGGTGGACCTGGGGACGCTGCCGGGCCATCCGCGGAGCCAACACTACTTCCGCGTCAAGGCGCTGTAGTCGGGCCCGAGGCGGATGCATGAGGTTTCCGGGCTAAGTCGATGGTCGGGGGGCGTGTCGCCAGTGTCGCCAGTGTCGCCAGTTGCCAATCGCCCTCCGAATCGCGAGACTGGCGGCACGCATGACGTTTCTCCCCGTCGTCGAGCGCGAGTTGCGCGTCGCGTCCCGCCGGCCCGGCACCTACTGGGGACGGGCGGCGGCGGCGTTGGTGGCGATTGTGCTGGGTGCTCATACCTTTGCCTTGAGCGGCGGCATGCCTTCGGTCCGGGTTGGCGGCCTCCTGTTCGGCACGTTCGCATGGTTGGCGTTTTTCTGGTGCGTGTTCACTGGCGCGCGGCACACCGCGGCATGCATCAGCGCGGAGCGGCGCGAGGGCACGCTCGGCCTGTTGTTTCTGACTGACCTCAGGGGCTACGACATCGTGCTGGGCAAACTGACCGCCAGTTCGATCGCCGCGTTCCAGGGGTTGCTGGCCTTTCTGCCCGTGATTGCGGTTCCGCTGCTCCTGGGTGGTGTGCTGCCGGCCCAATACGTCCGGGTTGCCGCCGCGCTTGTGGCGACTGTGTTCTACTCGCTGGCGTTGGGCATGTTTGTGTCAACATGGTGCACGAACGACCGTCGGGCGACGACTCTGACAGGGCTTCTTCTCGCGACTGTGACGGCGGGCCCGTGGATCGCTGCGAGCGTCTGGGCCACCATGCAGATGGGGGCCAGCCCACCCGCCTTCCTCCTCTGGCTGAGTCCGGCCTATGTCCACCTGCTGGGTGTGCATGGCAGCTTCCCCGGAAGCGGCTGGGGCAATTACGGACTGGCGCTTGGCATCCTGATTGCCGAGGGGATTGCGCTGCTGGCGTTGACCAGTTCGCTGCTGCCGCGCCTGTGCCACGAGCGCGTGGTTTCGGCCCGGGCCGGGCGCTGGCGGGCTTTCTGGCGCAGGTGTTGCGAGGGATCGCCCGGGGCGCGCGCTCGCCACCGGACCCAGTTGCTCGAAGTGAATCCGTTTCTCTGGCTTGCGGCCCGGGGACGGGGCGGACCGGCGTCCGTCTGGATGTTTTTGGCGATGACCTGTCTTGCGTTTGTGTGCGTTTGGGTCTTCTTGACGGAGTTGTGGTTGGAACTGGATCTCGCCCGCTATTTCATCCTGTCGACCTTTCTGCACGCCGCGCTGCGGTGTTGGATTGCATTTGCCGCGACCCGGCAATTGGCGGAAGACCGGCGGACGGGCGGGCTCGAGTTGTTGCTCTCGACACCGCTGGATGTCCCCCGCATCCTCGACGGGCAGTACAGGGCTTTGGGACGCCAGTTCGACAAACCGATCGTGGCGGTGCTCGTGCTGGACGCTTTGCTCTGCTGGCGCATGTTCGGGCTGATGCCCTCGGAGACGGACTGGAATCTGACGATTCTGTTTTTCTTGACGCGCGGTGTGATCCTCGTTGCCGACTCCTTTGCGCTGACGTGGTATGGCATGTGGAGGGCGATGACCACGCGATCGGCGACCGACGCGGCGGCTGCGACCCTGTTCCGCATCCTGGTGGTGCCGTGGATCGTCCTGATCGCTCTGGGCGTGTTGTTGGCGACCACGAAGCCTTTCATCGACAGCGAGGACCTTTTTCAGTTGGCCGTGGTCGTCTGGTGCATCATCGGCCTGATCACGGACCTGATTTCGTCGAAAGAGGCGCGGCGGGGATTATCCGCGCGGTTTCGCTCGGCGGCGAGCGAACCGCGCAAGCGGCCATGGTGGCACGGCCTTTCGAGCGCCGCCCAGGGCCGCGATTGAACGAACAGCTCCGGAGCGATTCGATGATCGTCTGGTGTCAGGCCCGTTTGGATGTCTTGCGTGGCGATCGGCGGAGGCCGTTTTGCAGCCAGAGACGCCACACCATCCAGAGCGCTTCGCGGACGATATGAGACGACATCTTGGAGGTTCCCTGGAAGCGGTCGGTGAAGGTGATGGGGACCTCGGCGACGCGCAGGCCCTGGCGCCAGATTTTATGAGTCAGTTCGATCTGGAAGCTGTATCCGTTCGAGTGGATGTTCTGCAGGTCGATGGCCTCGAGCGCCTCGCGACGGAAACACTTGAACCCGCCCGTCGGATCGGAGAACGGCATGCCCGTGATCAACTGCACGTATCGGGCGGCGCCGAGGCTCAGGAGCAACCGGCTCAAGGGCCAGTTGATGACGCGAATCCCCTGGGCGTAACGCGAACCCAGGACCAAATCCGCTTGGACCGCCGCCTCGAGGAATCGGGGAATGTCGTCCGGATTGTGGGATAAATCGCCATCCATCTCGAAGAGGAACTGGTAGGACCGTTGCAGGCCCCAGGCAAAACCGGCGCAATAGGCGCGGCCCAACCCCTCTTTGCCTGGCCGATGGAGGACATGCATTTGGGGGTTGCGGCCGGCGAACTCATCAGCCATCTGCCCGGTGCCGTCGGGAGAATTGTCGTCAACGATCAACAACTCGACCTGAACTGGCAGGGAAAAGACCCGATGAACGAGGCGGGGCAGGTTGTCGCGCTCGTTGTAGGTCGGCACAATGACCAGAGTCTCTGGGCGCATTTCGAGCATCCGTGCGACTCAGGCTAGCATCAAGAATGCCAATGACAAGGGGAGAAGGACAGCCCTCGCCGGCGAATCAGGGCTGCTCTAAAGTCGAACCGGGCGGGTGAGTAGGCGAATGACCTGTCCCGGGCGGCGACTCATCTTCGCCAGGAAGGTCGGACAGGTTCGATCTCGCTTGCGGGGTTGACGACGCGCCCAGGCCCGCGCTTCACCCTGCACCGCGCGACGGAGGATGCCCAGCGTCGTCGCGGCCACTGGATGACTCACCCGGCACCGATCTTCACCCGCGCTCACATCCAACGGATAGTGCGTGCCATTCTCGATGCTCCAGTACTGGCGCGCCAACTCCAGCAGACGCTCCAGACCGGCCTGCTCCGCCGTCAAACTCGTGACGATCCACACGGTCTCCACTTCCTGCCGACCACCCTTGAGTTCCCGAATCCGGTCAAGGCGCGCCACCTGCGCCACGTGCGGAAAACCCATCTGGGCGGGGGTCACCTCCTTGACCGCAATCCCCCGCCACTCGATCCGCCCGTGACCCCGTTCCACCGTGAGCAGTTGAGGGGGAAAAATCTTCCGGGAGGAAGTGGCGCGCTTGCTTCAGGAGGCCGTCTTGGTTGCCCTTGACGAAGAGCACGTAATCACCCCCACCCTCTTGCACCACCGATCGAGCCGTTTCCACCTGGGTGTGCATCGCGTCCATCAGCGCGATGGTCCCGTCCAGGTCCAACCGCTCCAGGAGCGTTTGCCCCGCCGGAATCTCGTTGCTCTTGTCCGCCACCGCTTCCACCCCCAGCGTCCGGCCACTCTGCGCGTTGATCGCCCCAACCAACTGCGTCTTGCCGCTGCCCCGCAACGCCTTCCCGTCCAGCACCACCACGCCCCCGTCGGCCGCCCCATGCCGCGCCTTCTGCCACGCCCAGAGCGCCGCTTGAAACGCCTGCACCGGCACGGCCTTGAGCACCCGGTACACACAGTTCTCCGTCGGCACGTCGTACTGGCGCGTGCGCCGATTGAACCAACACCGCAAGTCCGCCCGCTGCCGGGCACTCAAGTCCTGCGCGAAGAGCGCCACCCCACGGTGACCTCCCTGACCCCCGCTCAACAAATACGCAAAGGTGATCGCCAACACCGTCGCCTGCCGGTGCCGCAACCCGTGCACGTCCCGGCTCTCGGGCACCTCCCGGTGCAGCACCATCCATAAACTGGTCAACTCCTCCCCCGCCAACAAACACTGCCGCGCGATCTCCCGCTCCTGCGCACCCCAGCCTGCGGGCATCCGCCGCCTTCGCAAACCCCGCGCCGCTCCCTTCACCAGTTCCCGCACGTACAACTGCTTGGGCCGATCATGCGCCTCATAGAAATCCTCCCGCACCCGCCGGTACTTGGCCGTCGTTCCCACCGCCCGCCACCCTGTCGCCTTGTACGCCGTCCCCCGAAACAATTGCTCATCCACGAAACTCTCCACCGCCATAATCGGATGCCCGTACTGCGCCTGCCAGTCGGCCGACAACCGCTCCAGGTTCAGTGCCAGCGCCCGGCTGGCCAGGTTCGGATACTGCCCCTTGGGTCCCAACCGGCAGAACCGCGCGTTATTGGCCACCAGATGCAGTCGCGCCCGCCGTTGGTTCGCGTCCCACCCAATCCACCCATCCCGCCCCTTCAAATGATACGCCCCCGCCGCCCACCCGATCAGCGCCATCCATTGCCCCCGGTACTCGGCCACGTACCGTAATTGCTCGCCCACCATCGTCGCGCTCTTCAGATAATGGTGTTGGATCATCAGTCGGTCCCACTCCCCGACCTCCTCGGGCCGAACCAGGCGCACCACGATTTCATTGACCACCGCCGCCTCCACGGGGTCCGTCAGTACCAAGCGTGTCTTCGTCATCCGGCCCAGCAAAACAGATGGGCCGAGGAATGTCCCGCAAATTCGTTAAGTCCCTATTCTCCAATCACCCCCTCCCAGCTCAGAACCGCCCTGCCGGCGAATCCCGATCTGTTTCCAGTTGTGTCGGGCGGTGTGGGGACTACACTCCGGGGACGTCGCCCGACACAATTCTATGAGAGATTGAGCTATGAAACATACTTTTACTCGGCGGGGATTCATTCGGAGCGCGGCTGCGGGATCGGCGGCCTTGACGTGGTTGAGCGCGCAGAAGGCGCCGATGGCGTATGCGGCCGAGGCGGACAAGCCGGCCGTGCTGGGCGGCACGCCCGCGCACGCGGGCGGTTGGCCGGGTTGGCCGATCTGGCGGGAAGCGTGGGAGCCGGCGGTGCTCGAGGTGCTGCGGAGCGGACGATGGTTTCGGGGGGCGGGGGAGCACGTCGAGGAGTTCGAGCAGGCCTATGCGCGGCTGCTGGGGGCCAAACGGTGTCTGGCCACCGCCAGCGGCACCACGTCCCTGATGGTTGCGATGCACGTGATGGGGGTGGACGCCGGGGACGAGGTCATCACGTCGCCGTTCACCTTCATCGCCACATACAATGCGATTCTGAACATGAAGGCGCTGCCGGTGTTGGCCGACACCGACCCGGCCACGCTGACCATGGATCCGGCGTCGATCGAAAGCCGCATCACGGAGCGGACGCGCGCGATCATGCCGGTGCACATCTACGGGCTGCCATGCGACATGGATCCGATCAACGCGATTGCGCGCAAGCACAAGCTTGCGGTGGTCGAGGATGCGTGCCAGGCGTGGCTGGCCGAGTACAAGGGCCGCAAATGCGGTGTGCTCGGCGACCTGGGGTGTTTTAGCTTCCAGAACTCGAAGCATCTGCCCGCGGGCGAAGGCGGGGCGGTGACCGGCAACAGCGACGATCTGCTCGATCGCTGTCAGGCCTACCACAACTGCGGGCGCGCCTATGGCGGTTTCAAGGGCAGCACGCCGTACTTCACGCGCGGCGGCAACTACCGGATGCAGCAGTTCCAGGCGGTGATCCTGATGCAGCAGTTCGAGAAGCTGGTGAAGGAGACGGAGCATCGGGGCGAGAACGGCGATTACCTCAGTGCCCAGCTCAAACAGATCCCCGGCATCGAGCCCGTCCGCCTGCCTGAGAACAGCTACCCGGTGTGGCATTTGTATCCATTCCGCTATGATGCGCGGCAGTTCAACGGACTGACGCGCGATCAGTTCGCCCGGGCCATGGGCGCCGAGGGCATTCCCTGCGGCGGCGGCTATCACGAACAGTATTTCGACGGCCTCCTGGACGAGGCGATCGCTTCGAGAGGATTCCAGCGGCTGTTCAGCGCCGAACGGCTCAAGGCCTACCGCGACAGTTTTCAGGAGTTGAAAGGCAACCGGCAGGTTTGCGCCACAACCGTGGGCATGTTCCAGAGCGTGCTTCTGGCCGAGCGCGCGGACATGGACCGGATTGTCGAGGCGGCTCGGAAGATCCAGGTCCACAGCGCCGCCATCAAGAAGTCGATGGGTTAGTCGACCTTGGTCAAGGCCGTGGCGAGCGTGTCGAGGTGGCGTTCGAGCGTGAATCGCTTCTCGAACGCCATGCGGTGTGGGGTGCCGTCCTCGGTCAGGGCGTTCACCAGAGCGGCAGCCACTTGATCGGGAGAGCGCGGCTCGACCAGCCCCGTGTAGTTCTCGGGCAGCAGTTCCGGGATGGCCCTCCAGCGGGTTGTGACGACGGGGAGTCCGAATGCCATGGCTTCGATGACATTGGCAGGTTGTCCTTCCCAGGCAAAGTAGGTCGGGAAACAAAAGATATCCGCCTCCCGAAACGCCCGCCATTTGGCATCGTCGCTCACACGTCCCAGGTACTCGATGCATTCGCGCCGGCCCGGCGCCCCGATCATGCGCTCGAATTCGATCCGCGTGTCGGCGTCGACGTAGCCGCCGATGACTGTCAGGTGGAAGCGGAGGGGGGAGCCTTGGGCGGCGAGCAGACGGTTGGCGGCCTCGACGCCTGCAACGGCGTCAAACAGACCCTTGTCCCGCGAGCAGTGCCCCAGGAAGAGGACGCGGCACCGCTCGGGATCGCCGCCGGCTCGCGCGCGATCGGGTGCGGACAGGGAGTGCCCGAGGCTCAGTTGGCGGCGGGCATCGATCCGGGCCATGCGGCGCGGAGCGATGGCCTGGGCGAAATCGGGGCACGGATCGGCAATGCCGTTGGCGACGACTTCGACTGCCCGTGGTTGGAACCGAGCGGCGTCGGGTTGGTTGAAACGCGACAGGACCACTGCCAGGTCGGCGCGGTCGAAGAGCCAGTGCGTGAGCGCGCGTTCCAGGGCCGTGGCGTTTTTCTCGACCCATTCGCCGAGTCCGACGGCGTGCCAGTGAAACATCAGCCTTGGGTAGGCCCAACGGCAGAGCAACAGGATGGCCCAGTCACGGTATAGCGAGGAGCGCCGAGGCGGGCAGGGGACATAGTAGAGGGCGCGGACGCCATATCGGAATCGGAACCACAGCGCCTTGGCGCAGTACTTGAAGAGGACGACTGCCTTTGTGAAACGGACAGCGCCAAGATCCTCGAGGTCGCGCGAGAAGCGTGCATCGATGTGGTAGCACTCGATATCCGGACGCCGTCCGGGGCGAGTCTCGACCCTGGTGGCTGAGCCCGGTCCGGGCGCGCTCTGTTTTGCCCGATCGCCTCCGAAGCCATCGAGCATGCGCTGAATGCTGAGGCTCTGGCCGTGGGCAGGCGGGGGGATATGGGCGAACACCGCGAGCTTCATGAGGCGATTCGGTTGGCCGGGTGCAGGGTGCCCGACTCGATACGATCAACGTCACCATACAGGGCCTCCCCCGCCACCGCGGGCTCGGCCCTCCGAAGGGGAAGCCGGTTACCCGCAGAATGAGCGTCCGATCCCATCCTTTGTCGCAGCCTGTGTCCCCACCTTTGTCGATGGACACGCGGGCGGGCGGCAAAGGTCGCGACCAAGGTGCCGACGAAGGTGAGGGCGACGCACAAGTCCATTCTCGTGCGAAGTGGTATCCAGCAATGGGATGGGGGATTTATGGAGAGCGTTGTCATTCAACGGTTTAATGCGCATTGGACCCATGAACAAGGAGACGTTCAACGCTTAACTTCCAACGCTCAACATTCAACGAAGCGGTTCGTTGAAAGTTGGACGATGAATGTTGGACGTCGAAAGTTCGGGCTTCTCATTTTTGATTATCAACGGCTTGCGCAGGAAGTTCATGGGAAGGAGGACCATGAATCGGTCTGTAGCCGCCGACGTGAGTCGGGGCCTGGAGTTTGGACATTCCTGATGGTTGTCGATGTGGTTGCAGGACCTTCATCGCACACTTCATCGTTCGGCAGGCTCAGTTCGGTGAAGTGTGCGATGAAGTGTGTGATGAAGTCCAATCCGAATGATGTCCAAACTGCAGGCCGCTGACGTGAGTCGGCGGTGATTCCTGCCTTTGACGGAGCGATGTGGCGCGGACTCATCCCGCGATGCGGGACGGCTACGGTTCCACGGTTCATTGGAAGACCAAACGCAACACATTTGACGGCTTTGTCTTGCGCGACGAAACGAAGATCGGTATGCCTGCCGGAGTCATGGATGTGCTGTCGCTGTCGCGCCTGCAGTTCGCCCTTACGGCGGGATTTCACTACCTTTATCCGCCGCTGAGCATTGGATTGGGGGTGGGGCTGGTGGTGATCGAGGGACTTTGGCTCAAGACCGGACGCCCGATCTACCACCAGATGGCGAGGTTCTGGACGAAGGTGTTTGCGCTGACGTTCGCAATCGGCGTGGCGACGGGCATTGTGCTCGAATTCGAGTTCGGCACGAACTGGGCCACCTACTCGCGCTATGTGGGCGACGTGTTCGGGAGCGCGTTGGCGGCGGAGGGCATTTTCGCGTTCTTTCTCGAGTCCGGGTTTCTGGCGGTTCTTCTGTTCGGCTGGGACAAAGTCAGCCGCGGCATGCATTTCTTTGCGACCTGCATGGTGTGTCTCGGGGCGCATTTCAGCGCCGTCTGGATCGTCGTGGCCAACTCGTGGCAGCAGACCCCGGCGGGTTACATGATCGAGCAGACGGCGCTGGGGCCGCGGGCGGTCATCACCGATTTCTGGGCCATGGTGTTCAATCCGTCGTCGATGGAACGGCTGAGTCACGTGGTGTGCGGGGCGTGGCAGGCGGGGGCGTTTCTGATCATCAGCGTGAGCGCCTTCTACCTGTTGCGGCGCAAGCACGAGGAGTTTGCGAAAGCCTCGATGAAAGTCGGCTTGGGCGCGGCCGTCGTGGCTTCGATCCTCCAGATCGTCACCGGGCACCAGAGCGCCCTGGGTGTGATCAGGAACCAGCCGGCGAAGATGGCGGCGTTCGAGGGGCATTACGAGACGGGGGAACTGCCGGTCTACGCATTCGGGTGGGTGGATGAGGCGTCCGAAACCGTCCGGGGCCTTGCGGTTCCGCGCGCCGTGAGCCGGGCGATGCTGGGGGAGGCCGGATCGACGGCGAAGGGACTGCGGGAATTCCCGCCGGAGGATCGTCCGCGCGTGAATCTCAATTTCCAGTTCTATCATCTCATGGTCGGAGCCGGGATGGCTCTGATGGCGGTGGCGCTGGCCGGTTCGTTCCTGTGCTGGCGGGGGGCCTTGTCGCGATCGCGCTGGCTGCTGTGGATCATGGTCTTCTCGGTCCTCGGGCCGCAGATTGCGAATCAGACCGGATGGTTTGCGGCGGAGATGGGGCGGCAGCCTTGGGTTGTCTACGGCCTGCTGCGGACTTCGGACGGCCTGTCGGCCGTGGCCAAGGCCGATGCCGTGCTGACCTCGCTGATTCTCTTCACGCTCGTTTACCTCCTGCTCTTTGCCGTGTTCGTGTACCTGTTGAACGAGAAAATCCAGCATGGGCCGGACCCGTCGGATCTGAAGCCTGGGGGCAAGCTGGCGTCCGGGGGGAGGGCCGACCTATGAACTTCCCGGACTGGCTGGATCTCAACGTGGTGTGGTTTGTCCTGGTGGGCGTGTTGTTCACTGGGTACGCGTTGCTCGACGGGTTCGATCTGGGAGTGGGCGCGCTGCACCTCTTCACGCGCACCGATCCGCATCGGCGGCTCATGCTCAACTCGATCGGGCCTGTCTGGGACGGCAACGAGGTGTGGCTTGTGACGGGGGGCGGGGCTTTGTTCGCGGCGTTTCCGGTGGTCTATGCGACCGTGTTCAGCGGGTTTTATCTTGCATTGATCCTGTTGCTGGTGGCGCTGATTTTTCGGGCGGTCGCCATCGAGTTTCGCAGCAAGCAGCCGATGGCGTGGTGGCGGCGGATGTGGGATGTGGGCTTTGCGGCGGGCAGCGTGCTTTCCAGTTTCCTGCTCGGGGTGGCGATGGGCAACATCGCCTGGGGGGTGCCGATCGATGAGCGGGGCGAGTTCGCCGGCACGTTCCTCGGCCTGCTCCATCCCTACGCGCTCCTCGTCGGAGTGACCGCGGTGGCGTTGTTCATGATGCACGGCGCGATCTACGTGGTGATGAAGACCGAGGGGGATCTGCAGGCGCAGGCGCGGCAGTGGGTGCGGCCCACCATGATCTTCTTCATTCTCTGCTACGCGGTGACGACGATGGCCACGCTGCTGTATGCGCCGCACATGGCGGCCCGGATGCGTGACAATCCCTGGCTGTTCACCATCGCTCTGGCCAACGTGCTCGCCATCGCCAACATCCCGCGCGAGATCCACCACGGACGTGATTTCCGGGCCTTTCTATCGTCGGGTTGCGCCATGATTGCGCTGATGATGCTGTTCGCGCTGGGACTGTTTCCGAACCTGGTTCTTAGCAATCCGGACCCGATCCGGAGCCTGACGGCCTACAACGCGTCGTCGTCGCCCAAAACCCTGGGCATCATGCTGACCATTGCGATCATCGGTGTGCCGGTCGTCCTGGCCTACACCGTCAGCATCTACTGGATCTTCCGAGGCAAGGTGAAGCTCGACCGGATGAGCTATTAGCGAGCCGCGAAGCGCATTGAATCCGCCCCGGCGGCTGGATGGAAGTCGAGCACATCGTCATCGACGGCTGGCCGGTGTAATTCCTTTGCTTTGACTGGCTGATCACCAACGGACCGCTCCACGTGGCCAACTCGCCCATCCCCATCCCGATCGTGGCGGAGGCTCTGGCAAATGGTTTCGAGTTTCCGCAACTGACCTCGGAGAACCGCGCCGGTGAACTCATTCATGCGAAAGTTGCACGCGGCGAACGCGCCAAGCAGCCCGCCGCCCAGTGCCTCGGCATAGGGCGTGTGCAGCGTGCCGAAGTCGTGAAACCGGAAAGCGCGTTCGAAAAGCTCCGGATCGCTGGTGATCACGGCCCCGCCCTCGCCCGCGGTGATGGTTCCGAGGAACTTGCGATTGGCTACTGCGCCCCGAAGCAGTAGACGCTGCCGTCTTCGCTGCCGACCACGAGCAGGCCGCCTGCGACGGCCGGCGAAGCGGTGATCGCCTGTCCGATTTCGTAGTGCCACAGTTCCTTGCCTTCCGCGATCGAGACGATGTACAACCGTCCGTCATCCGAGCCCACAACCACCTTGTCTCCAGCCACGACAGGCGAGCTGTCGACTTTGCCCCGAGTCGCGAATGTCCAGAGCGGTTTGCCCTCCGATTTCGAGACGCAATGCAGACGCTTGTCGCGCCCGCCAAACACCACCTTGTCCTCCGTGACCGCGGGCGAGGCGAAGTAGGGGAAGTTGCGATCGCGATAGGTCCAGACCCTCTCGCCCTTGTCGATGTCAACGCAGAGAAACTCGTTGTCGTAATGTCCGAAATAGGCGCGTGTGCCCTCCAGCGCGACGGATCCCGCAATGTAAGCCCCGGCCTCGACTCCCTTGACCTGTTCTCCCTTTGCCAACCCGATCACGTGGAGAATGGCGTCGCATCCGCCGAAGACCGTCTGCCCGGCGGCGACGGCGGGTGAACCGTTGATGTAGTTGCCGGTTTCGTACACCCAGTTGCTTTTGCCCGTGGCTCCATCGACGCAATGGAGTTTGAAGTCGTAGCTGCCAGCCAGGATCCACACCCCCTGGCCGGTCGGGGCTTTGACCCAGTTTGGCGCGCCCAAAACGCGGTCCTCCGTCTCGTGCTTCCAAGCCAAACGCCCGTCCCGCGCCCCGACCGCGTAAAGGAAGTTGTCGCTCGAGCCGAAGAAGACCCGGTCTTCGTGAACCAGCGGCGACGATTCGACAGGTCCGTCGGTTTTGAACGACCAGACCTTCCGGCCCGTTGCCAGATCGAGGCTGTAGAGGTGACCGTCATCCGATCCCACATAGACCCGTCCGCCCACGATCGCCGCCGACGATTTCACGGGGCCTTCGGTCTTGAACTGCCAACGGCGGGCAAGTGCGTCCGGCAACGGGCCCTGGGCGACGCCCAGCAGGGCGGGACCGCCCCGGTACATCGGCCAATCGTTGGTGGCGCCTGCGGCGGAAGAGGCCGGGGCCAAGGCGATCGCTGCGGCAAGAAACGCGGCATTCATTCAGCGCGACAGTATTGTCGGGGGCCGGGGTTGGCAAACGAAATGCCGCAAATGGCAGTGTCGTGGTGCGATCAAAACCGGACGGGTCTGTGCGATCAAAACCGGAATAATGAGGCGAATCGCAGCTTACTTCGGCTGACCACTGATCCTGGCACGGTTGTTGATTCCTCTCGGCACACAAGCGGAACATCCCGCGGCACGTCGGACTCGATCTGTGAAAGCGCTAGCAGGCCGATGTGGGAGACTCTCGAACCTGGAGGGCTAGCCCCTGCCGGTATCAGCCCCAAAGCGATAAATCCATCTCTCTGCGGACTCAATGCCACTTCGTCTTCACCGGCCTCGCAAATGGCACCAAGCCAAGCCGCTCGCTGCCAGCGGCTTCCCTCGTCCGGTTCCGAACTCAGGCGGGTGTCCGGTTTTGATCGCACACAGAATTCCGGTTTTGAAAGTTACACGACAATGCCGCAAATGGCAGTTGACTTAGCCGGTTCGTTTGCTAGCCTCCACGCCCTTTGATCCGAAGGCTTCATGAAGACGTATTTGCCGAAAGTGAATCTGGACGCCCGCAAGTGGCACGTGGTTGATGCCGAGGGCAAGGTGTTGGGGCGCCTCGCCGTCGAGGTGGCCAACGTCTTGCGCGGCAAGAATAAGCCCATCTACACACCCCATCTCGATGCCGGTGACTTCGTCGTCGTGATCAACGCCGAGAAGGTGCTGCTGACCGGCAAGAAGGAGACCGACAAAGAGTACATGTCGTACTCGGGCTGGAAGGGCGGCGAGAAGCGCCAGACGGTCGCCCAAGTCCGCGCCCGGCACCCCGAGCGCCTCATCCTGCACGCCGTCAAGGGGATGATCCCCAAGAACCGGCTGGGCGACGCCCTGCTGACCAAGTTGAAAGTATACAAGGGCAACCAACATCCCCACGGCGCCCAACAACCCGCCCCGATGACCATCAATAACTGAACGCATTATGAGTGAGGTTACCGAATTTCTCGGCACTGGCCGCCGCAAGACCGCTGTGGCCCGAGTTCGTCTCGCCCCCGGCACAGGCAAGATCACAGTCAACGGGCGGACCTTCGAGAAGTACTTTGTCGTCGAGACCCACCGGGCATTCGTGATGCAGCCGCTCCTGGCAACCGAATCGACCGCCAAGTTCGACGTCCGCGTCAATGTCACCGGCGGCGGTCCCAACGGCCAGGCCGGCGCCGTTCGCCACGGCATCTCCCGCGCCCTGCTCAAGGCCGACAGCGCTTTTCGCCCGACCCTCAAGGCCCAGGGGCTCCTGACCCGCGACCCGCGCATGCGCGAACGCAAGAAGTACGGCCAGCCCGGCGCCCGCAAGCGCTTCCAGTACAGCAAGCGGTAACGAGGCACGCCTCGGACCCAGTCCGAATCTCAAGCCTAACGGGCAGGCCGGCGCGCGTCAGGCTCGGCGGCCCGTAGTTGGTCACCCGTCATTAGTTGCTTGCGCAGTTTGGCGGAAGACTGTCCTATTTGGGGCATGAAAGCCCCGATGACCCGCCGCCGTTTTCTCCGCGCCAATCTCACGTTCACGTTCGCCGCAGCGAGCCTGTCGCACTTGGTCCCGGCCTCCGTCCTGGGCCAGGGCCAGCCTTCGCCCAACAGCCGCATCCAGGTCGGATGCATCGGCGTTGGGCCGCAGGGCAGGGGCGTGATGAGCAATTTTTTGCCGCAGCCGGACTGCCGCGTGATCGCCCTGTGCGACGTCGCGAAACGCAACCTCGACGCCGCGCTGCAGATGGTCAACGGCCATTACAAGGACCAGGCGTGCGCCAAACATCACGATTACCGTGAGTTGCTGCGCCGGTCCGACATTGACGCCGTCCTGATTGCCACGCCCGATCACTGGCATGTGCCGATTGCCGTGGCCGCCGCGCGCGCGAACAAGGACATGTACGTCGAGAAGCCGCTCGGACTCTCCGTCGAGGAGGATCAGCGGCTGCGCGCGGCCTGTGGCCTGACCAAACGCATATTTCAATTCGGCACCCAGCAGCGGTCCGGCAGCCAATTCCGCCTCGCCTGCGAATTGGTCCTCAACGGCCGCATCGGATCGCTCAAGGAGATCGCTGTCTGGGCCTCCGCCAGCCGGCCCGGTGGATCGACCAGACCCGTTCCGCCCCCCGCGGACCTCGACTATCCGCGGTGGCTTGGACCGGCGCGGGAAATGCCGTACACGGACGGCAAGGCGTTTGACGGCGACCCCGCGGACACGTGGAAGACGTGGTGGTTCAACTATGACTACGCCCTGGGATTCGTCGCCGGCTGGGGAGTGCACCCGTTGGACATCGCCTACTGGGGACACCCGGCCATGATGCGCGGGAAGGTGGGTGTCGAGGGCAAGGGCGTGATTCCGACAGAGGGGGCCTGCAACACGTCGGTGGCCTGGGATGTCCAGTTCAAGTTTGCCGATGGTGTGCGCATGATCTACCGCGGCACGCGCAACAACTACGAGCCGGTCACGCCCATGAACGACCTCAGACCGTGGGAGCAGAAATACGGACGCGCCATCGATCACGGCACGGCTTTCGAAGGGACCGACGGCTGGGTGCTTGTCGATCGTGGGGCCATTCGCACCTCGCCCGAGGGCCTCGTCGAAACGAAATTCGGTCCGAATGACCGTCGACTCGTCCAGAGCAGCAATCACGTCCGCAACTTCCTCGACTCGATCAAGAGCCGTCAGCCCGCCATCAGCCCAATCGAGGACTCGGTCCAGGCCGACATCCTCTGCCATCTCAGCGACATCGCCACGCGCGTCGACCGTCCGCTGACATGGGACCCGGCCAAGGAACAATTCGTTGACGACAATGACGCGAATGCGCGCCTGAAGATGCGTCCCGTCCGCCAGGGATGGGAGTGGGCGTAGCTCGGTTATTTCACACGCTTCGCGAGGAACCGTAACCGTATAAGAACTTGGGCCGGCGTTCGTTGTGGCAGTCGCCGATGCTCAGGTCGGCGTCGAGGTCGCGGAGTGCCGCAATGCGGGAAAGTGCGTGCGCTTGAGCCTGCTTTGGCCTGCGCATGCACTGAAGGCCGTCATCGCAAAGCGGCGATGAAGCGCCGCACTGCGTCGTCGGGGTGACTGGAGGGTGACTGTCCCCGGCCACAGCAATGACGGAATGCACCATGATGTGGACGAGACCGGCGCGTGCGGTTGCTCGGACACCGCTGCGCCCGAGGACGGGCGCACCCCGCTTTGCGACCGCGGTCCCCAGTTGGCCCGCCTGCCTGCGACAAGGCTCACGGGATCAGGCACCTGGCCAGCCGCCAGAGGCGGGTCTGACCGTCCGACTCCGACCTCTGCCAAGGTTGACGCGTATGCGCGGCCGCGGGATTGCTCCTCAGTCACAGAGGTCAAGGCGATGCTCCTTCGTCGGGCCTCGCCAGCGAGCCAAATCCCCCCCAGCAACATCGGAATTGGTTTTTGCACAGCCCGGCCTGTTGGAACAGGGTTTTGCATTTCCCCACTCCCGGATGCGAAGGGCTTCAGGCACTCGTTCCAGAACCTCGATCCGGGCTCGGAGAACCTGCCCGCGCGATCCAGCCGCCGCCGATCACCAGATCGCCCTGGTAGAACACGCACGCCTGCCCGGGCGTGATCGCGCGCTGCGGGATGTCCAGCCGGACACGCGCGGTTCCATTGGCGTGCGCTACCACCGTGGCGGCCGTGCCAGGATGGTTGTAGCGAATCTTCGCCATGACATCGAGTTGAGCCGGCGGCGCCCCAAAAGGGATCCAGTTGCACCGTTCGACCATGAACTCGGACTGTTCGAGCGATGTGTTGTCACCGACCACAACCCGGTTGGCGGCGGCGTCGAGGTCGACAACGTAGAGGGGGGCGGACGCTGCGATCCTGAGCCCGCGGCGCTGGCCAATCGTGTAGAACTCGATGCCTTCATGACGGCCCAAGACCCGCCCGTGCAGGTCGACAATGTCCCCCGGGTGCGGTGCGACGAGCCCGGCCTCGCGCAGGAAACGTCCGTAGTCGTTGTCCGGCACGAAGCAGATTTCCATGCTCTCCGCCTTCTCCACGGCGGCGACCTGGTGCGCGCGCGCGATCTCGCGCGTCTGTGACTTCAGAAGATCGCCCAGCGGCAGCAAGGCGTGGGCGAGCTGCTCCTGGTTCAGGGAAAACAGGAAGTAGCTCTGATCGCGCCGCGAATCCCGTCCTCGGCGGAGCAGCCAACGGCCCGAGGCCTCATTCCGTTCCACGCGGGCGTAGTGGCCGAAGGCAATCTGGTGTGCCCCCAATCGCCGTGCGCAGGGGAGAAGCAGGTCGAACTTGATCCTCGCGTTGCACATCGCGCACGGATTGGGCGTGCGCCCCGCCCTGTACTCGTCCGCGAAGTATTGGATGACTCGCTGCCGGAATGCGTCTGCGCCATCCACGACATGAAATGGAATCCCCAACCGTTCGCACACCGCACGGGCATCCTCAGCAGTCGCTGCGTCCGAACGCCGGGGGCAGCGCCCCTGCGCTCCTGGCATCGCCTCGGGCGACCAGAGCTTGAGTGTGACGCCGACGACATCGTAACCCCCATTTCGGAGCAGAATGGCGGCAGTCGAGGAGTCAACCCCGCCGCTCATCCCGACAACCACCCGAGTGCTGGACCGGTCGGACACGCGCCCGAGGGTAGGGGAGGCGTTCGGACTGTGTAAAGGCCCGGACGTCATCGTGTCGACAGCCCGGAGCCGGTCTTGTGCTGATAGTGGCGCCATCGGCGGATGACGGATTCGACATAGTGTCGAGTGCTGGGAAAGGCAATCTGCGACACGAATTCGACGCTGTTGGTGGCGGCAGCCTCTCTCGCCCACTTGAGCACATTCGCGCGTCCCGCGTTGTAGTCCGCCAGCGCGTAGGGGACGGGATCGTCCGTCTTCCGGTAACGCTCGATCAGCTTGCGCAGGTACCAAGTCCCCGCAAAAGCGTTGGTGCGCGGGTCATACAGATGCGCCTCGGGCAACGGATAGGCGCGGACCGTTTCAGCCCACTCCTGAGCAGCCGCGTCGGTCAACTGCATCAGCCCGATCTCGCCCGCTCGCCCACGCACGCCGGGATGGAATCGGCTCTCCCTCCAGACCACAGCCTTCACCAGGGCCGGATCGAGATTGTAGCGCCTGGCTGCCTCGAGGATCGGCGCGTCCTGGCTGTGATCGAGTCGGTCGCTGGTCCTCCGCCACAACGCCAGCAACGCGATCAGCAGCAGGACAAGACAGACCGCCGCTCCGCCAAGAGCGAACGTTCTGTCCCTGTGCAGCCCGGTCTTCGCGCGTGACCGCCTAGCCCGCATATTTCACACCCCTATGGTGCACAGGGCACTGAGACTTCGCAAGAGGACTGCTATGCGGGCTAGAGAAGCAAAACCGCGCCAGGTTCGAGAGATCGAGAACTGCATCACACTGTTCCCATGAGAGACCATTCTCAGGACCGCCAGAATGCTCCCGGTTCCCTTTCTGGGCGCGGTTTTGCCAGAGCCCGGATGTCAGACTCCGCGAGGCTTTGTGAAACATCCGGGCTAGCCCGCATGCTCCCTCATTCCTTGCGTTGTGTGTCGATGATGACGGTGACGGGGCCATCGTTGACCAGGGCCACCTTCATGTCAGCGCCGAATTCGCCGGTTGCCACCCGCTTGCCCAGATCCGCTTCGAGCTGCTTGACGAACGCCTCGTAAAGCGGGATCGCGATCTCAGGCCTGGCCGCGTTGCAGTAGGAGGGGCGGTTCCCCTTCTTCGTGCTCGCCAGGAGCGTGAACTGGCTCACGACCAGAGCCTCGCCACCCATGTCCCCAAGCGAGCGATTCATCAGACCCTTATCGTCGCTGAACACGCGCAGCCGCGCGATCTTGCCGCTCAGCCATTCCACGTCGCGGACGGTGTCCTCGGACTCGACGGCCAGCAGGATCAGCAAGCCCTGACCGATCTGCGCGGTTGTCTTTGCTCCGATCGTGACCGAGGCGGAAGCAACGCGTTGAACCACGGTGCGCATGGGTGCGGAGGGACGTCTCTCAGGACCGGCGAGCAGCGCGCGATGGCGCAGGAGAGATGATTGATGCCTGGTACATGTAGATCCATGATTTGTGTCCAGCCCCTGCCAGTGGGCAAGAGGAATCTGCAACAGAGGACTCTGCAACGGACGAACGGCGCAGAGAAGGAGCGCCGGCTGGATTCGGCGCAACCGTCGAGAGCAGTGCGGATGATGCGGGGTACCGGGGGAGGCGTCGCGCGTGATGTGCCCTCGGTGCACGGGGGGGGCGCGGTGGACGGGGGCGAGGTAGAGGGGCTGCGGTTTGTCAAGCATGATTCTTGGGCTAGGCGGAAAGAAATGTGAAAAAAAATCAAAAAAGATGTTGACCCCAATTGTGAACGAAGTATTTTGTGCCCGCTTTTAGATGCGAGATGCTGCATCGCCGAATGTGGCGAGTAGATTCGGCGAGCGGCAATTTGTCTCCTCTAAACATGAGATTTTCGCGGCGAGAACGCCGGGATGCTCTTTGACAATTGAATTGTGCGATGAGTGAGAGCCCCCTCATGGGCGGCCTCGAAAGAGGCTGCGCTTGAGGTTAGTTTTAATCAAAAACACCGAGCGTAAGCTCGGTTAAGAGTCAAGCAAGTTAGTTCATATACGGAGAGTTTGATTCTGGCTCAGAACGAACGCTGGCGGCGTGGATAAGACATGCAAGTCGAACGCTGATTGCAGAGTAGCAATATTCTGCAATCGGAGTGGCGCACTGGTGCGTAACACGTGGGTAATTTACCGCGAAGTTCGGGACAACTCCGAGAAATCGGAGCTAATACCGGATGTGATTGCCTGGGGGCATCCCTGGGCGGTTAAAGTTGGGGACCGCAAGGCCTGACGCTTCACGATAAGCCCGCGGCCTATCAGCTAGTTGGTGAGGTAACGGCTCACCAAGGCTAAGACGGGTAGCTGGTCTGAGAGGACGACCAGCCACACTGGAACTGAGACACGGTCCAGACACCTACGGGTGGCAGCAGTCGAGAATTTTTCACAATGGGCGAAAGCCTGATGGAGCGACGCCGCGTGGGGGATGAATGGCTTCGGCCCGTAAACCCCTGTCATTCGCGAGCAATGCCTTCCCGATAATACCGGGACGGTTGATCGTAGCGAAAGAGGAAGGGACGGCTAACTCTGTGCCAGCAGCCGCGGTAATACAGAGGTCCCAAGCGTTGTTCGGATTCACTGGGCGTAAAGGGTGCGTAGGTGGTGAGGTAAGTTCGATGTGAAATCTCCGGGCTCAACCCGGAAAAGGCATTGAATACTATCTTGCTCGAGGTTTGGAGGGGGGACTGGAATTCTCGGTGTAGCAGTGAAATGCGTAGATATCGAGAGGAACACCGGTGGCGAAGGCGAGTCCCTGGACAACACCTGACACTGAGGCACGAAAGCTAGGGGAGCAAACAGGATTAGATACCCTGGTAGTCCTGGCCCTAAACGGTGCACATTTGCTGTGGGCGGAATCGACCCCGTCCGTGGCGAAGCTAACGCGATAAATGTGCCGCCTGGGAAGTACGGTCGCAAGATTAAAACTCAAAGAAATTGACGGGGGCCTGCACAAGCGGTGGAGTATGTGGCTCAATTCGATGCAACGCGAAGAACCTTACCTGGCCTTGACATGTAGGTGGTAGAAGGATGAAAGTCTGACGAACCCGCAAGGGTAGCCTACACAGGTGCTGCATGGCTGTCGTCAGCTCGTGTCGTGAGATGTTGGGTTAAGTCCCGCAACGAGCGCAACCCCTGTGTCCTGTTGCCACTCCCGCGAAAGCGGGAAGCACTCTGGACAGACTGCCTCGCTTAAACGGGGAGGAAGGTGGGGATGACGTCAAGTCAGTATGGCCCTTACGGCCAGGGCTGCACACGTACTACAATGCCCGGTACAGAGGGACGCAAGATCGTAAGATGGAGCTAATCCCTAAAACCGGGCTCAGTTCAGATTGTCGTCTGCAACTCGACGGCATGAAGCTGGAATCGCTAGTAATGGCGCATCAGCTACGGCGCCGTGAATACGTTCCCAGGCCTTGTACACACCGCCCGTCACATCATGAAAGCCGTTTGTACCCGAAGTCACTATGCCAACCGCAAGGAGGCCGGTGCCGAAGGTGTGGACGGTGATTGGGATGAAGTCGTAACAAGGTAGCCGTAGGGGAACCTGCGGCTGGATCACCTCCTTTCTAAGGAGAATACGGGGTGCCGGGTGAACCGGCGCTCAAGGTCGAACGGTCGCGCAAGCGGCCGACCGGCTGATCTCATCGCACAATTCAATCGTCATCGAGCGCTCTTTGATCATTGGAGCCGCCGGGATGGACTCCCCTCAGCGCCGGGGCTGTAGCTCAGTTGGTAGAGCGGTAGCTTTGCAAGCTATAGGTCAGGAGTTCGAGTCTCCTCAGCTCCACCAGCGCCCGCGGGCGCGGGCGGGACGGACGCATAGGAACTGGGGCTTGGGCGTGTAGCTCAGTTGGTTAGAGCATGCGCTTGATAAGCGCAGGGTCACTGGTTCGAGTCCAGTCACGCCCACCAACACACTTTTCGCCTGCTACGGAGCAGGTGTTGATCTTTGAAAACCACATATAGGCATGCTGTAATTGAGGCAATTGTAGTTCGCTGAGTCGGGTTTTGGCGGCGCAAGCCGCCGGAACTCCAATTTTGCGATCAAGCTACTAAGGGCAGATGGTGAATGCCTTGGTGCCAAGAGGCGAGGAAGGACGTAGCAAGCTGCGATAAGCCGCGGGTAGCCGCAAGCAGGCTCTAATCCGCGGATCTCCGAATGGGACAACCCAGCCGTCTTAATCGGCGGCTATCGCCGGATGAATTCATAGTCCGGCGAGGCGACACGGGGTGAAGTGAAACATCTCAGTAACCCCAGGAAAAGAAAGCGAAGCGATTCCGTAAGTAGTGGCGAGCGAAAGCGGAACAGCCTAAACCGGGAGGACTTGTCTTCCCGGGGTTGTGGGACCTCCGCAAGGGAGGCGAAAGGCGAGCTTAACCCTTTGGAAAGAGGGGCCATAGACCGTGACAGCCGGGTGAGCGAAGTCCGACGCCCTCGGGAGGGATCCCAAGTAGCACGGTGCACGTGAAACTCTGTGCGAATCTGTCCGGACCACCGGATAAGGCTAAATACTCCTTGGCGACCGATAGTGAACTAGTACCGCGAGGGAAAGGTGAAAAGAACCCCTGTTAGGGGAGTGAAATAGGACCTGCAACCATTTGCCTACAAGGTGTGGGAGTCCCGTTTTGCGGGATGACCGCTTGCCTTTTGCATAATGAGTCTGCGAGTTATTGTCCGTGGCCAGCCTAAGCGGTTGAGCCGCGCAGGCGAAGGGAAACCGAGTGCGAAATGCGCGTCCAGTCGCGGGCAATAGACCCGAAGCGGAGGTGATCTACTTTTGAGCAGGTTGAAGCCTGGGTAACACCAGGTGGAGGACCGAACTCGTGGATGTTGAAAAATCCTGAGATGACTTGAGAGTAGGAGCGAAAGACTAATCAAACCCCGTGATAGCTGGTTCTCTCCGAAATAGCTTGAGGGCTAGCGTTGGGTAAGTACTCCATGGAGGTAGAGCACTGGATGGCTTAGGGACCCCACCAGGTTACCAAAACCAATCAAACTCCGAATACCATGGATCCCGTTATCCCAGCATTCAGACGGCGGGGGCTAAGCTCCGTCGTCGAGAGGGCAACAGCCCAGACCGCCAGCTAAGGTGCCTAAATACCGCTCAGTGGAAAGGATGTGACGTTGCGGAGACAGTGAGGATGTTGGCTTAGAGGCAGCCATCATTTAAACAGTGCGTAATAGCTGACTCATCGAGCGATGTCGCGCCGAAAATGATTGGCGATAAGCGGTATACCGAAGCTGCGGATTTCGTCCCGATTCGTCGGGGCGGAGTGGTAGGAGAGCGTGACCAGCGCTGCGAAGCCGGACGGGAACGGACGGTGGAGCGCTGGCCAGTGAGAATGCAGACACGAGTAGCGATAAACCAGATGAGAATTCTGGTCGCCGTAAACCCAAGGTTTCCTGGGGCAGGTTCGTCCTCCCAGGGTTAGTCGGGAGCTAAGACGAGGCCGTAAGGCGTAGTCGATGCCCAGCAGTTTAATATTCCTGCACCGACTCGGGTTAAGGCCGGAGAGGACGCAGAGAGAAACGTGGTTATGTCATCGAAAGACGGAGCCGAGGCTTCGGCCAAAGCGCACCACGGGACAATCTGCCGAGAAAAGTCTCCGGTCGTTCCCCGGGTCGCCCGTACCGTAAACCGACACAGGTGGGTGAGTGTAAATGCACTCAGGCGCGCGAGAGAAACCTCTCTAAGGAACTCGGCACATTAGCCCCGTAACTTCGGAAGAAGGGGTGCCTGGATCGTGGCAGCAATGTTGCGAATTCAGGTCTCAGTAAATTGCGCTTAGCGACTGTTTAACAAAAACACAGCACTCTGCAAAGTCGTGAAGACGACGTATAGGGTGTGACACGTGACCAATGCGGAAAGATTAAGGCATCTTGTTAGTCCCGCGCAAGCGGGGCGAGGCTCGGTGTCCAAGTCCCCGTGAATGTCGGCCGTAACTATAACGGTCCTAAGGTAGCGAAATTCCTTGTCGGGTAAGTTCCGACCTGCACGAATCGTGTAACGACTGAGCGACTGTCTCGGAGAGGATCTCGGCGAAACTGTAATTGCGGTGAAGATGCCGCATGCCCGCAGTAGGACGGAAAGACCCTATGCACCTTTACTGTAAGCTGGTATTGTGTTCTGATTATTGATGCGTAGCGTAGGTGGGAGACTTCGAAGGCGTGGCTTAGGTCGCGCTGGAGTCGTAATGTGAAACACCACTCTTGAATAATTAGGATTCTAACTTCGGCCTGTCATCCAGGCGAAGGACAGTGCCTGCGGGTCAGTTTGACTGGGGCGGTTTCCTCCCAAAATGTAACGGAGGAGCGCGAAGCTCGGCTCAGCACGGTTGGCAACCGTGTGATGAGGGTATGGCTAGAAGCCGGGTTGACTGCGAGACCTACAGGTCGAGCAGGTGCGAAAGCAGGCCCAAATGATCCGATGGTTGAATGTGGAATTGCCATCGCTCAACGGACAAAAGGTACGCTAGGGATAACAGGCTGATCGGGTCCAAGAGTTCATATCGACGACCCGGTTTGGCACCTCGATGTCGGCTCATCGCTTCCTGGGGCTGGAGAAGGTCCCAAGGGTCCGGCTGTTCGCCGGTTAAAGCGGTACGCGAGCTGGGTTCAGAACGTCGTGAGACAGTTCGGTCCTTATCCACTGTGGGCGGAGGAAACTTGAGGGGTTCATTCCCTAGTACGAGAGGACCGGGAATGACGCACTTCTGGTGTGGCAGTTGTTCCGTCAGGGGCACCGCTGCGTAGCCATGTGCGGACGAGATAAGCGCTGAAAGCATCTAAGTGCCAAGCTCTTCCCAAGATAGGGTTTCCCCGGGCAGGCAATCCGCAAGGGTTGTTTTGCCCCTGAAGACCGCCGGTAGACTACCGGTTTGATAGGTCAGGCGTGTAAGCGCGGCAACGCGTTCAGCGGACTGATACTAATTGGTCGTGAGGCTTGATCGCTTAATCCTCCACGAGGATTGAGCAGATTTAACCGACGCGCGAATGGCAATTGCCTTGCGGCAACCTGTATGTGGTTTTCAGAGATCGGCCCTGCCGCCTGATTGGGCTGGTGAGTGCGATCTTTGGATTTTTTTGGTGACCATAAAACGGTGGTCCGACCCGATCCCATCCCGAACTCGGCCGTCAAACACCGCTTTGCCGATGGTAGTGCTTGTATAGCTTGCGCGAGAGTAGGTTGTCGCCAAATCTCTTTCTCACCGGTCAGTACGTCACGGGCGTGACCCGATAACCCCCTCGAACCCGATCACCGGGATACACGATCACCCGATCCCCCTCCTGTAGCCCTTCGCGAATTTCAGTCTCGATTCCGTTCGACCGCCCCACTTCGAGTATCTTCTCCTGAGCCCGCCCGTTCGCTATCACGAACGCAGCCCACGTCTGCTCCTGCTTGCGGAAGAGGGCGCTCGAGGGGACCTTCAGCGCGCGATTGGTCTCCCAAACAATGATCCGGGCTTCGACGTGAAAATTGTCGCCGAGATGCCCTCGAAGGGCTGGAGGCGTGATGAGATCGGCAATCGCATTCACGCGCTGTTCTTCGACGCCCAGGGCGGAGACCTTCGTGAACGCCGCGGGTTCCACCAGACGCAGCCGCGCTTCGAGGATTGCCGGACCGCCCCAGTGTTCGAGTTCAATCCGAGTGCCGGAATCGAGAATCGCCCCGTCGCGCGAGAGCACGTCAATCACCACTTCGAGATCGCTCGGATCCCCAATCTCGAGAATCGGTGTTCCCGTCGGCACAGCCCGGCTGTTCTCTTCGAACACCCGCAGCACGCGGCCTGTGGCCGGCGCCAGAACGGTTAGGGGCGAATTGGTCCCCTGATCGGATTCGGATGCCGCCGTGCCGAAGACCGCCAATTCAGCCTTGGCCACCCGCAGGGCGCTCTCCGCCGCGGATTCCTCCCGGCTGGCGGAGGCTTGGCGCCACTGGGCGGATTCGAGTTCCTGGGGTGAGATGGCCTGTTCGCGTGCCAGGGCTTCGAAGCGACGCAATTCGCTCGATGCAAAGCGGTGGGCCTCGCGCGCCTTTTCGAGATTCGCAGCCGCCGTGTCACGCCGCGCTTCGGCCAGGGCGCGGCTGCGCGGATCCAAGAGAGCAGCGGCAAGCGGGTCGATGACCGCGATTTCCGTAACTCCCGCTTCGACCGGCGCGCCAGCCTTCAGAGCCGTGCGCCGCAGGTGTCCGGCAACGGGCGCGGAGACCACATAGCGATGGCGAATCCGGGTCTTGCCCTCTTCGTTCACGCTGACGCGCAGCGGTCCCGAGACGGCGGGCGCGGTCTCGACGCGGACTGGCTGAGGCCAAAGCGCGAAGACCAGCGCCCCGACGAGAAGCATGCCGGCCAGATACGGCAGCCATTGGCGGGCGCGCTGGTTTCCGCGGTTGGCTCGGCCGGGGGTGGCCGATGCGGAGGCAGGACGCGAATCGGTTGACGTGGGAGGTTCCATTCGATGGTCATTCAGGCGCTTTGAGCGCGCCAACAAGATCGAGGCGGTGGAGTTGGCGTAGGACAAAGATGGCGGAAAGTGTCGAAGCGACCGAGACAACGAGCACGGCGAACCCGAAATTGCCCATCGTCAGCACCACCGGCAGACGGACGGTCTCGGTGTTGATGGCCCTGACAATGCCGGCGGCAAAGCCGGAGCCGAGCAGCAGTCCGAACGGAACCGCAACGAGGGCGAGGATGACGAGCTCGGTCACAAGGACGCCGCCCACCTCGCGGCGGGAGAAGCCGATTACCCGCAGCGTGGCCAGTTCGCGGGCGCGTTCGGCGAGCGAGATTCGGACGTTGTTGTACACCACGCCGAAGGCTACCACCGTGGCAAACGCCAGGTAAATCATCTGAAACGTGTTGATGCTCGCGGCCGTCGTTTGCCGGAAGTTGGCGCGCATCGAGTCCTTGATCGCCACCCAGTTGACCCGCGGCGTTTCTTTCAAAGCGTGGAGAAACGCGGCGCGATGGCCGGGATCGACGCGGAAGGTCGCCCCGTTCATCACGTCGCCTTCGCCCAACATGCGATTGAGGGCCGAACGTTCCATGTAGGCGGCCAGGCCCGCGAAGTCTTCGGCCAGTCGCACCAGCGGAACGGAGCGCACAGGCCGCCGTTCCTCGAGCACCTCGACGACGATCTGATCGCCAACCTTGGCGCCGAGAATCTGCGCGAGCTTCGCGGACAGCACCAGCCCCCGCGGTGGCAGGATGATGGTCTGGTAGTCGGGATTGATGATGCGGTCGTGCAGGCCCTTCGCCGGCAGGCCGCGCAGGATCAACTGCCGATGCCGGTGTCCGAAGCGAAGGCGGACGGCGACACTGCGAACGGGTTCGACGCTGACCGCTCCCGGCAACTGCCGCAGAGGATGCCGGGCGGCAAGGCTGGCAGGCTCGATCAGGCCGGCGCTCATGTCCTGGCGTTGGACGACGTGCCATTGGTAATCGAGGACCTCGGCCACGGCGTCTCGAAAACAATTGGGCACAATGAGTATGCCGGTGGCCAAAGACAGGCCCGCGCACGTGAACAGCGCCCGCATGGGACGACGCTCGAGATTGCGCATCGCGATGCGGAAGGTCGCGGATAGATGCTGTGCCATCCCGCTGCGCTCGATCCAGGCGGGGCGGTACGCAGCGGGCGGTTGGGGGCGCATGGCCTCCGCGGGAGGCAGGCGTGCCGCGCGCCGCACGGCGCCAAACACGCCCGTCACCGCCGCTGCGGCGCTGACGATCAACGCAGCGAGCAGAGCCGGGCGGTCCAGGCGAAACGTCAGTTCGGGGAACCGGAAGAAGCTGTGGTAAAGTCCCACCAGCCATTGGCCCAGGAGAGCCCCTCCGATCGCGCCGGTCAGCGTGCCGCCGGCGACGATCACGAGCGCGAACTTGAAATAGTGGGCGGCGACCTGTCGATTGGTGAAGCCGAAGGCCTTGAGAATGGCAATCTGCTCCCTCTGGAGATCGACCAGGCGCGAAAGAATGGCGTTGGTCATGAAAGCCGCGACACCGAGAAAGACAATCGGAAAGGCGACCGCCATCGTGGCCAGCACCCGGATTTCGTCCAGGACACGGATATGCGACGGATGCTCGGCGCGGCCAAAGGCCCCGCGTCCGCCGTAAGGTTTGAACAGCCGATCCAACTCGGCAATGACAGCGCGTTCGGACGCGCCCGGTTCGAGAGTGAGGACCATGTAATTGAAGGCGCCATCGAGGCTGAAAGCGGCCGCCAAATCGGCGTACGGGAGCCAGAAGCTGCCGTAGGCGCGGCTGTCGGGCAGAGGGGTGCCAGGACGGGATTCGAAGATGAACTCGGGCGAGAGGACGATGCCGGCGACGCGCAAGACCTCGCGTCGGCCATGAAGCACCATAATGATCGAATCGCCCGGACGAATCCGGTTGGCATCGGCGAACGCTTCGCCGACAAGGACCTCGCCATGGCGTCCCGGGCTCAGCCAGCGTCCGGCGCGCAGGAAAAGGCGGTTCAACTCAGGCTGGCCGAATGCCGGAAGCGAACGGACGGTGCCGCTGGCCGGTTCGTCCAGGCCGGCAATGTCGAGGGTGACCTGGACGGAGATGTCCGCCTGCGCGCGGGCGACACCCGGAATCCTGGCTGCCTGGTCGGCGACGGAATGCGGGGCCCGTTTGAGATGCGCGAACACCTGCGCGAAGCGATGGTCCTGATAGTAGTCGTCGCGCGCCGTTTCGAGCGATCGGATCAGGCTGCGCGCCATGATCATCATCGCCAGCCCGCAGGCCATGACAAGGGCGACGGCCATGGCCTGGCCGCACAGCCGGTTCAGATCGCGGAACAGTTTGCGGTCAAGACAGGGCAGCATCCGATCACCATTTCAGGCTGTTCACCGGGGCCCGCCTGGCGTTGCGCCGGATCTGCTGAACGCGTCCGTCCGACAGGGAGATCACCCGATCCGCCATGTCCGCCATGACGGCATTGTGGGTGATGATGACGGTGAGTGTCCCCAGTTCGCGGTTGACGCGCGCAATGGCTTCGAGAACGACAATGCCGGTGCGCACATCGAGGGCGCCCGTCGGCTCGTCGCACAACAGGACGGCGGGACGCTTGGCGATGGCGCGGGCAATCGCCACACGCTGTTGCTCGCCGCCCGAGAGCTGCGCAGGGAAGTGGTCCAGACGCGCCCCGAGGTTGACCATTTCAAGGGCCGCCTCGGGCGGCATCGGATCGGTGGCGATCTCGGTGATGAGGGCGACGTTCTCGCGCGCCGTCAGACTCGGAATCAAGTTGTAGAACTGGAAAATGAACCCCACGCATTCGCGGCGGAACCGCGTGAGTTGCGGCTCGTCCGCCGCCGTCAGGTCCGCGCCGCGATACTCGAGTGTGCCGGCCGTGGGCAGGTCAAGGCCGCCAAGGTTGTTGAGCAGTGTGGTCTTCCCGCTGCCTGACGGCCCAAGCAGCACCACCAACTCGCCTTCGAACAGGTCCAGATCGACCCCCGCCAGGGCATGCACCCGGGCGGGACCCGAACCATAGACCTTGGTCACATCGCGGGCTCGATAGACCAGTGCAGGGCCCGGCCCCGAGGACGCTTGCGCCGCTCGAGTCACCGCATCGGACACTGGGGTCCTGCCATCCATCCTCTCTTTTGCGTGTTCGGATTGGTTGTCCCTGCCGATGATCGAACTCCGCGCTGCATCGGGCGGGTTGACGTCGCGCACCTTCGCGTTCCTGACGCCGTGCGTCGAGGCAAAACGCCCCCCCATTTGCGCGCTGGCGGCGCGGGCAGGGATGTGGTATGGAACAGGCGTCTTGCCAAAGACACTGCCAGAAACGAAGCCTGAGGATAACGCTATGAACCGTGCCTCGATCTTTCCGCAATGGTGCGCGCTGCTGCTCGGGCTTGGCCCCGTGTTGTTCCAGCCGCTGGCCCAAGTCGATCAACTCGCCTACCGCGCCGTCCGATCGAGCGCGTTCGAGGTGCTGCCGACCGACGACCCTTCGAGCATTCAAGGGCCTTTCCGCGTCCGCGGCAGCTTCTCGATGACTCCCCAAGTGTCGCCATTGGACTGGGAGAACTACAGGATTTCAGACCTCCGACTCGAAGTCCTCATGGACGCGGCGCCCCCGGCCGTCCTGCGGGGCAGCGGGACTTTCGGGCGGAGCGGTCGGTTTAACCGGATGCGCATGGACCTCGACGTGCAGTTGGGCGAGACCACCCTGCATCTGGCCAGCGGCGAGCTGCCGGCTGAACCGTGGACGCCTGACATTGACATGGTCCTGAAGGGCAAGGCCGCCGACGGGGCGATGCCCGGCACGTATGTGCTGCGCCTGGCTGCCGTGCGCGAGTTGGCGCGCTGGCAGTATCGGTTGATCGACGGCAGTTCATGGACCGACGATTGCGAGATGTGCGGGCGGCCCACGATCAGGTGGCCCTTGCACGGCGGTTTCGATCTGGTCCTGGTCGAGGAACATCCGTTGTTCGATCGCTATCATCTCTTCGACATCCGGTTCTTCAGCGGTACGGATTATGAACTCGAGGGGGAAGGCGATTACCAGGTGGGCGGCGAGGTTGCCTTGCGTCAGGAACTGCGGCTGGACGTGGATGCGAAAGGGACGTTCGGCGGACCGCGCACGATGACCCTCACCAACATGCCGGGACCGCCAACGCGCCTCTGGCCGATGTGGGCCGTCGATGTGCAGGAGGCTGAGAGCACGCCAATGTCGAAGCTGCTCCTTGAACTCCGGGCGGCCCCCGTGCGCGAACTCTGGTTTTCGACAACGCATGGAATGACCCCCGGCCTGCAACCCGACCTCCAACCCCGCATATCGGGCGGCGATGTCCTGACCGACTCCGGCCGCCGGGTGAAGACAAACGCCCAGTTGATCGCCGCTCTGGGATGGGCGGAGCCGAAGGAAGCGCTTGCGGTGGACGCCCTGACGATCGCTCCCGGGGGCGAGGTCTGGTTCTCGTTCAGCGAGGCCCAGACGAGCCCGACGCTCGGGGTGATCAGCGATGGCGATCTGGTGTCGGACCACGGACGCATCGTCAGACGAAATGGCGAGTTGATGGCGTCATTTGGCCTGATGCCGCCGCTGACTGATCTCGGGCTGGACGGTGTCCAGGTATTGGATGACGGCGAGATCCTGTTTTCCATCGTTCGCGAGTCGTTCTCCGAGCGTCTGGGCGTCATGTTGCGCTCCGGCGACATCCTATCGAGTCGCGGAAACGTCACCCGCGCGGCCAAGGGGTTGCTGGCTGCTTTTGAGCCCGAAGAACAGGCCGCCGAACCCGGACTCGATGCGTTCTTTGTTTGGCCGAGCGGTGAGGTGTGGTTTTCGACCGAATCCGGGTTTACCAGCAAGACGATGGGACCGATCATGGACGGCGCGTTGCTCAGCGACCAAGGCTATGTCGTCGCGCACAACCTCGATTTGGTCCAGCCCTTTCAACCTCTCGAAGACCTGGCCAATTTCGGCCTGGACGGTCTGTTCGTCGTGACGGACGTCGCGGCGCCGGCAAAACCGGCTCGAGTGCTGCTCAGCTTCGAGAATGGAGAGGGCGGCGGAGTCCGGCTGACATGGCCCGCGCAGGGGCGCGTGTTTCAGGTCGAGGCGACGACCGCTGTGGGCGATCCGTTTGCCCCCGTCAGCCCAATTGTTCCAGACCTCGAATGGACGGATTCACCCGCTTCAGGGTTGAAGCAAAGATCCTTCTATCGCCTGCGCCAGTGGTGAATGAGATTCGCGACGCGCGACTGCGGTCGACTCGCAGATCGGCGGATCGTTCGCGCCTTTCTACGGCCCCGTGTGGATTGCTCCCATCGCTGGGTCCAGCGTGCCTTCTTTCAGCGTCCGGACGCCTCGGCGCCCCATCCCGCTTGCGAGGTAGATCACGCTCTCCATCCGGTAATCGAGCGCCCGGCCTTCGAGCAACTCGCGCACGCGGGCTGCCATCGAGAGATTGCGCAGGTGAACCGTGATCGCATGGGTGGTTGAAGAGAGCCGCGGAATCTCCACGCGCTCATTGCTGAGGCCCTTCCCGACGTAGCGCCCGTTGAGGAAGATCTTGTGGACCGCGCCGTCCAACACCACGGGTTCGGGCGCTTCGTTATCGATCCTGACAACGAACTCGGCCGTGGTTTCCCAGAGCGTTGCGCCGCTCACTCTGACATTGACCAGGGCCACGTCCACGCCCGGGTCGTTGCTCATCGAGACGCACCCGGTGAGCACGCCCATCAACACCAGCCAGCCGATCGCTCGCATAGGATGGCGCGCACCCTACCGCCCCGCACCCCAATGTCCAGCCGGCAGTGCAGACGCCGGGTGGGGGCACCGGGCCCTGGAGTTTGGACGTTCTTGATGCTTGTCGATGTGGCTGCAGGACAAACGCAGGCGCCGTTCGATCGCGCGGTTCAGGGCAACTTGGGTTTGAGCGGTGTCCGCTTTTCCGGATGAACGGGGTAGGTTGCCTGGCACCTGTCGAGTTCGGCGGCCAGACCTCGCATCAGACGGCCCAGTTCGTTTGGTCGCGACTCGGCCAGGTCTTCCTGCTCGAACGGGTTGGCCTCGAGATTGAAGAGCTGGTAGTGCGAGTTCCCGGACACTGCCGAGGGGATGTAGTGGTAAATCACCTTCCAGGCGCCATCGCGGCAGCTCGTCCAGTAATCGCTGCGGTGGGGTCCGTGCGGGTAGTGCATCAGGAACCGCTCATGCCGGCCCGGATCGCGCCGCCCCGCCAGCAAAGTGTCGAGCCGGACACCATCGACCACATGGCCCTTCGGCGTCTCGATGCCGACAAGCCGCAGGATGGTTGGGAACAAATCCTGAACGGCGGCTTGTTGGCGCTGCACCGCGCCGGCGGGGATCGGGAGGCGTTGCTGGTGCGGATTGCCCGGGTCGCCTTTGGCCCAGGCGGCGATGAACGGCACGCGCATCCCGCCTTCATAGTGCGCGCCTTTCTTGCCCCGCAGCGGGGCGGCGCAGGCGACCGCGTGCTGGTGACCCAGCGGAGCATCGGTGCCGTTATCCCCCAGAAAAAAGAGCAGCGTGTTCTCGGCGACACCGAGCCGGTCGAGATGATCGAGCACATCGCCGAGCGATTTGTCCATGCCCTCGATGAGTGTCGCAAAGGCCTGTGCCTCGGGCGGCTTGCCTGAGTCGACATAGTGGGCTGCGAATCGCGGGTCGGATTCGAACGGCGCATGGACGGCGTAATGGGCGAAGTAGAGAAAGAACGGCTTGTCGGCCTTGACCGCCTCCGTCAGGCGCGCGTTGGCTTCGATGGTCAGGGCCTCGGTGAGGAAGGTTTCCGTGCCGTGATACCTTTCGAGATGCGGCACGGCCGCTGAAGCCCGTGCGGTGCCGCTGCCGTAGTTCTTGGTGCCATAGTAACTTCCTGGATGACCGAACGACGCGCCCGCCACGTTCACGTCGAAACCCAGGTTCGCCGGGTCCGCCCCCGCGGACCCGCGCGGCCCGAAGTGGCCCTTGCCGACGTGGATCGTGCGATAACCAGTCGAACGGAGCAGGGCAGCGAGTGTCACATCCCCCGGCTTCAAGCCTTGCCAGTTCCAGTCCGGCGGTCCATTGGGGCCGGCGTTGTTCTGGTCCGGGTTGATCCAGTTGGTTGTGCGATGCCGCGCGGCGTTCTGGCCGGTCATGATCGAGACGCGGGTCGGCGAGCAGACACTCATGGCGCAGAACTGATTGAAACGGACGCCCTGGGCCGCCAGCCGCTCCATGCTTGGCGTGCGGTAGAAGTCATTGAGGGGATAGCGTCGGGGTTGGCCGGTGGCGTCCGTGAGAAACGGGACCGAGGTGTCCATCACACCCATGTCGTCCACGAGGAACACGACGATGTTCGGTCGGTCCGCGGCCGCGAGGAGTTGGCCGCTACACACGGCCAGAAGCAGCCAGAAAAGCAGAGTGGATTTCACGCCGCCGACGATGCTCCTGCGATGTGCGCGGGTCAATCGGAAGAGAAGCTTGGGGATCGCAGTTGGTCAGCCAGGCGGTCGGGGTCGGTCAAGGGCAACTGGCAGGCGTTGTCCTGGCAGACGTAGGCCGTGGCGGCATCGTTCAGCGGCTTGAGGTCCTTTAGGAACGGAAGCCAGCCGGCCAACATCCGTTGCCCCTCGCCGCCATCGGCCAGCAACACGATCTTGCTCGGAACGAATTCCCGGTGAACGGCGCGGAGCATCGCCCGCGTGTCGTCCGCGTCGGGTTGGCCCGCGATGACAATCAGGCGCGGCCTGCGCAATTGAAAGTCGAGCGCCACCAGCATCTGGGGCATGGCGGACGGCGCCTGTTCCAGTCGCCTGGCAAAGGCGACCGATGTGTCGCGCGCCCGGGTGCGCAACTTGGCATTGCCTGTCATCTCGGCCAGGCGCAGCAGATTCAGCGCGGCGATTGAATTGGGCGACGGCTCTGCGCCGTCGTAGTCGTCCTTCATGCGCAGGAGGATGTTGGGATCGGCATTCGTGGTGCTGAAGTAGCCCTTGGAGGCGTCATCCCAGAACAGGATGTCCTGTTTCTCCTGAAGGGCCACGGCCCAGCGCAAGTGCCCCGGGTCGAATCCGGCCTCATACAAATCCAACAAGCCCTGGATGAGAAACGCGTAGTCATCCACAAAGCCTTGGATAGCGGAGTCGCCCTGCCGATGCCGGCGCAGCAACGTGCCGGTGTCGGGTCGATACAGTTCGGCGCGGAGGAACGCCGTCGATTTCCGGGCCGCTTCGAGATAGCGCGGGTCGTCCAACACTTGAGCCGCCCGGGCGAACGCGGAGATCATCAAGCCGTTCCACGCGGTGAGCGTCTTGTCATCGAGGTGCGGACGCGGGCGCCTGGCGCGGAGATCAAAGAGCGTCTGACGTGCCTCGGCTAGGAGCGACCGCACCCTGTCGGACGACAGGCTGAACTGTCTCGCGGTCTCCTCCAGTGCCCGAGAGACCATCAGCACATTCTTGTTTGGAAAGTCGCCGTGCGGATCGTTCCGGACGTTGCCTTGGGCCAGGACGCCGAAGTAATCGTTGAACACCTGCGCCTTTGTTTCGCCCAGCGCCCGCCGAATCTCGGCGGCCTCCCAGACGTAGAACGCGCCTTCGGCCTGCCGGACGGGATCGCCCGGCTGGAGACTGTCGGCGTCTTCGGCGGAATAGAACTGGCCGCGTTCACCCGTCAGGTCGCGCAGGACGTAATCGAGAATGTCGCGCGCGACGCCCGCGTAGAACGCGTCGCGAGTGATCTGGAAGGCGTCGAGATAGGCGCAGGCCAGTTGTGCCTGATCATAGAGCATCTTCTCGAAATGGGGCACATGCCAGCGCTCGTCCACCGAATAGCGGTGAAAGCCGCCGCCGATGTGATCGTGCATCCCGCCTCCGGCCATCTGGCGAAGCGTGAACAGCGTCATATCGAGCGCGTCTTTCATCCCCGTGCGCGCGAAGTGGCGCGCCAGAAAGTTCAAGGCGACCGGGCGCGGAAACTTTGGCGCGCCGCCGAACCCGCCGTAGCGCGATTCATAGCCCGATTTGATTTCGGCATAGCCGGCCTCGAGCACCGACGCTTCCAGCGGGCGCGCTCGCGTGTCGTCTCGTGCGGCAAGCGATTGCAGTCCGCGGGTGATATCGGCGCTCGATGCCAGGACGTGTTCACGCTGCGTCTTCCACGCCTCGACGATGGCTTCGAGGACGGAGACGAAACCGCGTCGGGCATGGTGATCCTCGACGGGGAAATACGTTCCGCCGAAGAACGGTTTCAGATCGGGTGTCAGCCAAACGCTCATCGGCCAGCCGCCGCCGCCGGTGGTCGCCTGAACAAACGTCATGTAAACCCGGTCGATGTCCGGGCGTTCCTCGCGGTCCACTTTGATGCAGACGAAGTGGCCATTGAGGACTTTGGCAACGGCGTCGTTCTCGAACGACTCGCGTTCCATCACGTGGCACCAGTGGCAGGTCGAGTAGCCGACCGACAGGAAGATGACTTTGTCCTCCTGGCGCGCCTTGGCGAAAGCCTCTTCCCCCCACTCGAACCAGTCCACAGGATTGTGCGCGTGCTGGAGCAGGTAGGGCGAGTGTGCGCGAGCCAGGCGATTGGTGAATGCGGGCGCGGTCTGATGTCCGGGCATTGCGGTCATCGGGCACAGTGTTCCTCCCGATGGTCCAATTGACAGCAGGAAATCTCCGATTGGTGGTTGATCGGGCGGACGAACTCTGCGAAACAGGCGCATGCAACCGATATCCACCCATGCGCTCGCGCTCGTGCTGGCTCTTTGGTCCGTCGGTCCGCCGGGGGCGGTGGGAGCTGAACCGCTGTTGCCAACCGCCGAAACGCCCACCCAGCGCGAGGCGCGTCTCTCCTGGTGGCGCGAGGGACGGTTCGGGCTCTTCATTCACTGGGGACCGTCGAGCCTCAGCGGCAAGGAGATCAGTTGGGCCCGCGTCGGGCATCCGCACGATCATCGCGGCCTCGAATCCGTCCCCGCCGACGAGTACGACGTCCTCTACAGGCGATTCGATCCGGTGCGATTCGATGCCGACGCCTGGATGCGGTTGGCGAAGGAGGCGGGCTGCAGGTACGTCGTTTTCATCACCAAACACCACGACGGCTTCTCGATGTGGCCCACGAAGCTGCGTGCGGATTACAGCATTGCGGCGACGCCATTCCGGCGGGACATCTGCAAAGAGATTGCCGACGCCGCTCATCGGCACGGATTGAAGCTGGGATGGTATTACTCGACGCGCGACTGGACGCATCCGGACTACCTGGTGGGTGACAACCGCGCCTACGACGCGTTTCAGATGGGCCAGGTGCGCGAGTTGCTCACGGACTATGGGCGCGTGGATCTGATGTGGTTCGATCATGTGGCTGGCAATTGGCGCGACTACCGGTTCCAGGAGCTTTTCGAGATGCTGTACCGGTTGCAGCCGGGTCTGCTGGTCAACAACCGCGCCGCTGCATTCATTCGGCCTACCGAAGACCAGCCCAGCCCGGAGTTGCGGCAACTGGTTCGCGGCGACTTCGACACGCCCGAACAGCGGATTGGGGCCTTCCAGAACGATCGCCCGTGGGAATCCTGCGTGACCATCACCGAGTGCGCCGATGGTGGCGGCTGGTCCTATCGTCCGGACGGCCGCACCCGCAGCTTTGCCGAGTGCCTGCGGATGCTGGTGAACTGTGCTGCGGGGGACGGCAATCTGTTGCTGAACGTTGGTCCGCTCCCAACGGGTGAGATCGCGGCGGACCAGCAGGGTGTCTTGCGGCAAATAGGCCAATGGCTGGGGCGCTACGGCGAGAGCGTTTACGGGACGCGGGGCGGACCGTTCCGCAACGGCGCTTGGGGCGGCGCGACGTATCGCGGCCAGACGGTTTATCTGCACGTATTCCGGTGGGCCGGCGACCGGCTGCGATTGCCTCCGCTTCGGGCCAAGGTGTTGCGCGTCGCAGCGCTGACCGGCGGTTCACCCGTGGTGGACCAGTCGTCGGCTGGGGTGACCGTGGTGCTGCCGGCGCATCAGCAGGACGCGACGAACACGGTCCTCACGCTCGAACTCGACGGTCCGGCGTCCGCGGAGTTCCGGGACGGCAAACCGCTCGAGGTGCCTGAACAGGTCACGATCGAAGTCGATTTCCCGCGTGATTACCAGGTGTTCCAACGGCGGTCGGCTGCCGAGGGACTGGTACGCGTCGCGGGCAAAGTCGGCGGGGATGTCGAGCGAGTCGAGGCTCAACTCGGTGGCGACTGGCACGAACTCGCCTTTGACCGCAAGGCGGGGACTTTCGAGGCCGAGTCGAGCGTGCCGACAGGCGGTTGGCACGTTTGCCGTGTCCGGGCCTGGGCAGGGGGCGCGGTTGTGGCCTCTACGGAGATACCTCATGTCGGCGTGGGCGAAGTGTTCGTGGTGGCGGGTCAATCCAACTCGGCCAATCACGGCGAGGAGCGCCAGTCTCCGCAGAGCGACCGGGTGACGGCCTTCGACGGGGTTGGTTGGCGGCCAGCTCACGATCCGCAGCCCGGCGCCAGTGGGGACGGGGGGAGTTTCATACCGCCGTTTGGCGAGGCGATGGCCGCACGGTTCAACGTGCCGGTGGGCTTCGTCGCCTGCGGGATCGGTGCGACAAGCGTCCGGGAGTGGTTGCCGAGAGGGGCCACGTTTCCGCATCCGCCGACTTTGCTGGGGCGGGTGCGCCGATTGCCCAACGGCGATTGGGAAAGCCAGGGCGCCGCGTTCGAGATGCTGACGGCCCGCATGATGGCACTGGGGCCGCGCGGTTTTCGGGCCGTGCTGTGGCATCAGGGCGAGTCCGATGCCAACCAACCCGATCCAGCGCGCACCCTGCCGCGTGACTTGTATCGGAAGTGCCTCGAACAACTGATCCGGGATTCACGGAGCGCGATCGGGTGGGAGGCGCCCTGGTTCGTTGCCCAAGTCAGTTATCATGGTCCAGGCGACGAGTTCTCGCCCGAGATTCGCGCTGCCCAGAAGTCACTCTGGGCTGATGGTGTCGCGCTGGAAGGACCGGACACCGACGCGCTGACGGGCAGTCTGCGCGATGGCGGGGGGCGGGGGGTTCATTTCGGCGGGGCGGGTTTGCGGGAGCACGCGGCGCGCTGGGTCGAGAAAGTTGCGCCGTGGCTTGCAGCCCGGTTGGTGACTCGAGAGAGTGCAGGCGCGCCCGTCGAGGCCGGTCCCTGGACCCGGGCGTGGGCGCGTGGCCCCGGTTATCCCGATCGCGATCCGAACCTGGACGCGCTGCCGGGTTTTCGGGATCCGCCGCCGGGGTATGGTGAAGTGCCGTTTTGGTGGTGGACGGGCGATCCGCTCGATGTGGACCGACTGACCTGGCAACTTGATCAGTTGCATCAAAAGGGGATCAGCGGTGTGCAGGTCAATTATGCGCACGAAGATACGCCGGGCTGGCCGACCTATGCTGCCGAGCCGCCGATCTTCAGCGACGCGTGGTGGCGCGTTTGGGGGCAGGTGGTCGAGGCCTGCCGACAACGCGGCATGGGCATCGGGTTGAGCACCTACACGCTCGATTGGCCCGGGGCGGAGAATTTGTTCCGCCGCCTCTTCACCTCGAGACCGGAACTCAACGCGCTGAAATTGGAGCCGCTCCCACGGCAGCGCTTCACGAGCGGTCAATCGGTCCAAGTTCCGGTGCCGTCCGATTTGGTCGCGGCGCGCGCCTATCCGGTCAAGGATGGCCAGGTGCAGCGTGGCGGCGTGGATTTGAGGGGGAGCATCCGGGACGGGCGCCTCGAGTGGACGCCGGACGAGGGTGAATGGGAGCTATGGCTGGTCCGGGCCGAGCGGCAGGCCAACACCCTCAATCCGCTTCTGACGGGCATCGGTGACACGATCATCCGCGACTTTTACCAGCGGTTCCAGGAGGCCATCCCCAACCGGTCGGCGGAAGGACTCAATTACTTCTTCAACGACGAGTTGCACATCGGCGCCGGGTCGCGGGTCTGGAACAGCGACTTCGCGGATGAGTTCCAGCAGTGCAAGGGGTACAGCCTGTTCGAAGTGCTGCCGGCTCTATGGGCCGATCTGGGACCCATAACCCCCAAGGTCCGGATCGATTACGCCGACGTGCGGATGGCACTGATGGAGGAACGCTATTTCCAGCCGATCCATCAGTGGCACGCATCGCGAGGACTGATTTTCGCCTGTGATTCCGGCGGACGCGGGCTGCAGCCGGACGAGTTTGGCGATTACTTCCGCGCGACGCGCTGGTACAGCGCTCCCGGCCACGACACGCCCGGCGGGCACGCAGACCTCATCAAGGGCAAGGTCTCATCCTCGATCGCGAGTTTGTACCGGCGACCGCGTGTGTGGCTCGAGGGCTATCACAGCCTTGGCTGGGGGGCGACACCCGAGCGTCTGATGTTCGCCACGCGCGAGAACTACCTGTATGGCTGCACTCTGCTCAACCTCCACGGCCTGTACTACAGCACGCACGGCTCGTTCTGGGAATGGGCGCCGCCGTGCTATCACTTCCGGATGCCTTACTGGGAGCACATGGGGGTCTTCCTCAAATACTTCGAGCGGCTCTCGTACCTGCTGAGCCAGGGAACATTCGTCGCCGACGTCGCAGTGCTCTATCCGGTCGCGCCATTCGAGGCCGGACTGGATGGAGGAAAGGCGACTCAAATCGCTTTCGACACGGGCCGCGCGTTGCTGGCGGCCGGCGTCAACTTCGAGTTCCTGGATGCCGATTCCCTGGCGCGGGCCACGGTTGGCGACGCACGGCTCGCGACCGCGGATTGCTCGTATCGCGCACTGGTCTTCCCCGCCATGGAAGCGGCGCGCTGGTCGTCGCTGCAGAAGGCTGCTGCATTTGCCCAGTCCGGCGGCCTGCTCTTGAGTGTTGGCACGGTTCCATCCGCCAGCGACCGCGCCGGCCGGGACGACCCGGACCTCGACGCGCTCGTGGCAGCGGCTTTCTCGAAGGAAAGGTGTCTCGAAAAGCCGGTCGACGTGCCGGCGCGAGTCCTTGGCGCCTTCGTTCCCGACACCCGCGCGGATCCACCCGTCCGCTCGCTTCACCGCAAGGTCGGCTCGCGCGAGGTTTACCTGGTGATGGACGCGCCGAAACACTCGGCTGTCGAGTTTCGCGCCCAGGGCCAGGCCGAGTGGTGGGATCCGTGGACCGGTGCGACCCACCCGCTGCGTGTTCTCGGCCAAACGGCCACGGGCACGCGGGTCGAGATGCCCCTCGAAGCCTATGAAGCCCAACTCATCGTCTTCAGGCCGGGCTTCGCCCACACGAATCCACCCCCTCGCACGGAGCGCACCGTGCAGCGGAGGGCGCTCGATGGCGACTGGGAGTTCGCGCTCAAGCCGACGATGGACAACCGTTATGGCGACTTTCGATTGCCGGCCACGGACAAGGTCATTGGTCCTGAAGCGAGGGTGTTCCGTCATGCACTCGAGAGCAGCCCATCTTCCGCCTGGCACGAACCGGGGTTTGATGACCACGCTTGGGAACGGGTCACGTATGAGTTCGGCCCGCAATTCTGGGTGTTGGGACCTGTTCCGCCTGCCACGGATTTTCAGGCGCTCGACCAGGCCCTGGCGCAAGTCATGCGCCTCGACTCGTTGGAGTTGGCGATTCCCGGACGTGAGACCCTGCGGTGGCGTCCGTATGAGTTTTCCTGGCGCCAGGGGCTCGAGGGAGATCCCGGCCACCAGGGCTGGCACGGGCTCAAAGAGAAGGTCACCGACCATTTCCTCTGTCTGGGCAAACGCGGCGGAGCCCTCAACGAGTTCAAGTACGAGCCTGAGATCGAGGGAGGGCGGTACTACCTATGGACCTGTGTGACCGTCGACCAACCCACCACCGCCCGCCTTGTGGCGAGCGAGCCTCAAGAGGGCGTCAAGCCTCACGCCTCTTCAGTCCTCACCCCGGCCGCCATCTGCGTGAACGGACAGCGTGTGAATGACTGGCAGGAGCCGCTTTCTCTGCGGACCGGCCCCAATCCGATCCTCGTCCGCTATGACCACGCAGGGCGCGGCTACCTGGTCGTGAAACGTGATGGACCGGGCGCGGCGCCCGCTGCGCGCACGCCGTTGTCGATGACGTGGTTCGACGATCCGGCCCTGATGCGATTCGACATTCATGCGGGGGCCGCGCCGGCCGAGTGGTTCCGCTTTGTCGCCCCGCCCGGATTGCGCGCGATCAGGATCGTCGCCCGGGGCAGGATCGAGGCCTGGGCCGATGGCCAACCGATGCGTGCCTCGGGCCCCGAACGCTTCGAGGCAACCGGGACTTTGGTGCGACCCGCGGTGGTCGCGCTGCGGGTCCAGCCGGAGCGCGGCTTCAGCGGTGCTGCGGTTTTTCTTGAGCCGGTGCGATTGGAGTGCGGGCCGGGGGTGTTGCCGCCGGGCGACTGGTCCAAGAGTGGGGCGCTCGAGTGTTACTCGGGAGGCGCTCTCTATGGCACGACGGTGTCGCTGAGTCCGGAGGAAGCCAAAGGCGAGATCACGCTGGACCTCGGGAAAGTCGTCGCCACGGCCGAGGTCCGCGTGAACGGGCAACTGGCCGGGATCCGCGTGGCCCCGCCCTGGCGCATGGGAATTACGCCCTACGTCAAAGCCGGCGAGAATCGGATCGAGGTGCTGGTCTTCAACACGCTCGCCAACCATTATTCCACGATCCCAACCCACTACCGCGGGGAACTGACGTCCGGGCTTCTGGGCCCTGTTGCGGTCGAGGTGGCGTTGTAGGCGTCGGAGGGGCAGGCGTGCGTTGCCCTCTGCCTCGGAAGCGAAGCGCACGGTGGCAGCGCGATGTGCTGTCAGGAGGCGTCGGGTTTCACTGACGCCTCGTTATGCAGACCGGCGCGATACCCGATCACCCGCACTTTTTCGAGCGTGACCAGGCCGCCGCCGATCATGCCGTCCAGCAGCGGCAGGAACTCGTTGATCTTCTCCTCCGCGTCCACAATCTCGATGACCACCGGCAGGTCAATCGAGAGGCGCAGAATCTTCGCCGTATGCAGTCGACTCGATTTGCCGAAGCCCATTGGCCCGCGCAAGACCGTTGCGCCGGCCAGATGCAGTTCACGCGCCTTGAGCACGATGGCCTCGTAGAGCGGCTGATGATGCCATCGATCACTTTCGCCGATGAAGATGCGCAGCAGGACGGCGTCGTGTGGCACTTGCATATCAGTTGCCTCTGGGGGAGTTAAGGCTGGCCGCCAGCACATGCCCCAGCCAGACGGCGGCGATGCAGAGCACAAAGGAGAGTGTCGCATTTGCGCCCGCCCTGAACCATTCGCCGTCGCGGGCCAGGTTGAGCGTTTGCAGACTGAGCGAGGAAAACGTCGTGTAGCCGCCGCACACGCCGATCATCACGAACTCGCGGGCCGAGGGCGCCACCAGCCAGCGGCCATCGGTGTCGGTGAGCGTGGCGAAGAAGCCGATGATCAGCGAACCGACGACGTTTACCGCCAATGTGCCCCAAGGGAACGTCTCGCCAAAGTGCCGCGCCACATAGCCGGAACTTGCGAACCGTGCAATGCTGCCCAACCCGCCACCGACAAAGATCCAGAAGTAGCTCATGACAATTCCATCGACTCACCGACGCTCGACAGGAGTCATCAGCTCTGAATCGCTCAGGCGGTTTTCCCCTGCGGGAAGGCAAACCCCATTGCCGCGCGCAGCATCGCCTCAGAAAGGCAGGAAGAACAAGCCCGGATTATCCCCGGAAATCGACCCGGACAATCCACGAAGCCCGGATACTTGATTAGGCGTCGCGGAGTTTCATATCCGGGCTGTGGCCCAGATCTTCCGTCATTCGCTGGCGCCAGTCGGCCAGCGAGGATTCGACGAAGCAGACGCGGTTGACGCCCTCACCGGTCTCGCCGGGATTCAGGGGGCCGAAACCGCTGGCGCTGTGGATGCAGCCGTATTCCATGTTCTGGAACAAGAACAGGGCCGGACGGGACACGGTGGCGACCAGCCGGCGGCCATCGCGCGACGTCACCGCGATCCAGCCGCCCAACACCAGGTCCGGCGTCGCACGGAAGTTGGCGACGAAGGGGATGGCGGCGCCCTCGGGGGCGCCCGCGACGCTGTAGAGCTGGATCGTGGGGCGGGGACCGAACACGCGAGGGAGTTCGATCAATCGCCGCAGTTGGCCCGCGTGCTCGACCCAGGTGCGTCGGCACTCATGGTCGCGGATCTCGGGCATCGAGCCGCATTGGACGCAGTTGAAGGCGAGACTCTGCGCCCAGCGGCGGTCGCTTTCGTTGGTGAGCCGGTAGCGGGTTTCGATGAAGTCGAGGTGCGGCGTCACAGTCATTTCATAGCGCAATTCGCCGGGACGCGATCCGCGGGAAACCCAGGCGCCGTCGGGACTGCGTTCCCACGTCGGTTTGAGCCCGCCATACCAGACTGGCCGCGCGGCGTCGCCGATGCTCTCCGGGTAGCCGAGACTCGTGGCGCACCCGGGGAAGGCGGGGATGTCCCCGACGCGACAATGCATCTGGCCGTTCACCCCATGGAGTTGGATGGCGTTCATGAGCGTACCTCTTGGACGCAGCGAAAGCCGACGAAGGCCAGCTTGTTGTTGGCGAATCCGCTCATGGTGCGCCCGGCGGGCCGGAGGTTGAGCGGGGACGTCGTCAGCCAACAGCCGCCCTTCACGATGGCGGAACCGGGGCCGGGGCTGTCGGCGCACCACTCGGCGGCATTGCCCACGAGGTCCATCACGCCGTACGGGCTGGCACCGCGGGGGTGGGCATCCACCGGGCATGTGCCTCCCGGAAGTTCGCGGGTGTTTCGGCCGGCCTCCTCCAGCAGGTGATGTGGAACCGAGGACGGGGTCTTGACGGGGTCGCCGCCAGCGTCGAAGTGGCAGGCTTGAGGATCGAATCGATCGCCCCACGGGTAGCGGAGACCGTTTTCGCCGCGAGCCGCTTTCTCCCATTCCGCCTCGGTGGGGAGTCGTTTGCCCGCCCACCGGGCGAAGGCGGTGGCGTCTGCGTGGTCGACCATGGTCACGGGATGATCGAGGAGGCGTTCGGGAGGGCGGTGGGCGCCCCAGTGGAGGGGTGGTTGGTGGCCGGTGGCGGCCACGAACCGGGCGTAGGCGGCGTTGGTGACTGGGAAGCGGTCAATCTGGAAGGCGGCCACGTCGACCTGGCGTTGGGGCAATTCACCGGCCAGCCAGCTCGGATGGTGGCCGTGTTCGCGGGCCAGGGCAGTGGCTTCCGCTTCGGTGGTGCCCATGAGGAACGGACCGCCAGGGATGCGGACCATCTCCGTTGACACGGTCTCGGAGGATGCGCCGCGCAGGACGACCAGCGCCCCGGAACCGGCGAAGGCAGCCTCGAGCCAGCGACGGCGGGAACAGATGTGCATGAGTTCGAAGTCTGCGCGGTTGGCCGTGCCTTGCCAACTCAATTGGCGAGCCAGCGGGCCGGACGAGAGCGGCCACGCACCGAGAGCCAGGTGCTCACCTGCTTGGCAGGTCCCTTCGGGGCAATAAGAATCACGCCGATCGCCGCCCAGGCCTCGGCATCGACCATTGCCATGCCGGAGTGGACCAGCATCCGGACTTCACAGTCATCGAGTGTTTCTTCTCGAGGACTTCACGAGGAGCCACTCAAGCTGGCGCCAGTGTCTCAAAACGCGAGAAGGAGTTGCCAGATGTACGTGTTGCCCAGCCCTTCGATCTCGTCCCAGATCGCCCGGACAAGGTCAGGGTCGCCGGTGATTTCGGGCAGTTCCTCTGCCTTTGCGGACCACGGGAGGGAAATGCCCGGCGGGATGCGCGGGTGGGGACGCTCGTCGAGGCCGACCAGGGATCGGCGAGCGTCGATCGAAGCCGGAGTCTCGGACGGGGGTGTCGTGTCGGGCGGCGCGTAGCTTCCGCTCCGATACGCACCGAGTTCCCGGCAGACCTCGGTCATGACGCGCAGATTCTCGATGCGCGTGTCGTTCTGCATGATGGCGCCGGCGTCCATGATATAGCCGCCGTCGCCGGCGACTTCCCGGAGCACGCGGGCGCAGTACTCGCGGACCTCGCTCGGTTGGCCCCAACTGAGCAGCACGTTGGGGATGCCGCCACTCAGGGCGAACTTATCGTGCAGGCGGCGGTGGGCCTCGAAGAGGTCATCCCGATCGCAGTGAAAGACGATGCTCCGGTCGGGAAGTTCGCGGAAGGCGTCGAAGTGCCAGCCCCACTTGCCCTCGGCGTAGAACAGAGTCTGGTGTCCGCGCTTCCAGAATTCCTCGATGATCGGTTTCAAGGTTGGCCAGTAGTGCGAGGCGAACTGGGCCGGCGTGACGAACGGGACGCAACCGCGGTGCATCCAGAAGCCGATGGGCACAAGCTTGGCCGGATCGGCCGTCGTCAGACCCACATTGGCCAGATGTGGCATCAGCGCTTCGCAGGCGGCGAGCACCTTCACGGGCTGGGTGTGCAGGTCCATCGTGAGACCGATGTAGCCGCGCAGTTTGTCCGCAAGGATGTCGAGCGGCGCCTTGAAGATGCCGGCGATGGCCGAGACGGTGCCGCACTCGGTGCGGAGCCTCTCGATGTGGGGGCCGAACGCGTTGAAATACTGTGTCATCGCCATGGCGCTCTTCACCAACGCCAGCGTTGACCGGTACGTGATGGGGCCGCCCGGGGCGCGCACTTCGGTCGAGACGCGCGGCAGCCAGACGTTGTAAAGAAAGGCGTTCGGGTCGTCGATCAAGGCGTCATACTCGTCGGCGCGCATGAAGGCTTGCTCCTCGGGCGGCTCGATATAATTGAAGCCGACGTCGGGTGGGATGCCGATGCCGGGAATGCCGTAGTAACGGAGGCCGGCGGCCTGGGCCATGCCGGTCCAGGCCGCCACCATGTTCGGCACCACAGCGTCCCAGTCGAAGTCGCGGGCGCACCGGAGCGCGGCATCGAACGCCAGGCGATAGTCATGGGCGACCTGCTGACAGGTGTAACCCGCGTAGCGCGCGGTGAACTCGGCGACGAAGGGCCGGAGCGGCACACGGTCCGGCTTTTCATTGCGCATCGCCGTGACGTAGCGAGCGAGACGCTGTTGGTACAACTCCGTGGCGGCCATGGGCGTGCGTTCAGCAGACCGGGAAAGTCTCACAAGGCTTCGCGAAGGTCTGACATCCGGGCTGAACCCAGAGTGACACTCGTGAGCTGCCGGCCATCGTGGCGTTCGCCTGCCGGGGCTTTGCCTGCGGAAGCGACGCCGCGAGGCCGACCGCTCATGACAGAGCCGATGCTCAAATCAGCCGGCTCCGTCCCGGGATGTACACGGGGTAACTGCCGTTCGGGCCCGGTTTGGTCGGCGGCTCCATGCCGTCGCGGCAGTCCTCGGCCCTGGGCGGGAAGAAGAAGTCCGAGGCGGTGATCTGCTCCCAGGTCACTTCTTTGCCGGTGTAGCAGGAGATTTGACCCATGATCCCGATGAGCGTGCTGCGCGCCATGTAATCGCCGTTGTTGATCGGTGTGCCGGCGCGAATGGCCTTCATGTACTCGACCTGCTCCTGGTAGTGGGCGTCGCAACCGGCGTCGCCGCGCCAGTTCTTCTCACCCCAGATGCGGCAGGCCATGACGTCGGCGCGGCCCTTGGTGCCGAAGATCAGGCTCGAGTACTCGTCATAGCAGCCGGTGGTTGTGCGGCACAGCGCATAGACCCGCGCGCCGTTTTCATACTGATAGACCACCGTGTGGTGATCGAACACGTCGCCGTAGATTGCGTCGGTCATGCTCGAACGACCGCCCAGGCCGTGGCACTTGACCGGGGCCTGTTCCTTGAGAGCCCAACTGGCGCGGTCCATGTTGTGGACCAGAGATTGCACCACGTCGTCGCCCGAGAGCCAAACGAAGTGGTACTGGGTGCTGAATTGCCATTCGAGTTCGGAAAGCCCCGGCTTGCGTTCGGTGACGCCATAGGGCGCCCGCAGGAAGTTCTCTTCGATGGTGACGATGTCGCCGATCGCGCCGTCGAAGATGCGTTTCATCAATTCCTGGTAGCCGGTGTGGTAGCGGCTGTGGAGGCCCGAGACCACGCACAGCTTCTTCTCTTTCGCCAAGGCGCAGGCCGACTCGAGCAGTTTGATGCCGGCGGGGTCGATGCCGTGCGGTTTTTCCACGAACACGTGTTTGCCGGCCTGGATGGCGGCCATCGTGTGCAGGGGATGGAACTTGGCGGCGTTGGCGATGACGACGGCGTCACAGCACTCGATCACTTTCTTGTAGCCGTCCACGCCGGCGAAACACCGGTCGTCAGGCACCTGGACCTGGTCGCCCCGCTGTTGCTTGGCCAGTTCGTTGCGGATGGCCTCCCGTGAGCCTTTCACGCGGTCCATGAAGATGTCGCACATGGCGACGAGGCGGACACCCGGATCGGCGCGCAACGCCTGGGCGCCGGCGCCGGTGTTGCGTCCGCCGCAGCCGATCATGCCCAGGCGGATGACGTCGCTGCCGGCGGCGTGGGCGGTGCGGGTGATGTCCAGGCCGGCGAGCGTCGCACCCGCGGCGGCGGTGGCCGAGACTTTCAAGAAGTCGCGGCGCGTGGTGGGAGTGGCGGAGGTCGTTGGTTGCATATTTGAGTTATGTATCTGTGTTTGGTTTCAGTTGACGAATGACAGAGAGCAGTCTGTGGCTACTGCTGGACGCGATAGAAGGCTTGCGCCGTGGTGGGTGTGGTCTCGAAACCCGAGACGGCCCCTGTCACTTCGGTCCACGGCCCGTTGACATCCGACGCGGCATGGAGCTTGCCGCCGTTGGTCCAGGTGATGGTGATTTTTCCATCCGCAAAGGCAATCGAGAGCGTCGGCGGTTCGAGGGTGATCGGCTCGAAATAGAACGTCCCTGCCGCGTAGCGGTTGGCCGGGCCGCCGTCAGCCGTGTCGGGGAAGGCACCCGCCGTCGCGGACCAACGGCCCAGGCCGACGAACGTCAGCGACGCGCCGTCGAAGGTCTGCAACAGGGCGACGTCTTCCGGGCGATTTCCCGTGTTGAACAAGCGTTCCAGGGCACCATAGCCATAGGCGACGATCGTTCCCTGGAAACCGGGGGGCAGCACCAGCGGGGTTGACAACGCCTTGAACCGGCTGCCACCCACCAAATCGCCCGGGTCTTCAGGGGTGAATTCGAGGTTGGCCAGCTCGTTCGTGTTCTTCCGATCCCAGATCGCCGCGTGCAGCGTGAGGTAGAGACCATCGGAATACTCGTCGAACACACCCAGTTTGGTGATTTGAATGGGCCGATCCACGGTGAAATCCATGCCAAGGGAACCGCCGAAGTTGCCCTGGTTGCCTTCCTGGAATTCGGGGTTCACGTAGGCGATGCCGGCGCGAGTGGGATTGGGCGTCACGGTGATAGTATTCGAATCGAAGCTCACTTCGCCGCCACTCCCGACAGCGACCAGTTTGTAGAACAACGGCGTGTCGTTCACCAAACCGGTGTCGTGGTAGGCCGTTGCGGTGACTTCGGCGACCAGGGCGAAGGGGCCATCGACCGAGAGCGCGCGGTACACGGCGTATTTGGCGGCAGGCAACGGCTCAGTTATGACGTCCCAAAAGAGCGTCGCTGCCGCATCCTCGACCGGGAGCTGGACTCGGAGTGCCGGAGTGCCGGGTCTTTCCGGAGGGAGAACCTCGAATTCGAACGTGCCGGCGGCGTAGCGCGCGGCGGGGCCGCCATCGATGACGTCTGGGAAGGTGCCCGCAGACAAGGCGTAGCGGCTGGTGCCGACGAATTTCAGCGAGCCATGGCCGCTGTTGAGGGTCCAGTTGATCAGATTGGTGTCGCCCCCGGAGTTGCGAAGACGTTCGCCCTCACCGTAGCCGTCGGCCTGGATCACGCCTTTGAACCCGGCTTCGAGTCGGATCGGCGTGAGCAGGGTCTTGAACCGCATGCCGTCGATCAGATCGCCGGGGTCCTCGGGCCAGAAGTACTCCTCGACCATGAGTTCCTGGGTCTCGCGATTGAAGATGCGCGCGCTGAGCGAGAGCTTGAGGCCGTCCGAATTGTCATCGAACACGCCCAACCGCTTCACGATCACCGGGTTTTCGACGTCGAAATCCATGCCCAATGATCCGCCAAAGGCCTGGGTGCCGGAGGTTCCTGCCGGGGTGAAGTAGGCAACAACGTGGTTCTCCGCAAGCACGTAAGGTGCTGCACACTTCACGTCCGAGTCCTGGCCGACTTTGCCCGTCGCCGACACGCCCTGGATGACATAGCAGTAGATCGTGCCGTTGACCAATCCACCGTCGCTGTACTGCAGCTCGGTGGTATCGCCAATCTGAACGAACGGGCCGGCGGGATTGTCGCCGCGCAAGACCCTGTAGCTGGCAGCGGGAAGAGGCAGGGTGACGGCCGGCCACGAGAGTTGGATGTGCTGGTCACTCGGGCTGATGGTGACGATTGGTTTGCCGGGGATTTGGGGCGGGGTGGTTTCGTACTCGAACGTGCCCGCGGCGTAGCGGGCTGCGGGACCGTCGTCGGGGTTGGCCGGGTAGATTCCAGGCATGTCACCCCACCGGCCGGCACCCACGAATTTGAGCGAGCCGTTCCCGTCGTTCATCGTCCAGCTAACGCCCGCCGGCGGAACGCCCACGCCCGCGTTGCGGAGTTGTTCCCCCGGGCCATACCCCTCGGCGACAATGGTGCCCTGGAAACCGATTTCGAGGCGGAGGGGTTCAGGCAATGCCTTGAATCGGCTGCCGCCGATTAAGTCGCCCGGATCCTCCGGTGAGAAATCGATGGTGACCAACTCGACCGGGTTGGCCGGGTCGGCGCGGTCGTAGAGGCGGGCGGTGATCCACAGATTCAGGCCGTCGCTTGCGTCGTCAAAAACGCCCAAACGCGTAATGAGGATGGGATTATCGACATCGAAGTCCATGCCGAGGGCGCCGCTGAAGTCCTGGTTGCCTTCGGTGCCGGCCGGCACAGCGTAGGCGATCACTGTGGTTTGCGCCCACGCCGCCGGCGTCAGCAGGGCAAGGGCGCAGACGGCGGTCAGCAGGCCAGATCGCCAACGGCGCCAACGCGCAATCGGCTGGGTCGGAGGATCGGTGAGACCGTGTGTTGTATTCATGGGTGTTGAATTGATGTTTCGTTGGCGAGCGAGAGTGTTTGTGTTGCGGGAAACGATCGGGGCACTGAGCAGACCACGCCGACTCAGTCGATCTCCCAGCCATCGCGACTGTGGTAGGCCCACCAGTCGTATTCGTCCGGACTGCCCTTGACCCGTTCGGCATGGCCGTCGGCACAGACGATGTTGATACCGCGGTTGTGGGGCATGTACTTGTAGTTCCAATAGGGGATTTCCCAGACCAGGCAGGCTTTGGTCGGGATGGGGACGTCATTGGCCGAGCGTCCGCTGACCGGTTTGCTGACCTCGTAGGCGCTGCGGTCTCGCTTGAGGTAGATGTGGTTCCACACGTACGTCACGCCGTCGTTGTCAAAGAAGAAACCCTGAGTGAACGCGGCACCAGGTTCACTGGCGGGGAGCTTCATTTTGAGACCAGCAGGGCAGGCATAGGTGCCATTCATCAGACGCTGGTCGCCAGGCCGGCTGCTCTTGGGCTTGGCGGTGTTGGTGCCGATGTACGGCTGCAACAGCTCGGGCATCCACATGTCGTCCGCACGAAGGTCATGATCGCCTTTCCAGGCCTTGCCCCAGTTCCGGCACAGGGGGATGCGGTCGTTGTAATCGGCCACATACATGTTCACCGCCAGGCCGATTTGCTTCTGATTGTTCAGGCAGTAGGTCTGATTGGCCTTGGATTTTGCCTTGCTGAGAGCCGGCAACAACATGCCCGCCAGGATCGCAATAATCGCGATCACCATCAACAACTCGATCAGGGTGAAGCCTCCGTGACATGCTGAACCCACAGGCGGCCTCGGACAATCGGGGGTTTCGGGAGTTCTCATGCAACTTGGATGTCAGCATTTGCCATACCGGGGAGTATGGAGTTGATGGGCTGCGACGGAAAAGAGCGCATGGAATCAGACGGCGATGGCTGGTGTGGGTTTCAGGCCCAGGATTCGCTCGAGGCCCTGCAACACGCGGTGCTCATGTTGCGAGTCGCACGTGGCATGATGAGGGACGCATACTGAACGGTATGGTCGATGTCAAGGTCGATTTGAGATTCTCCTTGCACCGCGCACGCCCGCGGTTCGGCGGCGGAGGCGTGGTCGTCAGCGTCGATAGCTGCCTGGGCCTTTTACGTTGAGCCGCCAATAGGCGCGTGGGCGCGCGGCTGCGACGACCGGGGCGATGGAGCGGAATTGGACAATCTCCCAGATGCCATCCGGATCGCGTTCGCTGTGAGTCAGCATCAAATGAGCTTCCCCGGGGGCCCAGGTCGTCAAGTCCGTTGAAGTCTCGATGGCGACTTCTGGTTGACCCGATGCGGGCCGGCGGAAGCGGAGCATCAGGAAATTCTGGGGGGACCCGCCAATCTGATCGAGGTCGATCCACGCAGCGAGACATCCGCCTCCCGGATCGAATTGACGCGGGTTCGAGCCGAAGGCGGATTCGAGCACATTGGGCAGGCCGTCGCCGTCGGGGTCTGCGTGATCGCCGCTGATCGCGGGGTCGCTTCGTTCGGCGTCGGTGAAATGGAGGCGAAGCCATTCGTCCCAGAACGAGAGGACCTCGCCGGGGGTGCCTCCCGGCAGAAGGCTGGCCCGCCAACGCATCGGGTCGGTGGGATGCCGCGAGCTTTCAAGGATCAGGGTCGTTCCCTCGCCATCGGGGCTGAGCGGCCAGGGGGAGGCATCGTCGTAGGTGAGATCGATGAGGGTCTGGGCGGTCGCCTGTTCGAGGGTGATGCGTTCACCGGCGTTGCTCAGCCCGGTGCCTCCAGCGAAAACGCCCGCCACGCGGTTCGCGAAGTTCGTGCCGTAGCGCAGGCCGAAGGCGGCGGCATCGGCCACCAGCAGCACACAGTCGCCCGGGGCGAGGGTGTCAATGGCGGAATCGAGCCACTCGAACTCGAGGCCGCGACTGAACCTCAAGCCGCGCAGATCGAGCGGTTGATCGCACGTGTTGACCAATTCGATGAACTCGAACGCCGAGGGATCGTTGCAGCCCGCCAACGCCTCCGCCTCTGTCGGGGCGGCGGGATGGTAATTCAGCTCGGAGATGGCGATGTCGCCCGGACCTGGGAGGCGTCCCACGATGAACCGGGCTTCGTGGAGAGCCGACCAGTCGGTTCCGTCGCACGCACGAGTCCGCAGCGTCACGCTTCGGTCGATGGCGAGGTCCGCCGATGTGGGGAGGCGCATGGCCTGTGGATGGACGCTGCCGCCGGGCAGGCGCGGGTCGCTGCCATCGAGCGTGCAATAGATGGCGGTGGCGGCCGTCATGTGCAGGGTGAACCCCGGGGGCACGGTCCCGCCGTTGGGCTCGAATTCGGGGGCGGCGAGGCGGGGATACAGGCTGTGGGTGCGGAGTTGCTCGAGCACGATGGCGGTCCGCGCCGGGAAGTAGCTGTTGACCATGAACTGGCTGCGGCGGCGCCAATGGTCCTGGACCGTCCGGAGCGAGGCGCGGGCATCTCCCCAGCGCGCCGACTCGGCATAGAGGGCGGGTTCGAGGGCTGTGGCGAGGCGCTGCCAGCGGGCGATGTTTGCCGCGGGGGTGAGGGCGCCGTCGTGGAAGAAGTGCCGGTAGACACGGTCGGCGAATCGGAGCCGGTACTCGGCGTTCGCACGCAGGGCGATGTCGATTTCCCCGGGCGAGGTGGTCCACCAGGAGTGTCCCGGATCGGTGTGGACTTTGTTGGCGTGGAGGTTGCCGCCACTGAAGCCGAGATCGTTGTCCCACTGAATGAACCTGAATCCTTCGCCCGGCGCCTCGACCGAGTTCCGGCCCGCATAGTAATTGCCGGGCCAATCCGCCGAGGCATGGAACTCACCGTTGAGGACGTAATCGATGAAGTTATGGATGTCGATGAGCCGGGGCAGGGTGTGGTCGCGGGAGCCGTCGGCGCGGTTGCCCTGCACATGTTGGTAGGCGGCCGGGCTTGACAGGCCGGCGCGACAGGCTTCGAGCAGTTGGTTCCATGCGGCCATGTCGCCATCTTCGAGCAGGTGAGGGCAGCAGAACTTGATGACATCGTAGTCGGCGCGATCCCCGTCGAGGTAGCTGGCGAGGAACGCTGCGTCGGGGCGTTCGGTCGGGTTGTAGATTCCCCAGTACAGGCCGTTGAGGTAGAGGTGAACGAACCGTCCGTGCGTCCCCGGTTGCCCCATATCGAGCTGGGTCTCTTTCGCCCACTGATCGGCCAGATACAGGGCCGACCCGAACCCGAAGTGCTCGGCGACCCACGTGTCGCGGGAGTTGGCGCGCAGGGCGATCGAGTTGAACCGCGCCGCGGCGTTCGGGCCGAAGAAGGGGTATGTCAGCCAGCCGGGGCCGAACTTGCGTTCGAAGAGCAATCGGAAGCTCAACTTGGGCGTGGCCTCGAGGTTGCGGGATGTGTAGCCCATGATCTGCAGGCCCGCGTTGACCTCGAAGCCAGCCGAGGCGTCCGGCAGCAACAGTTCGGCTGAGACCGGCCGTTCCCAGGCCTCGCCGCGTCCGGTGGGGTTCAGGTACAGGCCGGTGGCCGGATCGAACAGGTTGGCTTGATCGGTGCTCAGGGAAAGGGAAGGGAGCGCGCGCAGCGACGCCGCAACGGCGGCCCGCGCCTGGCCGGGAGTGAAGGCGGCGTTGCCTGCGGCTTTGGCGTACAGGCTTGCGGTGGGCACCATGCCGTAGTCCGCCGGCACGCTCCCCCATGCCGACGGGTATCCCGGCGGCGCGTTGCCCTGGACCGCGACGTCGTTGAGAAACAGGTACGTGTGGGTCACCACCCGCGACGGTTCGAGGTCTTCCCGGTAGGCCAACGCGCGGAGGACAGTCGTGGTTGGGATGGGGATGGGCCCTGCGTACGGGGTGCCGTGGGAGGGCGATGGCGTCGACGCATCGGTCGTGTAGCGCACCTGGACACCGGGCGTCGCCGTGTTGAGTTCAACGGCGAACGGTTGCTCGTGGAAGCCGCGTCCGATCGAGAAGGCTGGCTCTTCGGCAAAGCCGATGACGTCGGACATCGCATTCGGGCCGCCTGGAGTCGGGGTGCGGAAGTACCGTGGTGAGTCGCGGTCGACCCTGACCGCCACCAACTCGGGCAGGACAATGAAGTCGCGATCGGCGGCATCGAGATTAAGGCCCTGGATCGCGAGGCAGTTGATCCCCGCCCGCAGCAACCCTGCGTCGGAGGCGAACGGAATGGACTCGATGGCGTTGCCCGCGGAGGTTGCGGCGGCATTGGCTTCGAGGGTGTTGGGCGCGTTGCGCCGCGCGAGTTCGACCCCGTTGAGCCAGGCGACGAAACCATCGTCATATCCCAGTCTCAGGACATGGGAGCCGGCGGTCGCCGGATCGACAATCGTGAAAGGAACCCGGAGCAGCACGGTGGCGCTGCGGGTGTGCATCGCGGCGCGGATGTCGGTTCGCAACTCCGAATCGATGCCCCGGACAAACTTGAATGTGCCGGCGGCGTAGCGGTTCTCGGGCCCGGTATCGACGGTGTGGGGAAAGGCGCCAGCATCGCCAAACCGCGACAGCCCGACGCAGCGAATCGCGCCGCCGCCGTCGTCGGTTGTCAACGCGTCGGCGCCGCTTCCGGTCCCGATGTTCCCGTTGCGCTCGGCGGCGTTGTATCCGTACGCCACGATGGTGTAGCTGCCCGGGGTCAGCGCGAGGGGTTGGGTCAGTGCCTTGAAGCGGCTGCCTTTCTCGAGGGTTCCCGGGCTGGCTGGCGCAAACGTCTGGGTCGCCAAAAGCGCGTCCCCACGGTCATCCCCGAACGATGTCGGAGTGCCTCGATCGTCCCGGCGCCAGAGTTGAGCGGTCAAGGTGGTTCGCAGCCCGTTGGCGCCGTCGTCGAAAACCCCGAGTTGCGTTATCGCCACAGGTTGGACGACCACGAAGTCCATCCCCAGAGAGCCCCCATAGCTTTGGGTCCCGGAGGTTCCGCCCGCCACCTGATAGGCCACGACGGCTCCGCGATTGTTCAGCACGGGCCCCGGGTCGAGGTTGAACCCGATCGCCGCCGCCCCCGGCTCCCAGTGCGAATCGTCGAAGTCGCCCCCTCCGCGCCACGCCGTTTCGACGGATGCGGCGGGGACGAGCCAGCGCGCCGGCGAGTCGCCGGTCACGAGGACGGTCTGTTCGGTCGCGACGCCATAGGAGACGTCCCGGTGCTGGGGCGGCACAGGCGCGGCGTAGGCGAATACCGTTCGGCCGGACGGATCGATCAGGGCGAGCGATTCCCCCTGGGCGTCGAGCGCAAAGTCCGCATGGAGATTCCCCGCAGGATCGACCGAGCCGGGCAAGGTCTGGCCCGAAGCGAACACCACCAGGTAGGCACCCGGCGGCAGAAGACACGCTGGGAACGTCCAGGAATTCTCACGGTCGCACAGCCGCCAGCCGGCCAGGTCAACGGGGCCCGAGCCGGGATTGTGAATCTCGACCCAGTCGGAGGAACGCCCAAAGCCGTCCGCCAGGACGCCGTCGTTGTCAGCCATGAACTCGGTGATCACCAGGTCGGACCCGGCAAGACCAGGCGTACCCAGCAGCGCCAGAACGAGAGCCAAACACGCCCGCGGGGCCGGAATGTGACAGACTGGCGGCACTCTGCTTTCTCGCGTGTTGGAAATCATGCGCGGCTGCCGGAAACAGTGCGCAAGAGAACACTGTGCTGCAAGCGTTCAAGCCGTCGCTGCCCAACCCGAATACGGTTCCTCACGGAGCCGGTCCAACATCCGCGTCAGGGCGGCGGCGAAGCGTGGCCACGACGCTGGTCTCGTCCGCGTGCGATCCCTCGCACTCGAATCCGACCGTAGCGATCTCGTATTCGAGTTCGCGCGGCGGCGGGGTGCGAACCCGATCGCCCACGCGCGGCATGGCAGGAAAACGGGCATGAGCGAATTTTTGCTCTGGATCGTCCGAGTAGCGAAAGGTGATATAGATGGTGTCCATAACTCGACGCAAGTGCTTGCCGGGAACAGGCCAAACTTAGCAGGGTTTGCCCGGTCTGGCCAGAGCTTCGTTGAAACCCGCACCGCCGTGAACTGGGCAGCACAGCGGAGCCAGCCAGTCTCATTGCGGCTGCGGAGCGCCGGCTTGCAGCCGGCTTTGGACCCGGAAAACCGGGGAGGACCCGCATTTCCGCCCGATGCAAGCCGATGACAATCGGGCTGTGGCCAGGATGACAATTGCTGCGGCGAATCACCGCGAAGTCGGCAAGGAGGTGCGGCTCCGGTGCGGGAGGATGTCAAAGAGTGCGTGAACGCGTTGGCCGATGGCCAAGTCGAGAATCTGGCTGCTGCGTGTTGACGGGCCGATCAAAGCCTCAGTCGAAGTTACTTCGAGTGCCTGAGCCCCTTTGCAGCGGGGAATTCGAAGGTTCAGTGGGCCGCCGCCGCGGGATTTGCAGCGGCGGTTGATGAAGGAACCCGCAGGTCCAAGCTCCATTCCGCGCAACAACCGTCACGCACCAAGGATCAACTGAACGAAGTAGCGATACTCCTCCTCCGCCAGGACGGGATCGGCTGTGGAGGCGCTCAAAACCGACCGCAAGACTTCCGGGAAACGGTCTTTCAGGCGGGAGACGCGCACCTCGAGAGCATTCACCAACACGCCGGGGTATTGCCTTGCGATGTCGGCATAGGGCCGCCGCGCGCAGCCTCCGCCGGGCAAGTGCCCCCGCAACTCACTGAAGGGCACATCGGCGTGGCGGCGGGCGTAATCCTGATCGAGCAACTCCATCGTGCGGTCCATGACCTGCCCAGCCCACGCGAGATCATACGCCCTGGCCGGATCGGTGATCTCGGCAAACTGCTCCTCGAAACGCTCCGCCGCATTCTCGAGGTCCAGTGGCAGAGGATCGACCCCGCCCCCGCGTTTCTTGGCATTCCTTCGCTTGAAGCGGTCAGACACCAGGCCATCGACATGTTCGAGCAAGAAGGTACGGAACTTGCCTCTTTGGCGATCAGCCTTGCCGAGCCATCCCAGTTCAAACAGCTTCAGGAAGCACTCCTGGGTGAGATCCTCAGCCTCCTCATGGGATCGGACCCGGCCGCGCAGGTAAACATAGACCGGATACCGGTAGAGTTGACAAAGCTGCTCGAGGGCCTGTTTTGCCTCCGCGCATTCCGTTTCGGAAAGCGATCCCCCCGCGCTTGCGGTTCCCTTGGCCGCGAGATGAATCAAGCGGGTCCACATTGTGTTAGGAAAGTTGCTCATGCTGTGATCGGCTGTCGATGTGTGGCCGTGCTCTGGTGGGCACCGCCTCGCACGGGAGAATGCCCACCCACTCACGGCGGATGTTAGTTGTGCGTCAGGTTCCCGCCAACAACCATTTCGTGTTGTTGTGCTCTTTCGTGACTGGGGCTCGAACAGTTCCAAGCTCGGCGGCATCGGCCCCGTCACCATCTGCTGGGCCAGCAGCCGTCTGACCCCCACGGAGAACTTGCCGGGCACGTGTGACGGCTTGATCCCTCGATCCTCACTCTTGGCCTAGCGGACGATCACCCGGCAAAAGGCACTCCAGATACTGCAGGTTGGCAACTCGGAGACTCTCGGCCAATGCTGCTCGCACCCCGTGTGTGCTCAGGGCCTGGGCACTGCCGTCCACGAACAGTGCATTGCCACGATCCGCGCCATGCGACGGGTTGATTTGTGTTTCCCAGTGGGCATCACCCAATGCGTCGGCCAGAAAGCGGGCATCGCTCAGGAAACCGTCGGTGCTCAAGAGCATCCCAGGTTCGTCCGCTCGGGCCTGAACGCTAATCGTATAACTGACATCGGCCTCGGTCAGTTCGTCGAATCGGGCCGCCGGGGAGAAACGCCGATCGGCGGGACAGTGGACGACAGACGGACTCGCCAACGAATCGTCCAACGCGAGCCAGCAGTCAAAGGGGTCCCCGGAAGGCAAGACCTTTTCGGTGGGTAGGCGTCCCTGATGGGCGGTGGCGTAGTTCATCATGCCGAGGGCAATCTGATGCAGATTGGACAGGCACTGCGCCTGGCGCGTCTTGGTTTTGGTCTGAGTCGAGGACACGCCGAGCAGACTCGATAGGACGGTGATGACAGCCACGGTCACCAGCAACTCAGTCAGGGTAAACGCGGCCGGAGGTCGAGGTTTAGCAGCATTGGTGGTTTTCATAGCCAAGTATGTTGGTCGAAAAGGAACTGAGGCGCCGGGATAACCCGGCGCCTCGGCCGCCCACTTTTGGTTCACTTCACCTGGATCAGACCGTTAGCCACATCCTTGTGCAGCCACACCCCCTGATACTTTCGTCCGAGGAACTCGGCGCGATACGGAAACCGTTTTCCCGGTTTCACGGAGGTCGGAACCTGGTACCGCATGGTCGCCCAGCCGTTTCCGCCGGTTATCGCAGTGCCGATGTACTCCCAGCGCTGAGGATTGGCGCTGAACTCCACTTTGGCGTTGGGGAGGGGATCCCAGCGCTTCCCCCGCGGTTTCTGCGTGTTCTTCAACTCATACTGAAGCCGGGCCTTCAGAGTGATGGTCTGCCCCGGTGAGGCCTTCAGGGTGGGCAGAGGGTTGAACTTCGTCCGCCCGGTTGGGACCCAGTCCGCGTGCGCGAAGGCACCAAGGGTGATCGCCGCGAACGCGAGAACAATGATGCGTTTGAACATTACTTTCTGCCTTTCTTTGTGCGGTTGTCTGTGTTTTCGACGCGCCTTCATGCAGATCCGTCCTTGGAAGCATGGGCACCGTCACCCTCTGCTAGGCAGGAAGCCGTCCGACCTTACAGGGTATTTGGCGGGAAAGCTTGACGGCGTGATCCCTCAAACCTCACTTTTCATCTGCCCATGAAGGAGACCAACCGTTGCGCAACGTGTGGAGCGCCATTGACCCAGGGCGGATTCTGTCCTCGCTGCGCGTTTTCGATCCTGGCGGAATCAGGGCAGGAGAGTGCGGCCAAGACCGCTCCGCCGGATGTGGGGACACCGACTGATGCCGCAGCGCCCCCCCAATTCGGTCCGTTCGACCTGCTCGGCCCGATGTCCGAACAAGGAATGATGGGGGTAGTCTTCCGCGCTTGCCACCGGCCGACCAAGCGGGTGGTGGCGCTTAAGCTGCTGCGGAGTGACTACCTGATTTCGGAAGAGAAGGTGGACCGGTTTCAGAGAGAGGTCGAGGCGATGGCCAGACTGGACCATCCCGGCATTCTCCCCGTCTACGAGGTGGGCCGGTATCACGGGCAGCCTTACTTCAGCATGAAGCTGATCGAGCAGGGCAGCCTCAAAGAACAGATGCGCCGCGGTTGTTGGCTGATGGGAACGGACCCACTCCGCGACTGGCAGCGGCGAATCGCGGCGCTCATCGAAGCCGTCGCTCGGGCGGTTCATCACGCGCATCAACGGGGCGTCTTGCATCGGGACTTGAAGCCGGCAAACATACTCGTGGACGACCACAATCAGCCGTTTGTCACCGATTTCGGGCTGGCCAAATTCATCGAGTCAGACACGGAACAGGCCAAACAGAGCTCGAGCGGAGTCTTCAAGGGCACGCCGGAGTATTCCTCGCCCGAACAAGCCGGAGGGCACCCCGGAGACTTGACGACCGCGACCGACATCTGGGCGCTGGGCGTGATTCTGTACCAGTTGCTCACGGGACAAATCCCTTTCCGCGGAGAAACGCCACTGGCGCTGCTCAAGCAGGTGACCGATGCCGAACCGCAGTCACCGCGACTGCTGAATCCAGCCGTTGACCGCGATCTCGAAACCATTTGCTTGAAGTGCCTCGAGAAGGAATCCGGCCGTCGCTATGCCAGTGCGGCAGCGTTGGCCGAGGACCTGCGGCGTTACTGTGAGGATGAGCCGATCCAGGCGCGGCCGGTGTCCGAGGGCGAGCGGTTGTGGAAGTGGATGCGTCGGCATCCGACCGGGCGGCCTGGATGGGCGCCACAATGTTGGTGCTGATCCTGATTCCCATGGGTCTATGGTGGGCGTGGCAAAGAGAGAAAGCGCACGCAAGGCTACAGGCAGAAAACGCCGCCCAATCGCAGTTGATAGTCTCCAACTTCCTGCAAGCTGAAGGTAGCTCGCTTGAGGCCTTAGACAAAGTCGCCTTGGCCGTCGCGATCGCGCCGCATTCCCCGGTTCCCGCCCGGCGCCTTCTGTCGGCGCTCACCGACCGGAACTTCGCGCTGCCACTGGGCGCCGTTGGTCAGAGCAACGGCCCTGATTCGCGGATCATTGGAGCGCGATACAGCCCCGATGGCAGTCGACTCTTGACCCTCGGTCTGGGCGGGAGCTTGCAGGTCTGGGACTCGAAGTCGGGCACGGCGGTGGGACCCCAACTGAACCATCCGGGTTCGATCAATCTGTTTGGTCTCAGCCCGGATGGTCAGATGGTATACGCTGCGACAGGGGCGGACGCCATGTTTGGAGCTGCGGAGTTGAGACTCTGGTCTGCTGGAAGCGGGGCGCCACTAACTACGCTTCCTCATCGCCATGCGGTTCGCGATCTCCGTTTCAGTGCGGAAGGCGGCACACTCACCACGGCAGACAGTTGGGGCATCTACCGGTGGTCCCTCGATTCGACTCAAGCCGTCAGCCAGATCCCGCTGTGGGGCGTTGCGGCGATCGCCCTGAGCGAAGACGGGAATCTGGCCGCCGTCTCGTCGGTCGGGTCAGACGCCACTGCCGCTTTCGTGCGGGATATCAAGTCCGGGAGCGCGTTGGCCGGACCGCTCAAGGCCGGCTCCCGCATCACGGGCCTCGCGTTCGATGCCGCGGCGCGGCAGCTCTGGGCTGTCTGTGGGGGTGGCCATCTACACCTGTGGCGGGTTCCCGAAGGGACCAGTGTGGCATCAGGGCAGCTCGGGGTTCCGTTGAGTGAAGTCCGTTTGAACCGACCAGGCACTCGCGCCCTGGTCCGAGGTGATCCGAATGGCCGTTCGACCTGGCTGTTCGCCAGTACCAACCTGGCCCAAGCCCTCATCCACTATCCTGAGTGCACTTTCACGCCTGGAGCGGCATTCAATCATGACGGGAGCCGTTTCATCTTGGTCCATGACACCATCGCCACGCTCTACCGTTCCGTTGACGGCAGGACCGACGCCGAACCTCTGAACGCCGGCTGGTGGATCGAGGATGCCGATTTCGATGTGACCGGCAAGCGTTTGGTCATCGCTGCCTCGCTGCCAAAGGCAATCGTCTACGATGTCCTGCCGGGTCAGGCGTCCCCAGTGTCCGTGCCTCTGGTCCCCGGCGAAGAGGTCAAAGCGTTAAGCCCAGATGGTGCCCTTGCCGCACTCTTGGCAGCGAACAACAGCGTCAGGGTGGTTGATCCAATCACCGGGCAGGAGGCTGGTCGCGCGCACCTCGAGCATCCGGGCGCAGTCCAACGCATCGAGTTCGGAACCTCGCCTCCCCGATTGGCGTCGGTCTGCGTTGCCGGCGCGACCAACCTGGAAGTCCGGTTGTGGGACTGGAAGGCCTCTCAGGTAATTGACCGGCCGCTGGTGTTCGCTCTTGGCGATCCGCTTCTGAAATGGGACCGCGCGATGTCTCAACTGCTCATTTGTGGAGACACCAACGGAACCATCGCGGTGGTCCTGGACGGTCGCATCACGACCTGGGAATTCGACCTCGCCGCGGGTGTTCAGGCGGACCGACAGTTCGGCGGCGGTCAGGCGTGGGACCTCGAATTCAGCCCAGATGGCGAGAGATTCGCCGTCGCCTCCTATGGCGGAACGGTTCAGATTTGGAGTGTGCGGGAGCAGAAGCGGGAGCATCTGCTGATCCATGCCGGCCCTGTCTTCTCCCTTTCGTTCAACCGGGATGGCCGTTGGCTGGCAACCGGTTCGCTGGACAAGGCAGCGCGGGTGTGGGACGTCGCGACCGGCTTGCCCGTTCGGCCTCCGCTGTGGCACTTACAGGAGGTCGTCAAGGTGCGCTGGACCCCGGCAGGAGATCGGGTTCTCACGGGGACCGTTAAGGGCCGGCTTTCGGCGTGGGACGCGCACAATGGTCGTCGGCTTTTTGAGCACAAAGCACACGAGAGCGCCGTGGTCCAGATCGATGTGGGCCAAGCGAATGACTTGATTGTGACCCGCGGCATGCGGGGTGACGTCAAAGGCTGGGACTTGGCCAGCGGCGTTCAGGTGACAGACCCGGTCGAGGGCGTGCCGTCGCAGCCCGGATTCGCGCTAGCACGCAACGGCACGGTGCTGCTGGCCCCTTCGTTATCGTCTGGCCTGAGACGTTTCCCCCTCCCGCCGATCCCCTCGCCAGCGCTCCCGTGGCTGCCGAGAATCGGGTATGGCCTTGGGGGAGCTCAACCGACAGAGGAGCTTCCGGCGTTGCTGCTGCTGCGGAAGGAAGCTCTTGGATTCCAGGCGAAAGGCTTCTACGAAGATTGGGCGCGTTGGTTCTTTGCGGATCGGGAGACACGCTCCCCTTCTCCGTGGCAGGCAGAAAACCAGTAAGGTTTCGCCGGTGGCCGCCTAGCAGAGGGTGAACACAACCTCAAGCAATGAAGGCTACCATGAGAAACTCAACCGATCGCAGTCCCGCAGCCAGGGCTTCAGTCCTGACGAGACTTATACCCGACGGGCGGGTATGCCGAAACGGGCCTGACTTCAATTCCAAGCACTTGCGCCCATGCGGCCCGGCGAGGTGGGTGCTCGGGCTGTTGGCCACCGGTGTTCTGGCTGGCGGCCACACGATGGAGGTGAGCAAAGTCATCGCATTCACCGAGAGCACGCGGTTTTCTCCGCCGGCAATCGGCGTGGACGGCAAGGTTTACGTCGGCATCCAGCACTACGGCATCGGAATGTATGATCCCCGGACTGGCGCCAAGAAGCAACAATCGTTGGGTGGTTCGGTGGTTTCCGGGCCAACCATCGGCCTGAACGGATGGGTTTACGTAGGGATCAACGCCGGCGGACGAGAAAACTTCTTTGCGCTGGATTCGCAGACCCTGACCCAACAGTGGGCCATCGCCCTGCAGGGCAACATCGACACCTCTGCTGCCGTGGGACGGGATGGGGCGATCTACGTGGGAACGAAGGGTGGATGGGGGGGCAGGCTCTACCGTTTGAATCCTCACACGGGCGACATCGTTTGGTGGCTGGCCACAGGTGACATCACGTGTTCCCCCGTTATCGGGCAGCAACACACCCTCTATGTGGCGCACAACAAGTCTCTGCTCGCCGTCCATGCCGTCAATGGAAAGTTGCTCTGGCAGTTCCCAACCGGGAAAGGTGACATCACCACCACGCCCGCCATCGGGTCGGACGGAACCGTCTATTGCGGCGACGACCAGGGCATTGTATGGGCCATCAAACCTGACGGCACCCGGCGCTGGGCGCCGGACTTGGGTGGTTCGGTGATCTCGGGAATCACCGTTGGAGAAGATGGAACGGTGTTTGTCGGGGTTGCCGGCCCTTCCCTGTATGCGCTCAAGCCCGACGGTACCGTGCGTTGGAGCAAGGACACCGAGGGTCCGGTGCGCAATGCCCCGGTCGTCAGCAACGACGGCAAGATCCATCTCGTCGAGGGCAAATACGCGGTGACGCGACGCGCGGCGGATGGCGTTGTCTTGGGCAAGGCGGACCGGCGCGATGCCCGTGCCGACTACGGCCTTCCGGTGAAAGTGAACGACTGGGCGCAAGTCGCCGACGGGCTGCTGACTCACGAGGGGATCTTCTGGTTCAGCAACGGGACCTATCTGTGGTCCTACAAGGTTGGCGGAAGGGCCTCGATTATTGCCAGCTATCCGATGGGGCAGGGGGACCTCTCCCGGTCCGGCCGGATGAAGCCCGCCCAGCCGTGTTTCTTCGCTCCTCTGATCACGCAGCGGGGAGCAGTCCACGGAGCGTTGCTCGGGATGCCCGGAGCGACTTACAGCATCCTCGAAACCGAGGACTTTCGGACTTGGGTGCCTCTGGACCGCGTGACGACCCACAACGGGATTGTTCCGCTGCGGCTCGAATACCTGCCCACGCCATCCCATCGGTTCTATCGAGCTGTCGAGTTGCCTTGAACTCGGTCTTCAGACGGCAGGCCGGGTGCTCCCGCGCGGGACACCCGGCCTTGCGTTTTGTCGAGGATGAGAGACAGGGTTGCTGCATTCAAGGGCAACCCTGTGTCTTCTCCCAAAGTTCCACACCTAACCACCGTGTTGCCATGCGCCATCTTCTGTTGAGCTTGTCCGTCGCACTGAACATCGCGTTGCTCGCTGCCTGGTTCGTCCAAAGGCCGAACACGGAAGGTGACCCGCAGGCGCCGTCACCGTCGGTCCGCGAGATCACCGCACCAGGGCCTGATCACGAAGAGCCGCCAGGAACCAAGCCCAGATTCCAACCGGCGGGGACGCCCTTGGACTGGCGCGCCGTCGAGAGCGACGACTATCCAACATACATTGCGAATCTCCGGTCTGTCGGAGTGCCGCCCGCCACCATCCGAGACATCATCGTCGCGGATGTCGGTCAGTTGTACGACCAGCGACGCGCGGCGCTTGCCGTAGCGACCTTCGGCGGCGCAACCGCCCGCGGAATCGAGGGTGCGCTGATCGACCTTGACCGTGAGGAGCGGGAGGTGCTCGACCGGTTGCTCGGCCGTGACTGGGACCTCAGGTTCGAGGCACCCCGCTTCACCAGCAGTTCGGAGGGGGCGGCCGGGCTGGCACCAGAGGCACTGGCGGCGGCCCGCCGCATCGACCACACCTACCAGGAGGAAGAGGAACGTTTACGCGAGCAAGCCGGTTTGTTCTTGTGTTCAAGCGACCGGGAGAGTCTGGCCGCTTTGAAGCAACAGCGCCGGGATGAGCTGGTTGCCGCTCTGGGCGAGCAGGGTTTTCTTGAATACGAATTCCAGTTCTCCGGCCTGGGGCGTTCTCTTCAACAGTCTCCGTACTTCACCTGGCCGGACGCCGATGAAGTCCGCGGTGTGTTCGAGATTCTCTACCGCTTCGAGGGAGAACAGACACGTGCTGCCGGTTTAGCGGCAGAAGAGGCCGCCTTGAGCATCGCCCTGGCCGAGGAAGAGCGGCACCGAGCCCTCAGGGAGCAACTTGGCGACGACCGCTATATCGCCTACCAACGCTCCCTCGACTTTCGGTATCAACAACTCCACGATCTCCTCACGAAACGGTGGGGGCTGGCGCCCTAGATTGCCGAGGCGATCTACGATGCCCGACAGCAGAATGAAGTCGCGCGGCACATGAATGACGCCGGCCCATCGGCACTCACAGCCGGTTCGGCTTTTGGCCTGAACCTGGGCCTCGCGGCCCGGATCGGCGAGGACGCGCTCGCGTCAGTCCACCAACTCGAACGAAGCTGGAGGGGAGAACAGTGACAGCCCATATCAGGATCATTGCCAGAAACCAGGGTACAGCCATGTGGGCCGGGGGAAAGCGGGATCAGTAGTAGTACGTCGTGTCGGGACTGGGGCCGCCCATGGCGCGGGGCAGGATCTGGGCTTTGGGGCGGACCTTGACGCTGCCATCCGCGTGGCCGACCGGCTGATCGGGCGTGACGGAGAAGGCCCAGAGGGGCTTGCTTTGATTCCCGGCGCCAAAGCGTCCGAGGTGTCCGACGTCCCAGAGCGCCGTTCCGGGGGTATCGCTGATCCGATGCGTGACGAACGCGCGCCGGCTGTCGCATTCGCTGGTCGTTGTCGGCCAGGCGGGTTCGTTCAACTCGGGGTTCGCGTTCACCTTGCCGTCGGGGCCCACGAACTTCATGGCGGGTGTGGCGGTGAAATTGGCCAGCCACATGTAGGGCGTGTACACGTAGGAGGCCGGTGTGTCCCAGCCGCCGTAGTCGCGGGTGGTCTTGTCCGCGTAGTTCGTCATGCTTTCGTAGTTCAGCCACATCCGGCCAAAAGACTTGCGGGTGATCGGGCAGATGAGCATTTGCGTGTCCTGAACGTAGGTCCTGCGCAGGCAGTCCACGATGCTGCGCGCGCCCGTGATGGGTGTGCGGTGGTAGTCGGGGCTCATGTCCTCGTGGTAGGGGAAGCGCCCCTGGCTGTCGTCCGCGTAAAGAATCTGGCTGATGTACTGCTGACGGATGTTGTTGACGCAGACGGCGCGGTGGCCGGTATACTTTGACTTGGCCAGGGCCGGCAGGAGCATCGAGGCCAGTATGGCGATGATCGCGATGACCACCAGCAGTTCGATGAGCGTGAATGCCACGCCGCGCGCCGGCCCGGCGGGCTCGAGTGCCGCGGCAGTGTCGAAGTGCCAACCTCCAACTCGAGAATGGTTGTGGCTTGTGCGTGGGAGCATGGGCCATGCATAGCACAGGCTGGGCGTGGTGTAAATGCTGTAACATGATGCAACGATTCATCGTCCTCTGCTGCCTCTCGGCGATTGTGCCGTGGAAGGCCTTGCCTGACGACCTGGACGCGCGGTTCCCGGTGCGTGGATTGAGCATTGCAGCGCCGCCGGTCGCGCAGGTCGAGCGGTTCGCGCGATTCATCCGCCGGGACCTGGCGGCGCGCCGGGTCAACACCCTCATCCTGCGGGTGGATTTCAATTTCGCGTACGACACGCATCGCGCGATCGATCTGATTCCGAAAGACGTGGTGATTTGCGACTGGCACTACGAACGCGCCGAGCCCACCCCAGCCTACTTTGCCCTCAAGGGTTTTAACGTTGTCTCGTGTCCCTGGAAGAACCCGTCGAGCGCCGCGCAGCAGGTGCGCGACATCGTCCGACTGCGCGATCAGTCCAACCGGGTCGTCAGCGCCCGCGCCCTCGGAGTCGTCCAGACGGTCTGGTCGGGCGCCCATTCGTTTCTGAACGCCTATCAAAGGTTCGTCGAGGATCCAGATCGGGACCCGACCGGGAAGAGCGAGGCGGCGTGTTTCATGCGGACCTTCGCGTCAGAGCCGTGACGAGACTCGGGCGGCAACGGATTTCGGTGGCTTTCCCGAGCGAAGCCAGGTAGCAGTCCGTGCCTGAGAGTGACATCCTTCTCAAAATCCGTACTCGATGAGTCGAGCTTTGGCGCCGCTCGGCGGCGCCCCTTGGCGAGGCGTCGAGGGTCGGTCCCCATGGCCGAAGCACAACGCAGCCGACCTGGCGACGTGCTGATCGTCAGTTTGAGGCGGCGCCTCGCCAATCATGAGCCTGCATCCGATTGACATCGGCATCTTCGTCGCGTTCATCCTCGCGGTGGTGGCCGTCGGCATCTTCACCAGCCGGCACGAGAAGGACAGCGAGTCGTACTTTCTCGCCGGTCGAGGGCTGTCGTGGTGGCTCATCGGTTTTTCGCTGATCGCGGCCAACATATCCACCGAACAATTCGTCGGCATGTCCGGGAGCGCGGCGGATCGCCTCGGGCTGGCCATCGCCAGCTATGAGTGGCTCGCGGCCATCACACTGGTTGTCGTGGCGTTCTTCTTCCTGCCGTATTTCCTGCGCGCCGGGATCTACACGATTCCGGAGTTCCTCGAGCAGCGTTTCAACAGGGCCACGCGCTCGATCATGGCGCTGTGCATGGCGCTGGTGTACGTCCTGCTCGTCGCCGCGGTGACCTACTCCGGCGCGCTCACGATCCAGACGGCGTTTGCCGGCAAACTCCTCTTGGGCGTCATCCCGATGAACCTGGTCACCGGCGCCTGGCTGATCGGCGTGATGGCGGCGGCGTATGTGGTCAGCGGCGGATTAAAGGCCTGCGCCTGGGCGGACCTGATCCAGGGCAGCGCGCTGATCGTCGGGGGCGGCGCCGTGGTGTATTTCGCGCTGGAACGGCTGGGCGCGACGCCCGTCGCGGCGCTGGCCTCGAGTGCGCCGGTGCCCGCGGCGCTCACCGATGCGGCCAGTGGCACCGCCAAGTTCGCCGCGCTCAACGCCCGCAAGCTCCATATGGTCATGCCCCGCACGGATGCGATGCTGCCCTGGACCACGCTGCTGCTCGGCCTGTGGATTCCGAACTTCTATTACTGGGGCCTCAACCAATACATCATGCAGCGCACGCTGGGCGCGAAGTCGCTGGCGCAAGGGCAGAAGGGGATCGTGTTCGCCGCCGGGCTGAAGCTGCTTATCCCCTTCATCATCGTCATGCCCGGCATGATGGCCTTCAACCTTTTCAGCAAGGACATGCGCGCTGAGGCGGACAAAGGCAATGCGCGCGGCCTGGGACTCTACGCCGACGCGAAGGCCGCGCCGGACGGCAAGCCGGTCGTGTTCATCGCCGACGAACCGTGGAAGCAGTTGAACCCCGCGCTCGCCTCGGAGATCGCCGCGCACAACGACGCTGTGCGCAAACGAGCCGCCACGACGGGCGCGCCCATCGCAGAGGAACATCTCATCGGCTACAAATTCGACACCGCCTTCGGCTTTCTCCTGAGCCGCGTGTTGCCGGAGGGCACGGGCTGGCAGGGCTTCGTGCTGGCGGCGTTGCTTGGCGCGGTGGTGAGTTCGCTCGCGGCGATGCTCAACGCGGCTTCCACCATCGTCTCGCTCGACCTCTACCGCGTTCACATCGCCCCCGGAGCTTCGCAGTCGCATCTCGTCAACGTTGGACGCATCACTGTGGGCGCGTTCATGGTCTGCGGCTGCGCCTTCGCGCCGAGCCTCGGCAATCCCCAAATCAGCAACAGCATTTTTGCCATCATCCAGGAGGGCCAGGCCTACATCTACTCGGGCATCCTCGCGGTGTTCCTCGTCGGGTTGCTGGTGCGGCGTGCGCCTCCGGTGACCGGCGTTGTCGGACTGGTGCTCGGCCCGGTGTCTTTCTGGCTCCTCAAGCAACTCGCGCCGGACGTCTCGTTCGTGAACCGCGCCTCGATTTCCTTCGGCATCGTGGTCGCCACAATGCTGCTGATCACGAAGCTGAGGCCGCTGCCCAAGCCGGTCGAGTTCGTCCCGAGCGCGCGCATCGAGTTGGTCTCCTCGCGCTCCGCGAAAGTCGGTGGCGTGGCGGTCGTGCTGGCCACCCTCGCGCTCTACGTCGTGTTCTTTTAGCGAGGCTCCGCCTCAGACCGACCAGTCGTGCGAACAAACCGTCCGCGCTGGGGGCCACCAGCATCACCGGCAGGCGACGCCTCGCTAAGTGGCGCCGCTGCGCGGCGCA
>JAXGQW010000070.1:0-31358 GCA_040766265.1 Verrucomicrobiota bacterium
GGCACCGCGATCGCGGTGGCCGGGGTCGCCGCCGGCGTGGGTGCGGCAGCCGGTTGGGCGGCGGCCATGGCGACCGGGCCGTCCCGAAAGAGCAACGGCGCGAACTGATGCAGGCTGCGGCGCCAGGATTGCCACTCGTGGCCCGTGTCGGGAGAGACGTAGAAGTAGCTGTTGATCCCGGCCGCCTTGAGCGCCTCCGTATTCGCCTTGGGGTCGCCGCCAAAACCTCTCCGGCCGCCGCCGAGTTCCCGGCTGCCGTAGCTGACGAACACCACCTTGACCTTCTGCTTGAAGGCCTCGAGGTCGGCAATGTCCGCGGGCGCGATGCTGCCGCCGCTGAAGATCCCGATGTGGGAGAAGGTGTCGAGATGGGCCAGGGTGATCGATCGGGTCTGCATGCCGCCCATCGAGAGGCCGGCCATGGCTCGATTCGGCTGATCCGTCAGGGTGCGGAAGTGGGCGTCGATGTAAGGGATCAGGTCGTCGAGGAGGACCTTCGTGAAGGCGCTGAAGTCGAACATGCGCCCGCCGGGGCCGCGTCCGCCCGGCGGCGCGTTGGTGGCGCCCGCCGGGGCGTTGTTCGTGGCACCGGCCGGAGCCGCGGCTCCCGGCGGACGGACCGGGCCGGCCGCGCCAGGGATGTAGCTGTTCGCCATCACGATGATGGAGGGCCGGGTTTTTTCCGCGGCGATCAGGTTGTCCATGATGAGCCCGGCGTTGCCCTGGCTGCCCCAGCCGGTCTCGTCTTCGCCTCCGCCGTGCTGCAGGTACAGCACGGGATACCGCCGGGCCAGGTCGGTCTCGTAGTCCGGCGGGGTGTACACAAAGCAGCGGAGAGCGGCGTTCGCGTGCTCGGAGGCGTAGAGCGTCTGACGGAGCTGACCATGCGGCACGTCCTTCAGGGCATAGAAGTCCTGGTCCGCGGCGGGGACTTCGAGGCCGCTGCCCCACCGGCTGCCTCCGTAGAAGTACAGGGTGCCGGGATCCGGGACCCCGGCGCCGTCAATGACCAACTGGTAGTAGTGGAAGCCCTCGTCCTGAGGCCGCGTGACGCTGGTCCAAGCGCCGTCGTCGCCTTTGGTCAGGGGGTACTTCGCGCCGCCCAGGAACTCGAACACGACGCTCTGGGCCTGTGGAGCGACGACGCGGGCCCGGACGCGGCGTTCGGAGTTGACCTGGGGGTACTGTCTGCCGCGCTGGTTGAGCGAGGAGGGCTTGAAGTCCTCCATGGGCGGTGTGTCGGTTTGAGCGAGGCCGGGAAGGCCCGGGAGGAGGGCCGCGAGGACCAGGAGCGGGAGTTGTATTCTCATAAGGATCGAGGATTCGGTGCGCAGCTCGAGTTGGATTGTCGTGCCGTTGCGGCTTTGTTCGCCTCGGCGACAAGTTCGGGTGAACTGAAGAGGGTCTTGCCTTTGAACAACTGGGCATGAGTGATGCCACTTGAAGAAGGGTACGGCGCTGTTGTGCCATCCCCCAGCCACGCGGGCACCAGCCGCCAGGCCGTCCGCAACTGCTTATCCAATTCCATGTAACCCGGCTCCTTCACCGCCAGGAACCGCCAAAACTCGCGGGAGTGGTTCATGTGGACGGTGTGGCAGAGTTCATGGACGAACACGTAGCGCACCAGTTCAGGCGGCAGGAACAGCAGCTTCATGTTCAGGCTCACCGTCCGGTGCCGCGAACAACTGGCCTGCGAGGTTATCAGAAAAAATGTCGGTTAGCCGGCAGAATTCGTTTTCGCGCCCCAAGCGCTTGATTTTTCAGGGTTTGCAGGATGGACGATCTACTTGAAGAGCCGCTGCGCGAACAGCCACAGGTTGTTTCTCCAGTGCGTCGGGTCGTGGCCATTGCCGTCCACATGCCACACGTGCGGGACACCCTTCTCATTGAGGTAGGCATGCACGCCCTGGCTGATGCGGATCAGGCCGTCCTTGTTCCCGCACGAGAGCCACAGGAGCTTCAGGGACCGCGAGGCGGCGGCCGGGTCCGGCACGAGTTGCTCGGGCGGCTTGGTGTTCGGCGCGGACGAAAAGCCGCCCACCCAGGCAAAGGTGTCGAGATGCGCCAAACCGAAGTTCAGCGCCTGGCCGCCGCCCATGGAAAGGCCGGCCAAGGCGCGGTTCTCGCGATTGGTGAGTGTGCTGTAGCGCGACTGGATCGCCGGGATCACATCGTCGAGCAGGTCGCGTTCAAAGGTCGCGAAGGCCGGCGCGGTGGCCATGGCGTTCGGGCCGGCGCGGTCGTCCTTCTGTGCGCGGCCATTCGGCATGACGATGATCATCGGCACCGCCTTGCCGTCAGCGATGAGATTGTCCAGCAGCACATCCACTTGGGCGAACCGCTGCCACTCCGTCTCGTCGCCGCCGATGCCGTGCAGCAGGTAGAGCACCGGATACTTCGTGTCGGTTGAGTAGCCGGGCGGCGTGTAGACCTGCATCTTGCGTCGGGTGCCGACGGTCTTGGAGTCGTATTCAATCATCTCCAACTTGCCGTGCGGAATGCCGTCGCGCTTGGCGGTGATGCCGGCGGGCGGATCGTCGAACGCGGGCTTGTCGTCGGGGCCGAGGGTGATGCCGCGGCCACGCGGAATCCGCGGTTCCTGGGGCGCGCCAGATCGAGCGTTGTTCGTGGATGGGGCCGCTGTCGCGGCAGCGCTGCCGGGTTCGACGCGGGTAGCCTTGCCGGTGAGTTTGTCGCCGTCGGTCTGGAACGTGAACACGCACTTCTGCACGCCGATCTGCGTGTCGAACTCGGCGCGCCACTGACCTGCGATGTCAGCCGCGCCAGCCAACACGGGCAATAGTCCGGCCAGCACCGAGGCCGCGATGATTCTCGCTGTTCTCATATGGATGCTCCATTCAGGTGAGGGTCGTTTGGCGGAATTGCGGAGTCACTTGGTTCATCGGGTCGGATTCTAACTGGACTTCCGGCTGCTCGCGATGACAAAAGCGCAATAGCCCGCACGCTGCGCTTCGTGCCTTGCCCGACTTGCACGGGCACCCGTTCGATCGGATGCTTATCGCCCGGGCCACGGTCGAAGGCCTGACCGCCGTGACCGTGACGTTCTTCGGAGACGTCAGCGGTCCCCCCCTTGGCCAACCTGCATCCTGGCCGCCGTCGTCCGTGCAGACCGCGTAAGCGCCGACGGGTCCACCTGGGAGCGGACCGTCAGCGGATGGGTGACAGGCCGTGCGTTTGGGCGGCAGTCGGTTATTTCACCAGGCGGTAGTAGCCGGCTGCAGCGCTGGGAGTCACCTCGATCACCCACGCACCGCCGACTTCCTGCGGCGTGCCCGGCGCGTCGGTCCACGAGATCGGCGCGGTGAGACTGGCGGCGCTGAGGAGTCGGTATCCGACTTGGGTGGCGGGCCACGAGATCTCCAGTTTGCCGTCCGGTGCGAGGGCGATTTGGATGCTGGGCGGGGGTTCAGCCGTGTTCAGCGTGGCGGCGAGCAGGTAAGTCCGGTTGGCTTCGCTCGCCGGTTGAGCGGGCAGGGCGATGGCCGACGCGGTCTTGCTGGCGTTCAGCGGATAGCGTCGGTGAAGCAGGCAGGCGCCATAGTTGGCCGGATCGCCAAGCGTGGTCTTGAGGTCGGGAAACACGAGTTGATCCGAAAGAACGTCCAGTTCGCCTGAGTAGACGGCCATCCAGAAGATGCCCGGTCCCCAGCCATCGGCCGTGCTGCCGTCGGTGAAGCGCACGAAGATCTCTTTGCGCGGGTTCCCGGCCAATCGGGATGTCAAGTCGACCGTGTAATAGCCCTTGTTGTATTCGGTGCGGATGTCCTCGCCGAAGAGTTGCTGGGCGTTGAGCACTTCTTCGAACGTGGTGCCGGTGGTCTGTTCCTGGTTGGTGATGACGATGCGCTTGAGGTAGGGGCCCCAACCGTCGGTCGGGACGCCGTCGCGGAAGCGCAACTGCACGATTTTCGATGGGTTGGCGGCCAGGTGCGGCGCGAGATCGATCGTGTACTCGGCGAGGTTGCTGTTGTCATGGGTTTCCTCGCCGGTCTCGGCCACCCAGTCCTTTCTGACCTCGAAGGCACCCTCGGTGCCCGCAGCCGCTTCGATGACGAATTCGTTGCCGATGAGGATATGCGCGTAGGCCGTGACGGCGTCGTCCGGCAGATCGAACTCATAGGTCATGTAGGCCGTGCCGTCGGCGAAGCGGAAGTCGCCCCCGGCGATGCTGCCACCGGCGTCGACCAGATAGGTCGCCTCGTCAGCCGTTCCCACCGTCATGCTGTGGTAGCGGATCAGATCGCTGGCGCCGGCGAGGGAAACGACGAAATTGTTGGCCAGGTCCATGACCAGTTTGGCGTTGGCGACCTCGTCGGGCAGGTCAAAACGATAGGTGATCCATTGGTTGCCGTCGGCAAAGCGATGTCCGCGGTTCGAGGGCCCTGAGCCGCTGTTGTCGTAGAGGTAGGGTGTCTCGTCGTCGTTGCCCCCCGTCAGGAACATCGCGTGGACGGTGGCTTGCGAGGCATCGACGGCGGGCACCAGCGTTTCCTCGAATACGAGGGCCGTGCCGGTGAACACACTGATGCGTTGGATGAACGGACCCCAGCCGTTCGAGGTGGTGGCGTCGGTGAACAGGATGTAGAGTTCGCCAGTGCCCTGCGCGAGATACGGCGCCAGGTCGATATCGTACTGCTTGAGGTTGCCGAGTGCGCGGTGCTCGAAGCCATCGTAGATTTCCATGGAGTTCGCCACCACGGTGTATCCATCGGTCGTCGAGACCTCGGGATCCCAGTAGGCGGTCGCCAGGGAGATCACGAAGTTGTTGCCGACGGTGACGCCGAGCTTGGCTTGCTGGACGCTCTCGAGTTCACCGATCCGATAGAGCACGTAGCCCGTGCCGTCGACGAACCGATTGCCGCCCGAGTTGCCATTGCCCCGTTCCTGGAAGAGGAAGTTCGCTTCTTCGGCGCCAAAGTCGGTCGCGAAATTGACGAGGCTCTGCACCTGGCTGTCGTCCGTGTAGCGGAACACCGTATGATCGAAGGCGGTGGGGCTATTGAACCAGCCGGGGACAGGCCCAAACCGCTGGGCCTCCTTCGATCCGTCGGCGTACCGGAACTCGATCGTGGCGAAGGGATTCATGAACGCCCCCGGCGCCGCCAGCAAGGCCAGGTCGAGCGACTCATGCCGGCCGGCCGGGAGAGCGACGACCTGTCCATCGATCACCAGCGCGTCGAGCGATTCTTGTTCGAGGGGCGCAAACTGCAACCGGGCCCGCCCGTCTGGCGTCGTCACGGTCGAGCCGTCCTGGTATGCAGCGGGGAGCGTGCCGGCGTCGATCCGCCGCCCTTCCGTGTCGAGAGCTGGACCGACGCCCGTGCCCCCTGCCTCGAGGACGGCGTCGGTGTCCATGAGCGTCTTTAGGTCGAGATGGGCCTGAGCGGCGCGGACAGAAAGGCTGGTCACGAACAGGAATGCGATCAAGACAGCGCGTTTCATAAGCAGTCTCCTTCAAATGCAGGTTTTGACCGACTCGGGCTTGGCGGGAGCGTCCGACCGCTTCGCCGCATCCGCTCCGATTTCATCATCATTCTGGGCGGTGCGCGCCACGAAGTCAAGGCGGCAGATCCCGGCTGCTTTTCTACGTTTGACAAATAGGAATTTGCCTTTTCGTGTGGTGGGAGCCTGCCCGAACGGATGGGGCGGTTTAAGACGAAATCGACCGAGACTTCCGGGACCGGCGGCCCGCGGGCCGGATTTTCGTCCCACAGCCCGCAGTGGCGGAGAATCTTCCCGACCCGCCTGCCGGCAGGCAGGGGTCGAATCAGTCTGCTTCGATCAGCACGAAGCGGTCGACGAAGATGGCGTCCAGCTCGGGACCGGGTCCGTGGGCGAACGAGAAGCAGGCGCCGGGGACAAAGTCGACAACGCCCAAGTCAATCCAGCGGAACTTCTTGTCGAACGAGCCGTCTCCCGTCGCGAAATCCTTGGCGGTGAGCGTCATGCTCTTGAGCGACTTCTCGCTCTGCGCGTCGTACACGCCCCACGAGCCGAGTCGGCCTTCCTTGATCTTCCCTTCGCAGCGCAGCGAGGCGAGCAGGCGGTACTTGCCGCGCACGGGCGAGGCATAGCTGGCATTCCAGTCGACCTTCGTTCCCATGCGGACGCTCCGGCCGTTCCAGCCTTCCGGGTCGTCGATAATCGTCGCAGTGTTGTTGTAGTTGTTGAAGGACAGGGCGTCGAAAATGATCCAGTGGTCCTCCGGGATGTCCTTGCAGATCTCCGGCGGATTCTTCTGCGCGATAAAGCCGGCCTTCAGACCCTCCAAGTACAACCCGAGCTTCCCTTCCTGCCCATTGACCGCGGCTTGCGTCTTGAACCGCTCGCACAGTTGGGCGAACTCCTCCGCCGCCTGGCGCGGTTCCTTCGGCCCGAGGAACGGCAGCTTCTCTTCGCGCGCCTCGCGACGCAGCGCATTATAGCGGCTCAGCCAGACGTGGTCGACGCCCATCTTGGACTTCCGCAGCCGGCGCAACTCGTCCGAATCGCGACCGTAGGCTTTCATCGCCGTCTGGACCGCCTGGTTCATGATCTCCGTCACCCGATTGAGCGTCGGCAGGTCGATCCACTTCGCCGAGTTCATGCCGAAGCAGCCCAGATAGATCTTCTCCTTTTCCGCCTGGGCAATCAGGACATCCCAGTACTGCTTGATCAGCGGGGCGACCGCTTCCCCGTAATAGCCGCGCACGAACTCGTCGATCAGCCTCTCGCCGTCCAGGTGCGGCTCCCACATGACGCGCAGCAGCAGCCAGTTCTTCAGTTCGCAGAAGTCGTCGCCTTCGCCTTCGGCAAACAGGCCGATGGTCCCATGCTTGATGAAATAGCGCACGTTGGGCGCGAGCACGCGCAGGTTCGGGTGCGGACCCAGCAAGTCGTTGTAGTTGGTCGTGTAGTCCCAAATGAACAGATGCTTGGCGATCTTGCTCCAGCCTTCGATGTCCGCGGCAAACGTCTTGTTCTGCTCGCCGTCCAGCGGCTGGATGAACGAACATTCGATCGTGCAAAGACGAATCAGTACGTTGTCGCGCGGCTTGATCGTCTTGGGCGGCTTGCGGGTGTACTGGTACGCCAGCGATTCGACCAGCACATCCGGGAACTCCTTCTCGACCGCTTCAGCGACTTTGTTGAGCATGAAAAGAAGCGTGCCGGAGTGGCTTTCTTCCGCGTCGTCGATCGCTTTGCACTTCTCGCAGGTACAGAACCCGTGCCAGTCGTTCTGGGAAACGTCGATCATCTTGGGGTCGGGGTTCTTTCGCAACGTCTCCAGGACGTTCTTGATCAGTTCCTGGATCATCTCTTCGTTGGTCAGGCAGAGCTGCGCCTGCTCGTGCTTGCGCTTGCCGTCGATTTCCGAGTACCAGTCCGGATGGGCGGCGAAGTACTTTTCCGGCGGGAGATACTTATAGAACGAATGGACGAAGTTGATGATCCACACCGCACCGCCGTATTCCGGGGTCAAATTGCCGTTGCCCTTCATGCGGGCGGAGAAGACGGTCGGCTGGGCATTCCGATGGTACATTTCCCGCGAGATCATCCGCGGGGCGTACGAGACATTCAGGTTGTCCGCGACAGCCAGGGTGGGCCTTTTCGGAATGAACGTGTCCTCGGGCGTCCACCAGCGGACGCCGACGACGTCCTGCAGGAACGAGTAGACCGCGTGCAGGCAGCCCCGCTTTTCGTGCCCGGCGAGAACCAGGTTTCCGCCGTCCATCCTGATCAGGATTTCGTCGAACTGGTATTCCTTCTTCGGCGCCTTGGCCGTGTGGCCGACGAAGATCAGCGACTTCCCGTCGGCGGGGACCTGTTTTTCGGCAATGGTTTGAAAATCCGCGCCGGTCACGAGCTTCAGGTGCTCGGCCAGTTCCCGCGCAGCGGTCTTCTCGACCATCGTCGGTTCGTCGGGCAGCACGATTCTCCAACCGGTCGCGCCGTCCTTCGTGAGTTCAGCGGCATGCAAGCACGTCTGCAGAACGAGCAGACCGAACGAGAGCAGCAGAGTTCTTCTCATGGTTCCCCACCCCACACCGATTCAGGACGGAACACAGATGGCCGTCCGGAGTGTCGCCGACGACCTGACACCGCGCTCAGCCCATTCGCACCCGGTGCGATGTCGCCCGGGCAACGGAACCGCGATCCGCCATCCATTGTCAATTGTAAGAACCGACCCCTTTACGCAAGGGCCCCTTACCCCCGGTCCCTCTCCCCGCGCGATTCATCAGCTTCGTCAGCCCCAGCGCTGGGAGAGGGCAGGGTGAGGGGTGCATGCGCTTCTGCGACCATTGACAGGCATCGCCCGGTTCGGCCTGCCTTCCGGCTTGCCCCGCAGCGGAGGGCGGTCAAACCTCCAGCCATGAACGCAATTCGTTGCGGCCTTCCGCTCATCGCGACTGGACTTGGCCTGTTGTTTGTTTCGCGCGGCACGGCTGCCGATGCCACCGCCGCCTGGCTGGCTGAGCATTACACGAAATACGAGCATCAGATCCCGATGCGCGACGGCGTTCGTCTCTTCACGCGTGTCTACGTGCCGAAAGACGGCTCCGCGCTTTGGCCCATCGTGCTCACCCGCACACCGTACGGGCTCAAACCCTACGGTGTGGACAACTACACGGACCCGGCCGGCTCGTTCGACACGCTGGCAAGAGACTCCTTCATCCTCGTCACGCAGGACGTTCGCGGACGGTTCGCCTCCGGGGGGGAGTATGTTCACGTGCGACCTTTCAATGCGGCCAAGGCCGGAACAGACATCGACGAAAGCTCTGACACGTGGGATACGATCGACTGGCTGGTGAAACACGTGCCCGGCCACAATGGCAATGTCGGGATGTTCGGGATTTCGTACCCCGGCTTCTACACCTCGATGGGGATGATCGACAGTCACCCCGCGTTGCGAGCGGCGTCGCCGCAGGCCCCGATTGCCGACTGGTTCATGGGCGACGATGTGCATCACCACGGCGCCTTCTTCCTCTCGCAGAACTTCGATTTCTTTTACTGGTTCGCCCAGCGCGCCGAGGATCCGAAGCACGAGGAAATCAAGGGATTCCACTTCGGCACACCCGATGGGTACGATTTCTTCCTGAGAATGGGTGTGCTGGCCAATTCCGACGCCGTTCTGCTCAGGGGCCGTTCTCCGATCTGGACTGAGTTTCTCCAACATCCCACTTACGATGTCTACTGGCAGGCCCGCAATATCCGGCCCCATCTCAAGAACGTGCGCTGCGCCGTCATGACCGTCGGGGGGTGGTTTGACGCCGAGGATTTGTTCGGTCCGCTCGAGACCTATCATTGGACCGAACGACAAAACCCCGGCATTACCAACGTGTTGGTCATGGGGCCGTGGGCGCACGGAGAATGGGGACGCGGGACCGGGGAAAAGCTTGGCCCGATCAGTTTCCGGGCCAACACAGCCGAGTTCTATCGCGAGAAGATCGAACTGCCGTTCTTCCGGCACTTTCTTAAAGGCGACACGAATTACACACCCGTCGAGGCGCATGTCTTCGAGACGGGCACCCACCAGTGGCGGCAGTTCGATTCCTGGCCTCCCGCACAGGCGGTCTCCAGGACGCTGCACTTCCGCGACGGCGGGAGACTGGCATTCGAAGCGCCATCCGAGAGCGGTGAGGCTTTCGACGAATTCGTGAGTGACCCGGCCAAGCCTGTCCCGTATACGAACGATCGGTCCACCAGTTATCCGCGGGCCTATCCTGTCGAGGACCAGCGCTTTGTGGCCTCGCGGCCCGACGTGCTCGTCTATGAAACCGAGGCGTTGACCCAGGATCTCACCCTGGCCGGACCGATGCGGGCCGTGTTGCACGTCTCGATCGCCGGGACCGATGCGGACTGGATTGTGAAGCTTGTGGACGTGTACCCTGGCGACTACCCGGATCCGGATCCCAACCCCGCCGATTTGAAGTTGGGTGGCTATCAGCAGCTCGTGCGCGGCGAGGTGTTTCGCGGCAAGTTTCGGAACAGCTTCGAGCGTCCGGAACCGTTTGTGCCGGGCCAGGTGACCCGGATCGAGTTCACGCTGCCGGACGTCTGCCACACATTCCGGCCAGGCCACCGTGTGATGGTGCATGTGCAGAGCACGTGGTTCCCGCTGGTGGATCGGAATCCGCAGACCTTCGTCAACATTCCCACCGCGAAACCGGACGACTATCGCAAGGCCGTTCACCGGCTCTATCGCGCCGCGGGCGCGGCGTCTGGCCTGACGGTCCAGGTGTTGGGTCAACGGGCATCCGTCTCGCCAACGTCATCGTCTGATGACCACGGGCTTGGCTCAGTTGTCATTACCAAGAACTAAGCCGGTTACGGTTACGGAGGCGGTAGAACTCCCCGACTTGCCCGAGCCCGACATTGGTCAGCGTCCATTCACGACCTGTTGCCCCCGGAATGGGCGCGCCCTGGCGTGGATCAGTTGATGGTTGTTGTCTTCTTCTTCCTGGCAGCAGCTCCAGACCGAGCCTGTCATCGCCCGGCGGACTCGAGCCCGAGCCGGCTTGGGCGGGCGAGAGCGAGCAGGAGGGTTCGGCGTTTGGGGCGTTCGTCAGTTCCGCCGGCGACGTGAATGACGATGGCTATGGGGATCTGCTGGTCGGCGCAATGTGGTTCAATGGGCGCTCCAAGGAGGAGGGGAAGGCTTACCTGTTTCTTGGGTCGGAGGCGGGCCTTCGGCCACAGCCGGACTGGGCCAGCGGATATCCGCTCCCCATCCAGGGGGGCGTCAATGGAGACGATCGTGCGTTCTTTGGGTTTGGCGTTGGGCCGGCCGGCGATGTGAACGGCGATGGCTTGAGCGACTTCATCATTGGCACGCCTTACGCCGCGCACGGGCAAAAGGACGAGGGCGTGGCGCTGGTGTACTACGGATCCAGGACGCGGGTGGCCAAAGAGCCGGCGTGGACGTTCGATGGCGACCGGTCGAACGGTCATCTCGGCGAATTTGTGTCGAGCGCCGGCGACGTGAACGGCGACGGCGTGCCCGATCTGCTCCTGGCGGGGACGGACTATGCCGAGTTCAACGAACCGTTCACCCGTGTGGTCGTGGTCTACGGCCAGCGCGGCGGCCTGACCGGCAGTTCGAATTGGAGTCCACACAAGCCGTTTCTCGCCGTCCTCCAGCAGCGGATCGAGCGGCTGCCGCGGTGGACGCTCCGGATTGTTGCAGGCAGTGGCGTCTTGCTGCTTGTGGGAGGTCTTCTCTTGGTCCAGGTCCGGTTGCGGCGACAACTCGCGACGGTGATCGCGGAGAATCGCCAGTTGGCGGCCACCCAGGAGCGCACGCGGATTGCGCGCGACATTCACGATCATCTGGGGGCCGACCTGACCCGGCTGGCGGCCCAGTTGGACCGGGCGGCGGAGACGACAAACTGGACGGCGTTGCAGAAGCTGGGCGACTCGGCGCAGCAGGCGATCAAGAGCCTCGACGAACTGGTGTGGGCGACCAACCCGGAACAGGACACACTCGAGGGCCTGGCCAATTACCTGGCGGAATTCGCGCCCGGCTTTCTGGAAGCGCACGGCCTCGGTTGCGATTTGGCTTTCCCGGCTCAACTGCCGCCATGCAGACTCCCCGCACAGGCGCGGCACAACCTCTTCTTGATCGCCAAGGAGGCGATGCGGAACGCCGCCCAGCACGCCGCCGCCACCCGCGTTCGCGTAACGCTGAATCTCACGGATCACGAACTCCGGCTGACCATCGAGGACGATGGCTGTGGCCTTACGGGGACCGGCAACAACCAGCAGGCGGCTCAGGCGAGCTGCGCGAGAGAGGCTGGAGGTCCTGCAGCACCAGCAGGAAATGGTCTTCGGAACATGCGGGCGCGCGCTGAGGCTCTGGGCGGGCGGCTCGTCATCGAGCCGAGCTTCTCTGGCGGCACGCGGCTCTCGGTGGTTGTGCCCATCGAGAACGGCCCGGAACGCGGTTAAGCTTCGAAAGTATGACACCAAACTCAAAGCCGATCACGCTGGCGGTCGTGGATGACGACGCCGAGTTCCGCCACCTGGTTGGCGAGACGCTCCTCGGGGCCCCTGACGTGCAACACCTGGTTGATTGCGCGACAGGAGAAGAGGCGTTGATCGAACTGCCGGCCGTGCAGCCCGATGTGGTGCTGTTGGACATCGTTATGCCCGGCATCTCCGGTATCGACTGTCTGCGCCGGCTCCGGCCCTTGTTGCCGGAGGCGCGTTTCATGATGTTGACCGTGTTCGAGGATTACGACCGCATCTTCGAATCGCTGCGGGCCGGCGCCACCGGCTACCTGATCAAGCGAGGCGTGGCCCCGCGGCTGGAGGAGTCCATTCGGGAACTGGCGTCCGGGCAATCACCGATCTCGCCTTCGATTGCCCGTAAAGTCATCCAAACCTTCCAGCAAACCGAGCCGGGGAATGAGTTGAGTCGGCGAGAGCGCGAGATTCTCGATCGGCTCGCCCAGGGGTGCCAGTACAAGGAGATCGCGGACGAACTGTCGCTGAGTTTTCACACCGTGCGGACGCATGTGTCGAGGATTTACGAGAAACTCCATGTCCACAGCCGGCGTGAGGCGCTCGCGAGGGTCGGGGTAGAAGCGGGAGGCCTTTCCAAGCCGCATAGCAGACATCCTGCGAAATCTGACCGTGCTGTGCACTGACGGGGTGTGAAATGCGGGTTTGGGCGGTGGGCGCCGGACTGAGCAAAGGAATGCAGAGAACCGAGGTGGCGAAAGAACGGCATCAAGATCGAGTGACAGGTCTATCACATGACCACCGACGCACCGACGCACCGACGCACCGATGCACCGACGCACCGACGCACCGGCCCCCCCCAACTCCGATCTTCGATTGTCGGTTGACGGGCACGCGGATTCGGGCAGTCTTGGGCGCGTGAAACTGCGTTTTGAGGATCGGTTCATGGTCCGGGTCGGGCGGCGGGCGTCGTTCAAATGGGTTGCTTTCGCGGCGTGCACGGCGCTCATGGCGCCGCTGTGCGCCCAGCAGGTGCCGGTGATCGAGAAGACGCTGCCCAACGGGATGCGCCTGTTGATGGTCCAGCGGCACGACGAGCCGACGGTGTCCGGGGCATGGGTGGCGCACGTGGGCAGTTCGAACGAGCGGCCCGGGATCACGGGCATCGCGCATCTGTTCGAGCACATGATGTTCAAGGGCACGCCGACCATCGGCACGAAGGACTACTCCAAGGACATCGAGGTCATGGCTGCGCAGGAACGGGTCCGGGAAGAGATGCGGCGCGAGGAGGCGAAGCTGCGCGCGGCTTACCGTCGTGGCGATGTGGACGATCTTCAGAAGATCGAGAACAGGTCGGAACGTCTCAAGGCGCTGGACAAGGAGTTTCAGGAATTGATCGAACAGCAGCGGCAGGTTCTGGTGAAGAACGAGTTTGACCGGGTGTACACGACCGCGGGGGCGAGCGGCATGAACGCCTTTACGAGCGAGGACATGACCGCCTACTTCATCACCGTGCCGGCGAACAAGCTCGAGTTGTGGATGTGGATGGAGTCGGAGAGGCTCTGGCGACCGGTCTTTCGCGAGTTCTACGCGGAGCGGGATGTCGTCTACGAGGAGCGGCGGTTGCGGACCGAGTCCACGCCGCTGGGGAAGTTCCAGGAGAGCTTCATGGCGATGTTCTGGGACGCCAGCACCTACAACTGGCCGGTCATTGGCTGGCCGGCGGATTTGCCGACGATTTCGAAGGCGCAGGCGGACGAATTCTATGGCACCTATTACGCCCCGCAGAACATCACCCTGATCCTCGTCGGCGACTTCAAGGCGACCGACGCCGAGCCGCTCGCGCTGCGGTATTTCGGGCGGATCCCCCGCGGCGCGCGCGAGGCGCCGGACGTCGTGACATGGGAACCGCCGCAACCGGCGGAGAAGCGGATGCTGGCCGAGGCGGAGACCAATCCGCAGGTGGACATTCTTTGGCACACCGTGCCGTTCGGACACAAGGATTCGTATGCGCTCGATGTGCTGGCGCGGATTCTGTCGACACGCACCGGGCGGTTGTACAAGGGGTTGGTCCTGGGCTCGCAGGTTGCGACCGAGGTTTATGCGCAGCAGGACGCGCGCAAGTGGGCGGGGCTGTTCAACGCGGGCGGGGAGGCCAAGGAAGGCCACACGCCCGAGGAGGTCGAGCAGGCCATCTACGCCGAAATCGAGAAGCTCAAGGAGGCAGAGGTGCCCGACCAGGAGTTGCAGAAAGTGAAGAACAACTTCGCGGCCTCCGAGTATCGCAAGCTGGTGTCGAATCTGCCGATCCTCTTTCAGTTGATCGTGGCGGACGGTCTGGGCAACTGGCGCGAGATCAACGAGGCGGCGCCCAAGTATCAGGCCGTCACGGCAGCCGATGTGAAGCGCGTCGCCGGGGTTTATTTCACAAGGGAAAACCGCGCTGTCGCGACCTATGTCCGCAAGCCCGGGACCGGGGGTGAAGACCCGGACCTGGCCGGACTGAACGCCGACCAAAAGAAGGCGGCTCAGGCCATGGTCGGGCGAATCCGGTCCGAGACCGACGCCAAGAAACTCCGCGAGAACCTGGATCGTGTCGAGACGCAATCAGCCCAAGCCCCCGCGGAGGTGAAGCCCCTCCTGGATTTCCTGAAGAAGAAGATGCAGGAGCGGTTGACACAGATCGAAACCAAGTGAGTTGTCTCGAACGCCGCCGCCGGCGTCGACCGCGCATCCAGATCGCATCAAGCCCTTTTCCATTATGATCACCCGATTGCTTTGGCTCACCTGCCTGTCCATCTCCCTGGCCGCAACCGCGGCGGATATACCCGACCGCCCCGAGAAGCTCGACTTCCCCCCGCTGACCTATGAGCCGCCCGACCCGGCCGATTACAGGGTCGTGTTGAAGACCGGTCCCGTGGCTTGCGTGGTCCCCGACCGCGAGTTGCCGCTGGTCAATATCAGCATCCTGATTCGGACCGGCGGTTACGTGGTGCCGCCCGGCAAAGAAGGGCTCGAACACCTGACCGGGTACCTGCTGGCCCGCGGGGGCGCCGGCTCCCGAACGGCGGAAGAGCTCGAGGAACGAGTCGATTTCCTGGCCGCCCAGCTCGGGTCGGGCATCGGGGATACCCAGGGCAATGTCGCCCTGAATCTTCTGCGGAAGGACATCGACGAAGGGTTCGCGATCCTGCGGGAGGTTCTGACGGTGCCGCGGTTTCAGGAGGACAAGCTGGCGTTGCGCCGCCAGCAGATGCTGCAGGAGATGAAGCAGCGCAACGACGAGTCGGCGGGCATCGAGGGACGCGAGCGCGGCTATCTCGCGTGCGGCGAACAGTTCTTCGTGAACCGCCACCCGACCGCCGCTTCGGTCGAGGGCATCGCCCGCGCCGATCTCGAGATGTTCCATCGCAAGTGGGTGCATCCGGCCAACTTCGTCGTGGCTGTGAGCGGCGATTTCGACCGCGCGGAAATGGTCGAACGGCTCGAACGGCTGTTCTCGGACTGGCCGTTCCAGGGCGAGACGTCGCCTCCCGTGCCGAACGACCCGGTGTTTGCAGCGCCCGGGGCCTACCTGGTCGAGAAGGACGTCAACCAGGGCCGCGTCGCCATGATGCTCCCTGGCGTCATGCGCGAGAATCCTGACATGTTCGCCCTGATGGTGATGAACGACATTCTCGGGGGCGGCGGTTTCACCTCGCGCATCATGAACCGTGTGCGGTCCGATGAAGGCCTGGCTTACTCGGCCGGCTCGGCGTTCCCGGGCGGCGTCCACTTCCCGAGCGTTTTCACCGCCACCTTCCAGACCAAGTCACGCACCGTGGCGTACGCGACGTCCATCGTGCTCGAAGAAATCAAGAGGATCGCGAATGAACCGGTCAGCGACGAGGAAATCGAGACAGCCAGGAAGTCGTTCATCGACACCTTCCCCCGGACTTTCGGCACGAAGGGGAGGATCGCCGGCACTTTCGCCGCCGACGAATTCACTGGCCGTTACGCCCGTCAGCCCGATTTCTGGAAGACCTACCGCGACAAGGTTGCGGCGGTGACGAAGGAAGACGTCCAGCGCGTCGCCCAGAAGTACCTGACGCCGGACAAGCTGGTGGTGCTCGTGGTCGGGCAGAAACAGGAAATCCTCAAGGGTCATCCCGACCGCGCCGTGCAGTTGGGGGATTTGGTGGGGAACAGATTCACCGACGTGCCTTTGCGCGACCCGCTGACACTCAAGCCCCTGGCGCAGTAAAGCTGCCGATCGAAGCGCGTCGCCGGGCGGCTCTGGCGCGGTTTTGCTTTTCTAACCCGCATAGCAGTCATCCTGCGAGGTCTGACCGCCCTGGGCACCGACGGGGCGTGAAAGATGCGGGTTAGTCAACGTCCAAGGAACTTGGCCACCGCTTCCGTCCGGGTGCGCACCTGGAGTTTCTCGTAGATGCGCCGGATGTAGGTGTGGACGGTTTCGTAGCTGATGCCGAGGTTGTCGGCGATCTCCTTGTAGAGGAAGCCGCGAGCCAGGTAGTCGAGCACCTCCTGCTCGCGCGGCGAGAGGTTCTCCGCCGGTTGGGGCGAGGCGCCCGCGCGCTGGAGCGATTGGACCACCTTGCGGGCGATGTGCGTCGTCATGGGCGAGCCGCCGCGGTGCACATCGCGGATGGCAGCCAGCAACTCGTCGCGCGATGTGCGCTTGAGCAGATAACCCGTGGCGCCCGCCAACAGCGCGTTGTAGATGTTGTCCGTATCCTCGTAGACCGTCAGCATCAGGAACTGCACCTCGGGAATTGTCTTCTTGAGACGCCGAACACACTCGACGCCGTTCATGCCCGGCAGGTTGATGTCCATCAGCACAACGTCCGGACGATCCCGCGGCAGGCCCTCGATGGCGTCCTCGGCGCTGCCGTACTGGCTGGCGCAGCGGAAGCCCTCGGCGCGGTTAATCAGGCGCGCCAGGGTCTGACGCACCTGCTCGCTGTCCTCGACAATGGATACGGCGATCGGCACGGTGAATGCGGCGGGCGGGGCTTTGCCGCCGCCGCCGCCACGCAGTGTTACCTGCAACCGGACCGCGCGTCAATTGGCCCGGAGCCAGACCTGAGTGGATTTTTTTGTCGGACCGCAATAGACTGCTGTTCGTTATGACGAGTCCTCAATTGGTGACACTCAAAGACGGCGAGGGAGGTTCAGCCACAATCGCTCCGGAACTGGGTGGCTGGCTGCTGCGGTACAGCCGCGAGTTTGTCGAGCACGGCCGCGTCGAGGCCCTCCACTTCGATCCGGCCGTGGTCGAACGTTATCCGCGGGAGATGTACGCCGGGTCTCCCGTGTTGTTTCCCCTGGCCTCTTTCAACCACGTCCCCGGGCGCGATCATCACTACGAATGGCAGGGCCGCACCTACGAGATGCTTCAGCATGGCTTCGCCCACCGCCGTCCGTGGACGGTGCTGGACCAGACCGACGCGTCGGTGACGATCGAGTTGACGGACAGCGAGGCGACGCTGGCCCAGTTCCCATTCGAGTTCTCGCTCCAGTTGACCTACCGGCTGGCGGGCGGGCGGTTGTTCTGGCAGCAGAAGGTGGTCAATCGCTCGCCCGACCCGCTGCCTTTCACCACGGGTTTTCATCCCTACTTCGCCGTCCCGCTCGCGCCCCGCGGGCTGCGTTCCGAGTGCTTCGTCGAGATCCCCGATTGCCGGCGGCTGACGATGCACGGACGCGGAGAGCAATTCACCGGCAAGCCGTCCCCGAGCCAGAACTGGAGCGTGGCGGAAGACGTGTCGATGACCCTGTTCCTGACCGATCTGAAACGGCGCGAACTCGTCCTGGTCGATCCGATCAGCGAACTCGAAGTGGCCCTCGATTGGCGCGATGCGCCGGCGTTCCGGTTTGTGGCCATCTGGTCCAAGTCGACCGAGGCGCCATTCTATTGTCTCGAGCCCTGGACGGCCGTGTCGAATCCGTTCACGCGGGTCAAGGACCGTGAACTCATCGTGCTCGAACCGGGCAAGACCTTCGAGGCCGAGTTCCGCATGGAACTGCGCGAAACGCCTTAGCCCGGATATTTCACAAGGCTTCGCGGGGTCTCATATCCGGGCTGTGGCAAAACCGCGCCCGCACATGAAAGAATGAAGTTCGGGGCGTTTCGAAATCTCGCGGGTCCAGCGACACTCTGTTGCCCGGTTGCCTCCCTCCACTCGGGCGCGGTTTTGCTTTTCTAACCCGCATAGCAATCATCCTGCGAGGTCCGACCGCCCTGGGCACCGATGGGGTGTGAAATATGCGGGTTAGGGTCTGTGCAAAAATTACTTCCGATTTTGGCGGGAGCGCCACCGAGCCAGATGCGAGGCCCGAGGGAGGGAGTGTATCCCCTGAGATACTCGGCCGACCGAGGAACGACGCAGATGGCCCGGTGCCGCCCCGCCCCGAAGGGCTGGGGGGCTTTGGCTCGCTGGTCCCGCAGCCGCGCATACGCGTCAACCTAATGAGATCTCTTGCGCTGATCCTGGGAGCAGCGCCGTCGTGGTTGTCTAAGTCATTGGGCCGGCGTTTGTTGGGCATTCGCCCGTGCTCAGGTCGGCATCGAGGTCGCGGAGCGTGTGGAGTGCGGCGGTTTACCGCCGCTTTTCGAGGCGGTTCTCTGCGCATTGCCATATACCATGCCAAAGCGGTGCTGAAGCACACGCACTCCAGACGCTTCGCGCTACCGCACACGATTGTGCCCGGGCAGCTTCCGTGCAAGGTCCCCATCTTAGCCGCCCAAAGGTTGACGCGTATGAACGGCCGCGGGATTGCTTCTCAGTCACAGAGGTCAAGGTCACGTGAGGTTCACCGGATCGATGTCGACTGTCACCGTCACCTCTTCCGGCAGGCTGAGGCGGTCGATGATCTCCGCCAACAGCGCGCTCGCCTTCGCGAGTTGCCGGGTGCGCAGCATGATCTGGTGCCGGTACAGCGTCTCCGCGCGCAGGAGCGGCGCCGGCGCCGGCCCGGCCAGCACGGCGTCCTTGAACCCGGCCAAAGCCGCATCGAGTTCCCGTTTCACATGGGCGGCGGTGAACTTGACCTTGTCTTCGTTGCGGCCCTTGAGCGTGAGCAAGGCGATGCGGCTGATGGGCGGGTATTTCAACTGCGTCCGGAACTCGATTTCCTGCTCGTAGAAGTTGATGAAGTCGTGCCGCTTCGCGTACTGGATTGCGGGATGATACGGGGTGAAGGACTGCACGATCACCTCGCCCTCGACATCCCCGCGCCCGGCGCGCCCGGACACTTGCGTCAACAACTGAAACGTCCGTTCCGCCGACCGGAAATCCGGCACGTGAAGCGTCAGGTCGGCATGGATGATCCCGACCAGGGTGACGTTGGGGAAATGCAGCCCCTTCGCGATCATTTGGGTCCCCAGGAGAATGTCGATCTTGCCCGTCCGGAAATCTCCAAGGATGCGGCGGTAGTCCTCCTTCCGCTTGAGGACATCCGAGTCCATCCTCTGGATCTGCGCGTGCGGGAACACCCGCCTCAGAGTCTCCTCGACGCGTTGGGTGCCCAGACCGGCATAGCGGATCGCCGGGTTGCGGCACGACGCCTCCGGACATGCCGTCGGCGCCGGCTTCTGGTGGCCGCAGATGTGGCAAAGGAGTTGTTGCCGGGATCGGTGGTACGTCAGGGCCACGCTGCAGTTCGGGCAATTCGCAACGTAGCCGCAGCGCGGGCACTGCAGTGATGTGGCGTAGCCGCGACGGTTGAGGAACAGGATGACCTGCTCCTTGCGTTCGAGCCGTCGTGTCACGGCCTCCCGCAGCAAGTTCGAGAGGATCGGAATCCCCTTGTCGCCGCGGTATTCCCGGCACAGGTCGACCACGCGGACCACAGGGAGCTTCTGGTTGTCGACGCGGCTGGGCAGTTCGAGGAGCACATACTTGCCGCGGCGCGCGTTGTAGTAGCTTTCGAGGGACGGCGTGGCCGAACCGAGAACCACCACCGCCCCTTCCCGCTGGGCGCGAACCACGGCCACATCGCGCGCATGGTAGCGCGGGGCCTCCTCCTGCTTGTACGAATGCTCGTGTTCCTCGTCGACGATGATCAGCCCCAACGGCTCGACCGGGGCAAAGATGGCCGACCTCGCTCCAATGACGATCCGGGCCCGACCCTGGCGGATTTTGTGCCATTCGTCGTGGCGTTCCCCGACCGAGAGGTGGCTGTGCAAGACGGCTACGAGCGTTTGCAGGCGTCCGGAACAGAACCGCGCCTTGAATCGCTCGACGGTCTGGGGCGTGAGCGAGATCTCCGGCACGAGCACAATCGCCCCAAGCCCGAGAGCGAGGGCGTGCGCGATGGCTTGCAGGTAGACCTCGGTCTTGCCGCTGCCCGTCACGCCGTGAAGCAGAAAGGGCGCATGTCGGGCGCCATCGCGCGGAGTGTCGAGCGCTCGCGTGATCGCATCGAGAGCCCGCCGCTGTTCGGGATTCAAGACCAGAGGCGATGTGGGCAGAATCACCTCGTGGGCGTAGGGATCGCGTTCGGATACCTGCGCGGCCACGGTGACCAGGCCCCGATCCTCGAGGCGCCGCACCGTCTCGGCCGTCGTGCCGGTCATGCGCAGCAGTTCCTGAAGCGGCAGCTCCTTGCGCTCTTCAATGATGGCATGGATCTCAGCCTGCCGCTTGCTCAACTTGGGCAGCGGACCGCTCCACCGGCAACGCGCGCACGAACAAGCGTTCGCGCCAGCCCTCTTTCTCGCGCCGGACCGCCTCGGGCAGCACGCTCTTGACGGCGATCTCGACCGGGCAGCAGTAATACGCCGCAATCCAGCGCGCCAACTCGAGCACCCGCGGAGTCATCAGGCTCTGGCGGCCCACCACCCGCATTAAAGGACGCAGCTTCGCGTACGGCGAGGTCTCGACCAGAGCCGTGACGCATCCAAAGACCTGGCGCGCCCCGAACGGGACTTTGACCCGGCTGCCGACCTCGACTTGCCCTGCCAGCTCCGCGGGAATCAGGTAGTCGAATTCCTTCCGCAGCGCGATTTCGAGTGTGACGCGGGCAATCATGATCGTCCCGCTCAACGGACCTGTCCTCGCCCTTCGACCGATTCACCGCTCGCGCACGCAGACGATCTGGACCAGGTCCAACCCCAGCCCGGACGAGCGCTCGTTCTTGCCGGGCAGTTTGAGCATCAGATCATTCCGCCCTTCCGCCAGCACCAGGCGCCCCAGGAGAAGGCGTCCGCTCTTCACCGGCGCCTCGGCGTGCAGATCCGCCGGTTCGCCGACCGGGTTCTCATTCTGGAACAACTGAACAATGCCTTGCGCCGGTCCCTTGACGGCTTCGATGAAGATCGCATAAACGCCCGCGGCAGGGACGTCCACCGTCGGCGAGATAAAATGCGGGCCGAACCAGTCCTGGCCCTCGGCCGCCAGCTCGAGATAGCGAACCTCCTCGCCGCCGATCTGCGCCTTCTTGCGGGTCAGGCTCGCCCGGTCGAATGACCATGCGTACATCGGCGTCTGCCACCACATCGGGAAGACGATCTCCTGGGGATCGCTCACCGCCCGTTGCCCGAGGGGCGGCGCGGCGAGACTCGTGGTCGGACGGCCATCCGAGTAGAACCAGGCGACACTGCAGTAATCGGTGATGATGCTGTTGTTCTCACCTCCGTGCTCGATGGTCTGAAGCAGGCTTTGGCGGTACGGATACGCGTCGGCGAGGAAGAACCGATAGGCGCCGGTGCGGCCCAGGTGCTTCTGGTAGCCGAGACAACCGCTCAACGGAAAAGAGATGCGTTTCTCCCAGCGATCCGGCACGTCGTACCACCCCCCATTGAAGAAATCCTCCGAACCGGTCCCGTGAACGGCCAGGGTCCCGTCGATCGTCGTCTGATCGTCTCCCTCGAAGAACAGGGTCTTGCCCGACTCGAACCCCTGGGATTGCAGCACGACTCCCACCAGGTGACCGCGTCCCTTGGTGTCAAGAAACGTGTAGGGCTGTCCGGCTTTCGTCGGGTTCTCACGCCGCCACAGGGCGTAAAACGTGCCCTCGATGGCGGTGCGCGCGATTGGGGTGTGGACGACTTCGGTCCAGAGCGCGACCGGCGCCGTCCCCTGCGAGACGATCTCGACCGTCGCCTGCCGCTCGAACGGCATCGGGTAATAGCAGTAATTCGTCTCCCCCATCGTCCCCACAAGCAGGCCCTTCGTGGCCGGTTGCCCCCAGGCGTATCCGAAGAAATCCCCAAGCGGAACCTCGACGCATGGCTCGGTCCCGTCGAAGACAATCCTCAACAACAGATCGCGAGCTTTGCCCGCAATCGCCGACGCCGGACCAACCCGCAATCCGACAATGCGCCCGCCCGCCTCGGTTCGATAGGCGGCTTCAGACGCGTTGGGACTCAGCACAAAAGAGCGGCGCGTCGTCTCAAGCCGCGCCCCGGGCGGCGCCGAGAATCGGGCGATGTCCTGTCCGGCGCTGCGCCACAGTTCGACCGCCTTCTCGAGGTCCGGTTGTTTCGCGCCGGCCTTCATCGGGCCGAATGATGCCACAGAGGCATCCGGCGCGCACTGGACGTAGTTGATCTGGTAGAATTGCGCCTTGGACGCCCGCAGGCGGACCACGCACGACTTGGCGAACGGGATCGGGACATAGCAGTAGTAGCCGCCCGCGCCAAAACCGGCCAGCGGTTGCGGAAAGCCGGGGTGATGCCCGAGGAACAGATCGCGAAACCCGACCTGCAGGCGCGCTTGCGGCTCGCCATCGAAGAGAAACTCGAGCGTGTCGTCCGTCGGCGTCGGGGTCCAGATCCGGGTGATCACCCCCGGCCCTTGAAGATCGGCCAGCACCAGTCCCTCCGCATCTTTGCGCACGAACGAGTACTTGCCAGAAAACCCATCGTCGTTGCCCCCGCTCCGATCGTAGCTCGTCACCGCGCCGACCTTGGCGTGGTCACGCAAGACCGGCAAACGATCCAGCCGGTAAAGGTCCGACAGAGCCGGCGGCTCTCCCTGGCCCGACAGCCCCATGAGAATTGCCAGGCCACAGCCGATTTCGAGCAGGCGCGCGAGTTTCATCGGACGAGACTTAGCATGGCGCGCGCCGGTCCGCCAGCCCGCATCGAGGGCCGCAGCGCCGTGCGGTGGCGCCTGGAGTTTGGACATTCTTGATGGTTGTCGATGTGGCTGCAGGGCCTTGATCGCACACTTCATCGCACACTTCATCGCTCGGCAGGCTCTGTTCGATCAGCCTGAGCCCAAACCGCGCAGCATCGTTGCGATTCGGTCCAGCAGCGCCATGGCGCACGCTTTCTCTTCGGGATCAAGCTCTTCCGTGTGCGTGCAAAGCTCCAGATACGTTCCTACCCGGACCACGGCACTTTCGGCTAACTGCGTGTCGTTTGTCCCACGACCGGGAGTGCTGCGCCAGACGTGCTGCGCTGGCCAGCGCTTTATCGTACGCCTTCAAGTTGTCCAGGGAGAACATCCTTGCCTCTTCGTGCTGCCCGCCACAGATCGATGAAGTGTGCGATGAAGTGTGCGATGAAGTGTGCGATGAAGTGTGCGATGAAGTGTGCGATGAAGTGTGCGATGAAGTGTGCGATGAAGTCCAATCCGAACGATGTCCAAACTCCAGGCCCGGTGAGGGCACCGGGCCTACAACGGATGGAGACTCCTGCTGTAGGCCGCGTGGGAACACCCGCCCCGATCATGATCAATGCCTGCTTTGCTGTAAGCCGCGGAGTGCATACGCCGTCAATGCACGGAGCGGTCAGACTCCGCACGATGACGGCTTTGAGGGCCAGGCCAAAAAAGGTGAAGCGATGGGCAATCCCGGTGTTGCCGCCTGCTGCGCTGGCGAATCGAATGCGTCCGGGTGCGGCCAGTCGCGCTAATGGAGAAACATATGAATGTCAAACCCGATCGAACTGCATGGCTCAAGGGCGGAACAGCGCAATTCCCGGCCACTCCGCGCCCGGGGTCCCGATCCTGCCGCCTGATTCTGCTGGGGGCGCCTGGGGTCGGGAAGGGCACCCAGGCCGAGTTGCTGTCCGAACGTCTCGGACCGAGTCACCTGTCGACCGGCGACGTGTTCCGCGCGGCGAAGTCGCTGGATCCGGCCGAACGCAGTCCGGCGCTCAACGCGGCGCTCGATGCGATGCGGCGGGGGGAACTGGTATCCGACGAGACGGTGATCGAGATGGTGCGCGAGCGGGCGAGTTGCCTGCGTGACCCGGGCGGTTTTCTTCTCGATGGGTATCCTCGAACCGTGGCGCAGGCCGAGGCGCTCGATCAGCTTCTGAAGCGGGAGGGCCTCACGCTGGATGCCGTGCTCAGCTACGATCTGCCAATCGATACCATTGTCGCGCGTCTGAGCGGACGCCGGACCTGCGGCCAGTGCAAGGCGGTGTTCCACGTCCAGACTCGGCCCCCCAAGGCGGACGGCGTGTGCGACCATTGCGGCGGCGCTCTCGTTCAACGCGAAGACGACCGCCCCGACGCGGTGCGTGTCCGCATGGAGACATACGAGCGAAGCACCGCCCCCCTCGCGGATTATTATCGCCAACGCGGCCTGCTCAAATCCGTCGCTGCCACCGGCACGCCCGAGGAAATCTACCAGCGCACCGTCGCCCTCCTCGGCGCGTGAGGGAACGCGCGCCCGGCATGGCGCCCAGGTCGCGGACAGTGCATCTGGAGATTGTCGGTGGGGAGCGAGTTTGCCCCAGCTTGCAGCCGGCTTGACGAGCGCCCAGCCCGTCGCGTTGATGAACCGCGGTCCGGAGAGAACAGCGCGGGTTAGCGATCCAGCCCGATCTTCTCGATCGGGATGCGTCGGAACCCGAGTTTCCAGGCTGGCGACTCCGGCTTCAATTCGAAGTTGCCGCGGGCCGCATCGACGAACAGCGGATTGGCATCGAGCAGATTGTTCTCGAACGTGATCAGCGGCCGGGCCTTGGACTCGATGTTGTCCCAACGCCCCCCGACACAGATGTTGCGCGCGATCACGTTGCCCCGCGGAGCCCACGGATCTTCATCGAGGATCGTCGGCAGTTTCGGATACCGCTCGCTGTAAGGCGCCAGGGTGTAGTGAATCCCCGAGAGAGTCCCTTTCTCCCGCCCCTCCTTCACCCACTCGTCGGCGTGGTACTTGGCCCAGCCCATGGCCCGGGCGTCGACGTGGACCGCCGGCGCGCAGTCCACAAAGATGTTGTTCTCGATGCGGCAATCGCGTCCACCGCCGATGAACGCCGCGCTCGTCACCCGCCAGAACAGATTCCCGACGATCTCGGTGCCGCAATACATGTCGTCCAGATACACCCCCACGCACCCCCGCCCCTCGAACCCGGTGATGTCATGCAGATAATTGTGTCGGATGACTGTGCCGCGCATGGTCCAATCGCGTCCGGAGTAGATCGCCCCGGCGTCGTTGGACTCGAAACAGACGTTGTGGATTTCATTGAACTCGATCAGGTGATCGTTGCCGCCGAAGGAGATCGCCTGGTGCGGCGCGTGGTGAATGAGATTGTGCGCGGCCCGATTGCCCACGCCGTTCAGCGCGATCCCCGCCGAGTACATCGGGCGCCACCGCCCGTACATTGTGGATGTGATTATTCTCCGCGTGGTGGCCGGCGGGCGTCAGCGTGATCCGGTCGCCGCCGCTGAGCGAGAGCCCTCCCGCGCCGCATTGATAGATCTCGCATGACACGACGCCGTGGCCGGCGCCGCCCGACACACTCGCCGCCGCGCTGCCGACATTCCGCAGGATGCACCGCTCGATGCGATTGGACTTCCCGCCGGTGATCGTCACGGCAGTGCCCCGGGCCGCCTCGAAGACGAACCCGTGAAAGGTCGTGTGCGCCACGTCTTTCATCTCGAGCAAGGTGGGCAGAACCGAGACCACGACCCGGCCTTGCTCGATCGGTTCGGGCGGCCAAAGGTACAGAATGCCCGCCTCGCGATCGAGATACCACTCGCCCGGTCGGTCGATCTCCGAAAGCAGGTTGTACGCGTAAAACCACTGACCTTTCCGGTAGCCGTAGTTGTGATACGGCGGCTCGATTGTGATTGTGCGCTCCGCGATGTCGATCGACTTCACGCGTTGGCGCTGGTCCGACCAGTCCCAGAACCAGTAGCCGTGCACCCAGGCTTCCTTCTCCGCCGACCATCGCCCGAGACGATCGCTCGCGATCGCGAACAGACCCTCGACGCAACCCTTGGTGCCTCGCACGTCTACCGGCGTCTTCCCCAGGATATCGCTGATCTTCACAAAGCCGGCATTGGGCCAGCGCGCCAAAGGCATCGGTTTGTCGTTAAAAAACAACTCGAGGCCGCCTCCGCCCGGCGCGCCGTAATCGGTCAGACCCAGGGCGCGCAGGTCGGCCTGACGCACGGTGTCGCGCGCCGATTCGTCCAAACGCTCCCGCACGGCCGGCTCGGTCACAGGCTTGAACCCGGTCACACGCCTGCCGCCCGTCAGCCGCACTTCCTCTCCCGCCGCCGCGCGATACACCACCAGCGCGTCCGCCGCTCCCGAGTCCTCGATGCCCAGTTCGAGCGGACTCGCGAGTTCATGCGTGCCGCCATGGACGGTGACGACGACGCCTCCCTGGGGCAGCCCCGCCGCTGACTTGATGCGGCGGATCTGATCCCTGGCCCGCTGCAAGGTGGCGAACGGCCCGTCGGATCGGTCCTCACTCGGGACCGCCAGTTCGCCTGACCAGGAGTCGTTGCCGTTGGTCGACACGTGCAGGTCGAACGCGGCCATCGCCTGATGAGCCAGGAAGCCCAGGACCGCCAGCCCGGCAGCTCCCCATTGCCATCGCGCCTCGGGCCGCCAGCAGGGCCCGACGCCCCGTCTCAGGCGCGGTCCAGCAGCCTTGGCCCGCAGCCTTGACCGGCACAGCGGTTGGATGTTCATGCGCGTGTGTGTACTCCGGAATTGTCGAGAAGCCAAGAGTCGAAAGGCGGTTTGTCGAAAGGCGGTTGCGCGACCCTTAGCCCGCATATTTCACACCCCTATGGTGCACAGGGCACTCAGACTTCGCAAGAGGACTGCTATGCGGGCTAGAGAAGCAAAACCGCGCCAGGTTCGAGAGATAGAGAACTGCATCACACTGTTCCCATGAGAGACCATTCTCAGGACCGACAGAATGCTCCCGGTTCCCTTTCTGGGCGCGGTTTTGCCAGAGCCCGGATGTCAGACTCCGCGAGGCTTTGTGAAACATCCGGTTTAGCCCGCATTTCGCACCAATGGAAAGGTGTAGCGGAAATCCGGGCCGGATGCTCCATCAAGCTTTGCGGAATTGCACATCGGGGCTCAACGCGGGTTTCCACGCGGGATTTCCACTTGTCCTCGCGATTCGTGTGGGGCATCTATTCATGCATGAAAAACCTCCTGCTTCCAGGCGAGACGTCCCGGATCGCATGGGCGTGGATCGCCCTGATCCCGGTGTTCTGCATCGTGCCTCCCGGCCATGCTGCCGGGGAAAAGGCCTTAACCGGCGACCGCATTCCCGGGCTCGGAGGCGACCTCATCGTGCATCCGGTCGATCACGCGTCGCTGCTTCTTGGTTGGAAGAGCGAGGTCATCTATGTCGACCCGGTTGGAGGGGCCGCACGCTACGCCAGTTTCCCGCCTCCGACCCTCGTGCTGATCACGCACATGCATGGGGATCACCTGGACCTCGCCACGCTGCAAGGCGTGGCCGGCGAGCGCGCCGATCTGATCGCCCCGCCCACGGTGGCCGAGAAGCTGCCGGCACATCTGCGCCGCCGGACGAAGGTCCTGGCCAATGGCGAGGAAACAGCTCTGCGCGGTCTCGAGTGCAGAGCCGTGCCGGCCCACAACCTCACCGCCGATCGTCTCAAGTACCACCCCAAAGGCCGGGACAACGGTTACGTCCTGAACCTCGGCGGGCAACGCGTGTATCTCAGCGGCGACACCGAAGACATCCCCGAAATGCGCGCCCTCGAGAACATCGACGTCGCCTTTGTCTGCATGAACCTGCCCTACACCATGGACGTCGAGAAAGCGGCCGAGGCCGTGCGCGCGTTCAAACCCGGGATCGTCTACCCGTACCACTCGCGCGGCAGCGATCTCGAAAGATTCAAGGCCCTGGTCGGGACTGATCGTGGCATCGAAGTGCGCCTGCGCGACTGGTATGCAAAGTGAACAGAAGGCAATGGGATCACCCCGATTGCCTCTTTACCGCCGCGCGGCCCTGCGGATCGGATAATGTGCATTAGTTATATATTGCACAATACCTCCACATCCAGGATCTTATAGCCATTTAAAGACGCAGAACGTGAACATATACCATTGGAAATAAGCACTTTGCATGTATCTTAAATTATTTTCGGCTGGCGCTTGACATTCTACAGTTATCATACAATCTTTATACATGTATGATAGCCGATAGTCGGCAATCGAACGTGATAACTGAAACTTAGAACCGAAACCGAACTATGAAGAAGCACAGCCTCCTCTCCGTGGCAGCTATCGCTGCTGTTCTCACCCTCACTCCCAACCTGATTGCCGGCGACTGCGCCGCCAGCAAGTGCGCCTCGGCGACTGCTTGCACCGCGGGCAAAGATATTGTCGCCGTCGCCTCGGGCGCGGACGACTTCAAAACCCTGGTCGCAGCCGTGAAGGCCGCAGGCCTGGTGGAAACCCTCCAGGGCAAGGGACCGTTCACGGTTTTTGCCCCGACCGATGCCGCGTTTGCCAAGCTGCCGGCTGGCACGATCGAGAGCCTTCTCAAGCCGGAGAACAAGGAGAAGCTGGCCGCCATTCTCAAGTATCACGTCGTGCCCGGCAGGGTGATGGCCGCGGACGTGAAGACGATGGAAGCCAAGACCGCCCAAGGCCAGAGCGTGAAGCTCAAGGTCTCCGACGCGGGGGTCACCGTGGACAACGCGAAGGTCGTGAAGACGGATCTGCTCGCTCAGAACGGCGTGATTCACGTCATTGACTCGGTGATTCTCCCCAAGTCCTGACTGACTCCTTGCGTTGTTCACGCGACCCGATGGCCCGACATGCTCAGGGGCGTGAGCAACTGGGGATCGCCCTGTACCACCGCGATTTGCGGCCCAAACACCGCGTCGCGGTGGTTTTTCACAATCCCGCCGGTGGCGCACATGGCGTCTTCCTCCAGACCGAGCAACTCTTCAGACGACTCGTGAAGATTCAGATGATTGGGGACCGCCTGGCGTGATCGACGGTGCCAGCCTTGAACCGCCCAAGCACGAATTGAACGAGTGCGATTGGAAGGCGGGGCTGTCCCCCGACAAGAAGCGGCTGACGGAACATCTGTCGGCGTTCGCGAACCAGCCGGGCGGCGGTTATCTGGTGTTCGGCGTGGATCCGACGGGAACGGCCAGCGGGGTGGGCGAGAAGGCGGTCGAGACAACGGTGAACCAACTGGCGAATCTCGGTCGGCAGGGGCTTGAGCCGCCGGTGGCGCTCGATCATGGGGTGGAAGATTACGGCTCGGTGCGGTTGCTGTTTGTGCACGTGTTTGCTACGTCGTTGAAGTGCCCGCGTCGCTGACGGCACATCAGGCAAGCGATCTCCACCGCACATCACGGTGAGCGTGTACGCAGACGAGATGCCGCCAATCAAAGCTACGCTGGACTTCGCTCCGGTCCTCATGGACTGGACGGCGATCGGACCGTCGGGAGCGTCGCCGCCGTGAGCAAAGGGGACTCCGAAGACACGTTGGTCGAGCAGCCCGCCATCGAACTTCTCGCCGGACTGGACTGGCCGACCGTTGGCTCGGCAAGAGGCTTGCCGATGGTGCCCAACGTGGCGTATGGTGTCGTGGACAAACGGCGATGAACGAGACCCCATCCATTGAGTTTGCGCTTCACGGCAAGGTGGAGGGAGTGGAGATCACGCCGCGAACCATCGGCTTGTCGCAGTTCAATGAATTCAATCAGCAGGTCGAGACGTTCGTCGGCGGCAACCAGAAGTTGAAGCTCGATCAGGTTCACGTCGAAGTCACTCAAGGCTCCTACGTGCTGCGGGTCATGCTCCCGGTGGTGGTTTTTTCCAGCCTTGAGCCGGATTTGAGATTGATGGCGCGGCAGGACGTGCTGGGCGAGTTGGACATCAAGCGGGCGGAAGTGGTGCAGAAGTGGCAGGTGCGGACGAAGAACAACCCGGACTTGATCTACGAAGTCCGGCCCAAAGACGAGGGCTTGCCGAAGGTGCGGGTGAGCCGGGAAACGGACTACCGCGTGGGCGACATTGTGCCGTGGGTCGCCGTGGAGAAGTACTTGTTCGGCGAGATCATGGACATGGGCGGCACGCAAAAGGCCAACATCCATCTGAAGATCGACCGGGGAGGAAAGACACTGCTCGTCGGAACTTCGCAGGGGTACCTCCGTGAACAGGTGGAGAACCGGCTTTACCACAAGGTGCTGTTGCACGTCAGGGCGGAGCAGCATTTTCGGACGGCCGACTTGCGCAACATTCAGTTGATTTCCTTCGTGGACTACCAACCGGCCTACAACGAGGAAGCGCTCGACCGCTTCACGGCCAAGGGCGCGGCAGCGTGGGCAGATGTGCCTGACGCCGCGCAATGGGTCAGGGAAGTGAGGGGAGGATAGCGCATCATGGCCGCCGGGGTACTGCTCGACACCAGCTTTCTGATTACGCTCGCCGACAAGAACCGGGCGAACCATGAAGCGGCCCGGTGTTATTGGAAGCACTTTCTGGAAAATCAAATCCCCATCTACCTCTCGACGGTGGTCGTGTCGGAGTTTTGCATCAAACAGGAGATACCGCCGGACATGCTGCGCTGTTGCGTGGTGCTGCCGTTTAACTGGGACGATGCCTTGCGGGCGGCGAAGCTCGACTGGAAACGCTTACAGTCGCCTGGGCGTCTTTTGGCAGACGCAGGGGGCGGGCAAGAGCTACTCGATGGTGTTCTTCGCGCAGAAGGTGCTGCGGAAGGTGCCCGGCAACTGGACGTTCGTGGGGGTGACCGACCGCACCGAACTGGACGACCAGCTCTACAAGAACTTCGCCAGCGTCGGCGCGGTGACGGAGCCGGAGGAACGAGTCCGGGCGGACAGCGCGGAGCACTTGAAGCAGTTGTTGACCGAGGATCACCGGTACGTGTTCACGCTGATCCAGAAGTTCAGAACCGAGCGGGGCGGGCGGTTTCCCGAGCTTTCGGGCCGGGCTGACATCATCGTGATGACCGACGAGGCCCACCGCACGCAGTACGACATCTTCGCCATGGACATGCGCGACGCGCTGCCCAAGGCGGCGTTCATCGGGTTCACCGGCACGCCGCTGATCGCCGGCGAGGAGAAGACCAAGGAGGTTTTCGGCGATTACGTCAGCATCTACGACTTCAAGCAGTCGGTGGGCGACGGCGCGACAGTGCCGCTGTTCTACGAGAACCGCATCCCGGA
>JAXGQW010000071.1:0-31221 GCA_040766265.1 Verrucomicrobiota bacterium
CCAGTGAGAAGATCTCGGCGAGCACATCGGCTTTGGGGAAGAGAGGCTCCTGCGGCGCGACCTTGGCGTCGGCGAGGCAGGCGCGAATCAAGTCCGTGGCGTCCTCCCGGTCCAGGATGGTGAAGTTGGGTGGATACCCGATGGTTTCAGCGTGTCGGCGCAGGATGCGGTGGCCGATGGAGTGAAACGTGCCGCCCCAGAGGCCGCCCAAATCGTTCTCGAGCAGGTCGCGCACGCGCTGCATCATCTCCCGCGCCGCCTTGTTGGTGAAGGTGAGGAGCAGGATGCACTCGGGAGGGATCCCCTGTTCGATGAGGAAAGCCACGCGGTAGACGAGCGTGCGTGTTTTTCCGGCGCCGGCGCCGGCGATGACCAGAGCTGGGCCGGGCACGGCGGTGACCGCCGCGAACTGCTGGGGGTTCAGCTCCCGGGCATAGTCGATTTGCGGCGCGGCGGGCGCCTGAAATCGAGGCAGCACATAGTCGCGTGGCACGGCATTCTACTCCTGGGGATAGACCAGAATGCGATCATGGACGACGACGGCCAGATCGTTCTTGCCGTCGCCGGTCAAATCGGCAATCAACGCCTCGCGCGGCTCGGGGGTGTCGGGTCGCCGGGACCGAAAGGTCCGCTCTTCGAAGACCTGCCAGCGGTTGGCTGGGACGAGTCGATGAGGCGGCTCGAACCGGACAAGGTCGAGGTAGTTCTTGGCGGTTTCGAGGAAGACGAGGTCCTGGCAACCGTCGTGGTTGAGGTCGCCGGGGACGACGTCGTGGAGGAAACCGTCTTTGACGGGGGTCTCGTAGTCGTCGAGGCTGGAAAACTCCCAGATCATTCCGCGCAGGGGGAGCCAGGCGACGCTGTTCAAGCCGAGGAACAGGACGGTGTTGGCGCGATCGCCGCCGAGAGCCACCGCCTCGAGGGCGGTGAAATCGGTCACCGGCAGGGGCACATTCCGCAGGGCCTGCCAGACGCCCGAGGGATCGCGTTCGCACAAGGTCAGGGCTTTGCGCTCGGCATCGAGGAGGAAGAGGCTTGCCACGTCGTTGGTGCCGTTTCGCAGGGAAGCCGCCCCAACGATGCGCGAGCTGCTCGATGCCCCATTGATCTGCTCCTTGACCCGGAAGGTCCAGGTCGTCCTCGATGCGCCTTCCTTGGGGCCGGCGTCGGCTTGCAGGACCACGGCCCGGACAAAATTCTTCTGGGCGAGCAACAGTTCCGCTTTGCCGTCGCCGTCCACGTCGGCGGCGCTCAACCACGGCTGCTCGGCGCTGCCGCCGGGCGGGGCGACGTCCTGTTCGTCGAAGGACTCGGTGTCGCCCTGGAGCAGGACTTTCACCTTTTCATACGGAATCAACACCACCAGATCGGGCAAGCCGTCATGGTTGAGATCGTGGATTGTCAGGCTCGATGGATTCGACTTGAAGGTTTCGCTGAGTTTCTGGCGCGTGACGGCCCCGTCCGCGGCGCGCAGCCACAGCTCCCGCTTGCCGTCAACATCCACGATGGCCGTCAGCAGCGGCTTCTGATCCGCGCGCACCCTGCCCGCGGCCATCGTCAAAGGCCGCCCCTCGATCGGAATCAGGGTCGGGAAAGCAATCCGCCCGGCCTCGTCGAGGCGGCTGACCCCGATCTGGCGCTCGTCCGCGCTGAGGAAGAAGATCTCGGCCCGCCCGTCGCCGTCCCAGTCCGCAACGCCCAGTTCGCCGACGCCGGTGAAAGTCGGGAAGGTGCGGGGTGCGGCCAGTGAACCGTCGGGCTGTTGGAGAAAGAGCGAGACCTGTCCGCTGTCGGGCTCGGCGACCAGGAGATCCGACAAGCCGTCGCGGCTGACGTCGGCCCAGGCGATTCCGCGCCGGTTCTTTGTGGTCTTCGCGAAAGGAACCACCTGGAATTGGCCTTGGCTGAAATCGCCTGTCAGGGCCTCGGCCGGTTTGAGGATGAAGTTCGAAATCTGGGCGCGTCCCGATTTCGCGGCGATGGTCATGACCTCGGTCTTCTTGTCGCCATCCAGATCTTCCATGGCATACGAGCGAATGGCGGGGAGGGTGAAGTGGACCTCGGGGCCGAGCTGGCCGGCTGCAGTTTGAAGGCGGAACCGGAACGGGTTGGCATGCTCCCAGTTCACCAACATCAGATCAGAGCGGCCGTCGCCGTCGATGTCGATGATCTGCGCCGCTTTGACGACTCCGCTGTACGGGATTTTCTCCGGCTCGGCGAGGGTGTGGTCGGGCTTTTGGGCCAGGAAGTAGAGTGTGCTCTCACCGAGCATGAGGAGATCTTCGAGTCCGTCGCCGTTGAGGTCGCCGCTCGTCAGGGCGTTCGGATCCAGCAGGCCGTCATCGAGGCTCCAGCGGCGCGGGGCGCTCCATGTGTTGGCGCCTTCGTTGTACTGGACGACGAGTTCCTTGGGGGCGCCAAAGAAGGCCAGGTCGGGCCGCTGGTCTTTGTTCAAATCGGTCACCACCAGCGCCGAGATGGTCTTCTCGGATGCCAGCGACTCGATGCGGAACCGGGCATCGGGCGGCAGTTCGTTGATCTCGCGCCTGATCGGCTGGGCGGCGAGATCGTTGGTCTTGCCGGCGCGATTGAAGAGAATGTTGATCTTCGAGCGGGCGTTGTTCACCACGATCAGATCCTGGGCCCCGTTGCCGTCGAAATCCGCCGCGCGCAGGAGGCTGATCAGGTTGTCGATGGGGAAGATCTCTGGTCCCTGGAAACCGAACCCGGCCTGGTCGTCGGCCGCGCGCCCGGCCCAGCCGGCAATCAAGACCAGGGCGCTGAGCGTCATGGCGGTGATGGTCTTCACGGCTTGCTTCAGGGTGTTCTCGTATGCACGCACGGTGTGAATTGTGACAGCACAACGTCGAATGGCGAGCCCGTAAGTCAGGGATTCTGCGGCGCCGATGATGCGGCGGGAGTGCCGCTGAGCAATCGCTCCATCTCGGGATTGGCCTGGTGGCCGGCGGCGAGGGCCTTGTTGTAGTGCCAGCGCCCCAACTCGAGGAACGGTGGCTTCTGGTGGACGTAGATGAGGGCGAGGTTGTAGTGGGCTTCCGCGTAGTCGGGGTTGAGTTGGATGGCCTTGCGGAACGCCTGTTCGGCGGGGCCGCGCTGGCCTTTGAGGCCGAGCGTGATGCCGAGGTAGTTTTGGGTATGCGGGTTGTCCGGATTGAATTGAGCGGCCCGGCTCAGGACATCGAGAGCCTCGTCATATCTGGCCTGCTGATAGCGCAGCAGACCCAGCAGAGCGAGGGCCTCGGGATCGTTGGGTTCCTGCGCGGTCACCTTGTTCAACGCCGCTTCCGCAGCCTCCAGTTGGCCCTGCTGCAGATGCGTCGCCGCAAGATCGGTCAGGAGATTCACATTCTTCTCGTCCAAAACCAGCGCCTGCCGGAATTTCTGCTCGGCTTCGGCAAGCTGACCGCGCTGGAAGGCGCGCCGGGCGTCGGCGACCAGGGCCGCGGCACCGGCCGGGATCTGTCGAGCGGAGCGTTTGGACGCGGACAGCTCGGTCCGATCGCTCAGAGCGGCCTTGGTGTTGAAGAGGGCCAACTCCTCGGGTGTGAAGGGGACTTGACGCGCTTCATACACCTGGATGCGCGCGCGCAGGATGGCGAGTTCCTCCGCGAGCCTGTCCTGCTGCGCGCTTCCGCTGCGCACTTTGCGATCCTGCACCTCGCGCGAGAGTGCGGCCACCCGCTTGCGTAAATCGTTGCGTTCGCGCTCGAGTTGCTTGACCCAGGCCTTTTCGGCGGCCTTCTCGGCCTTGCTCGAGGGCGCCGCGGCGGGTGCCGGGCTGACAATGGGCGCGGCCGCGGTCACCGGAGTCGGGCTTGGGGCGGCCGGCGTTGGAGCGGGGGCGGGGACGGCGCCGGCGGCTGCGGGCGCGACCGGGGCCGGGGCGGGAGTGGCGGGGCGAGCGGACAGAGTCATCACCCGGTTCTCGAGGGTGAGTTTTTCGGACTCGAGGATGGCCGAACGACCGCGTTCCGCTTCGAGAGTCGTCTGAGCCTGATCGAGTTTGGCTTTCAGGTCATCGGCCTTGGCTTTGAGTTCGGCCATCAGCTTGGAATCGTCCTGAGCCGCGCGCGTTTGGCTTCTGCGGTTCGCGCGTTCGAGTTGCTCGCGCAGGGAATCGCGTTCCTTGGTCAGGGCGCTCAGGGCTTGCGCCTGCCGGCGGAGCGAATCCCGCGCCTCCTTGAACGCCTTCTGCGCTTCGGCGTATGCGGCGGCATCGGCCTTTGTCGGCCTCGATTCCTCACGGGCCGCTCGGGCTTGGGCCTTGTCGGTCGCGCGTTGGAGTTTCTGCTGCAAGACATCCCGTTCCTTGGTGAGGGCGGTGACGGACTGTGTTTGGCGTTTGAGCGCGTCGTTCGCTTCTTTCAACGCCTTCTGCGCTTCGGCGTAGGCATCCGGGTCGGCCGCGCGCGCCAGCTTGGCCTGATGTTCAGCCAGGTTGGCCTTGAGGTTCTGGTTCTCGGCCAGCGCCTCCTCGAGGCGACGCTCGGCTTTGGACAATTCGCGCGGATCCACCGCGGCGGGCTGAACCGTCAGGGCCTCGCGCAGTTTGACCTGCAGCGTGTCGCGCTCGGCGCTGAGACTCGCGATTTCTTCCAGCAGCGCAGTCATCCGCTGAGCGGATTCCGGGTCGCTCTTGATCCCTGGCCCGACCGAGGCGGGCGCGCTGGCCGCCGGCGCGGGGGTTGCAGGACGGGGTGTCGACGGGGCGGCGGGGCCCATGCGCTCGGCGATGTAGTCGCGGCGATATTTGACAATCTTCGGGTTCCAGTTGGGGTAGCTGGTTTCGATCTGGTCGAGCACGGTTCGGGCTTCGACGTACCTCTCGATGGCGTCCTGGACGCGCCCGCTGGCTCGCAGAGAATCCGCCTGCTGGATCAAATTGTACATCCGCACATACAAGTCGTCGGGCGCCTGGGCAACCGCCAGGAGCGCACCGGCGCACAACGAGAGCAATCCGACCCCGAGCCGGGTCATGCGTTTCATGGCGGCATACTAGAGCCGAGCCTGAAGGTTTGGCAATCGGACAATCGGGCTGGCTCCGCGGGTCAGGGTGCGATTGACACTTCTGTGACATCCGTGATAGCGTCGCCACACTCGGAAGCAGGTATGAGTTCGTTCCTCAGCGAACATGTGCTGGTGCTCAACCGCTTGTGGCAGGCGGTCAATGTCTGCAGCGTGCGGCGGGCATTGACCCTGGTCTTCGAGGGGCACGCGCAGGTGGTCCTCAACACGATCGACGGGAACTTCCAAACCTATGATTTCAACGAGTGGCGTGACTTCTCACGCCAGGAACCGCACGCGGAGTCGATCGGGACCATCTCGTTCAAGATCCGGGTGCCGCGCGTCATCCTTCTGCTCATGTTTGACCGCCTTCCGAAGAAGGAGGTCAAATTCACCCGACACAACATCTTCGAGCGGGACAAGAACACATGCCAGTACTGCGGACGCGCGTTCGACCGGAAAGACCTCAATCTCGACCACGTCATCCCGCGCGACCGCGGCGGGCCGACCACGTGGGAGAACATCGTGTGCTCGTGCGTGACCTGCAACACGCTCAAGGCCAACCGAACGCCGCAGGAAGCCCGCATGCACCTGATCCGCAAACCGAAGCGGCCGAAGTGGCGTCCGTTTGTGCAGGTCAACCTCGGACTTCCCTGCCACGACAGTTGGAAGCACTTCCTCGACCTGGCCTACTGGAACGTCGAGTTGGGCGAGGAACTCGCCTAGCGAGGCGCGCCTCAGACCAAATCCAGTCTTCCTTCCCATGAGGAGTCCCCGTGTTTCCCCGCCCTTCTCTCCCGCGCCTCGCTCATTAGAATCCTTGACCCCTTGAACGCAGCACAGAAACTTGACTTGTCTGCAACATGTTTCACCGGTCAAGGATTCTGGCCCGCATGTTTGATGGACTTGTGACTCCGGCGGAGCCGGTGTCAGCGAATGAGGCTGCCATGCGCTTCTGGCTTGCCGGCCTGTCAATCGTCCGCGGGACGCGCTTCCGCTTCCTCGAGGGCAGGCGGCAACAGACGCTGCGCACGCGCATTGGCTTCGGCAAGCTCTTCTCTGCTCATGACCAGCGACAGTCCCGCGCATGAAATCGCCGCGTCCTTGTAGCCCTGGGCGGCAGCCAGGGTGAGCCACTTATAAGCCTCGATCCGCGATTCCGCGGCCTCCAATTCCGGCCCGTCGAGGCTGGCGCGGTGACAGAGCTTCCCCAGGCTGTATTGGGCGCCGGCGTCGCCGTGATCGGCGGCCCGCCGCATCCAGCGCAGCGCCCCGGCGTCGTCCCGTGGCACACCCTGTCCTTCGGCGAGCATCAGGCTGAGATTGAATTCCGCCAGCGGATGATTCTGCTCGGCTGCCTGTTGGTACCAGCGCGCGGCCTGCGGCAGGTCCTGCTGCTCGCCCTCCGCCGCGCTGCACAGCACCCCGAGCGAGAACTGGGCGTCCGCATCGCCGTCATCAGCCCTCGCGCGGACATCGTCATGACGGTTCCGCGGCTCGAGCCCAAAGAGTTTTTGGTACCAACTGTTTCCCACGGTCCTGACACTCGACCCGATTCGCCCAAATACAAGTCTTTGTTTGAGGCAGGACGCGTATTTTCAGTCACTTAACTCCAGAAGGGAGGGTGAGTTGGCGAAAACCAGAGCGCGGAGTCGTTGGCGCCCACCGCGGGCGGAACGGAAGCGCTTTTGAAAGCTGCGCGTGTTGGACTTGGTCTTGGGGTTCTTATGGCGCGCTCGATTCACCGCCGCGTTGGCCAAGTTGAGCGACCAAGCAACACCACGACCGATTCACCCTGAAGCACGCCCTCGTCAGGCTGTGTCCTTTATGAAACGAGCGGTTCTCTCCGCTTCGCTGGCCGCTTCGCTCATCCACCCTGGCCCCACCGCCGCACTGGAGGCGGTGCGGGTGCTGATCCCGCCCCAAGCGCAGGTGGTCGAGATGGGCCCGCATCATCGGGTGTGGAGCCGGACCGAATTGGTCCCCGACGGGATGGGGGGCTGGTGCGCCGAGGAACGACGGGTGACGGAGCTGGCCACTGGTTTGGGGCGATGGGATGCAGGCCAGCGGGCTTACGTTCCTGCCCGGGCGGCGTTCGAGGTGACCGAGAGCGGGCACGTCATCGCCCGAGAGACGGCGCACCAACTGATCCTGCCGCCCGACTTGACAGAGAGCGCAGTGGACATGCTGGAGCGGTACGGGGCGGGGGGGCGCATGGACGCTGCGCGACAATGCCTTTGAGTCCGTGGCATTGACCAACGCGAACGCAGCGGTGGTGGATGACCACAACGGGTACCTCGGTTTGGGGCAAGCGCAACTGTCCGGCAGCGGGGGGAGCGACCAGGTGCTGAGCAGCTTCATCTACACGAACCTGGCGGGGATGCCCTCCTGGCGGTTCCCAGACGCCATGCGAGGGCTCCCCACCTCTGGCAGAGCCCGCAGCAGACGCGTTCAGGGCACAACTCCGGCCGATTTCACCTTAGAACCGCCCCACCCGTTCGGGCAGGCTCCCACCACGAAAAGGCAAATTCCTATGTGCAGCCTTCGGGCCTGGACATGCTTGCAGGTGCAAGTCCCGCCTCGGCAATGGATGGTTGGGCCGAGTAGTGATACCTTCAGCCGCATCTGAAGCTCATGTTCAACTACGGCTTTGGCCGCGTTCCCCAAACCGTGCAGACCGGCAACCTGAACATCTTCCAGATGCGCGTCGAGGTGGACTTCTGACTCCATGAGCTGGATCACCCTCATCTGGGCGATGGTGGCCTCCGCCTGTCTCATCCTGGCGGGCGTCCACGGACTGGTATGGCTGCGGGACCGCGCCGCCCGGGCCAACCTCATGTTTGCGCTGCTTGCAGGCGGTACGGCGGTCATGGCGGCGGGCGAACTGGGCCTTATGCGGGCTGCCACCCCCGAGGCCTACGGGGAGTGGTTGCGCTGGTATCAGGCGCCGGTATGGCTGACCGTGGCTGCGTTGGTGGGCTTCATCCACTGCTACCTGCAAGCGGGCCGGGCCTGGCTCGCGTGGACGGTGGTCGGGCTGCGCACCGTGGTGCTGGGGATCAATTGCATTTCCCCCGTCAACATCAACTATCGGGAACTTCACCGGCTGGAGCGGCTTCCCTTCCTGGGTGAGCCGGTGTCCGTTCCACTGGGGGTGGCGAATCCTTGGATGGTCCTGGCGCAATTGAGCCTGCTGCTGTTGCTCGCTTATGTCGTGGACGCCGCGCTCACCGCCTGGAGGCGGGGCGACCCCCGGGCGGCGCTGCGGGTCGGAGGCAGCACGGTGGTTTTCGTGGTGGCCGGCACCGCGCAGGCCATCCTCGTGTTCTGGCGCATTGTACCCATGCCGATCACAGCGAGCGCCTTCTTCACCGGACTGGTGCTCGCCATGGGCTACGAGTTGAGTTCCCGCGTGCTGCAAGCGGCGCAGACCGCGCGCGAACTGGAGGAGCGCGAGGCCGAACTGCGTCGCGCACGGGCGCTGACCGACGCGGTCTTCGACAGTGTCCCCGGCCTGCTTTACCTCTACACCGCCGACGGGAAGTTCGTGCGTTGGAACCGGCAGCACGAAACCCAGACCGGCTACACCAGCGCCGAGATGGCCGGGATGAACGTGGCCGACTGGTTTGAGCCCGAGGATATGGACGCCGTGCGCGCGGCATGGAGCCAGGTGCTCGCCGGCGGCCGCGTCAGCCTGGAATTGCCCGTGAGACTGAAGGACGGCCGCCGGGTGCTGCATCTGCTGACCGGGGTGCGCGTGCTGATTGACGGCAAGCCCCATCTGGTCGGCATCGGCATTGACATCGCCGCGCGAAAGGCGATGGAGGTCGAGGCCGCCCGGCAGCGGGCGGAACTGGCGCACTTGTCCCGCGTCGCGTCGCTGAGCGCCTTGTCCGGCTCGCTCGCCCACGAGTTGAACCAGCCGCTCGCCATCATCCTGAGCAATGCCCAGGCCGCGCAACGGCTCCTCGCTGCGCAGCCGCCCGATCTCGCCGAGGTGGGCGACATTCTCGCGGACATCGTCGCGGAAGACCGGCGGGCGGGCGAAGTCATCAAGCGCCTGCGCGCGCTGCTCAAGGGCAGCGAGCCGGACTTCCAGTGGCTGTCGCTCAACGGCGTGGTCGAATCGGTGGCGGCTCTATTGCGCAGCGAACTCCTTGGCCGCCACGTGGTCCTGACGCTGCAACTGGCCGATGCCCTGCCGCTCGTGCGCGGGGACCGCATTCCGCTCGAGCAAGTGGTCCTCAATCTCATCGCCAATGCCTGCGATGCGATGGCGGTCCGACCGCCGGAAGAACGGCGGCTCGTGATCGCCACGCGGGCCGGGCCAGACGGCGTCGAGTTGTCTGTCCGCGACACCGGCTGCGGCCTGCCGGCGGAGGCCGGGCGAATCTTCGACTCGCTGTTCACCACCAAACCCCACGGCCTGGGCATGGGGCTGGCCATCTGCCGCACCATCGTCACCGCGCATGGCGGCACCATCAGCGCGGAGGCGAACCCGGATCGTGGCGCGACGTTTCATGTTCGCCTGCCCGGTGCGAAGGAGGGCGCATGAGCCATATCCCCACCATCGGCCTGGTGGACGACGAGCCGGGCATGTTGAAGGCCCTCCGACGCGTGCTCACGGCCGAGGGCTTCCACGTTCGCGCGTTCGCCTCGGCGGCTGAATTCCTGCGGGGCGAGGACCGCGCGCAAGTGGACTGCCTGGTCCTGGATGTCTCCATGCCGGGGCTCACGGGACTCGAGTTGCAGGAGCACCTCACCCGTGAGGATGCGCGGCTGCCGGTCGTGTTCCTCACCGGGCAGGGCGACATCCCGATGAGCGTGCGCGCCATCAAGGCGGGCGCGGTGAACTTCCTCACGAAGCCGGTCAATGACACCGACTTGCTGGCCGCCGTCCACGCCGCCCTTGCCGAGGCCCGGCGCCTGCAGGACGAGCACCGTGCACTGGCCGGCCTGCGCCAGCGGCTCGCCACCTTGACGCCCCGCGAACGCGAAGTCCTCCGGCACGTCATCACCGGCAAACTGAACAAACAGATCGCCGCCGATCTCGGTACCAGCGAGCAGACGATCAAGATTCACCGGATGCGCCTCACCGCGAAGCTGGGCCTGACCTCGGTAGCGGAACTGGTGCGCGCGATGGAACGGTTGGGCGTAGAACCGGCGGAGTAGCCGGCGGCGGCGTCCGCATTGAACCAAGGTTCAATGCTCCGCTCTCACAAGACGTGGCAGACTGGCCGCCGTGCCGGATGACATCCCCAGGATTGCGGTGCTTGATGACGAGGCCCGGATGCGCAAAGCGCTGGGCCAGTTGTTGCGCACGCATGGCTATGAGGCGGCGCTCTTCGAAGACGGCCGGGCATTGCTTGCCGCCCAGGCCAGCCGGAGCTTCGATGCCGTGCTGTTGGACCTGCACATGCCGGGCTTGAGCGGCTTTGCCGTGCTCGAGGCCATGCAGTCCGGAGCGGCATGTCCGCCGGTCATCGTCCTCACGGGCCACGACGAACCGGGCAACGAAGCCCGTGTCAGGCAACTTGGCGCCCGCGCCTACCTCACCAAGCCCGTGGACGAGGCGCCGCTGCTGGGCGCCATCGCGCGCCACCTGCCCGCTGCCGCGCGGGCGAACCGAGGAGGATGTTGAACCAAAGTTCAATACCGCCGTGCCGGCGCCTTCGCCATACTGTGCTGGCGTCGCGGTTGGCGGCGCGCATTTCAGCGATCTGATCAAATATGAAGACCACCATCCTCGCCGCCCTCTGCGGCGCTCTGACGCTCCTGGCCGCCTCGGCACAGGAAAAGAAACCCAACATCCTCGTCATCTGGGGCGACGACATCGGCACTTGGAACATCAGCCACAACAATCGTGGCATGATGGGCTATCGGACACCCAACATTGACCGACTGGCCAAGGAAGGCCTCGCCTTCACGGATTACTATGCGCAGCAGAGTTGCACCGCCGGCCGGGCGGCCTTCATCAGCGGCTCCTCGCCGGTTCGATCCGGCATGACCAAGGTCGGCATGCCCGGCGCGGCGGAAGGCTGGCAAAAGACCGACGTGACGATGGCCACGGTGCTCAAGAGCCAGGGCTACGCCACCGGCCAGTTCGGCAAGAACCATCAGGGCGACCGCGACGAGCATCTGCCGACCATGCACGGCTTCGATGAATTCCTCGGCAGCCTGTATCACCTCAACGCGGAGGAGGAGCCCGAGAACCGCGATTATCCGCGCGACATGAAGCTCGCCACCGGCAAAACCTTCCTCGAAACGTTCGGTCCGCGCGGCGTGCTCAAGTGCAGGGCCGACGGCAAGGGTGGCCAGACCATCGAGAACCTTGGCCCGCTGACCAAGAAGCGCATGGAGACCATCGACGACGAGTCCGTGGCCGCGGCAAAGGATTTCATCACGCGTCAGGCGAAGGCCGGGCAGCCCTTCTTCTGCTGGTGGAACGGCACGCGCATGCACTTCCGCACGCACGTGAAGCAGGAGCACATCGGTCTTTCCGGTCAGGACGAATACGGCGACGGCATGGTCGAGCACGACATGCACGTCGGTGAACTGCTCAAGCTCATTGACGATCTCGGCCTCGCCGACAACACCATCGTGCAATATTCGACCGACAACGGCCCGCACTACAACACCTGGCCGGATGCGGGCACCACGCCCTTCCGCGGCGAAAAGAACTCCAACTGGGAGGGCGCCTTCCGCGTGCCCTGCTTCATCCGCTGGCCCGGCAAATTCCCCGCCGGGACCACGCTCAATGGCATCGTCTCGCACGAAGACTGGCTGCCGACCTTCGCCGCCGCCGCCGGCGCTCCGGACATCAAGGACAAGCTGCTCAAGGGCGTGGAACTCAATGGCCGCCGCTACACGAACCACATTGACGGCTATGACCTCACCGACTACCTCAGCGGCAAGACCGACAAGTCGCCGCGCAACGAGTTCATCTACCTGAATGACGCCGCTGAAGTCGTCGCCATCCGCGTCGGCGACTGGAAGGCGGTTTATCTCGAAAACCGCGCCCATCAGCTCGACGTGTGGCGCGAGCCTTTCGTCCATCTGCGCCTGCCCCTGCTCTTCAACCTGCGCCGGGATCCGTTCGAGAAGGCCCAGCAGAACTCGAACACCTACCACGACTGGATGATTGACCGGGCCTTCGTGCTCGTGCCGCTGCAGGCCGTGGCCAGCAAGTTCCTGATGACCTTGAAGGACTTTCCGCCCAGCCAGAAGCCGGGCGATTGGAGCCTCGATTCGCTTGAGAAGCAGATCAAGCGCATGACCACCGCCGGAGAGTGAATCTGGATACAGCATGCGCGGGGCGATCCAGACAATGGGTCGCCCCGCCACGCATATCGACTCTCTGCGATGGACCAGATTCTCATTTCCGCTGCTTTTGCGGCGGTTCTCTTCGCGGGCCTGCTGGGTTGCCTGCGCTTGGGATGGGTCATCGGGCGGCGACGAGCGCGCGTGACGGGAGAAGATGCCCAGGCGGGGCTCGGGGCCATTGATGGCTCCGTCTTTGGCCTCATGGGCTTGCTCATCGCCTTTACCTTCACCGGAGCCGCCAACCGCTTCCATGAGCGCCGCGAACTGATCACCGAGCACGTCAACGCCATCGGCACCGCCTGGCTCAGGCTCGACCTGCTTTCCGACGAGGATCGCGACCAAGCCCGTGACGGTTTTCGCCGTTATGCGGACACCGTGATCGAAACCACTCGGGATGCCGCCGATCAAGAAGCCGCCACAGCCGGTCTGGCCAGGCTCACCTTGACCCAAGCAGAAATCTGGAACCATCTGGTGGACGCGACAAAACGCGACCGCAGCCTGCCGCTCGCCCAGACCATCCTGCCTCCGGCCAATGAGATGTTCGATCTCAGTAACAGTCGCCTTCTCGCATCCCGTCAACACCCACCGGTCGCCGTATTTGCCATGCTCGGCGCGCTCGTGTTGCTCAGCGGGCTGTCAGCCTGGTTATTTCACACGCTTCGCGAGGACTCCTAACCGGGCTAGTTGGCAAAACCGCGCCCGGAAAGGGACCCAAGAGGATCCCGTCGGTCCTGAAGGTGTTCTTCCATATGAACAGTGTGTTGCATCTCTCTGACTCTGGGACCGGGCGCGGTTTTGCTTTTCTAACCCGCATAGCGGTCCTCTTGCGAGGTCTGACCGCCATGTGCACCGACGGGGTGTGAAATATGCGGGTTAGCCGGCTTCGGCATGGCCAAGTCTGATCGCCAGAGCCCGCTGCATCTTTTCCGCGATCATGGCGCTTTCCATCTATCTGATCCTCGACATCGAATACCCCCGCCTCGGACTCATCCGAATCGACGCGTTCGATCAGTCGCTGATCGAACTTCGCGCCACCATGAACTGAAGCACTACACCACCCGACGCCACACGACCTTCGCGCTGAACACCGAGTCCACCTATGAGTGGGATCAAAGCCAGTGGACCGTGCCGCTTAACCTTGGGGTGGCGCGATTGGTGAGGATCGGGAAGCTACCCGTGCAATTCCAGATCGGCGCGCGTTACTATGCGGAAAAGCCGGCCGACGGTCCGGAGTGGGGCTTGCGCTTTGCCGTAACCCTACTCTTTCCCAAATGACCGACAAAATTGGAGAATCAAACCATGAAACCGATTTGCGCCGCCCTCGCCATCCTTGCTCTGACCCTCGAAGGTCTCACCACCGCCACCGCCCAAGACCCGCTGCCTTCGTGGAACGACACCGCGCCAAAGAAATCCATTATCGGCTTCGTGGAGAGCAAAGACGCCAGATTTGGCGCGTATTGGGACCATGAACCTGGCATAGTCACACCCGTCCGCGTTCTGGCGCAGCGTGACCGCAAAGCACTCTGAAGCGCCCGCGAGGGTTGCTCGTTGGAGAGATTGGTTCCGGCTAGCGACATGCGTATTGATTGGCGAGCTGTGAGGCTTCCCGCTGGAAAGATTTGTACTTTTCGGATCCTAGCCGGGCACCGGGACGTGGACATTGCCAATGCCTAACGACAAGACGCCAACCCCTTCGTTGCCTGTTCTCAATCCCACAGCCGCCGCGATTGATATCGGAAGTGAGCAACTCCATGTCTCGATCGCCGGAGGACCACCCAAGGTGTTCGGGACGACGACTGGCCAACTCCATGAGTTGCGGGATTACCTGCTCGGCCAGGGAGTCAAGAGCGTGGCGATGGAGGCGACGGGCATCTATTGGCTCTGCCCCTACGAGGTGTTGGAACAGGCGAAGTTGGAGGTGGTGGTGGTCAACGGCAAGTACGTCAAGAACTTGCCGGGGCGCAAGACCGACATGAGCGACTGCCAGTGGCAGGCGACCTTGCACGCACATGGATTGCTCAACCCGGGCTTTGTCCCGCCGGAGCACATCCGTCGGTTGCAGGACTACCTGCGGTTGCGCAACGACCACATCGTGATGGCCGGTAGCCATGAGCAGCACATGCAAAAGGCGCTGGAGCGGATGAATCTCAAGATTCACGACGTGATCAGCGACCTGACCGGGATGAGCGGCCTCAACATGATCGAGGCCATTCTGGGCGGGGAACGCAATCCGGTGGCGCTGCTGGCGTTGTGTGACGCACAGATTCAAAAGAACAAGGCGGGGCGATTGCGGGAGGCCTTGCACGGGACCTGGAAGCCCGAGCATCTGTTTGCGCTGCGCCAGGCTTACGAACTGTGGCAGTCCTACCAGAGCAAGATCCGCGAGTGCGATCAAGCCCTCCAGAGGGTGCTGCAGGAGATCACGGGGCCGGAGGATCCGCAGGCCCCGGCGCCGCCGGCGGCGACGAAGCGGGGCGGGGTCAACACGCCGCAGATTGAGGGTTTGCACGGCTTGCTCTGGCGGCTGTGCGGGGGGAAAGATCCGACCACGTTGCCTGGGATGGCCGACTACGCGTTGCTGCAGTTGGTGGGGGAAGTGGGGACCGACCTGGGCGGGAAGTGGAAGACGGAGAAACACTTCACGGCTTGGTTGGGTGTGGCGCCGGGCAGCAAACAGAGCGGCAAGCGCAAAGGCAGCCAGCGACGCTCGCGCAATCGCGCCGGTCGTTTGTTCTGTGTGATTGCTCGCAGTGTGGGGCGCAGTGTGGACACCGCTTTGGGCGGGTTCTACCGCCGCATCAAAGGTCGCCGTGGTGGCTTGGTGGCCAACCTGGCACTGGCGCGCAAGTTGGCCCAACTGTTCTGGCGCCTGATGGTGCACGGCAAGGCCTATGTCGAGCGCGGACTCAAGCAGTATGAAATCCAAGTCGCTCAGACCGAGCAGCGTCTGCTCGAGAAACTCGCCCGCAAGTACAACATGGTTCTCCAGCCCAGAGCCCCCGCGCGAGCCATCGCCTAAGTGCTTGAAGATCAACGATCCGGTTCCACGGTTCATGGAAAGAGTGACTGAACCCGGCTCGCCGGACCTCGTGCCCGTGCCGGAGCGCATCGCCGTCTTCGATAACGACGGCACGCTGTGGGCGGAGCAGCCGATGTATTTCCAGGCGCTCTTCATCTTCGACCGCATCAAGGCGCTCGCGCCGCAGCATCCTGAATGGAAGGAGCAAGAGCCGTTTGCCTCGGTGCTGAAGGGCGGCGCACCGTCCGCCCTGGCCGGCGGAGAGAAGGCCTTGCTCGAAATGGCCATGACCACGCACGCGGGCATGACCACGGACGAATTCGCGAAGATCGTCACGGACTGGATCAGCACCGCGCGGCACCCGCAGACCGGGCGGCTGTTTACGGAGATGGTCTATCAGCCCATGCTGGAACTGCTCGCGTATCTGCGGGCGAACGGATTCAAGACCTTCATCGTCTCCGAGGGCGGCATCGAGTTCATGCGCCCGTGGGCGGAGCGCGTGTATGGCATCCCGCCCGAGCAGGTCATCGGCAGCAGCATCAGAACGCGATTCGAAGTGCGCGATGGCGAGCCACTGATCGTGCGCCTGCCCGAGCTCAACTTCATTGATGACAAAGCGGGCAAGCCCGTCGGCATCCAGCAACACCTGGGACGCCGCCCGCTGATGGCGTTCGGCAATTCGGATGGTGACTTCGAGATGCTGGCATGGACGACCGCCGGCAAAGGCCCGCGCTTTGCCCTCCTCATCCATCACGACGATGCGGCTCGTGAGTGGGCTTATGACCGGGAGTCACAGGTGGGCAAACTCGCCCGCGGACTCGACGAAGCCTCGCAGCGTGGCTGGACGGTGGTCAGCATGAAGACGGATTGGGGGCAGATCTTCCCCGAGCCCGCTGCACGCGCGAACCCGTAGAATGGTCCCGGCCTGACTCCCGGGCGCCTCTCGCCAGCGCACACGTCATCGAGGAGCGCGTGGTCAGCGAGGCGGCGGATCCTTGCAAGACGGGCCGATTCGTCGAGTGCGCGGACCGGTTCTGTCGTGGACCGGCCCGAGGCGGGCGGGGCGGAGGCCTGCGAGATCATTTACGCACTCTACGACCAGGACTATCGCCAGCCGGGCGCACTTTCGCGAGCGGTTTTCCGCCCGCGGCCTATTTCCGTTCCATCACGCGCACAAACCGAGACGCCGCCGCCAAACAAGTATTGCTGGACCAGCGTCCGGCCATGTACGCGGCGCTCTTGGAAAAGGTGCGCACGGTCTAGCTAACCCGGAAATCTCACCAGTGAGGCGATCGCGGCATTCCGGACGGTCCGCGGGTGAGATTTCCGGGTCTGTGAAACCCGCGCCCAGCAAGGAGAATCGGCTTATCGGTTCATCAAAGCCGGGATGCGCCCCAGCCCCTTGGGCGCGTCGGGCACGCCGACACAGTGTGGTCGAGATTGGGTCCAACTCTTTGGGGCGCGGGTTTCTGAGAGCCCGCATTTCAGGTGAAATGTGACGGTGACCGGTCAGATGACATCAATAGTTGATGAGAAATGCGGGCTAAGAGGTCGGCGAAGCAAACTCAACAAAGGGCGGCCAACGCATGACAACGTGCGGGGGGTGTCGTTCAGGTCGAAGTGGCTTCCGAGAGGGTCCATGCGATTCAACTGGTGAAACCGGTGCATCCCCGATGCCCTCAGCGCACAGACACCGTGGTTTGGTTGTCGGCGGGCGGCGGGTCGTTCCAGATGCCCCACAGCAGGAGGCCGAATGTGTGCGACGGTTCCGGGCTCTGGATCATGCCGAGCAGGATCGCCTGGGTTTCCGCGTCCGGCACTTCATCGCCGGCGTAGTTGGCCAGCAGGGCCTGTGTCGCCAATGGCGCGAGCAATTGCGCATTCTCGAGCGGAAGTTGAAAGTCATTGACCAGGATGTAAACCACCATCGGCAGGAGGCGGGTGGCCTCGAAGTTCAATGCGTATTCCGGGAAGGGCACACCGCCGAGGTCCAGCGGAATCGTGGTCAAGCGCGGACTGGCAATCGCCAGGTCGCCGTTGGCCGTCAAATCCGCGATCCGATAGGCGCAGGGGTACTGCGCCGCCGAGCCGGTTTCGACGTCATAGAATGTCTTCCTTTGTCTTCAGGTTGAGGTTCGTCAAGTAACGCGCGGTTTTGGTGTCAAACGGATCAGCCTGCAATGTGCAGGCGCTGGATCATGTCCGACTGGGTCTTGCGCACACAGCCTTGTCGTCACGCAGAAGGACCCCGAGTGGTCGCGTCGTCAGCGGGGCTGTGTTCGGCGACGAACCTGACCAACGCATCAAAGGACCCGAACCGTGCCGGCCAAGAGAGGTTGCGCCTCCGGCGCCACTCGATGGCCAGTTCTTCAAAGACGATATCCGCCGCGGAATCGGGACCGGGGATGAGATAGAGCCGTTTCTCGAAGTCATCCGACGGGACCATGCCCGGCAGATCGCAATCCAATCCGTCGGCTACGGTGGTGTGGATGACTCGCGACCCGCGACGGGAACATCTGGCGAGGAGGAGAGCGCCCCGGGACCGTCTACACAGGAACATCCTGCGGTCAGCGATCCCGATGTGAGCAGCGCGTCAAAGCCAGACTGACAAGCACTCGAGAACTTCTGCCTACCGTCGAGGCGCGGATCTCAACAGTTGACTCTTGCGCTCGGCGGTCAGGCTGGTCTGGTTCAGCCATTTCTGTGCGGCGGCGGGATCCCGCTGCAACCACTGGCGCGCAAGGCTCTCGGTCTTGAGGTTGCGCTGGCTCACGTCGCTAATCATGCCCACTGCGGTTGCGGCAAGCTCCGGATGCTGAAAGCCAATGGCGTCCACTTATCCCGCCGCCCCCTGGTCGCGAGCCGGGCCTTCAGGGAAAGTCTTCAGCCACGCGCCAGCGGCGGCGGGGTCGTTTCGCGCCCAACCGGAGACGATGTTGCGCACCGCCTGATTGCGCGTCTCGCTTTCGGGCAATTGGGCCACCCACGCCGCAGCGTCCTCCGGTTCCTGCGCTGACCAACTCAACACAACTGCCGCCACGGCGCGGTTCTGCGTTTCCCCCGCCGGAAGGCTCGCGGCGAATTGCGCGGCCTCTTGCGGAGCGGTGGTTGCCCACGTGGAGCAAGCTGCGGCGAGCGCGGCGCGATGCGCCTCCCCCTCCGGCAAGGTCTGCGCCCAGCGGGTGGCGGCTGGGCCATCGCTCTGTGCCCAGGTCGTGGCAACTGGCTCGGCCACCCGGCTATGCTGTGCGTTGCTTGCGAGTCGGGGCAATGGCTGGATCAAAGAAGCGGACGCCAAAGGCCTCGTCCGTCAGCGGCAGGCGGTCTCGCAACGCCTCACCGACGACCCGGCGGATGCGGCGGGCTTCGAAAACGCCATGCACGACGATCAAGCCCACCACGATGCCGAGCCCTCCGAAGCCCCACCATGCGGGCCAGCCCCACACTCCAGGAGTGCGCGCGATCACCCACGCCGCCACACTGATGACTGCGACCGCCGACAGCGCCGCCACAAGCGCACCCCAACGGAGGCCCGTGGGTTTTGGGGATGTTGGCTGCGATTGCATGTCGGTGGGTGCCTTCGGGGATCAGGCGTTTTCTGTCGGCGCTGGCTGTTCCGGAGCAGAAGCCGGCGGTTTCGCAGCACCGGGTTGGGGTCGATACTTTTCTTCAACGGCAATCCAGCGACCCGGGGTCGGCTCGCGTGTCGGCGAAGGGGTTGGCTGTTCTGCATTCATACGCTCAATCTGGCCAGCCGGTGGTTTGCATCGCCCGTAGCCATCCAGATACACCTTCCCCAGCCAAGGCAGTTCCAGCCACAGCAATGCGGCGGCTGTTGAGGTTGCTGTAATTCCAATTCGTGGTTCTCCAGAGCATGATGCCGTTCCAACAAATCGTTGGCGAGTGCCAGGTCCGGCCCGTAGGAGGTCGGAGTTCATCCGTCCGTGGCCTTGCCTCTTTGATGGACACGGTCGTCATGGCTCGGCGGTCACCGCGATGAGGAAGGGCGCGCACGCTCTCTGGGTCGAAAGAAAGTCCAGCGAGGCAATCTCCTGATCGGCAAACGGGTTCTCCCAAACCCGGTGGTAGAGGCAGACCCTGACTCCACCAGGAGTCGACCCAGTCCAGGCCACGACGGCTTTGTAGAACTTGGTCAGATCGATCTGCGCCGCGGTCGCCGCGGGATCACGCGGCAAGGCATCGCCTCGGAAGACCGCCGGCGCTTCGAACGGATGAAAGTCGATCGGGATTCGATCGCTCAAAGGCAACCAAGTGGCCGGGTCGTAGACGCGCGACTCACTACCGGCCAGAAGCAGCAGCGTGCCGCCGGAGGTTCGACGGACTTCGGTCGGCCCGGAATAGTCTGGGCCGGTCTGCAACGCGCGCACGAACGCGCCCGACCGCAGATTCCACAGCTTGGCCGATTGCCCCTCGCCCGCCGTGACGAGGTGGCTGGACGGATCGAGGACGATGATCCCGGTCACCGGACTACCATGTCGCAGCGGGGTGCCACGGGGGCTGCCCGTGCGGAGGTCCCAAATCCGCGCGTTCCCGTCCTGTGCCCCGGTGACGAGCACCTCGCCCGCCTCCGCCCAACCGAGGGCGTTGACCGCTGCCGGATGTTTAAGAGGCGCAGCCACCTCTTTGCCCGTGCCGAGGTCCCAGATCCGCACCTTCGCGTCGCTGCCGACCGTGGCCGCCCGCCGACCGTCCGGGCTGACATTGACGGAGAGAGCGCGGGCACCGTGCGGGCCGAAGGACCCGACGGCGCCCCACGGTTCGACGCGCCAGACCTGGCCACTGCCGGTCTCCGACCAGGTAAGCACGCGGCTGCCGTCCGGCGTGAAAGCGCCGTCGGCAACTCGCTGGGTGCCCGTCATGCCGAAGGGTGCCGAGCGCGGGCGCCCGTCGGCTGCGGCGCAGAGCCGCGCTTGCCCGGCGCCGACCAGGAGCACCCATTCGCCGTCCGGGCTCAGATGCACCCGCTCGGTCTTCGTTGAGGCGAGGTCCCATGAGGGCAACTGGGTGCCGTTCGCCAAGTCCCAGACGACCAAGTGACTGCCTGCGGTGTTCGGCGCCACGGACCAACGACCCTCCTTGTCCACAACCACCAGGTTCGTCCCGAAACTGCGCAGGACGCGGCGGTCGACCGCGTCGATGTCGGGGTTGGAACCAGGCAGTTGCGCGTCTCGCCATCTGGGGTTGAAGACCTCGACCGGACGAATCGCGGTCGGAGTGACATCCCAAAGGCGGACCCGGCGGTTGTCCGCGCCGAGCGTCGCCAGTCGCTCTCCGTCCGGGGCAAAGGCGGCCCTGGTGACTTCGCGGATCGCATTCGGAAGGGTGATGGCGCTGCCCGGCAGCCAGTCCGGCCGCCGCAGTTGTTCCGTCTCTGCCAGCTGCGGTTCATCCGCCACTCCGTCCGACACCGCCAACTGGGGCAGTCCCGGCGGCAGTTCGGTGACGGTACCGCTTTCGACGTTCCAAAGGCGGCTCCTCTCTTGCATCACGAGTGCGGGAATCAGCACGCGGTGTCCTCCCGCTTCAAAGCGCACCCGTGCAGTCATGGCTATGCCGCCGCTGCCGTACTCGAGCGGCTTGCCAATCAACTGTCCGGCGCGGAAATCGTACACGTGCAGCGAGGATGTGCGGCCCGCCGTTCCGCGCGCGATGACGCCAATGGCCACCCGTTGTTCCGTGGCTTCCGGCACGACCATGTGGACCTGCCCGGGCAGCGAGAGGGGCGGACCGACGGGTTTGCCGGTCGAACTGTCGCAAATCCACAACTGTTCCTGCGGCCCTTCCGGCGTCAACCGCGTCACCCAAAACAGTCGGCCTTCGGCGATGAACTTGAACTCGCGGAAACCACGCTCCTCCCCGAGGGGACGCAGAACGACGTCGCCGGTCTCGAAGCTGACCAGGGCAACGGGGCGATGGATTGCCTCGGGGTTGCCGTCGCGCACTGCGGCGACCAGGCCGTGCCGCGTCCACGCCAGCCCAACCACTTCGCGATCAAAGACCTTATCGGCTGAAGGGGTCGGCGTCACAGGATTCGACGGTCAACGATTGGCGCCCAAGAGCCCATCGAGCGCACGGCGCAGTTCCTGGCCCGCCTCGGGCGAGGCCCCCACATGGACATGCCGCACGATGTTCTCGCGATCCACCACGACCATGGTCGGAATGCCCTGGATGTGAAACGCCTCAGCCATGCGCCCCTCCGTGTCCAACGCCACGGTGAGCTCGATCTGGGCGCTGTCGAGGTAACGCCGGATCAGATCAGGCTTCTCGCGGAGATTCACCGCCACGTAACGCACCCCGCGCGAGGCATACTCCCGGCCGATCTCCGCCAACTCCGGCATGACCTGCCGACACGGCCCACACCACGACGCCCAGAAATCGAGCAGCAGGACGTTTGTGGTCTGAGGATTGGGCAGCACGAACTCGCCGCCTTCGAGCAGGGCCAGCTTGAACGGCCCCGGCACCGGCTTATCGACCAGCACCATCACGGGCGAATCCTCCAGCCGCGGACGGGAGGGCACGCGGCTCGGAAGTTGATTGGTCAAGACCGGCTCGCGCGGCAAGGACCGGGTGTTGAGCGCCCAGATCTCGTTCGTTTGCCCGCGCAGGTCGAACGCGAGGCGTTCACCATCGGGCGACCAGGCCGGCATGGTGCAACCGGGGTTCTTTGCCACTTGAAAGGCGCCGGCGCGCTCGACGTCAAAGATCCACAATCCGGCCTGGCTTGCCGCGAATCCGCCGAAAGCCACCTGTCGCCCGTCCGGCGACCACGCCGGCAGAAGACCGCCTTCACCCGGTGTCGCCAAACTCGCGACGGTCTGACCTGTCTCCCGCTCAACCACCATCAATTTGCCCGGTGTGTCGAAGGCGATGCGAGAGCCGTCGGGCGAAATGGCTGGATACCACGAGAGGGGGTGCGCGTAGAACTCCGTGGGCGGCTCCTGCGGCGCATTCACCGCGGATTCGAGAATCCGATTCAGACTGCGGCTGTGGAAGCGGACCTGTGTGCTGTCGCCCGACCACGACGGGAAGCCGCCCTTGCCGATTTTGACAGGATCACCTCCTCCCGTGGGCACGATCCAGACTTCCTCCGACTCATGGTCCTCGCCGTTCGCCGTGACAAACGCGATGGACTTCCCGTCCGGCGACCAGGCGGGGTCCTTGCCTTCGGAGGCCAAGCTCGTCACCCGCTGCGACCGAAGGTCAAACACGGCGATGCCGCCACCATGTTTGGCAAACACAACCTGTTGCCCATCCGGCGACCAGGAGGCCTTCCAGGCCGCCGGTAAGAGCAGTTCGGCGGAATAGTCGCTGCCCAGCATGGCGTGGGCCGTCTCCTCGAGTAACGGCCCCAGAGCGCGGTAGAGCTGGTCGAGGCGCCTGGTCTGCTGATCGACGCGTATGCGCGCCTGCGGGACGGACTGTGGGACGAAGACCCGGCCCGCGAGCCGCCGGTCCCGGAAGTCTCGGTCGACGACTGAACAGGAGACCCAGGAGGAAGCGGTGGGACTGCGCCCAGCCTTGCGGCGAGCGGTCCCCCAACGCGCCGGTGCGTCCTCGACCTGCCTCGCCCAGCCTTCCAGACGCCATGCGAGGCCTCCCCACCTCTGGCAGAGCCCGCAGCAGACGCGTTCAGTGCCCAATTCCGGCCGATTTCACCTTGAACCGCCCCACCCGTTCGGGCAGGCTCCCACCACACGAAAAGGCAAGTTTTTATCAGTTTCACAGGCGTCGCGTTATTCCTGTTGCTGGGGTGCCGATCCAACCGTCCTCTCGATGACCGTCAATGGACCGCGGCGAGGGGCGCCGAACTCGGGCAGACGGCAGTGCTCGTGCTGACTCCGCGTCAGGGCATCAGCCTGCAGACGCCCGTGACTCGGGGCGAAGCGGCCCGAAACAGTGCTGCCGAGGCCGGCTTGTTTTGGATGTCCGGGGCCAATGGACCTACGGTTCTGATCGGCGCGGTTTGGACTCCCGCCGGATTCATCCTTGGCGGCGCCTACGGTCTGTGGAAGGGAGAATCTCCCGACCGGTTGGCCGCGGCCTTACAGGTGCTCACGAATGCAGCGGCAGAATTCCACCCTGGGCAGGACTTGCAGAAACAGGTGTTGGAGGCGCACACCTTCGAGATTCGACCAGACAAGTCATCTCTTCGAGCAGTGGAGTGGGACTCGCTCGCCTTCCTCCCGCGCGACCGGGACAGTGTCCATAACCTGAGCCATGGCCTGCGCCGGGTCGAGAATGACTACTCAAGTCTGGCGGCAGCGGGTGTGGACAGCGTCCTGGAAATCCAGGTGGAGCAGATGGGCCTCCTGGGGCCTGGCCGGCTTAATCCACCGCTCCAACTGCGAGTGCAAGCTCGTGTCCGTGTCGTCAGCACCCACACCCAGCGAGAGTGGTTTCGCGGCCATGTCGAGTACGGCGGACCGCGCCAGCGACTCGTGGAATGGGCCACAGAGGAAGGCCGCCACTTTCGCGTTGAATACCAACGCTGTGTCCGGACGCTTAGCGGCGACATCGTGAGACGGGCGCTGGGGACAGACACCGCATCCGAAGCCGACACCAGGGCTTGTCGCTGGCAGGTCGTCCCTTAGTGGCACGGGTTATTGGGTCACGCACGCAGAGTCAGGCGCCGGCCACCCGCCACGTCGTCCGCCGTTCGGGTCGTAGCTGGAAGGCGAGCGCCACCGGCGAGAACATCAGCCAAAACGCACCCCACTGAAGCCAGTACACCCAGTCGAGCATCGGACTCCGAATCCGCCGCCCCGCCAACCGCCCGGGATAGCGGCGCTTGACAAAATCCCGTGCGGCCCTGCGTGACGACCGCAGCTCAACGAGCGATCCAAAGGGCGCCACTGCGTCTTCGTGCCCCTCGCTCTGGCGCTCCGCTCGTGCCCGCCACCAGGACATCCCCATTGAAACCACTCCCAAGGGGATATTGAAGATCAACAGGTGCTTGCCCCAACCGGTCTTCCACACGATCCACGCAGCCACCCCCAAGCCAGCCGCGGCGATGGCCTGTCTGGCCGTCCGCTTTGCCTTGCCCGTTTCGACCACCACGCTCGCATCCGACTTCAGCAACAACAGGAGGCGTTGGATCATGTCCCACTCGGTCTTGTCGCACACGACCTTGTGATCGTCACAGTCGTCGTAAACGCCCCAGAGTTGGGCCCGGACGTACTTAACCGTCTCGTCCTTGGTCCGCGCCTCGATCTCGGACAGTTTCTCATCGAACCCGAACGCGCTGATCTCCTCGCGGAGGTACTGATTGATAACCTCAATCAGGGCGTCGCGGTCGGCATGATTGACCAGTGCGCTCATAGGGATCGGAACCGAAGCGGTTGAAGAGACCACCTGAACAGCGCCGCGAGCGCCGACCGGAGTGAGGCCGGATGGGGGAGGTGCCGACGGCGGCGGAGCACAGTCGCAGCCCAGGCTGTGAGTATGGGGGACATGCTGTGCGGTCTGCAGGATGCGTGACACTGACCCCTCACCCCAGCCCTTCACCATCCGATGGGGAGAGGGTTGCCGGCTTGTGCGCCGTAGCTCGCAGAGCGAAGGCGGAAGGGCGGGCGAGGGGCATTGTGTCGCCTATCCAACGGACTCCTTTGTACTTCGTGGATTTGCGGCTGAGTCTTGCCGAGACTACGGCCGGCGGAGCCGGAAGAACCGACTCTGGCCGGTCGCCGGAATCGACAGGGGGTTGCCGCCGGGAGCCGGCACCCAGGCCGGCCCGCCAAGGCCTTCCGTGATCTCTAATGTGAAACCGGCGGTGGCGGGTGACCAGCCGAGCTGAACGTCCTCACCGGCCGTCTGGATGTAGAGCGTTGGTGCGTTCGGCGATACGGCGATCAAACCGGGCCATAAGCCACCTTCGATGGCGTACGGCCCGCCCGACATCGTCCCCGCGTCGGGTTGGCCAATCGTGCCGGTCACGACATAGACGCCGCCGGCGCTCGTCCCTCCACCGCCATCCACACTGAGCCAATCGATCTGTAGAGGCTGCGCAAAGACGTTCATCGTGGAAGTCACCAAGAAGGATATCAGAGTCAAGATCGGTTTCATTGTCACATCAGTTTCATGGTCAACTGTGGTGGAGTTCATCTTTTCTTCCCGGACCGTACGGAGCCCCGTGGGGCGCCGAGTCTCGCATCTGGCAGCCTGCGGTTCCTCGGGTTTCTCTCTCACCGATCGCGTCTTGAGCCTCAGTGCATTCTGATCTCTCCCCCGTTGCTCATCCTGACTTGTCCTCTGACCACCATTCCCCGGATCACGGGACTGCTGGCCAGTGGCTGTCCCGGCGAGGCTGATGACGCGGCCAGGAGTCCCACCGGTTGGTCGGGGAGACCGTTAGCTCGGAATCCGGCGGTCGTACCCGGATGGGTCGTGATGCTACTGCCGGCCTCGAACAACAGGGAGGAGGCTGGTTGCGCCGTCAGCGTAAGTCCCGGCGACACCTCGGCTTGGCCCACAACCCGATGACGAGTTGACGTCGCCAGCGGGCCATCGGCATCGTCGGAGACAGGGCCCGACAGGAGAGCGTTGAAGGCGCCGCCCACGACGAGAAACGGGTCGCCAAGGACAACGAACTTCCTCGGCTCGGAAACCACATGTCCCCGCTGCCAGTCTTCCGGGGCGTCGTACCACGTGCCGCTTTCGGCCAGATCATGTTTCGCGTGATAGCGCTCGACCATGGTTCGCCATAGATTACCGAGAATCCTCTCCCCGTCCCGATAGGCCTGAAAGAACCCCTCGTAGAGGTCTACCACGGTCGGTTGTGCGCCGGACGTCGCTCCGATGTAGGCTACCGCTCCGCCTGAGCCCACCGGATTCCCGAACTTGAAGAGCAGGTCTTCGCCCATGCAGCCCGCGTCATAGGAGTAGGCTTGGCCCTCGCAGGTCGTCACCCCGTCCGCATTGCCAGAAGGCCGACTGTCGAACTGTACCGGATTCGGCTTGGGAAAGGCCTCATGCGGATAGGGCCCAATCAGCAAGTCCTCGCCGTGGTAGTAACCGCAGTGTTCCGTGCCCTCGACGTCGACGTATTGGTGACCGCCCGGAGGAAGCACCAACATGGCCGTGTCGCAACCGGCGGCGAATACCACGGGCAGTTGGCTGGCATTGGTTAACGATCGCGCCCCGAGAAGATCACTCCACAAGTTCGGTCCGCTGAGTCCAAACTGAGCCCCGTGGCCCAGGTAACCCCAGAGGCCGAGACCCGGCCCATTCAAGTCCGCAAGGGCGGTGTCCGGCATCGGCCAGAACATCGACGGCGGGCGGCAGTGATTCGGGTCGCCATCGGGCCAATCGGAGTAGCGCTTGATCACATTAAAGCCCGACAGCGCGAGCAGCGTGCCGACCCGGTCGCTGGTCGTATTCTCGTCGGGTTGCCAGCACCCCGTGTGGAGGCCGGCGTTTTGGAACCAACTATCCGTCGCTCGGGTCTGCAACTCGTAGCGGATGAGCTTGGCCACATAATTCGTCAGTTGCTGGGCGTTGGAGGCGGGGATTCGACCGACGGCGACATCCGGCAGCAGATCGACGCCGTCGTTGTTGAGGCTGCCGTCCGGGTCGAATTCGATCTCCTGGTACAAGCCGTTCTGGTTGGCATCCCACGTATCAAAGACGCGCGTGCCCGTCTTGTAGAGATCGGCGAAGTAGAGGTCCGTCATCTGCCAGCCTTCCTGGCCAGGCTTGCCCCACCAGACATAGCGCATCGGGAACTGATCCACGTCGCCTACCAGCAGCACCTGCTGCACCTGGTGGTGCTCTTCATAGTAGGTGATGCATCGCTTGACGCGTTCGGGCGCATCCACCCCGGCAAACTGCGGCTCGGCGTCGATTTGGCCAAGACACACCAGGAACGTCGGCCGCCCGCTGTAGTCCCGGAAGCGCTTGAGTGGTTCCAACAGGTTGACCAAGTGATCGGGAGCAACGATCAGTTGCCGGGGTTGGCCAACGGCCAAGCCTGGGAGAAGCAGACCGACGCTAAGGAGTGCCGGCAAGACAGAGGCATTGTTCATGGCAACCTCGCGTTATTGGAGGGTGACGAGCACAAGAATCCGACCTGTTTGGCCCTCCGCCATGGGCTCCATGGCCTTGCCCAGGATCGCACCCGGGGAGCGGTTCCGGTCGCAGGCGACCGTGGCGTGACCCGGTGTGGAAGACGTGGTCAACAGATCCCCGGGAGAGATCGGTCCGTCCGAAGCATCCACTTTGCAGTACACGCGCCCTGCCAGAGCCACGTCACAATCGAACTGCCCGGCGGCAAGACGAACTGCGGAACCAAGCCCGTTGGCTCCCGCCACAATCCCAGCAACCGCCCGGTCGTAAGCGCGCCGGCTGACGGTGAGTTTGCCCGGGACCTCGGCATCGATCACAAGCACCGTCCCTGGCTCCGGCTTGGTTTCATCGGCGACGTCGAATCCCTCGGCGTAGTCCAGTCCTTCGCCCAACTCGATCAACGTCGCGCCAGTCGTGCGACTGAGGATGGTGACGTTCCCATGACACTTCACCGCGCCATTCACATCCAGCGTGGCGGTCGGCGTGGTCGTGCCGATGCCGACGTTGCCGTTCTTCAGGATCGTGAGGCGATTCACCGACAGGGTGCGGTCAATGATCTCGAACCGCCCCTGTCCCGGTTCGTTTCCCGACGCCTGGAGCGTCCAGCGGCGGCCCGCCGCATCGGAGCTCTGGATCGAGATTTCCGTGTCGCCCACGCCCTGGACATGCAACCGGGTTGCAGGAGCGCTGGTGCCGATGCCGACATTGCCGCCGGACGGCCCGAGAACGGTCGTTCCGTCATCGCGGATGATGAACTGGGGGCCCCACCACGATCCGTTGGCGGCATAGCTCCAGACTTGAAAACTGTCGCCGTAGTTGCCTGTCATGTTAAACAGCGCCCATTCGTAGGCGGCGTTGCCCGTCTTGCCCCCGTTCCTCAGGAGCAGGCTCCCGCCTTCCGGCGGTGCACCGTCGGAGATGAGCCCGTAGGCTGACGCCACCCCGACCACGTCGAGTTTCTGTGCCGGTGTCGCCGTGCCGATGCCGACGTTGCCGGCGCTCAAGGCAAGCTGGGTTGCGCCCGCCACCAAGCCGTTGGCAGGCAGGTTGAGCGGACCGGTCATGGTGTCGCCGGTCTTGGCAACATAGCTGGGCGAGCCCGTGGCCGGCGCGTAAGCTGGGGAACCGGTAGCCGGTGCGTAGGCCGTTGGACTCTGTCCGTCGAATAACAGGGCGTTGCCGGCGTTGGGCGCATAGAGTGCGTAGGGAGTGGGCGTGAGCGGCTGGCGAGGCTCGAGCGTCGTGAACGTCGCGGCGCCGTTCGTGCGCACCGCGATTTCGAGCCAGCGCGGCTCGCCGGTGAAGGCGTTGGCACCGAAGTCCAGCGCGGCCGAGAATAGCCCGTCGGTCACCTGCACCGGGCTGTGGAGGACAGGTCCGGCGACGGCATGGCCGCCACTGGCCGCGTCGTGGATCGAGAACTGCAGGTCGTAAGTCCCGGTGGCGGGACCCATACTGTCGGTGAGCCTGCCCTGGTAGGTGAAGGCGGTGCCTTGGGCGTGGAGGCCCGGGATCAGGGCAGATGCGAGGAGCAGGCCGCAGAGCGGCCGCAGCACTGTGGTTTTCATGATGTTCATCGTGGTTTTGCTCTCCCGAACACGGACCAAGCTCCGCTTTTGTTCTGCTTTGGCCCGGATCGGAGTCTCTACTCGGTAACGCGCAATTCCTGACGCGCAAACAGATCAGGTCATCACAAATACAGCCTTGCACGCGGTCGATTGGGTCGAATCCGCCGACGAATTCAGGCCAGGACCGGCTTGAGCTCAGATCGATGCATCCCTCGCCCAGGATAAACGAGAAGGTCTGGTCGTTGGTGGTGCAGGTGGCGAACCAATTGAAGGGAACCAATGGGGTCGCATCTAAATAGTTGACATTTGGCTGCAGAGCTTCGCACCAAGCGATCCTTCGCGGTGCGCCGGATGCATCACCTTTGACCACGCGCCCGCCACCTCCATCCGCAACGGACGCGCCATGGCGCCCGGACCACACCCCCGCGAGCATCCATTTGTCAAATATTTAGACGCGACCCCATGGGCTCTCGCTGATCTCCTCGCGAAGATACTGCTCGATGACGCCGATCAGCGCGTCGCGGTCGGCCCGATTGGCTGGAGAATTGATGGTGCCCACAAGATTGCCAGAGCCTCGCCCACGCTACGGCCGGCGGAGTCGGAAGAAGCGGCTCTGACCGCTCGCCGGAACCGACACCGGGTTGCCGTTGGGAGCGGGCACCCACGACGGCTCGGTGAGGTTCTCCGCCATCTCCAACGTGAAACCGGCGGTGGCGGGTGACCAGCCAATCTGGACTGCCACGCCAGAGGCCTGGATGTAGAGCGTTGGCGCGCCGCTGGCGGACTCGGCAATCAGCCCGGGCCAAAAGCCGCCCGCGATCGCGTAGCGGCCGCCCGCCAGCGTCCCGGCGTCCGGTTGGCCGATGGTGCCGCTGACCGCGTACTGGCCGCCGGCGCTCGAACCACCGCCCCCGGCGATTCTAGACCAATCGATGGATTGCTGCGCCACGGTTTGGACCGTCGAAGGAACCAGTAGCAGGCAGAGAATTGAAAGTCGTGTCTTCATAGTCTCGCGGTTGCCTTGTGGCCTACTGTAGCCTCCTCAAAGCCCGGACTCCCTCCGCAGTTTGGATTCGGAATTTGGATGCATAGGGGGAGTTCGTCGGCACCAAGATGACGCCGTAGACCGTGCCCTTGCCGTCTGCGATACGCAAAGGCGATGGCACCTGGCTCACAGGCCGGCAGGCAAAGGTGATTACCTCAGTGCCGTCGAAGCCACGCAGGCCCACGTCCGGAACTCCTTTTCGAATCGCGTGATTAAAGGTGTCGGCGATGTAAAGGTTACCCATACGGTCAACTGCTATATCGGAGGGGCCGTTGAACCGCGCGTCGCTTCCTGTGCCGTCTTGGGCGCCGGATGCATCGCGTACGCCGGCCAGCGTGGTCACGATCCCCTCGGGGCTGCCCATCCAGATTATGTGGCGTTGATCCGCAGCGTAGACGTTTCCATCCGGGCCCATGTCGATTCCCTCCGGAGCGTGGCCAGACGGCGCGTAATCCATGAGCGTCGTGACCATATCGTTCGTCCCGATCACGCGGATCCTGTGGTTGCGTGGTCCATCAAGCACGAAGACCTTGCCTGTATCATCTGCCGCCAGATCGGCGGGCTCGTCGAACTCCGCTTCCCAGCGTAAGCCGTCGCGATAACCGGGACGGAGCCACTTTCCCGCCCAGATGGGTGTGGGCCCGTGAATCGTGTGGTCAGTGAAAGAAAAGTACGACTGGTCTGACATGCCCACCGTTACGCCGGTCGCACGGATTAGGAGAATGGGGTTGAGCTCAAGAGCAGTCTTAACCACACCTTCCCGAGTGACCTTGCGGATACCGTAATCGGAATCGACCACGTACAGATTCCCTGCACTGGTTATGGCGAGCTTGGTCGGATACCGAAACCTCGCCTGACTTCCGCTTCCGTCCTGGGTGCCCGACTCACCTGGAGTCCCAGCCAAGGTGGTGACGACTCCGGTCGGACTGATCTTCCGAATGGTCCAATTGCCCGAGTCCGCGACGTACACGAAACCCAAGCTGTCCACCGTCACGCCCTGAGGCCAATTGAACCGCGCCAGGCTTCCAATCCCGTCGCTGGCCCCGCTCTGGCCTGGCGAACCGGCCAGCGTGGTAATGCGCCACCCCGCGCTGAGTGGCCGGCCAACCGTGCAGAAAAACAAACCCACTAACGCCAGCCGAAGCGCGCGGCCATCAAGG
>JAXGQW010000072.1:0-30538 GCA_040766265.1 Verrucomicrobiota bacterium
TTTGCCAACTAGCCCGGTTACGGTTCCTCGGGAAGCGTGTGAAATAACCGGGCTAGCCGGTCCATCGAGTCGGAAACCAGGTCCTCGATCGAGCGGTCAGAGCGGCTCCTCGATCGAGTTCAAGCCGATCGAGAGGGGGCGTCGCGCGCCCGAGGGCATGATCGCCTGGGCCGCGATGCCCTCGGGGATTTCGGCTTCGAGGCGGAACCGGGCGGCGTCCTTGTGCCAGCGGCTGGCGATGCGTCCGCGGGGTGTCTGGAGCGTGGCGTCCGCCGCGGTCAACGGGCCTGGGCAGGGCGCGATGAGCGCCTGTTGCCAGCCGACGCTGCCGGGCGGCTGCCGGATGCCGGCGACGTATCCATGGAACCACTCGATGACATGGCCCAGCATGCAGTGGTTCAGCGATTGGCTGCCGTCCATCATCGCGTCCCAGGTCTCCGGCAGCGCGGTGAGGCCTTTGGCGAGGATCCCGCCGTAGCTGCCCTTGTCCTGTCGGCTGTAGACGCAGTGCAGAACGTCCGAGCGCCCTGCCTCGGCGAGTGCGCGGATGAAATAGACATGGCCGACATCGCCGGGCGTCTGCTGCCAATCGCGCTGCCGCAGGTCCGCGATGATTTCGTCGACCAGTGCGGCGCGGTCGTTTGGCGGGACGATCTCGGCGCAGAGTGCCATGGCATTGGCGCATTGCGGGCTGCCGGTGTGGCGCAGTTTGCCCGTGGCCGGATCGCGGAAGCGCCGCTGGAAATCGGCCGCGATGCGGGCATGCCGCTCGCGGTAAGCGGCCGCTTCCGTGGCGCGGCCGAGCGCTTCCGCGGCGCGCGAGACGGTGAGCGCGCAGAGCGCCCAGGTTGCGGTGGCTGAGAGGTCAGTGGGGGTGAACCGCGATTCGCCCGGCGGCTGCCCGTGGCCGTAGTCGTACCAATCGCCCAGGCCGCCCGCCGCGATGCCGTCCTTGGCCGTGGTGGCGGCGAAGTCGGTGAACCGTTTCATGGCATCGAAGTTGTCGCGGAGGATGTGCGGGTCGCCGTAGGCTTGGTAGTGGTGCCATGGAAGCATGACAGCCGCCGCGCCCCATTCGAGGGTGTAGTCGAATCCGCCGCCGAACCGGCCGCCCGGGTAACTGGGCGCCACCGTCAGAACCTGGCCGTTGGGTTTCTGGGCGTCGCGGATATCCCGAGCCAGTTTGGCCATCCAGTCGCGGCAATCGTAGCGGTACTGGAAACTGGGGGCGAGCAGGTAGGCGCACTCGAGCCAGCCGAGTTTTTCCCGATGCGGGCAATCGGTGAGCACGTGGCTTGTGTTTGCGCGCATGGCCCAGTCGATGATCCGGTGCGTGCGGTTGTAGAGCTCGCTCGAGCAGTGGAACGTCCCGGCCTCGGGCAGCGCCGCGCGCACGTGCCTCAGTTCGAGAGACTCGATAATCGGGCGGCCGTCCGGGTTCGGATGCCCGGCCGGCACGGCGCCGCTGACCTCGACAAACTGCATGCCGAGGTAGAAGGAGATCCATTGGTGTTCGAAAGGCTGGCCGTCGGTCACCGCGTCGCAACCGACGACGTAACCGCCGAAGAGACGGTCCTGGTTGTTCTTGTGCTCCCCGCACCGGAACGACACGCGATCGCCGGACTTGCCGCCCGTCATTCTGAACCGCATTTGGGCCGAGCAATTCTGCGCGAACTGATAGAGGAAAACGCCCGGCGCCGGCTCGCTCACCGACACGGGTTGGAATCGGTCGAGTTCTGCGAAGCCGGGCCAGAATTGACATTCCAGGGCGGCCGAAAGCGGGGAGAGCCGGCGCGCCGGGGACCAACCGCGGTCGTCAAAACCGGCCCGGTCCCAACCCGCCAGCCTGCGCCGGGCGTCGTAGTCTTCGCCGGCGAAGATGTGCGAGAAGACGATCGGCCCCTCGGCAGTCCGCCAGGCCGCATCCGATCCCACGCGTTCGAGCGTCCCGTCTTTACCGCGCAGGATCAGTTCCACACAGAGCCGGAACGGCTCGTCGGCGGCGCGCTGGGGGCCTCCCTTGTTGTAGCGGCCCGGAGGCGGGTTGGGATTGTCCCAAAAGGAATTGGCCAGCATCACGCCGATGCAGTTGGCGCCCGGCGCCAGCAGGGATGTGACGTCGAAATCGCGGTAATAAACCGTTTTCTCGTACTGCGACCAGGGCTGGTTGATGCCTGTCTCCGCAACTCGCCGTCCGTTGATGCGCGCGTCGTAGTCGCCCAAGCCGACGATCCGCAGCGTCGCCTGGTCCGGGAGGGCGGCGATCGAGAACTCCTTGCGAAAGATCGGCAGCGCGGGGCGGTTGGTGGCGATGGCTGTGGCGATCCATTGGGCGACCTCGAATGCCGGGGCTGCCACGGTCGAGTTGGCCGCGGCGAGCATCGCCGCCAGGCTCGCAACCGATCGGAGAATGGTCTTCATGGGCTGCATGGTGAGCCCGGACGGCTAGACTTGCAGCACAAAAGCGCCGCAGAAGAGGCTGGCCATACGGGGCGGGATTTCTAGAATGGCAGGAATTGTAAGAGAATACTGACACTCTATGAATGGATCGTCTTGTTCTGTTGGTTGCGGCGCTCGCGGCGCCGCGGTCGTCACCCGAACCGTTACGCTGGTCGCGCTCTCCTTCCTGCTGGCATGCAACCTGGCGCTGGCTCAGACAGCTCCGAAGGTCGTCTCGGTCACACCGGCGAACGGGGCGACCGACGTGTCTGTCACGACGGCATTGGTGTTTGTGTTTGACCAGCCGATGCAGACTTGGGTGCCCATTGTCCCCAGTATTCCGGGCGTGTTTGTTGGCAACCTCGACCTCAGCCCGGCGGAGTCTGTGCCGTCGCTGGACGGTTTGTGGAGCGAGGATGGACTGACGCTGACGTGCGTGCCGTCGTCGGATTGGCCGCCGAACACGCTGATCCGGTGGGGCCTGAACCCCGCAGGTGTGCTTGTGCCGATCACAAGCGAATCCGGCGTGCCTCTTGCCGGGGTCTCGGGCAGCTTCACCACGGGCGCGGGCGGCGGCGGGGGCACCGAGCCGGCGCTCGTCGCGTCGACACCCGGCAATGGCGCGATGGGGGTGGCCGTCAACACGCCGGTGACCTTCGTTTTTGACCAGCCGATGAAGAAGATCGCGGTGATTGGGGATGCGGTGGAATGGCAGGGCGACGGGGTTGATCCGGCGAAGTTCGTCTACTCGTGGAGCGCGGATGGGCAGACATTGACCTGCAGCCATACGGGTGGATTCCCGGCCAACACGGTGATTGCCTGGACGCTCAACCCGGAGTTGTCCTCAGTCCGATTCGAGAGCGAGACGGGCGAGGCCCTGCCTGAGGACACCTACTCGGGCTTCTTCATGACGGCCCAAGGCGGCGGAGGCGACGACTGCACGCCCGACGGCATTCCTGAGAGCTGGGGTGGCTATTCCCTGATGAAAAGCGCCCAGTACGAACAGACGTCGTCGTCTGATCCGGCGCCGGCGCCCGAGACGCCTTTCCACTTCAACGCGATGGTCGTGAGCCCGAGGAACGGCCCGGCAGTCACGTCCGGTTCGGTGACGCTGCCCAACGGGACGGTGAAGAACCTCGAAGGCGAATCGATGATCGGTCTTCTGATGTACACCGAGGATTTTGGATCGGATGCCGCCCTCGAGGCGGCTTATCCGGCGGGGAAATACACGCTGCGTTTTACGCAGACCGGGCAAGCCGAGCGTGCGATTGCGATGACCATGCCGACGGTCACCGTGCCGGTGCCGAAGATCGCCAACTACACCGAGGCGCAGTCGGTCAACCACGCGCAGGATTTCACCCTCCGCTGGAATGCCTTCACCGGCGCCGGCGCCAATGACCATCTCTCCTTGATCATCTTCGAGAGGAACATGGGTGGTGTGGTCTTTCAGGCGCCCGATCTCTGCGTGCCGAGGGAACTTCCCGTTTCCGCGACGTCGATTGTCCTTCCGGCCAACACGCTGCAGAACAACCGAACGTACGAAGCCACGCTCATGTTCGGCCGAATGTTCTACTTCTCGACAAACGCAGTGCCCGAGATGGCTGGCAGCGGGCACATCGGGCGCCAGACGACCTTCACCGTCAAGACGGGCACCGGCGGCACAGGCGCGGCGGCAACCTTCACCGGGTGCCGCATGCTGCCCAACGGCAACCCGGAGATGACGCTGGCGGGGACACCGCTGCGCACCTACACCATCCAGCGCACGGGCACAGTCGGAGCGGCTGCCTGGACGCAGGTTGGGAGCGTCACCATGAACGCCGCCGGGTCGGGGGTGTTCGAGGACGCCCAGGCCGGCAAGAGCCTGCCCCTGTTCTACCGGGCTGTGGCGAACTGAGTCGGCCTGTTCGAGAGGAATCGGTGGGATGTGAGACACCGTCACCCTCACCCGTCCCGCAGGGCGGGACACCCTCTCCCATCGGATGGGAGAGGGGGGGGTGAGGGGTCTTTATCGCGTATACTGCGGCCCACTCAGCATCCGCCTTCGGGAACGGGCGCACCGCCTCAATCCAGCTTCTCGATCCAGATATTGCGGTAGCGGACCGGGTTGCTGTGGTCCTGCAGGAGAATGCCCGCGGGCCGGCCTTCCTTGTCATCCACGGCGCCGCCGGTGATGCGCGGCAGTTCGAGGTTGTCATGGATGACCACGCCGTTGAGGAGGATGGTGGCGCGCGCGTTGGCCGTCTTCTTGCCGGCGGCGTCGAGCTTCGGCGCGGTGTAGGTGATGTCATAGGTCTGCCACTGGAGCGGCGGCGCGCACATGTTGAGGATGGGGCGGGCGATCTGGTAGATGCCGCCGCACTCGTTGTCTTCACCTTCGAGTCCGTAGCTGTCGAGCACCTGCACCTCGTAGCGGCCCTGGAGGTAGACGCCGCTGTTGGCGCGGCCCTGGCCGCGCGCCTCGGGCATGTAGGGCAATTGGAATTCGAGGTGGAGCCGGAAGCTGCCGAAGTTCTGGCGGGTGATGATGTCGCCGCCATTGACCTGCATGGCGCCTCCCTCGACCAGTTTCCATTTCACCTCGCCGGCATTTGGATCCCGCGGGCGCCAGGCCGCAAGGCTCCGCCCGTCGAACAGAACGAGCGCGTCCGCGGGCGGCTGTTTGCCCAACGTGGGCGAGAGGCGCTGGATGCGTTCGATTTCGAAGCTGCCCTTGTTCCGGCCCGCCACGGTGCCGTAGGCGCTGTCGTCTTGCCCGCCGCCCGACCAGAGCGAGGCGCCGATCACGACGCCGTCGTCCGTGGTTCGAACGACTCGATTTGCCTCGAATGGGATGGCGTCCACGAACTGAAAGCCGCTGTCATCGATGCGACCGCGGAGCTGGAACAGGGTGGGCACCCGTTTGTCGAACGTGGAGACCAGCTTGGCTTCGTAGCGTTGCGAGCCGTGCGGAATCAGGAAGAGACAGACCGGCTGCGTCTTGCCATCGATGGTCATCGTGCCTTTCCAGTCGCCCATGTACGGGTCGGGCGATTCCTGGGCCAGGCAGGCTGCGGTGCTGAGGAGGTAGAGGAGACGCAGAGTGGATTTCATAGTCAAACGGGATGTCGTGTCGCGTATTCTGTTGCGAAGTGAAAGGCTAAAGTGCCGGGACGGCGGGTCAAGCACACTTTGCTCTGGCTTGGCGGACGGGGCGCATCTGAGCGTTGTCGTGAATTGGCGCTGGGCGGTCGGCGCGCGTCCTGGCAGACTCAGGCGCATGACTCGCGTGCGAACGGGCCTGGACGTGCTGGTGGCTGAGGGATTCAAGCGGCTGCGCGGGCAGCGCGTCGGATTGGTGGCGCACCCGGCGTCCGTGGACGCCCGATTGCGCCATGCCGCCGACCTGCTGTTGGCGGCGCCCGGCGTCCGTCTCGAGGTCCTGTTCGGCCCTGAGCACGGTTGGCTGGGCCAGGCCCAGGACCTCGAAGCGGTCCCGAGCGCGACCCCGGCAGATGCGGCAGGCCCTCGAGTGGTGAGCCTTTACGGCGACACGGTCGAGAGCCTGCGACCCGCCCCGGACCAACTCGAGGGACTGGACGTTCTGGTGATTGACCTGCAAGACGTCGGCGCCCGCTACTACACGTTTCAGGCCACGATGCTCTACGCGCTCGAAGCCGCCCACGCAGTCGGGCTGCGCCTGCTCGTGCTCGACCGGCCCAACCCGCTGGGCGGCGTTGTCGTCGAGGGCCCGCGCCTGATGCCCGGCTACGAGAGCTTCATCGGCGCCCACGACATCGCCATCCGGCACGGCCTGACGATTGGCGAACTGGCGGCGCTCTATCGGAGCGAGAAGCGGCTCGAGAATGCGGGTCTGGAGATCGTGCCGTGCGGGGGGTGGAAACGGTCGATGAGCTACGATGACACCGGACTGCCGTGGGTGCTGCCTTCACCGAATATGCCGACCGTGGAAGCCGCCCTGGTTTATCCCGGCCAATGCCTGCTCGAAGGCACCAACCTCTCCGAGGGCCGCGGCACAACCCGTCCGTTCGAACTGTGCGGCGCGCCCTGGATCGACGCGCCGGCCCTCGAAACGCAGCTTAACGGGCGAAACCTCCCCGGGGTCGGTTTCCGGGCTGCATGGTTCCAACCCACCTTTCAGAAGCACGCCGGATGCGTCTGCGGCGGCGTCCAGTTGCACGTGCGCGACCGTGCGGCCTTTGCATCGGTGCGCACCGGACTCGCGGTGCTTGAAGCGTTGCGCTCGGCATCGGGCCCGCGGTTCGCATGGCGCACGGAACCGTATGAGTTTGTTGCGGACCCGATCGCCATCGATTTGCTCTTCGGCAGCAGCCGCGAGCGCCTTGCACTCGAGGCCGGAGCGTCCTGCGAGGACATTGTCTCCGCCTGGGCGCCCGAGGAAGCGGCCTTCGCGGAACGACGTGAGCCCTATTTTCTGTACTCTGAATAAGCCTCCCCTGCCCGGCGGGCAACGGATTCCATCGATGGACGTGTCCCCGATCTTGACCTCTCCGGTGCAGTTGCCAAAGTCAGGGATTCGCCGCTACTGTTGGTGTCAACGCCTATGAAGAGAATCCCATTGGTGGCGCCGTTTGCGGCGCTGGCCGTCCTGTGCGGGCTCGGCTGCCAGACGGCCAAGGTCACTTCTGACGTCGCGCTCGCCGCGCCCGCCTCGTCGGCTCCTGTGGTCGTTTACGTCGCCGACTTCGAACTTGGGGTCGAGAGCATTCAGCATGAAGAGGGAGTCCTGTCCGGACGTCCGGGTCCGGTTGGCCGGATTGGAGCCCGCCTGTCTGGGGCCTCGAAGGATCCCGCTGGTCGGGCGCGGGAGCTTGTCGATCTGATGGCGGATGGGCTCGTCAAGGAGTTGTCGAAGGCCGGAGTGAACGCCGGCCGTCTCCCGGAACGCGTTCCTCTCGCGAAGCAGGGCTGGCTGGTGCGGGGCGTGTTCACCGAGGTGCAGGAAGGCAATCGCATGCGGCGGGCGATGATCGGTTTTGGCCAGGGCCAGACCGACATGCAAGTGGTTGCCACGATTCACGACCTCTCCCAGGGAGAGCCCAAGCCGCTGTACGAGGTTGCCACGGACGCGAGCAGCGGCTCGAAACCCGGTGCGGCCCCGACGTTGGTCTTCAGCCCATATGGCGCGGCCGTCCGGTTTGTGATGGCCGGCCAGGACCTCGATCGAGGGGCGAGGCAGACCGCCGCTCGGATTGCCGAGCAGGTGCTTGTGCACATCCGGCAGGCCGATGCGAAGTGATGGCGCCGCCGCACGTCCGCCGCCTCGACAACGCGCGCGCAGTTTGAAGGTGACGCGCCTTTGACGATTCCCGGCGGTGGATTATCTTAAGTGGCAATCAACGTGTATGCAGGACGAGGCAAACCACTCACGCGACACGGCTTTCGATCGGGCTCCGCATTGCCCCGGCGGCGTGCTGACGCGACGCGCGTTTCTGGAACGTATGGCGGGCGCCGCGACGGCCGCGGCGGGGGCGGGGGTGGCGTGGGCGTCCGGTGCGCCGGAGGCCGAGGGGCCGGTGGGGCGGGCGCCGACCAGCATTGGGCTGTGCAAGCGCTACGAGTATCCCGAAGTGCGGCGCGCGCTCGGTCGGATGCTGGACGAGATCGGCGGGGTGCGGCGGTTGGTGCGGCGGCGGCATGTCGTGGTGAAGTTGAACCTGGTGAACACCTCGGCCGAGGATGTTGGGGGCGTGCCGCTCTGGCTGACGGTGACAACGCATCCGGTGGTGGCGATGGCCCTTGGGAGTTTGCTGGTCGAGCACGGGGCGCGGCTGGTGACGTTCTGCGACCAACTGCCATTCCGCGCGCTCGATGAAGAAGCGTTTGCCGGCTACGGCTACGACGCCAAGGCGTTCAACCAGGCGCTGAACGGGCGGGCGCGTTTCGAGAACACGCGCAACCGCGGGCGGCATCGCCAGTACGCCTGGGTGCGGGTCCCCGGCGGCGAGTTGGCGTCGGCCTGGGAAGTGAATCGAACCTACGTCGAGACGGATGTGTTGGTGTCGCTCGGCAAACTCAAGAGCCACATTTCCGCCGGTGTCACAGGCGGCATGAAGAACTTGTTCGGGGTGCCACCGAGCAGCCTCTACAGCGAAGACCTCAAGGATGAGCCGGATGAGGATGCCGTCGGCTACCGGAGCACCACGCTGCACAGTTGCGTGCGCCGGCCATTCACCTCGGCGGAGTCGGTGACCGGCCGGTCCGTCGAGGGCGATCACGGCTACAACGTGCCCCGATTCATCGTGGATCTCGCGGCGGCCTTCCCCATCGACCTCGTCGTGATCGACGGAATCAGCACCCTCCAGACCGCCGAAGGCTGGTGGATCGGGTCGATGGTCTCGGTGACCCGGCCGGGCCTGCTCATCGCCGGGCGCAATCCCGTCTGCACAGACGCCGTCGCCGCGGCCGTGATGGGATTCAATCCCGACGCCCCGGATCGGACCTTTCCGTTTGTCAACGGCGCGAACCATCTGGCGCTTGCGCGGCGGCGGGGGCTGGGGGAGAACCGCCTGGACCGACTCGAGATTGCGGGGGTGGGTCTGGAAGCCGCGCGCTTCGAGTTTCACCCGACCTACCAGCGCGTCCAGGGATGAGTGATTCGAACCCGGGCATTGGCATGTGTTCATTGCGGTGTTGCACGAGACAGTTCCCATGACGAACAGGTTCGCAGACGAATCGGAGATCTGGAGCACGGCCGGGGGCGGGCCAGGGCGGCAAGGCCTGTGGGCCGGGCGCGTCCTGATCGAGTCGACTCCCATGCGGTGTCTGTCGGCCAAGGGCGCGGTGCAGGCGTCGGTGGTATTCGATGCCGCCGGGCGATCGCTCGTGGCCGACATGGCGGGCTGGGTGCACGCCTTCTCGATCGAGGGGCGGCTTCTTTGGGAGCGGCAGATCGAAGGGGCCGTCTCGGCCACGCCGGCGGTGGACACGACGCGGAATCGTGTGTTTGCCGGCACGCATCTGGGGTGGGTCTATGCCATGAGCGCGTCCGACGGCGCTGTTCTCTGGCGGCAGCGGGTGCCGACCAAGAGCGACGCGCGCATCGTGTCGGACCTCCTCCTCACGCCCGGCGCGGCGGAGGTCGTCTCGAGCAGTTGGGGCGGGCAGTTCCATGCCTTGGACGCCGGCACGGGCCAGACCAGGAGGACGTGGGACGCGGGGCTTTCGCCCCAAGCCGGGGCCAGCGCCGATCAGCGGGGGAACATCTACTCGATGCGCGCCGTCCGGGGTGAGGGTGTGGTTTGCGTCCGGCTCGATCAAGACGGGCGGGAAACGGTTCTTTGTCGGCAGCCGGAGGGCAAGCGCGGTGCGTCACGGATGGTGGTGGCCGCGGCGCCCGTGGTGGATGAGGATCGGGGTGTTGTTTTCTTCTGTGTCAACGGTGACCGAGAGACCACGCTGCACGCCTGGTCCCTGCGCGATGAGCGGATTTTATGGACCCGGCAGATGCCCCGGTTCACCGTGGCTACGCCGGCGCTGCGGCCAGACGGAGCGATCGTGGTGGCCGGCATGGACGGCGCGGTGCGGGCTTTTGCGGTCGGCGGTGCGCCGTTGTTCTCGTACGCAACGGGCGCGGATTACCTTTTGGCCGGTCCGGTCTGCGACGCGGCTGGCACGGCGTTCATCGGGGATCCCCTGGGCCGGCTGCATGGGGTCGACCAGGCCGGCGCGGGGCGCGCGGTCTTCGAGGCCCCGCGTTCGATCCAGGCGCGGCCGGCCTTTGACCGGGAGGGGCATCTGCATGTGGCGTGCACCGATCGAACCGTGCGCGTGTTCCGGAACCGGCTTTTTCGTGTGTGAGTGGCCCTGGCTCGATGCGGGGCTGCGCGGCGAATGATTCGAGATGGATGAGGCGAGGCGGTGCGGCAGGCCAGGCGAGGGCGTCATCCTCGAAAGAAGAGCAGCCATACCAGGAAGACCATCGGCACCATGAACGGCAGAGTGAATCGGAAGATGTAACCGAGGAAGGTCGGGGTGCGGACCCGCCGCTGATCGGCGATCGCCTTGACCATGAAGTTGGGGCCGTTGCCGATATAGGTGTTTGCGCCGAAAAAGACCGCTCCGATGCTGATGGCGATGATGAACTGGTTGAGGTGCTGGTCTCCGAGCAGGACGGCCATTTCGATCTGATTGGGCGAGACCGATCCCGCGGCCACGGCGGCCGGGTAAAAGCGCCGCAGAGTGTCGAGAGTCTGCCGCACGGCCTCGGCGTTCGGGCCGTCGGCCACGGCTGCGAGCGATCCGCCCGCGGCCAGAATGGCGCGCACCTGTTCGACCACGTCCGAGTCGACGAGAGATCCCAGGCACGCGCTCAGGAAACTGAGGTAGGTGGGTGCGTTGTCGAGCACACTCGAGAGCACGCCGCAGGCCCAGTAGAACTCGCCCACTCGAGGTTCGCCGAAACGCGCGGCATTCATCTCGAGCCAGTCGAGCGCCGGCATCATTGTCGCGAAGATGCCGACGAAGAGAATCGCCACTTCCCGGATGGGATGAAAATTGAAATGGTTGGCGTGGTGGATTGCCGGGCGCGTGATGTAGTAAGAGGCCACGGCGGCGGCCAGCATGATGGCCTCGCGCAGGAAGGGGGGGTGATTGATGAACACAGCGCCCAGGATCGCCGCCAGGAACACGAGATTCACCAGCCCCTCGAAACGCCAGAGGTCGGGCGGTTCGGCCATCGTCTCGCGGACTTCGCGGGGCGCCCGAACGTAGTTGCGTCGGTCCACGACGTAGAACAGGAGCAGCAGAACCCCGACCCCGACCGCCCACATCGGCCAGCAATGCTGCGCCACCCACCAGAACGGGATGCCTTCGAGAAAGCCGAGGAAGAGCGGCGGATCGCCGATGGGGGTCAGGCAGCCGCCGACGTTCGAGACGATCAGAATGAAGAAAACCACGTGGTGGGCCGTGATGCGATACGCGTTCATCCGCAGCCAGGGGCGGATCAGGAGCATCGAGGCGCCGGTGGTGCCGAGCACATTGGCGATGATCGCGCCAACCAGCAGGAACACGCAGTTCGCCCGCGGGGTGGCCTCGCCTTGCACCGTGATGTGGATGCCGCCGGAAACGACGAAGAGAGCCCCGATCAGGACGATGAAGCTCACGTACTCGATCGCGGTGTGCTCGACGCGCTCGTGGGCGTGAATCCAGAGCAGGTAGTAGCTCAACGTAAAGGCGCCAAGGCCCAAAGCGACTTTGGGATAATGGCGTGCCCACCAGTTCGCGCAAACCAATGGCGCCAGCGCAATGGCCGCCAGCAGCGCGCCAAAGGGCAATATCATCCATGGACTTGGAGCGAGGATCGGCCCGTGTTCCATCGCGAGAGGCTATCGCGTCTCGCCGATCCGATTCAAGCGCGGCGCGCAACGGGCATGACATGACCGGCATTTCGTTCTATATTGGGGGCATCTTCGATTGGACAAAAGAATCCGCCGGGGTCGATTCGGCGTAGCGCTGCCCGATGGCGGCGGAAGGCGGTTCGGCCTCATGGTTCGGAACCTGGTTGGAGCAAGACTATGAACGAACTCAAATTCACCTGCCAAACATGCGGGCAGCACATCCTCGTCGACGCTAAAGAGGCCGGCCGCAAGGTTGTCTGCCCCAACTGCAAAATGCAGCTTACGATCCCGAAGACCCAACCCGATGCCCCCAGCAAGGCTGGCGGCGGCGCGCGACCCCAAGATCCTCGGCGCGCGCCGACACCGCGGAGGCCCGCGGCGCACAGTCAGCGCAGTCCGGACAGGAGACCCGCGGGTCCAGCCAAGCCCGGCGTCGTTGACAAACCGGCTGTGGCGCCCGAAGCCACGACCAAGCTCACGCTTGCGACGGAGCCACAGCCCAAGCCGTCGCCCGCGCCGCGGTCCCTCACGACCGTCGCACCGCAAACCGTTCCGTCACCCGCGTCCAAGATCGAGCTGGCGCCCGCGCTCAAGATCGAGCCGGCGCCCGCGCCGCAGGTTGGGGCGAAACCTGCGACCCAAAAGGAGCCAGAACACAAGGAGCCACAACCGGGGCCTCAGCGGCGACCTCTGGTTCGGAACCGGCGGCCCCTGCATCGCCGTCCGAGGATCGGCCTGCCGAATCCTCATCGACCCCTCTGCAGGTTGGCGTTCTGACCGCCGAGGTTAAGCGTGAGATTGTGCGGGCGGTGCGCGAGTTGATAGCGGATCCGGCCCGGTGGATGCCTGGCGCGAGCGAGGATGGGAAGCTCGCCTACGCTGGCAAGCAGACGGGGGCGGGCATGCAACGGGTGCAAGTTGGGAGCGAGGAGGCCACGCACTACAGCCTGTTGGGAGGGATCCTGCTCGAGATGCAGCGGCGCAACGTCGTCACCACGGCGACAGGGCGAACCGAGTTTCTGGACCGGGAGATTCCCGACGCCATTCGCAAAGTCGCGGCCGGGAGCGCGCCTGGCGCCGGACAGGGTGTGGCGGCGGACGCCACCGATCGCCGGCTGATGTCGGTATCCCATGCGCAGTGTCTTCAAGTGCTGGATGTTCTCGAGCGCGAATACGCCGCCAAGGATGCCGCGCAGGCCGACTCGCCCGCCCTGCGCGAACTTCGGGGCGCGAATCTCGATGAACTGCTGGCCCGGGCCGCCAAAGACGAGGCGATCTCGAGCGCTGAACTGGTTCGGGCGGTGCACCGCGAGTTGAGCGAGATCAACAGGCGCCTTTCCGAGCTCGAAAAGCGGGGTGGCGGTCCTCAAGCCGCGGATTCGAGTTCCTGACGAGCGCCCGCCCATGAACCTGGGAATGCGCTTGTTGATTCCCAAGGACTCTTGAAACCCAGGTTCATGGGCACAATCAACCCGCAATCTGGCGGGTTGGGGTCTCGGACCAATTCCAACCCGGTGTCGCTCAGTCAAGTCTGGCTCTGCGTCCCGTCACATCCGTTGAAGCGCGGCTCTCCAAAGCCCAGAAGGCGGTTGACCTGTTCCGGCGCCGGACTTCCGGGCTGAGCCCGCTGGAGGGTGGCGAGGTTCTGCTGAAGTTTTGCCGTTGCATTCGAACGGTCGAAGGCCTTTCATTTGGGGCGAACACCACACTGAACGCGCCTGCAGCAGCAAGTGCGGACGCCGCTTTGCGGTGGGCTGAAAACATCAACCAAATCCCTGACAAAACCATGAACTGTCTCTCATTCAATTTCCGAACGGTGCGTTCGGTGGTTGGCCGGGCGGCTGCTTTGGGCGGCCTGGCTGGCCTATGCACGGCGATGGCCGCGTCGGAAGTCCTGTGGCTGGACAACTTCAACACCACAGAGCCGGCGTGGGACGTCAACTATCAGATCAACACCCGCGTGAGCGGGTCCGTCGGCGCCCTGCCCTACGTCGAAGTCCCGGGCACGGCCGCCAATGGCACCTATGACGACCGCTCCGCGGTCAACACAGCCGAGTATCCCGGCACACTCGCCCTGACGGCGGTCAACGGGGTGTGGACATCGATGAGCCCCAATCACAGCTTCATCGAGGGCGGCCATTTCAGCGTCGAGTTCGATCTCGATCCGGGCGTGAACGACCTCGACTCGAGTTCGGGCGACTGGGCGGCGGTTGTTTTGGGCGCCACCGCCCGCAACGTGTTCGTGAACGCGTCCGACGGATTCGGCATCCTGTTCCGGCACAACGGCGCCTGGCAGGTTTTCGACCGCACCGTGGCGGTGTACGGCTCGCCGGCGGGAACAACGCTGCCCACGGGCGCGGCTTTCCGCGTGAAGATCGACGTGTCGAGCGACGGCTTTCGGGGCACGAACACGCCCGTGGCCATCAGCGTCTCGGTGAACGGCGAGCCTTTGACCATCACCAGCGATCCATCGAGCCCGACGGTGCTCGTGAATACGAACGGGTTTCTTGCCAATTACATCACTCTCCTGAACTACGCGGACGCCGCGCAGACGTGGATTGACACGTTCGACAACTTCCAAATCTCGGGCGAGCCGTGCGTCACGGCGTCGCCTTCGAGGGTCTTCGCCACAGTCGGCGGCAACGATCAGGCCGTGACCGTGCGAATTGCGAAGTCGATGAACGCCTCCGCGCCGGCTACGGTCACCCTCACCAGCGCCGACCCGGCGGTGGCCGTGCCGGCGGGCGCCGTTGGGGGCAGCCTCGAGGTCACATTCGCGGCGGGCGCCGCGCCGACCAAGACGGTGAATCTTGTCGGTGTCGGACGTGGAACGACGGAGATCGCGCTCAGCAACGGCGCGGGCGTATGCGTGGGCGACCCGGTGCGCGTCACGGTTTACCCGGCGTCTCCGGCAGTCTGGTGCGACGAGTTCCCGAGCGAACCATTCGATCCGTTCTATCGTCTGAACCTCGCCCCGTTCGAGACCGGATCGGCGTTCGGCCAGGTGATGGTCAATCCCGCGACGGGAATCGAGTTCAGCCTTTACGCCGACGGCTCTTACTGGGGCGGCCAGTCCCTGACGACGGAGAAGACCTTCTCGGCTTCGCCTGAGGCGCCTCTGACCCTTGAGATCGATCGCGTCCTGCACGAGAGCTACGGAACCCTCTCGGGAACCTCGACGCGATCCGGCGTCTGGATCACGGATCAGACCCGCTCGCGCTACGTGTTCTTTTCCTACAACACGGGCGAAGGAGGCTGGGAATACAACCGCAAGATCGGGTTGGCCGGCGACTCCGCCACAGGAAACGGAATCGATATCCCCGCGTTCGACTATCTCCCCTTCGAGGATGGCGGGCTGCATCGGATGAAGATGGTTGCGGACGGCGCGACGGTGAAGCTGTTCCTGGACGGCCTGATGGGAGTGGACGTGCCTTTCCCGGTCAGCAGCGGCATCGTGTTTGAGTTTGGGGCCTATACACGCGCCCCGGACGACATGGTGATGGCCACATTCGACAACCTGTGCATCTACTCCGACAACGCCGCCGCCGAGCCCTGTGTGGCCGGATCGCCCTCGCTCATCAGCGGCAGCGCCGGCGGCACGGCGACGGTGACGATCAGCGTTTCCGCGCGCCTGACCGCGACGCAGCCGGTGACGGTGACGGTGACCTCGGCCGATCCGAGCGTGGCGACGCCGGCAGGCGGGGCTGGGGGCGCGTTGACGCTGACGTTCCCCGTGGGCGGGCCGATCGAGCAGACGTTCGATCTCGACCTTGTCGGGGGCGGCATCACGACTCTCCAGATCGCCAATAACGCGGGCGCCTGCAACTTCCCGGCGGCGATTTCGGTCAAGGTGAGCGGCGCCTTCGTGCGCAACCCGAGTTTCGAGAGCAACTACAACGCGACCTGGCCGTCGTACAGCGCGATCGACAACTGGGACGGCGGCAGCGGCGTCAACCAGGGCGCGACGGGACCGTTCGCGGACAACGGCACAATCCCGGACGGCAACCGCGTCGGGTTCAAACAGGGTGGCGGCAGTGTGTCCCAGACCATCTCCGGACTCGAACCCGGGAAGGAGTACTGGGCGCAGATCTGGTACAATCGGCGCAACTGCTGCGGCGACGTGCTCGACGACATGGTCCTTCAGTTCGAAGGGGTCGAGATCGGCAGTGTCAAGGGCATCGTGCCGGTGGGTGGGCAGAATCCGTACGGATTCCGGAACTTCGCGTTCACGCCCTCGGGCGCTTCGGGCCTGTTCGAGATCGTGCACACTGTCCATGGCGGCGACGCCTCGCTCGTGTTTGACGCGGTCACCATTGTGCAGCGCGACGCCGGCAACGTGGTGGTGCGCAACCCGAGCTTCGAAGCGAGCGGTGAACTCGCCGGGGAGGGTGTGCTGGCCAGAATCGCCGGCTGGACGACCGAGGGGACGACCGGCATCAACTTCTCAGGCCTGGGCGTGTACGCGAACAACGGGTCCAATCCCGACCAGGACCTGGTGGCCTACATCCGCGGTCCGGGTGCTCTGAGCCAGACCATCCCCGGTCTGCTGGCCGGCCAGAACTACAAGGTCACCTTTGCCTACAATGCCCCCCTGGGCCAGGCACCCCGCCTGAGGGTCAGCGCCGACGGCGCGTCCCTGCTCGAAGTGGATGTGACGCCCGTGGGCGGCTCGGCGGCTTACTGGGTTGGCTCGACCTCGTTCACGGCGGCGTCGGATACCGCGGTCCTGCGGTTCGAACAGGTGGCCGCGGATCCCGCTCAGACCGTTTTGCTCGACGACGTCAAGGTGACCGGGGTGTCGATTAACGTCCCGTGCATCGAAGTCCGGCCCGCCGCGATCCAATTGGCGGTGGGCGAAACGGATTCGACGAGCCTCACCGTCAGTGTGCCCGGCGAGCTCTTGCAGTTGAGCAATCCGGCGCGTGTCACGGTCAGCAGTCTGAACCCCGCGGTGGCCAGGATCGAGGGTGCCGTGGGCGGCGTGCTCACGCTCGAATTCCCGGTGGGCGGGGATCCGGAAGCCTTGTCGGCGACCGTGACGGTGACGGGGGTGGCCAAGGGCGCGACTGCCCTTCAGTTTGCCAATCCGTACGGCGTCTGCTTCAGCCGGAAAGAGGTGTCCGTCCTGGTGCTCGGGTCGTTTGTGCGCAACCCGAGCTTCGAGGCGGACGAGGTGCCGGGCTATCCCGGATACATGGCGATCCAGAACTGGCCGAGCGAAGGAGGCGGCAACACGGGCATCAACCCGGTGCAGGCGGATGGGCCGTTTTCGGACAACGGGGCAACGCCCGATCGGAACGTGGTGGCGCTGCTTCAGACGTCGAAGATCATCCGTCAGAACATCATGAACCTCACGCCAGGCAAGACGTACTGGCTGCAGTTCTACTACAACGTGCGCAACTGCTGCGGAGGCACGATCGACCTGACGGCCAGTTTCGATGCCCTCCCTCTGGGCACCATCGCGGCCATCACGCCGGTCGGCGGGTCCAATCTCCCCGATGGACCGTCCTATTACTTCCAGCAGTACGAGTTCACGCCCGCGGCCGCCTCGGGCCTGTTGGCGTTCGAAACCGTGGCCGCCGGGGATGCCACCGCGCTCCTCGATGCCATCACCATCGTCCAGCGCGACCCGGACAACATCCCGCTCGTCAACCCGAGCTTCGAGGCCAGCGGCGTCGTGCCCCTGCCGGGCACGATTACCAGGAACATCGCCGGCTGGGCTGCGGGCGGCGCAGGCAACCGAGGCATCAACATCAGCGGGCTCGGCTTCGCTGACAACGGCGCCAATCCCGACCAGGACAACGTCGCCTTCCTGCAAGGCGCCGCCTGGCTGAGCCAGACAATCACCGGCCTCACCCCAGGCCAGAACTACACCGTCAGCGTGGCGGTCAACGCCTCGACCGGCACCACGCCGACCCTGAAGATCAGCGCGGATGGCGAGGAGGCGGCGACCGAAGCCATCACGCCCGTCGGGGGGAGCCAGCCGTATGCAGTGAAGACGGCTGTGTTTCAGGCCGCCGGGACGGAGGCGGTCATCCGGCTCGAACAGGCCGCCGGCGGCGACCAGGTGCTGCTGCTCGATGATGTCAAGGTGACGCCGGGCGGCACACTGCCGGTGAAGGCGTCTCTCAAGGTTGGGATGACGTCCACGGGCACCGTGCGCGTGAGTTGGCCGGCAACAGCCGTCGGATTCAGCCTGCAGGCGACAGGCGCGCTGCCGGGCGGCTGGGCGGATTCCACGGCCCCGGTTGTGGCTGAGGGAGCCGAGATCGCGGCGTACATCGAGCCCAGCGCGAACGCGCAGTTCTTCCGGCTGCGGAAATAGCCGGCGCTCGATCCGAGCGTTCGAGAACTGCGCTGCGGACATGACCGGGGGCGTGCGCCCCCGGTCATTCCCGGCAGACGCAACGAAGTCGCGATGCCCGATCGCGATTGCGTTGCGGTGCGCGCCGGGCGTAGGCTTGTCGCTGTGATTCGGAACGTCATCTTCGACTGGTCGGGCACCTTGGTGGACGATCTGCCGGCGGTGTTGGCGGCGAGCAACCACGTCTTCCGTCAGGCCGGGGTTCCGGAGATGACGCTCGAGCAATTCCGGTCCGAGTTCTGTCTGCCATTCAAGACATTCTACGACCGCTACGTGCCGCACGTGCCCTGGCCGCAACTCGAAGAGTGGTTCCACGGCGCCTTTCGTCAGTCGCAACATCTGGTCCGCGAACTGCCGCACGCGCGCGAGTTTCTCGAGTTCTGCCGGCGGCACGGGCTGCGGACCTTCCTGCTCAGCAGCGTACACCGGGACCACTTCGCGGCTCAGGCGGCGGAGACCGGATTCGGGAGGTATCTGGACCACCCGTATGTGGAAGTGTGGGACAAGCGGGCGAAGATCCACGAGTTGCTGGGAGAACACGGACTGGATCCGCGCCAGACCGTGTTCATCGGCGACATGGAACATGACATCGAAACGGCCCGGTGCGGTGGTGTGTACGCGTGCGCCGTGCTCACCGGTTACAACAGCCTGGCCCAATTGCGGGCGGGCCAGCCCGATCTGATCGTCGAGCACCTGGGCGAGCTGCGCGATCTGCTCGAGCTCCAGGGATTCCAGCTCGAAGGGGCGGCGCCCAGCGCCGGAAAACGCACGCCCGCCGGCCCCGTGGCCACGGTCGGGGCGTTGGTCTTTAACCAGGCCGGCGAGGTCCTCATGGTGCGCACGCGCAAATGGTCGAATCTCTGGGGGATCCCCGGCGGCAAGATCAAACTCGGGGAGCGGTGTGTGGACGCGCTGCGGCGCGAGCTCAAAGAGGAGACCGGTTTGGAGGTTCGCGACATCGCCTTCGTCATGGTCCAGGACTGCATTCACTCGCCCGAGTTCTACCGCGACGCGCATTTTCTCCTCCTGAACTACACGTGCCGGTGCGCGGGGCCGGCGGTGGTGCGCCTCAACGCGGAGGCGCAGGAATACCGCTGGGTGGCGCCGCCGGCGGCGATGGATCTGGCGCTCAACCAGCCGACGCGCACCCTGCTGATGACCTACCTCGATCAGGCCGGACCGCAGTGATGGACACAATCATCATCCGGGACCTCGAGTTGTTTCTGCGGGTGGGCGGGCCCGAGGACGAGCGGGCCAAGCCGCAACGGCTCCTCGTCTCGATTGAAATCGCCCACGATTTCGCCCGCGCGGCCGAAAAAGACGACCTGCGCTCGAGCATCGATTACGCCGCGGTCTGCCAGCGGCTTGCCGAATGGGGGGCGGGCCGCAGTTGGTGCCTCATCGAAACCCTGGCCGTCGAGATCGCCGATCTGCTCCTGCGCGAATTCGGCGCGGCGACCGCAACGGTCGAGGTCAGGAAGTTCGTTCTCCCGCAGACGCGCTTCGTCGGGGTCCGCGTCACGCGCCGCAGCCCGGACATCAGATTACAGAATCCTTGAAACCCGGAACATGTGGTTATCAAGTCAAGCTATGGGCGTCCCTTTCCCTCCAGGTTTCAAGGATTCTGCTGAGCGAGGCGCGGGAGAGGAAGCGGGAAGATCTTGGGGGTTGTTCATGAAGACTGCACTCTGGACTGGCCTGAGGCGCGCCTCGCTAAGGTTTGCCGGCGGCTGGGGTGATTCCGAGCGACTGACGCACCAGCGCGTCGAGTTGGCTTCCCCGCGTGCCGGTCGTCGCCATGATGTGGGCCGCGTAGGCCGAGGCGTTGGCTGTGGCTGTCGACGTGCCGACCACGACATAGGACTGGCCCTGAAACGGAACCACGCTGGTGCCGGGAGCGGCGGCATCGACGAAATCGCCCCGGTTGGCGTAGGAGGCGATCTCCCCGTGTTGTCCCAGCGCCGTCACGGCGATGACCTGTGAGTAAGCCGCCGGATAGGTGGGGGTTGTCACCGGTTGGTTTCCCGTGGCGGCCAGGAACACGGCGCCCTGCGCATATCCCGCCTGGATCACGCTTTCGAGAAGCGGGCTTTGGGTGTCGCCGCCGAGACTCAGGTTGATGATCGAGGCCCCGCCGTTGATCGCCTCGAGAATGCCCTGCGCCAGTTGAAAGGTGGTGGTGCTGCCCGAAGCGCCGTAGATGTCGACAGGGAGGATGCGGACCGGTGTGTCGATCGAGGCGCCGGAGGACCGGGCCAGACCGTAAAGGATCGTCGTCGCCATCGCGCTGCCATGGCTGAGCGTGTCGGCGGCGATTGCGGAATCCCCGGCGACAGAGACGCCGGGCAGGAGAAAGTCCTTGAGGATTGTCCCGTCCTGTTGGACAGGCGTGTCGATCAGGCCGATGACGACCTGGCTGCCGTCAGCGACTGCCCGCGGGCGCAGAACCAGCGGGGGCGGGGTCCCGGTGAACTGGACCTGGGGAACCTCGGGCCGCGCGAAGCCGAAATTCTCTTCGATGGCGCTGACGTCGCTGTTCTCGGCCAGAGCGGCGCGGGCGGCGTCGGCGGCCGCGCTGTCTTCGAACTGGAGCCGGTAGGCGCTCAGGGCATCCAATCGGCCAACCACGCGCGCGCCGAGCCGTTTGGCGAGATCGTCAATGGACTCCTTGGCGCCCGGCTTGAGCGTCACCAACAATTCGTTGGGCACGGAGCGTTTGGCCTGCTCTTCCGACTTGGCCTGATCCTGGGCCTCGATCCGCACGGTGGCGCCGGCCTGCGAGTCGAGAAACACGTAGAGGCGCGCCGGGCCGTTATTGGACGGGATCAACGCGAAGTTGAGGCCGCCGAGGAGACGGCGCAGAGCGTCGCCCGGCTTCAGGTTCTTGAATTTGGCGGAGACGACATGTTGGGCACCGGGTTCGACGTAGACATGCCAGGATGTCCGGGAGGCAATCCGCTCGAGGACCTTCCGCAGCGGCCAGCCTTCAATTTGCGCATCCACCAAATTGTCGCTTGCGCGCCACTCGATGGTCCCGACCAGCGGCGCATCAGCCGCATTGTCCGCACGGGCGCACACGGCAAGGCACAAACCCGCCGCGATCGCCGCCAGCGCCTGCCAGAGGCGGCGAGTGCGACGCGCGGATCCCGTTGCGGCCAGCGATTGCATGGCGCCCAATCTAGTCGGGCGGGCTGGAAAAGCAAAGCCCCGGCTTTCAGCCTCGGCTTTCTGTGCAACCAAACGCACAGTTCCGCCTGACGCCGTTTTGACCTAAGAAGACCTCTGGCTCGGCATCTGGGGATCCTCGAACGGTGGATGAACGGTTGGATTAACGGTTTGCATTCGAGCCGCGGATTCGTAACCTTGCGTGCGGCGAACACTGGGAATGCGACAATTCCTAACCATTGCGAGCAATGCCTTTATGGAGCTGGTTCGGCAGCCGATCTTCCTGCTGCTGATGACGGCTTCCGGCGCCTTTGGGGTGTTCCTGGCGGTCGTGCCGTATTTTGGATTCGGCGACGATCCGAAAATGGTCAAGGACAGCGTCATGGCAGTCATGCTGGTTGCCGGTCTGCTCGGCGCCGTCCTGAGCGCCTCATCGTCGCTCGCTCGCGAATTGCGCACAGGGACAGCTCTGGCCGTGTTGGCCAAGCCGGTCAGCCGCACCCAGTTCCTCACCGCAAAGTACACCGGCGTCGCCGCGGCCCTGTCCGTGCTCACCTACTTCAACCTGATCTCGGCGCTGCTGGCCAGCCGGATGGCGTACGACGCTTACGGATCGACCGACACCCTCGCCCTCCGCATCTACGGGGTGGCGATCGTGCTGGCCTACGCCGTGGCCGCGTTTGCGAACTACTTCCTGAACCGGACTTTCGTGTCGGACGCAGTGTGGGGGCTGCTGGCGTTTGGCACAGTGGCCTTTTGCGTGATCAATTTCTTCGACAAGGAAGGGGCTCTTCAGAAGTTCGCTCAGGGCGTGGATTGGCGGCTGCTGCCGGCGACGGTCTTGATCGTCTTTGCCGTGTGGATTCTGGCCGGGCTTGCCCTGGCCTGTTCGACGCGTTTCGAGATGATCCCCACCCTGGCCATTTGCACCGCGGTATTTGTGCTGGGCCTGATGTCCGACTATCTTTTCGGCATCCGGGCGTCCGAAGGCCAATGGTGGGCCAGCATCTGCCACACGGTGCTTCCGAACTGGCAGATTTTCTGGATGGCAGACGCGCTGGACCAGGCGAAGACCATTCCATGGGGTTATGTGGGACGGGCCTTCGGATATGTCGTCGGGTATCTGGGTGCGGCGTTGGCGCTGGCCCTGCTGTTTTTCGAAGATCGCGAGTTGAGTTGAAGCAGGTGAGTCATGGAACAGAACATCCATCGCAAAGGACTGGTGAATTGGCTGCTGCTGCTGGCGGGGGCCGTGGGTGCGCTTGTTTTGGCGCGCTACTGCCACTCCGCCACGGGACTGGTCGCCGGGGTGTTCATGGCCCTCGGGTTCCTCGTCGCCGCCGTGAGTTACTTCCAGATGCGCCTCGAGCATCGGGAACGGCTCGAGCAGATGGAATTCGACGAGCTGAGCCGGACATCGACGAGCGGCACACTTTTCACCGAGGTGCAGGCCGACACCTTCCCGGCCCGGCGCGCGCGGGAGCAATTCGAGCGGTTCATCGTGCCGGCGTTCGCTCTCGTGTTGTTCCTGCTGCAGGCCGGCGCGTTCTACCTGTTGTGGAAGCATATCGGAGACGACCAGCCCGCGACGGGGCAGCAAGCAACGGTGGCGATGGCGGTCAACGCCCTGCTCGCCCTGGTTCTCTTTCAGTTCGGCAAGTACTCCGCCGTCCTGGGCCAGCTCGAAAAGCAGCGCCTCCTGCGTCCCCAAGCCAGCTACCTCCTGCTCGGCGCGCTGTTGGCGATCGTGACGGCCGCGGTCGAGGTGGCGGGTTGGGCGGACTACCCGAGGGTGGATGTCATCGTTGCGCGCGTGCTGACGATCGTGCTGGGGTTGGTGGCGGTCGAGAACCTGCTGAGCCTGGTGTTCGAGACTTATCGTCCGCGCGTCAAGGGCCAGGCGGAGCATCCGCTCTATGAGAGCCGGCTGATCGGCCTCTTGAGCCAGCCCGGCGGGTTGATCACCACGGCGGCCCAGGCCTTGGATTATCAGTTCGGATTCAAGGTCTCGGAGACCTGGTTTTATCGGTACCTCGAACGCGCCCTGGCATGGCTGGTCCTCGGCCAGGTCGCCGTGCTGGTGCTGTCGACGTCCTTCGCTTTTGTCGAACTGGGCGAGCACGGCCTGCTCGAACGCTTCGGACGTCCGGTCGCGGGGAGGGAGGTGCTCGATCCGGGCCTCCATGTGAAATGGCCCTGGCCCATCGACAAGGTCCATCGGTTCCGGACCGACCAGATTCAGACGTTCCTGATCGGCCTCGAGTCCGATGCGGACTACGAGAAGGACCGCGTCCTGGTCTGGACCAAGTCGCACGCCAAAGAGGAGGCGCCCTGGCTGGTGGCCAGCAAGGCGCAACAGACAACCAACGCGGCGCCCGGCGAGGTGGCCGTGCCGGTGAACCTGTTGGCGGTGAACATCCCGGTGCAATACCAGGTCCATGACGTTCGGGCCTTCGCCTACAACCACGTCGACGCCGGGAACCTCCTCGAAGACCTGGCCAACGAAGTGGTGACGCGTTACCTGGTCAGCGTCGACATCGACGAGGTCATGACGTTCGGGCGCAAGGCGGCCGCCGAGGATTTGCGGCGCCGGATCCAGGAGCGCGCGGACGCCCTGCAGTTGGGAGTCAAGGTCCTCTTCCTCGGGCTGCACGGCATCCATCCGCCGGTCAAGGTCGCGCCGGACTTCGAGAGGGTCATCGGTGCGCTCCAGGACCGCGAGGCCACCAACCTCTACGCGCGCGCCTACATGGCCACCAACATTCCCGTGGCCAGCGGACGATCCAAACAGAAGGTCAGCGATGCCCAGGGCTACTCTGTGCGCACCACGGCGGCGGCCGAGGCCAGCGCGCAGCGCTTCGAGAATCAGATGCTGGCGTCCCAGGCATCGCCCGAGGTCTACCGGGTGCGCACGTATCTGGACACCCTGGGACGCGCCATGGCCGACGCCCGCACCTATGTGGTCGCGCTGACGAACACCCACGGGGTCGCGATTCTCAACCTCGAAGAGAAGCTGCGCAAGGACCTGCTCGACATCGAATTGCCCAAACCCCGCAACTGACTGAACTGAGCCGCAACGCCTGACATCCCTTTTGTGATCCTCTGATCCCGATATGAAACGACAACCTGTCACGCTCGTCGCCGGCTTCCTGGTGGCCGCCGTCTTCCTCTCGATGCTCGTCCTCTTCCAGGTGCGCCAAACCGAGTACGTGGTCGTCACGACCTTCGGCAAGTTCACGCGCACGATCGAGGAGCCCGGTCTGAACTGGCGCCTGCCCTGGCCGATCCAGAGCCTGCACCGCTACGACAACCGCGTCCGCAACCTCGAACGCAAGTACGAACAGACCTCGACCCTCGATGCCCGGAACATCCTCATCCAGGTTTTCATGGGCTGGCGGGTCAAGGACGCCCGCATCTTTCTCGAGCGGTTTGGGGACGACGAGGCGCGCGCCGAGCAGGTGCTCGAAAGCATTCTGCGCGACGCCAAGTTCGTGGCCGTGGGCGCGCATCCGCTCAGCGACTTCATCTCGCCCGATCCGAAGGATCTCAAGTTCGACCAGATCGAGCAGGAGATGCTGGCGGGCATCCGGCCCAAAGCGCTCGACAACTACGGCGTCGAGGTGACGCTGCTGGGCATCAAACAGATCGGCCTGCCCCAGAGCATCACCGAGAAGGTCTTCGAGCGGATGAAAGCCGAGCGGGATCAGCTCGTGAAGAAGTTCCAGGGCGAGGGGGCCGGCGAGGCGATTCGGATCGTGTCCGAGGCCAACCTCGAGCGCGACAAAATGCTGGCCGAGGCCGAGAAGAAGGCCACCATCATCCGGGGCGAAGCCGACAGGGAGGCGTCGCAGTGGCTCAAGACCTTCGAGGAGGACCCGGAACTGGCGGTCTTTCTCCTCAAGCTCGAAGCCCTTGAATTGGCGGTCAAGGACCGCGCCACGCTCGTCCTCGATACGCGCACGGCGCCCTTCGATCTGTTGCGGGCCCAACCGCGCGCGCCCGAGTCCGGCAAATAGTCGCACTGGATGAGCCCGCCATGAACGAAACACCGCCATTGCCTCCCGTCCCGCCGAGCCCGCCTCCGCCGCCCGAGGCCGGTCCCCCCGAGCGGCTTTCGAGCACATTCGAGGACGCAAGCTCGACCGCCTTGTCCGAGGCGTTGCGAAGCAGCTTCCGCATTCTGAAGGTGCTGATGCTGGGGCTGGTCCTGCTGTTCCTCTGCTCGGGCATGTTCGTGGTCGAGCCCAACGAGGTGGTCGTCAAACTCCTCTTCGGCAAGCCGGTCGGAGTCGGCAAGGACCAGTTGCTCCAGCCGGGCTGGCACTGGGCCTGGCCCTATCCCATCAACGAAAAGGTGCGGATCCGCGTCGGCCAGAGTCAGACCGCCGCCTCGACCGCCGGCTGGCACGCCACCACGCCCGAAATGGAGGCGATGAATGAGGAGCCGATGGCCTACGGGTATTTGCGCCCTGAAGCCGACGGCTACACCCTGACCGCGGACGGCAACATCATCCACGTCCGGGCCAGCGTGAAATACCGGATCACCGATCCCCTCCAGTACGCGTTCGGTTTCGCGCATGTCGAGCGCATCCTGACCAACATCGTCAACAACGCGATCATCTATGCGTCCGCCCGCTACACGGCCGAGGCGGCGCTGTACAGGGACAAGCTCGCGTTTCGGGACACGGTGATCCAACGCGTCGCCCAACTGACCGAGGCGGCCAACCTGGGAATCACACTCGAACCGAGCGACGTCGAGACGAAAACCCCCATCGACGTGCGCGGCGCATTCGAAGATGTGAACAAGGCCGAGCAAATCCGCAGCACCGAGATCAGCAAAGCCTTGAGCTACCGCGACGAGCTGGTCAACCGCGCGCTCGGCCAGTCCAATGCAATCGTCAATGCCGGCCTGGTCAGCAGCAACCAGATGGTCGCGGCGGTCGCGGCCACCGCCCAGGTCTTCAAAGACCAGCTCCCCAGTTACCGGGCCGATCCGCACCTGTTCAAGGAGCGGTTCCTGGCCGCCCGCCTGCAACGGGTCCTCACCAACGCCAACGTCAAGTTCACGCTGCCCGAGGGCTTCCAGGAACTCCGCCTGCAATTGAGCCGCGAGCCCGAGAAGGCCGAAACCACCTCCACGCCATGAGACTGTCCCTTGCCGTTCCCGCGAACCGTTCGCACGCCGCGGACGCCGCCGCGGACGCCGCCGGAAACCCCGCAGGTTCAGTCCTGAAGCCTTAGCCTTTCCCAACACCATGCAGGTCACCTCTCTCATCAGCCGCGACGAAGCGGTGTGCGACCACTGCCACGATCACCACGATCACCACGGGCACGCGCACCATCACGAGCACATCCCGGTGAAGCTCTCGCAGACGCTCATCGGCATGATCTTCATCATCAACTCGTATCTGCTCGACCTGTTGTTCCCGGGGAGCCGGGTGGTGGCGAGTTTCAGCGCCATGATCGGGGCCGTCATTCTCGGTGCGCCGATCATCATGACCTCGTTCCGCGATCTGAGCCGCGGTTCGCTGAGCATCAACGAGCTGGTCAGCATCGCGGTGCTCGCCTCGTTCGCCAGCGGCGATCTCCAGAGCGCCGGCAATTACCAAACCGCCGGCATCGTCGCCTTCTTCATGCTCCTGGGCGAGATCATCGAGACCCGCACCGCCGCCGGAGCGCGCGCTTCCATCGAGTCGCTGATCCAATTGACTCCAACCAAGGCGCGCCGGCTCCTGCCCGGCGGCCAGGAGGAGGAGGTCCCGGTCCAGGACCTCAAGGTGGACGACCTGATCCGCGTGCGCCCGGGAGACAACGTGGCGGCCGACGGCGTGGTCGTGTCGGGCCAGGGATCGATCAACCAGGCCACCATCACCGGCGAGTCGCTGCCGGCCGACAAGACCCCGGGCGACCAGGTGTTCGCCGGAACCCAGAACCTGACCAGCGTGCTCGACATCCGCGTGACCAGCGCCGGAGAAGACACCGCGCTCGGGCGCGTGCACCACCTCATCCTTGCCGCCGAGCAGACCAAGTTCCCGCTGGCCCGCATCGTGGACCAGTACATGGTGTATTACACCCCGCTGGTCCTCGTGATCGGCGCCCTGGTCTGGGCCTTCACCCACAGTCTCGACCGCGTGATCGCGGTGCTGGTGATCTCCTGCCCGTGCGCCTTCATCCTGGCGTCGCCGACGGCCATGGTGGCCGCCCTTTCGGCCGCCGCCCGGCTCGGCATCCTGGTGAAGAACGTCGCCGATCTCGAGTTGGCGGCCCGCATCAATTCTTTCATCTTCGACAAAACGGGCACGCTGACCACCGGCAAACTGGCCGTCAGCCGGCTGGCCCCGGTTGGCGAAATCAAGCCGGCCGAACTGCTGCGCTACGCCGCATCCGCCGAGAGATACAGCAATCACCCGACCGCCAAGGCCCTGCTCCAACTGGCCGAGGAAGTGGGCGTGCCGCTGATCGAGCCGCGGGATTTCTCCGAGACCGCCGGACGGGGCGTGAAGGCCAGCGTCGACGGCGGCCGCATGGTCATCGGTCGCGCCCAGTGGCTGAAGGACAATGGAATCCAGGAGGACGTGTTGAAATCGGTCGACCTGAGCGAGGCGGAGGGATTCAGCATCCTGTTTGTGGCTCGGGATGGCCGTTTCGTGGGCTGGATCGGATTGCGCGACGAGACCCGCCCGGAAGCCCGCGAATCCCTCGCTCACCTGCTCGATGCCGGCGTGCGGCGGGTCGCGATGGTTACTGGGGATCGTCAGCCTGTTGCCGCGCGCGTCGCGCGCGAGATCGGATGCGAGGAGGTCCTGGCCGAATGCCTCCCGCAGAACAAGGTCGATTACGTCCGCAAAACCAAGGGCAAGGGCTACCGCGTGGCGGTCGTGGGCGACGGCGTGAATGACGCCCCGGCGCTGGCCGCGGGCGACATCGGCATCGCGATGGGCGCCGCCGGCAGCGAGGTGGCCATTCACAGCGCGACCATCGCGCTCATGAACAATGACCTCCGGCGTCTGCCTTTCCTGGTCAAGCTTTCCCGCATGACGCGCAATGTCATCAACCAGAACTTCCTCTTCGGCATCTGCTTCGTCATCGGCGGCCAGACCCTGGCCGCCTTCGGCTACATCAACCCGATCTTTGCGGCCATCATGCACAACGCAGGATCCCTGATTGTCGTCTTCAACAGCGCCCGCCTGGTCCGCCAGGGCGAGGAACTCGAACCGTTCAAGAAAGCGGCTTAGCCCGCATGTTTCATGGAGTTGTGGCCACCGCGAAGCCGGAGACTCGGCAGCGTGGACCAGTGCGGGCCAACACGGCAAAACCGCGCCAGGTCATGAGATTTCCGGGTCTGCGCGGATGGCGTGTTCGAGTTGTTGGCGGGTCATGGGACTGACGCGTGGTGGTCAGCTTGGCCAACGCGGCGGTGAATCGAGCGCGCCAGAAGAACCCCAAAACCAAGTCCAACACGCGCAGCTTTCAGAAGCGCTTCCGTTCCGCTCGCGGTGGGCGCCAACGACTCCACGCTCTGGTTTTCGCCAAATCACCCTCCCTTCTCGAGTTACATGACTGAAAAGACGCGTCCTGACCCTATTGCCTTTACGGAAGAAGCTGATTGACATTCGCTGGGGAACCGGTCGACGATCGCGCCACGATGCATGGAACCTACATCGCATCGGAGAGGAAGAGCACCCCTATGTCGAGCGACCATCCATCTCCTGTGACCCGTGCGCGCCGGCACGCACTGAGGACCGTCTGTCCCGGGCTGCGTCGCGCCCTGTGTGTCCCGCTGGCAGTGGCCCTGCACTGGATCGGCACCGCATGCGCACAGGCGCCGGCGGAAGTGGCGGCCACTTCTGCCGACGGTCCGACCGCTCCGGCCGCGACAGAGCCGTTTTTTCGGGCGCTGCTGCCCTGCGGTCAGGTTCCTTCTATTCCCTGCAGCGCCCCGACTATCCGCCTTTCCCCGTCAATCCGTTCCCCGAGTTGCCCGTTTACCGGATTGGCGATTGCGACTTCGTCGTTGATGATCGGTCGGTGGATTACTCCCGGGAGCAGTCCGGTGCAGTGTTGCCGAGCGTTCTTGAGCAGGAATCCGGCGGGGCCTTGAGCTACGGACCTGGAGATTTTTGGTTGGAGATCACGGAAGCCAGTGAATCCATCGTTTCCCTCATTCTGCATGGGACGGTCTTGGATGCTCCGTATGAAGTGTTCAGCACGACCGACCTGGGCACTCCACGCTGGAAACCGAAGGCCATCGTGATCGGGCAGGCCGACCAGACGGCGGTGAACTTGGCCGGGACCGGAGAACCGGTCCGTTTCTTCCGCGCGTTGACAGGGGAAACGACCGTCTCGATCTCGGCGGTGGCGGACGCAACCGAACCCGGGCCAAACGGCGATCCGCCGGGGGACCTCGGCCAGTTCATCGTGTATCGCACTGGGTCGACCACCGAACCCTTGGACGTGGAGTACAGCATCGGCGGCACCGCCATCAATGGGGTTGACTACACCGAGCTGTCGGGCACGGTTACGATCCCGGCCGAGGAGGAGAGCGCGAGCATCTGGGTCCAGGCGTTATACGACCAACTGGCTGAGTTCGACGAGACGGTGGCGCTGACGCTGGAGTTGACGGGCGAGTACCTCATCCATCCGGACTTTTACGAAGACACGGTGACCATTCTGAGCCCGGCGTTCGTGAGGGCAGCGGTGCTCGACGGACCGGTGAGCATCGACTACCACGAGCCGCTCGATTCGCTGATCGTGTCACACAACGCTGCCACGAGCGGCGCCCCGTGGAACTTTGCACGAATAGACAGCAACGGCCAAGTGACGCCGTGGCCATCGGTGTCCGGGTTGGTCGAGGAAGTCAAGATCGCGACTGCCAAGCAGACGGCCAGCGGCTGGCAGCAAGGCCAACTTTACTTCGGCCTGGGGATCGCCGCGGGCGTGGAGGGCCGGATCGGCCGCGTCTCAGTCGATGGGACAGGTGTGACGTTGAACTGGGCGAATCTGCCCCCGCCGACGGGCGAGCTGTTTCGCGGATGTCTTGCTTTCGATGAAGCCGGCATTTTCGGCGGGGACCTGATCGGGGTGACTGGTGCGCACTATGAGCAGGGCGGGGCACGCCAGGTCTGGCGGGTCAACTCCGCTGGAGCACCGACGCTCATTGCGTCGATTGGAACCAGCCACTTGGAGGGCGTGGCAGTCTTGCCGGACGATCCGG
>JAXGQW010000073.1:0-30422 GCA_040766265.1 Verrucomicrobiota bacterium
CCCTTCCTGCCCCCGCCCGCCCAACCCGAGGGCGCGCACCCCTGCCGGGCCACGGCCCGAATCGCCGCGTATGACCAAGGGAACCCGGTTCGCCGCATGACACCGCGCGCCGACCAGCCGAACACAGCACAGAATGGCGCTCTCCGTACGCCACCGGCGGGATGGGATGTAGCCCGACTTGGCGACGTCGCCGAAATCGTCTCCGGCATCACCCTCGGACGACCGCTCCGGGATAAGCTCACACGCAGGGTGCCCTATCTCCGTGTCGGGAACGTGAAGGACGGCTGGCTTGATCTTGAGGATGTTCATGAAATCGACGCCACCGACGAGGAAATCGAGAAATGCCGTCTCCGACGTGGCGATATTCTTCTCACCGAAGGTGGTGATGCCGACAAGCTCGGGCGGGGCACGTTTTGGGCGGAGCAGCTTGCTGAATGCATTCATCAGAACCACATCTTCCGCGTTCGACTCCCGGCGGACCAGTTTTGCCATGACTTCGTATCCCTCCAAGTCGGCTCTCCATACGGAAAGGCGTATTTCTTTGCACATGCGAAGCAGACCACCGGCATCGCCACGATAAACCGCACGGTCCTGAATCGGTTTCCGCTGCTGTTCCCGCCCCTGCCCGAGCAACGCCGCATCGCAGCTCGCTTGCGCGACCAACTCGGCGCCGTGGCCGAAGCCCGCGCCGCGGTGCAGGCCCAACTCGAGGCCGCCCGAGCTCTGTCGGACGCCCATCTCCGCGCCGCGCTCAACAGCCGCGCAAGCCGGCGGTGGCCTCGGACGAAGCTCGGCCAGCTCTGCGAGATCGTCGCCGGCCAAGTCGATCCACGCTTGCCCGAATTTGGCTCCCTTCCGCACGTGAGCGGCGAGAACATCGAGAGTGGCTCGTGCCGCTTGGTGAACGTCCGAACGGCTGCCGAAGATGGAATGATCAGCGGAAAGTACATGTTCGAGGCTGGAGACGTGCTCTACTCCAAGCTCCGGCCCTATTTGCGTAAAGTCGCCGTCGCGCTTTTCCGCGGACTGTGCAGCGCCGATATGTACCCGATCCGAGTGAGGCCAAACCTGCTCGATGCTCGATTCGCGGCGTGGATGCTGCTTGGCGAGGAGTTCACCAAATATGCCGTCGGGGCGTCGCAGCGTTCCCGGATGCCGAAACTGAACCGTGAGCAGTTGTTTGGGTGGGATGCGCCAACGCCCCCTCTTTCGGAGCAGCGTTCGATTGCCGCCAAGATCGAGGCTGAGGTCGCCGCCGCGTGGAGTCTGGCGGAGCATCTCACCGAGCGGTTGGCCGCCCTCGACCACCTGCCCGCCGCCCTTTTGCGTGAAGCGTTCGCCGGAAGACTCTGACCATGGACTGACAGCCCAGCACTATTCTTCGGTTCGAGGGCTGTGTGGCGAGCAGTTCGGCGGTGTTGCGTGTGGTGACGGATCAAGGCAAGGGCTACCTGAAGGCACTGGGCAACCCGGAAGGGCCGCAGATCCTGGCGCGAGAGTGGGTGGGCACGTCGCTGGCCAAACGGTTCGGGCTCTCCACATTCCAGTTCGCCGTCATCCAGGTTACGGAAGACGATGATCTGCCTTTTGCCGGAGGTGGCAAGGCCTTGCCGGGGCCGGCCTTCGTTACCCGGGCCGAGTCGGGGGCGGCGTGGGGCGGCAAGGAGTCGGAACTGCGCAAGTTGGTCAATCCGAATGACCTTGCCCGTCTGATGGTGTTCGACACCTGGATTCGCAACCGGGACCGCCATCCGCCTCCCGGCAGCCCGTGGCAGCCTGCCCGCCGAAACGTGTTCCTCTCCACGGAGGACGTTCCGGAGGAGCAAGTGCGTTTGAAGGCCATGGACCACACCCACTGCCTGACCTGGGCGAGCAGCGTCACACCACGGATTTCGGCCATCGAGGAGGTTCAGGATGAACGGGTTTACGGACGGTTCCCGGAGTTCGAGGCCTGGTTGGACCGACCCCGGGTGACTCGCCTGCTAAAGGAGTTGCGCGAAGTGACGCGGGACGAAATATTCCAGGTGGCGCGGGGCGTGCCTGCGGCGTGGGATCTCAACGAGGCAGCACGGGAGGCGCTTGTGGATTTCCTCAGCCGTCGGGCCGCGTGGCTTGCCGACCGTCTCCCGGGTTTGCTTTGGGCACAGCAGGAAATGAATCTGGACAACGTATGAGTGCAACCAAAGGCTACTACAGTCTCGTGCAGTTCTGTCCGGACCTGTCGCGGCTGGAAGCCGCAAATGTCGGTGTCATCCTCCACGTGCCCGAGCGCGGCTTCATCCGCGCGCGCATGGCCAGCGGCAACGACCGGGTGCGCCGATTCTTCTCCGGCCAGGACATTGGTGAACTAGAGCACATCAATTTCATCAAGCAGGCACTGGCCAACCGCCTGGAGGTCGAGCGCCACCTGTTCAAGACGCCCGAGGACCTGCAGCGGTTCGCCGAGCAGCAGGCCAACGACCTTCTGGTCACGCGTCCACGCTTCGTCAAGGTCACGGATCCCGAACAGGCATTGGAAAGCCTCTTTGTCGAGCTTGTCGGCGGTCGAGGCCAGCGGCCGGAACGCGATGAGGTTGAGCCTATTCGCCGCCTGCTAAAGCGGACGTTCCAGAAGGAGAAGCTGGAACCGCTGTTGCGCCGGAACGTGACCGTCCGCATTCCGGCCTTCCATACCGAGCTGACCATCCCGTTCGCTTTCGACAACGGAGCCTGCAACCTGATCCAACCCTATCGTTTTGCCCATGCCACCCCCGGTGGGATCCGCAGCGCGGCCTGCCAGTTGGCGGTGCAGGGAAGCTCCCTCCACCGCGAGCCCGATCCCAAGCTGGGTCAGCTTCAGTTGCTGATCGTGGGGGCTTTCCGCAAGCAGGCCGTGGAAGAGGAAGGCGTGGTCAGGGATATTCTCAATGAGACGGGCGTCAAGTTGTTTACCTGGCAGCGTATCGCTGAACTGACGCATAAGATCCGCACGACAGGCAAACCGGTCACTGCGCAATGACCAGGAATCAGAACCCCGCGAGCAACGCCAACGGCAAGCGCCACGCCACGCCGCAGTCGCTCAACGCGGCCATCAAGTCCATTTGCGACATCATGCGCCGGTCCAACTGCGCCGGCGCCATGAAGTATGTCCCGGAACTCACCTGGATTCTCTTCCTCCGCATCCTCGACGAGCGGGAGACGCACGAGGCGGACGAAGCCGAGGCGCTGGGCATCACCTTCACCCCCACCATCAAGCAACCCTACCGCTGGCGGGACTGGGCCGCCCCCGATTGCGCCTTCCGCAAGGACACGAAGGCGAGTGTCTGGAAATTCGTCCATGAAGACCTGCTGCCGCACCTGAAGGGGCTGAAGGAGAAGCGCGGCGCAACGCCCCGCCAGAAGATCGTTAGCGAAGTCATGTCTGGCGTTGAGCGCAGCCGTGTTGATTCCGAAAAGAACTTCCTCGACGTGCTGGACAAGGTCCACGAAATCAGCAGCGAGACGGTGGACCCCACGCACGTCTTCACGCTCTCACAGGTGTATGAGGGCTTGCTGCTGAAAATGGGCGAGAAGGGCAACACCATTTACCCCATTGCCCTCGCCAACCTCATCCTCCACGGCATTGACGAGCCGCACCTGTGGCACGGCAACACCCTGTCCGGCGTGCCCACCTATGACGAGCTTTTCAGAGGCGCGCCCCAATTCTTTGATTACGTGCTGATGAATCCGCCCTTTGGGGGCAAGGAGGGCAAGGAGGCGCAGACGCAGTTCGAGTACAAGACCGGGGCCACCCAGGTCCTTTTCCTTCAGCATGTCCTCAAAAGCATGAAGACGGGCAGCAAGTGCGGCATCGTCCTCGACGAAGGCGTCTTGTTCCGCACCAACGAAACCGCTTTCGTGCAGACCAAGCGCAAGCTCCTGGAGGAATGCAGCGTGGATTGCATCGTCAGCTTGCCCGGCGGGGTCTTCTCGTCCGCTGGCGCAGGCGTCAAAACAAACCTCGTCTTTTTCACCCAAGGCGAGCAAACCGAGCGCATCTGGTATTTTGATTTGTCGGACGTGAAAGTGGGCAAGAAGACACCACTGACGCAGCCGCACTTCGACGAGTTCTTCCAACTGCTTCCGGCGCGAGGCGACAGCGCCCGCAGTTGGACGGTGGATTTCACGGCCCGGTTGCAGAAGGCCTTGGAAGACGCCCGGCCCCATCGGGAGAAGGCCGCCGACCTCGACGCCCAGGCAAAGGAACTCGATGACGCACTCCGTGAAAAGCGGAAGGCGAAATCTGTGAGCGCGACCACATTCGCCGCACTGGAGGGCAAATTGAGGACTTTCGAGCGCGCGGCGCGCGAATCCCGCGCCAAGGCCGACGCCATCGAAGACGCCGTTTTCGATTTGAAGGCCGTCAATCCGAATCGCTCCACCGAGGACGACACGCGCACGCCGGCGCAGTTGCTCGACTTCATTGAGGCCAAGGGTCGGGATGCTGACGAAGCGATCGCACGTCTGCGCTGCCTCATAGTGGAATAGTTTTCAGGGACATCGACATCAGTGACGACGACATTTCCAATGTCGCGTCTTGCGGTCCGGGACTGGCTGCGTGGACTCGCGCCATGATTTCTGCGTCTGTCTTTTCTCGCGGCTCCTGTGCCGTTTCTCTGGTCGTGACCGGTCTGCTCGTCGCTCCTCTGTTCGGGGGCGACACTGAGATGGTTGGCGGGCGGGGCGAAAACCGCACGGTTCTGCCCGTCAACCAGGAGGTTACCCCGCTGGGCCGGCAAACCGACCTCGCCGGCTTGCGTCCGCAGGCGATGGCGCTGTCGCCCGACGGGCGCCGGCTGGTCGCGGCGTCGCACTCGCTGCCGCGGCCGGCGGCGAACGCGCCGCTGCCAAAGCCTGGGCACACGCGGCGAGATTTTGACATTGTGCCTGGTTGCGGACTCCTTGCTGTGGGATTGACGAGTCGTCGGATGTCAGGCAAAATCGCCTGACATGAAGACAGTCGAGCTGAAACCGCGGGAATTTCATCGGCGGATTGGCTGGGCGCTGGCCGAAGCGCGCCGAGGTGTGGCCGTGGTGATCGCCGCGCCGGGACAGCCGGCAGTGACGCTGACCCTCGGCCGGCCGGGCGCCGGAAAGCGGTCTCCGGCAGCCGGGGCGGACTGGGACGCGCACTTCGCATGGCTGAAGGCCCAGCCGCGGCTGGCGACCAACCCGGTGGACGATTTGCGCGCCGAGGAGCGGCGATGAACTACCTGGACGCCAACTTCATCGCGGCCCTGCATTTCAACGTGTTTGGTCAAACCGAGACCGCGGAGCGGTACGTCCGCAAGTCGCCGCTTCCGTTCCTCGTGAGCGGTTTGGCGGAATTGGAGGCGCGTCGAGCCTTTGTGCGTCGCACAGGGCAGACGCGGAGCGAAGCGTGGGAGGTGTTTAGTCAGCAACTCGAAACGGGCCGATGGCTGCGCTATTCGGTGGCGTGGGATCCCGCCGCGACCCGCACCGTTGAGTTGATCAAGCGCTTTGGGGCGCGGGTCAATGCCGGCCTGCTGGACACTATGCATGTCGCCCTGGCGCAATTGAGCGGTTGCACGTGGTTTCTTTCCTTCGACACGAACTCGAACGCCCGGGTGCTGGCAGCCTCCGCGCGGCTGAAGGTCTTCCCCGACCTGCTCCCTGCCGAGAAGGCCAAGCTCGCTCGGTAGGTGGCGGCGGCAGGAGGTTGACCGTGCATCCGGGAAGCCGGTGCGTCGGGGGGGGAGGGCGACGTTCCGGAAGGAAAGGCAATAGGGTCAGATCCGTACTATTGACACATGAGATCCGGTTGGAGGAACTCCGGGGCATGGCACGAGCGTGGAGGAATCTGGTGTCGCGTCTTGCGGTCCGGGGCCGGCTGCGTGGGCTCGCGCCATGATTTCTGCGTCTGTCTTTTCTCGCGGCTCGTGTGCCGTTTTTCTGCTCGTGACCGGTCTGCTCGTCGTTCCTCTCTTTGGGGGCGCGGGTTTCTGAGAGCCCGCACTTCAGGTGAAATGTGACGGTGACCGGTCAGATGACGTCAACAGTTGGTGAGAAATGCGTATAGGGCACGATCCTGTCATCGGACCGGCGGCGGGAGTGCGCGCGCAATCCGCGATTCGCGAGCCCGAGCACAGAGGTGTTGCATCCGACGCCCGTGTTTGCAGACTCCTGTGTGGATGTGCACAGGCGCGCAAGAAGAGGGACACGTCGCGCACGAACGGTTGTCTGAAGCGCGAGGCCGGGCCATCGCATCGGCGAAACTGGCCTTGAGCCTGGCCGAACTGCTGCGCGCCGGGACCGGCATCCCGCAGGCCCTGACGGCCATCGCCGCGCGTCGGCGCCAGGCGGGGGACGCGCAGGCGCCGGTGTTCGAGCGCATCGCGCTGGCGGTGCGCGAGGAAGGGCAATCGCTCGTGCAGGCTGTCTTCGAGGAAAAGCGGGTGTTTACGGAGCGTTTCCTCGCCATTCTCGCGTTGGCCAACCTCAGCGGGCCGCTCTTCAAGACCTTCATCGAACGCCTGCGGCAGGCGGTTGGGGACTTCAACGCCCTGCCGCCGGATGCACTGGACGATTTCCCGCCCATGCAGGACGAGGTGCAGGAGTTCTGTTTCTTCCTCGGGCACCTGGCCAACGAGAAGGCTTCGCAGCCGGAGGTCCAGCGCTGGCTGCCGCGTGTGTTCACCCCGAGACTCAGGCTGCAGGCGACGCTGGTTCTGGGGCGCTTCTACGACCAGGGGTTGCTGCTGTCGGAGGCCTTTGCCCGGACTCCGCCGTTCAACGATCCGGAGATGGTTTTGGCCGTGCAGGTCGGCGAGGAGATCAACCGCGTGGGGCGCGAACTGATCGAGTTGGCACGATGGCTGGCCGAACGGCGGGCTCTCGAAGAGCGGCTTCGACTCACCGACTTCATCGTGCCTGGCCAGGATCCCGCACAGGGCCTCGCTCGGCCAGATGTGGCGGCCAAGGCACAACCGCGCTTCCAGGGGGAGGCATGAGGATCCTGTCGGCCCGAAAGGTGTTTTCTGGTTGGGCGTTTTTTCGTGTTGGGGCGTTTTATCGTGTCGTGGTGCGATCAAAACCGGACAGGTCTGTGCGATCAAAACCGGAATTGTTGCTGGACCCCCTTGTCAGAGCTGATTGGATTGGTAATCTGTCCAGTTGCTTCAGCGGAGGATAGGGCTCTGCGGGGACGCAACCTGAGCGCACTGAAGCCTGATAAACGGCAGGTCGGGTGGTCCTCAAGGCCGCCCGGCTAGCCCAACGGTATCGGTTTCCAAAGCGAAAAATCCATCTCTGCTACCCTTGGCATCTATGAAAAACAACGATCCACCGTCTTCGGCTCCGTTCATTCGTCACATTCTGGCCAACTATCGTGCCGACAGATCACCGCCGGTGCCGTCGCTGAATTGGGCCCTTGTCTACGGCCACCTACGAACTCACGCAGACTACCTCCGCGCCTGTGCCCAGGATCCGCCGACACGTGGTGTCCCGGTCCTCTGGTGGCGACCGACCTCAGCGGGTGGCCCCAGAAGTCGACCCTGCTGACCAACTATACCAAGCCCCTCTTCCCCGAAAGCGCCGCCGCCGGTGAACTCCATCGCCGCCTCAACTTCCTCACCGACCGCCGGCGTCCGCCGCTGGGCGCTCCAAAATAACTCGCCCCTGACACCCGCTATAAACGGCCCACGAGCCGATCCGACGCCTTTCAACTGACTCGCGACCTGGGGCGCCCTCAGCAATGACGCCAGTCCGCACCCCTGGCTGCCCGGCTCCTCGGATAAGCAAGTCCTGCTCGACCTGCTCGACGACGCCACCCGCGCAATACCGGCGCTCGCCTCTATCCCTCCGAGACCCTCTTCGCTCACCTTTAAAGTTTTCCTCCCCGCTGTCTTCCAAATCCACGGCCTGCCTGGCCCTCTACGTCGATTATCATTCCCTGATACACCCACAACGGAGTCTTTACGCAACTAGGGGCCGCCCACCCTCCATTTCTGGCGTCGCCCACCTCGTTACGCCCAAGCCAAGGGAAAATCCCGGGCGCCGCCCACGATTACTGGCGAAATCCCCCCGCCCTCCCCTGGCCGCCGACCAGATCATCGGGTGCCAGCCACCTGCTCGAACAACTGGTGCCCCATGCCAACCAGCACGAAATCCATCGTGGAACTCGGGATGACCCCACGGGCGCGCTCGCGACGAAGCCCTCGCCGAACACCGCTCCAACACGCCCCGTTCCCCCTGCCCTTGGTGGCCCTATGTCTGGAGTCAACAAACCCGAGTCCGGGTCGGCGACGACGGCAAAGTCCCCGTCGGTCCCAGCGCCTCGCCATCGCCGCTCCGCCTCGCACGGTCATTCGTTGCCTTGCGGCGGCCATCTTCCATCTGCGTTACGCCCCAGTCCCAGCGCCGCCCACGTCCTGCTCCATTGCCCAGTCTTCTAAACCAGACCTCCGGTTTTGATCGCACAACATTCCGGTTTTACGCAGAATTCCGGTTTTACGAAGTCACACATTGGGGCGTTTTTATCGTTGCCAGGACGGTTCGAAGGTGTGTTAAGGGCATGCCGAACCGAAGGCATGAGCCAAGCCAGCGCGAGAATAACGAGAAGATCAACCGCCGCATTTTGGCGGTGTTTTGGGGGCTGTTCGGCGTGGCCTGCATCGCCTTTCACACTGAGCGATTGGTTTCGCCGAGGCCAATCTCTTGCCCTACTCGGCCGTGGTGGGGGTCTGTTTCCTGGTAAGCGCGATTGTTTCTACCTGAGGATCGAAGATGGGACGCGCGTGGCGATTGGGATCCTTGTGGCTCCGTTGAGCGTGCTTTGCTTCGAACCCTCCATTTTCTTTGATATTACGGACCGTTTTTCTGGGTTGCTTCGTGATCCTGGCGTTCGGGTTTTACACGTGGGTCTTCATTTCGCCGGACTGGACCGGGACACGCTGCCCCCCCCCCCCCCCCCCCATTCATCTTGATCATCATCACCACTCCCGATGAGAGCGGGCGTCGTTCGCTGATGCTCATGGGCAACAGAGCCGACTGGGATGTCGTACGCGCACTCTGAGCCAATGTCCCACGCCAGGTGCGCGGGTCTTGTCCGCACACCCCGCGAGACGGCCGAGTACGTGACCAGCGCCGAGGCCCGAGGCATCGAGGTCATGATTGCCGCGAACGGCATATTCTCGCCGGGGTGGTTGCGGCCTCCTGCCCGTTCATGGCGTCCCGATGCAGACCTCCTCGCTCAATGGACTCGATTCGTTGCTGTCGACCGTGCAGATGCCCGCGGGCATTCCGGTCGGGACGCTGGCGATCGGGAAGGCCGGAGCGGTCAACGCCGCGTTACTGGCGATTGCCGTTCTGGCCGGGCACAGGCCCGAACTCCGGGACCGGCTCCGCGTCTACCGGGCCGACCAGGCGCGCAAGATTCTGGGCGAAACGCTGGGCTGAGCATCCTGAGGAGGACAACACTCGCTCGGGCCAGCCCGCGTATTACCTAGCGAGGCGCGCCTCAGACCAAATCCAGTCTTCCTTCCCATGAGGAGTCCCCGTGTTTCCCCGCCCTTCTCTCCCGCACCTCGCTCATCAGAATCCTTGACCCCTTTAACGCAGCACAGAAACTTGACTTGTCTGCTACATGTTTCACCGGTCAAGGATTCTAAGAAACATCCGGGCTAGGGCATGCGCCCCTTGGTGAGCGTCTTGACCCGGCAGAGGGACGTGCCTGAGGTGAGGTATAATGTCGAGCCGTCATCGCCCCACGCGCAGTTCGCAACGGGTTCGCCCGTGACGATGGTTCCCAGGTGCCTGGCGTCAGGCGCCAGCACCAACACACCGCCCGGGCCTGTCGCAAAGAGGTTGCCGGCAATATCCACCTTGAGCCCGTCAGGCAACCCCGCACGCCCGGTGAGCGAACTCGCGTCGAAAAAGACCGTGCCGGCTTCAAGTGTGCCGTCGTCCTTGAGCGGATAGGTCATGATGACAGGGCGGGCGGGATCCGAGACGGCCACGTAGAGCGTCTTCTCGTCCGGTGAGAGCGCAACGCCGTTGGGGAAGGTCAACTCTCGGGTCAGGAGGACCACCTCCCCCGTGCGTCGGCGGAGGAAAACCCCGTTGAACATGAGGTCCTTATTCGGATCGTCATTCAGCTTGGCCAGCCCGTAAGGCGGATCGGTGAAGTAAAGATCCCCCTTCGAGTTGTAGACCAGGTCATTCGGGCTGTTGAATCGCCGGTTCAGGTAGTAATCGGCCAGGATCGTCAGCTTGCCGTCGCGTTCGAGCCGCGCCACCACGCGATCCCCGTGCATGCAGATGACCAACCGCCCATCGGCATCGAAGGTCAATCCGTTCGAGCCGGGTTCCTTGCCTTCGTTGCGGGCGCCTGTGTAACCGCTCCGGTAAAGGTAATCCCGCGTGCCGACTGACTCTTTCCACTCGAAAATCACATTGCGCGGCACATCGGAGAATAACAGGGTCCTGGTCTTTCGATTCCAGACGGGCCCCTCCGCCCATTCGAATCCGCCCGCCAGCCGCTCGACCTGGGCGTCCGGCGAAATCAGGGTGTCGATCGACACGCCGTGCCGCTCGATGGCGCCCACGCTGGGATACACTTTGCTTGCCGGCTCGGCCTTCTTGCTCTTCTTCGGCGAGGAGGCCGGGACTTCCTTGGGCCAGGACACCTCTGCCGCCAACGAGGCTGGCGATAGCACGAGGCCGAGGCACACGACAGTCAATGCAGGGAACGTTGCGTTCATATTGAAATCGCGCACGGAGGATCAGACCCAGCGCATCGAGGGTCAAGGCAAAAGCCGGGCAAAAGCCTGCATCCCTGATGCCATGATCGATCCCAGGCCCCAAGGGCGATGTCACCACACGACACTGACCTGCAAATCCCGCATCTTCCCCAACTGACCCAATCCACGCAGCGGACGCGCCATATCCCGCCGCCGCGGCCCAAACCCGTCCCAAAACTCCCGGAACACCTCGTTCACATGGTTCCTGGAACCTGGAGCCTGGGAAACTCGGTCACCCGGATATTCGTGCAACCGTAAGGAATGAGAGTGAGTTCTTCGATCGGTTCTTTCGAGGATTGGAGTCCGGGGCGGACTTCCTGGGCCCATCCGCGTTCGAGCTGCCAGCCGGGGAGCCGCCGGCCTTTGACTTTTGCGATCATCCCGGCCCCCTCGGGAGAGAACGGCTTGTCCCCAACGGGCCGTTCCTCGAAGGCAACACCGGTCTCCGGACGGCCTTCGTCCACCACGAGACCGTAATTCCACGGTGTCGAAGGACGGACCTCGAAGTCGCCGTGCGGGAGATCGCGATGGGGCTTGTCCGCGTTGACGCGGGTCCAGGTTTCACCCAGTTTCAATGCATAGACGAGGGGGCCGCGCTCGAGGGCGACGGCCTGGTTGTATCTTCGGGTCACTCTGACGGGCATCGGGAACCGGAGCTCGATCGCCACTGATCCTTTCCACTCCTGATTCAGGCGATGGAAGGAGCCGGCCTTAAGGCGTTTGGCAGGGCCGGCGCCCACGCGCACCGTGGGGTTTTCGGCCCAGGCAGGCACGCGCAGGGCCAGAGGGAAGCGGGCGGGCTGTTCGGTGGAAACGACGAGACGCACTGTTTCGCGGAAGGGATAGTCGCCTTCGAGCGTCACCCGAACGGGCTGACCTCGCACAGTGAATCGTGCCCTGCTCGGGGCATACGCCACCGCAGCCAAGCCACCGTCCGGCGTGCGCATCCAGAGATGGGCCGCAAACTTGGGCCAGCCCTGATGCATGTTCGCCAGGCAACAGCCGTAGTTTGGTTCGAGTCCGTAGATGTTGGACTCCGGACCGTTGGTGGACCACATGTGCTCGGGGTTGATCGTGCACTGGACCTGGTTGGCCTGCTGCACGTATTGGTGAGCCCACATGTCCGGCGTGAACGTGGCCGGGAGGGCGTTGAATGCCATACGTTCCAACCGGTCCCCCAACGCCGGGTCGCCTGTCAGCGCCAGGGCAAGTTCGAGGGAATACAACGCTTCGACCACCGCGCACAGTTCGGTCCCCTGCGTGGGGCTGCGTCCGGCCAGGCATTCGTCGCCGCTGAACATGCCGTTGACCTGGCCGTGGTACCGATCCAGGATGCGCAACATTCGCTGCGTATGCCCGCGGTCGTCCTCGTCGCGCGACAGCCGCCATGCCAGAGTGTGCGCCTTGAGCGCCATGCCCGCATTGACCACGTGCTTCTCCCACGTCCAAAGCCCGCGCCGGGGCGTCGGCGAGAGCACGTCCTCGCCCTCGAAGAACGACTTGTAGTCGAACCCTTGCGCCCGGAGCTTCCGGGCCAGGTCAAGAAGCCACGTCTCACCGGTCTGCTCGTAGACGTAATAGGCCGCGATCAAGCCTTCGAACCACCGGAACCGGCCCCAGTTAAACAGCGGTGAGCGGTCAAGAACGCCATGAACCGCCTTCAGATTGCTGACCACGGCGCGCAGGACGGCGTCGTCGCCGGTCGCCTCGTGGTATTGGACGAGCACTTTGTTAACGAGCAGGATGGCCCACAGATCGTACGCCTTGGCGGACGCATCGACCGGATAAGGGGCGTACCAGCCATCCGGACGCTGCCCATCGAGAATCTGCTTGACGCGGCGCCTGGCCTTGGCCTGAAGCCCCTCGTCACCGAGAGTCCATGCCAACGGAATGAGGCCGTCGAGCCAATAAGGCGCCCGCTCCCAGCCCTCGGCTTTCCCACCGAACCACTGGCTTTGCGCAACGTCGGGCCAGAACTCATCCAGGTGCCCGCTCAAGCCATCCGCCTGCAATTGGAGTTGACGCCGCAGCCAACCCGCGGGCTCGATCGATCCCAGCGGCAGCGGCCTGAAGGCCGGCACGGCCAGGCCGGAGGCGGCAGCGCCCTTGGCGGAAGATGGCGCGGCGACCCCGACGCGGCCCAGCGGCGCGGCGGCCAGCGTGGCGGTTCCGAGAGAGACTTGGGCGAGAAACGTGCGGCGTTGGATCGGTGATTTAGGCATGGATCGAGGGATACGATGGTTTGGCTGCGCCAATCGCGCGTGTGCGGTCGGCTTCGGTCTCCGCTCGATTGTCCATCTTCAAAAAAGAGAATCGGCGGCGATGCAAGTTCACGGGGCATTTGTATCGGGAGGGCACGCCGTTTGACAATGCCGAAGGCTCGGGTGTCTCTTCCGGCATCCGATCCGCGGGGCCAGGTGGGCTTTCTGTTTGGCGTTCTTGACACGTCGGGCTGCGCCTGCTCGCCTCGGGGGTTGTGACGCGCGGTTGCAACGCAGAACGTCCGATTCCGACAGACGCACCCTGGCCGGCGACCGGCATGGCGGGCGGAGCGCCGAGCACGCAGCGCGAGAGAGAGGATCCACGCGTGCTCGAGATCGAGGATCTGCGCATCGAGTTCGAGACCGGCGCCCAGCCCGTGCCGGTCTTGGACGGCGTCTCGCTCGACATCGGGTCCGGCGAGACGGTCTGTCTGGTCGGCGAAAGCGGCTCCGGCAAGACTGTCACGGCCCTGGCCATTGCCAGGCTCCTGCCTTGTCCGCCCGCCCGCTATGCCGGCGGCAGGATCCTTGTGAACCGACGGGATGCGCTGCGGATGTCGGCCAAGGAACTGCGGACTATCCGGGGCCGCGTTGTCAGCTACGTGTTTCAGGATCCGGCCGTTGCGCTGAACCCGGTCCTGCGCGCCGGGGCGCAAGTCCTTGAAACGCTCGCTCTGCATCGTCCCGAGGCGGCTCACACCGACGAAGTCATCAGCCTTCTCCGCTGGGTCGGCATCCCTGCGCCCGAATTGCGCATCCGCGACTATCCGCATCAGCTTTCGGGAGGGATGCAGCAACGACTGATGCTCGCGATGGCGTTGGCATCGCATCCGCGGCTTCTGGTGGCGGACGAACCGACCACCGCGCTCGATGTGACGATCCAGGCGCAGATTCTCGAACTGCTGCGCGCGCTGCGTCGGCAATTGAACATGAGCGTCCTGCTCATCACGCACAACCTGGGCCTGGTCGGGGAGATCGCCGATCGGGTCGTGGTGCTCTATGCAGGGCAAATCATCGAGGAGGCGCCGGCCAGGGAGCTGCTGAGCCGTCCGCGGCATCCCTACACCCGCGCGCTGATGAGGTCGGTGCCCGAACTGGGCCGGGACGCCCCGCGCCTCGATGCCATTCCCGGGAGTGTTCCCCGTCTGGGCGATTGGCCGGCGGGCTGCCGGTTTCATCCGCGCTGTCCCATGGCGCGGCCTGATTGTTCTCGCGAGGCGCCCGCGCTGGCGAGCGTGGCGCCGCACCAGCGGGTCCGGTGTCCCTTCTGGGACCACGCGCCATGAGCCTGCTTTCGATCCGCAGCCTGAGCATCCGCTTTCCGGTTCACCGCGGCTGGTGGCGGGCTCCCTCGCGCTTCGTTCACGCGGTCGACGATGTGAGTTTTGATCTGGCGGCGGGCGAGACCGTCGGTTTGGTCGGGGAGAGCGGGTGCGGCAAGACAACGCTCGGCCGCGCTGTTGTGCGTCTGATCGCGCCGACGGCAGGCGCCATCGAGTTTGGAGGGATCGATCTGGCCTCTCTGAAGCCCGGGCAACTGCGTCCGGTCCGTCGGCGATTGCAGATGATTTTCCAGGATCCCTTTGGTTCGTTGAATCCGTGTCTGACGGTCGGGCAGATCATCGGCGAGGCTTTGGACATTCACGGGCTGGCCCGGACCCGGACGGCTCGGCGGGCGCGGGTGGGCGCTCTACTCGATCACGTGGGGCTGGCTCCTGCCGACGCTCGGCGCTACCCGCGCGAGTTCAGCGGCGGGCAGCGCCAGCGGATCGGCATCGCCCGCGCCCTCGCCGTCGAGCCTGAGTTGATCGTGTGTGACGAGCCGGTCAGCGCCCTGGACGTGTCGGTTCAGGCGCAGGTCGTGAATCTGTTGCACGACTTGCAGCGGGAGCACGGGCTGGCGTACCTGTTCATCGCCCACGATCTTGCGCTGATCGAACACCTCAGCCGGCGGATCCTTGTCATGTACCTCGGCCGCGTGGTCGAAGCCGGCGACACCAAAGCGGTCTGCCGCGCACCGGCGCACCCTTACACCCAGGCGCTGCTTTCTGCTGTTCCCCGGCTCGATCCGTCCGCGAATCAGCGCCGCATTGTCCTCACCGGCGAGGTCCCCTCCCCGATCACTCCCCCTTCCGGCTGCCGCTTCCATCCCCGCTGCCCGATGGCCGAGGCTCGGTGTCGATACGAAGTCCCTGCCCTCCGCGAGATCTCGTCGGGCCGCTGGGCCGCGTGCCACCTGGCGGGGGTGGGAAATCGAATGGCGATGTCGGAGTGCCTCGTGTAGTGTTTGCGGCTATGATCTCGGGAATGCGGGGACTATTCGAGCAGGGGCGGCGCATCGAGGGTGGCGGTCGGACGAGGACCGCGAGCGTTGTCGTTCTCTGGTTGGGGCTGTACATCGCGGCGGGCGCGCGCGGCGACGTCTGGATCAACGAGTTTGTCGCGGACAACGACGGAGGCCTGCGCACCCAGGCGGGCGTGGCGGCGGACTGGATCGAGCTGGCCAACGACAGTTCCCAGCCCGTGGATTTGAGCGGCTGGCATCTCACGGATCGGGCTGATGCCCCGACCAAATGGCGCATCCCGGACGGCACGATCATTGCGGCGAAGGGTTTTCTCGTCGTGTTTGCCGACAGCTCCGCGCACTCGATCACCAACAGCGAACTGCACGCCAACTTCAGCCTCTCTGCGAATGGCGAGTATCTGGGGTTGATCCGGCCTGACGGCGTCACCGTCGCCCACGAATTCGCGCCGGGCTTTCCGCCGCAACTCCGCGATGTCTCGTATGGGAGCGGAACTCCGCGCGAGAGGGAGTGGGTCGGCGCCAGCACCCCGGCGCGCTATCGGATTCCCAACGCCGACGGGACGGCGCCCTGGACAGGGGCTGTGGGGGCGTTGGGGTTCAGCGAGACGAAGGGGGCATTCACCGTGCGCTACTACGAGATGCGAGACAGCATTGCGGACGTGGATGCCGCCGAGGCCATGGTCGCCAACAGCGGTTCATGGAAAACTGACGCGGCGTATCCCATCGTCGGCCAGTACGACACCATCGACTTCCATGCCAACTCGGGTTCAGGCCTCTTCACGAACAACATCCTCTTCCCCAACCACTCCTTCGCCGGGCAGGACAAGGACTGTTTCGTGCTCGTGGCTGAGGGGGCGATCAACGTGCCGGCTCCGGGCCTGTGGACATTTGCGGTCGGAAGCGACGACGGCTTCCGCCTGCGCATCAGCGGACACGGCGTCGACTTTGTGTCCGAATACCTCACGGGGCGGGGGTTCGACACCACGCTCGCCACGTTCAATTTTCCCGTGTCCGGCGTTTACGATCTTCGTCTCATTTACAACGAGAACTACGGCGGAGCGAGCGTCGAGTTCTCGGTTGCCCGGGATTTCCAGGCGGACCTCGTGCCCGGTGTCTTTCACCTGACCGGCGATCCCGCCGGGGGGATTCTGCACGCGGGGGCCATTGGATCGTTCGTGCAGACGGACGTCGGCGCGGCGATGCGGGGCGTGAACGCCCGCATTGACGCCGAGTGGCTCTTCATGATGGACGAACCGCCCGGCCCCGACGACACATTCACGCTGTCGGTGCGGAGCGCGGACGGTTTCGAGGCCTCGCTCAACGGGGGGGCGATTGCGGCGCTGAATGCGCCGGGCAACCTGGCCTGGAACAGTGCGGCGACGGCGCCTCGACCGCTCGAAGATGCGGTTCAATGGGTGACGTACGACGTGCCCGCGTCGAGTGTGTCGGCGGGCACCAACATTCTCGCGATCAGCGCGCTGAACGACTCGGCTGACGATCCGAACTTCCTGATTGCGCCGCGGTTTGCCAGCCGCGGGGCGGAGAGCGTCGCGGCTTACTTCAAGGAGCCAACGCCGGGCGCCGCCAACGGCACGGCCTACGCGCCGCCCACGCCGGTCGTGACGGCCAGCGAACCGCGCGGCTACAAGGCCAGCCCCTTCACCGTGTCGCTCGTCTGTTCGAACAGCACGGCCGAGATTCGCTATTCGCTCGATGGCAGCGCGCCCGGGACGAATTCCCTGCTCTACGCCGGTCCGATCAGCGTATCCAAGACGACCACGTTGCGCGCGGCGGTTGTGGATGCCGACAGCGTGCGTCAGAGCGTGACGACCGTGACGTGGCTTTTCCTCGAGGATATCCTCGACCAGGGCTCGACACCGCCGTCGGGCTGGCCGGCCAACCGGCAGGTGAACAACCACGTCATGGAGTATGGCCTGCGTCGCGAGATCGTGACGGGAGATTCCGCCCGCCTGCGAAACGGAATGACCAACGCCATTGCCTCGATCTCGCTGGTGACCGACCTCGACAATCTATTCGGCTCCCAACGCGGCATCTACGTCAACCCGGGCAACGACGGCATGGCGTGGGAGCGGCCTGTGTCGATCGAACTGATCGATCCCGTGCGCGGGAGCGAATCGGAGTTTCAGATCGACGGCGGGCTGCGGATTCGGGGGGCCTACAGCCGCAGTTCGGGCAATCCGAAGCACTCGTTCCGGCTTTTCTTCCGATCGGCCTACGGCCAGGGCAAGCTGCGGTTTCCGCTCTTTGAAGACGAGGGGGCGTCCGAGTTTGACAAGGTGGATTTGCGGACATCGCAGAACTATTCGTGGGCATTCGAGAACAGCGACAGGGAGACGTTTGTGCGGGAGACCTTTTCACGCGACTCGCAGCGGGACATGGGGATGCCCTACACGCGGAGCCGCTATTATCATCTCTACATCAACGGGCAGTACTGGGGCCTGTATCAGACCCAGGAACGGGGCGATGCGGACTATGCGGAGACTTACCTTGGGGGCGACGGAGAGGACTGGGACTGCATCAAGACCAGCCAGCCAGGCTACACGACCACGGCGAACGACGGCACCTTCGATGCTTTTTACGCCTTGCACAACATCGCCATCAATCAGGGTTTCACCGGCGCCTACGCCTCCAACTATGAACGCGTCAAAGGTCTCAACCCGGACGGCACGCCCAATCCCTCGTACCCGGTTTATCTCGATGAGGACAACCTGATCGTCTACATGCTGACGGCGCTCTATACCGGCGACCCGGACTCGCCCGTCTCGATCTGGGGCGGTTTCCCCAACAACCTGTATGGCCTGTTCAACCGGCTCCATCCCGATGGCTTCAAATGGCTTCGTCACGACGCCGAGCACTCCCTCGGGGCGCACGGCAGCTATGGGGTCACGGCCGACACGACGACCGCGGGCGCCAGTTTCACGACTCGGGGCAATTTCAATCCTGCCACCCTGCACCAGCGGCTTTGCCAGCACCCCCGGTATCGAGACCGCTTCGCCGATCTGGTCCAGAAGCACTTGTATGGCGACGGCGCCCTGACGCCGAAGAACGCTCAGCAGCGCTTTCGCAGCCGCATGGACGAGATCGATCTGGCCATCATCGCGGAGTCGGCCCGCTGGGGACGGGGCAAGACCCGGGATTCCACCTGGCTTCCGGCCTGCAACGAGGTTCTCGACAATTACCTGTCCCAGCGCCGGGACATCGTCATTGCCCAATTCCGCAACCGCGGATGGTTCCCGTCGATCGACGCGCCCGGCTATTCGGTCATGAACAGCGAAGTGCCCTCGGGCCACGTGGTGCGCCTTGCGTGCAACACTGCCTTCTACTACACGATCGATGGCTCGGATCCTCGCCTCGGAGACGGCAGCATCAACCCATCCGCCATCGAGGTCAAATCCGACACCGGTCCCACCGGGCCTCGACAGATCATTGGGCGCGGGGCCGAATGGCGCTTTTTTGACCTTGGCACGGAACCGGCGCCCGCGGCCCAACTCGAATGGCGTGACCTGGATTTCCCCGATGCCGATTGGGCGCAGGGGCCGGCCATTCTCGGCGTTCCCGGCAGCTCACCCGCCAACACGGTGGCCACGCGCACGCGCCGTTACGTCAACGGGGTGTCCGCGCCCCAGGTCACGACCACCTACTTCCGCCACACGTTCATCCTCGACTCGACCAATGACACCCCGAACCTGCTGATCGACATCCTGCGCGACGACGGCGCGATCGCATATCTGAACGGCGTCGAGATTCTGCGCGAGGTGATGCCCCCGGGCCCCGTGACTTACGCCACGTACTCGAGCGCCGTGGTCGGCGCGCCCGACCAGAACACCTGCTTCAGCCGCTCGGTCGATGTCGCCCACCTGCTGCGGCCCGGCGCCAACGTCGTGGCCGCTGAGGTCCATCAATGCAACGCGACCAGTTCAGACCTGTATTTCGACTTTGCCCTGACAATCCCGGGCGAGGAGGCTCACATCTTCGCGGAGATTGCGGTGACCGACGACATGACCATCAAGGCGCGCGCCCTCGATGGGACCGAGTGGAGCGCCCTTTCGGAAAACGTCCTCAGAGTCGAGCGCCCCGCGATCGACTACGCGGCCCTGCGCGTCTCCGAACTGATGTACGCGCCTCCGGCGCCGGACGACGAGAGTCCCTACGTCAGCGACGACTTTGCCTGGATCGAACTCTGCAATGCCGGCGCGACGCCGCTCGACCTCGAAGGCGTGCGGTTTGACGACGGGATTGCCCACACGTTTGCGCCCTGCGTGCTCGAACCCGGCGCGCGCCTGGTGCTGGCCGCCAACCCGGACGCTTTTGCCACGCGGCACCCGACCAACTCGATCCACCTTGTCGCCTGGACCAGCGGCAATCTGGCACGCGGAGGCGAGACACTCGAGTTGGTGGATCCGGACGGACACACGATTCTGACATTCGCCTACTCGAGATTCTGGTATCCTGAGACCTTCAACACGGGGCGCTCGCTCGTGGCGGTGGACCTCGCCGCCGCGGAACCGCTCTGGAGCACCCCTGACAACTGGCGCCCCAGCAGTGCGCGTCTCGGCACGCCCGGTCTGCCCGAGCCTCCCGTGTTCATCGAAGCGCGTGTCGCCGATACCCGATTGCATGCCACCGCAGTTGGAGTCGACGGAACACCCGAGCTCTGGTACTCCGAAGATCTCGAGACTTGGAGCCTATGCGACCCCGCCGCCTGGTCCCAAACCAACGGCGTCTTCACCGTCGACCTCGATCATTCGTCGCTGATCGACCGGACCCGATGCTTTTTCCAGATCCGGGTTCCGCAATGATCAGAGCAGACCCGACAACGAGGCGATGGCTTCCTGGCGGACCGACAAGACCGCTCGCAGATCGGCCTGTGCCTTCTCGAGTTGGCTTTGTTGCCGACGCCGTGCTTCCTGGTACTTGGCCAGCGCGGCCTTGAGTTCCGCACTCGAAGCCTTGGCATCGACCGCCTTTTGCAGCGCTTCCTCTTCCGCACTGGGCGCGGGGAGCAGGCCGGCAAGGCCGCGGTTCGCGCCGGGGCCCGCCTGACTTTCGGCTCCCTCGCCGCGACCGCCGCGCCGGAACATTCCGGCCAACATCCCCATCCCGCTGAAGGCGGTATCCCGACGGGCCTCGATGACTTTCTGGATGCGTTCCCGGATCACGTCCCATTCGGCGTCGTCTTTGATCTCAAGTCGATCGCGATAGCTCTGCAGCAGGAAGTTCTGGATTTGAGAAGGGTCAAAACCGCGCCAGCCGGCTCCAGGCCCTCCGCCCCCCGTGCCGGGGGCAGGCTGGGCGAACGCTGTCCCCGTCGCCCACCAGCAAACGACCGTTAATATGAGGGCGGCGAGAAGGTACCGAGGCACAACGCTGGGTGTTTTCATGGGCGCACTATGGGGCGGGGCATGGAGAATGTCGAGCCCAACGCAGAATGGCAGAACTCGTCAATCCGCCCTGCCTTAGCCCGGGTGTTTCATAAAGCCTCGCGGACTCTGACATCCGGGCTCTGGCAAAACCGCGCCCGGAAAGGGAACCGCGAGCATTGTGTCGGTCCTGAGGGCGTTGTGCTATGAGAACAATGCGTTGCATCCTCCATGTCTCGGACTTGGCGCGGTTTTGCTTTTCTAACCCGCATAGCTGTCATCATGCGAGGTTTGATCGCCCTGTGCACCGACGGGGTGCGAAATATGCGGGTTAGCATGCGATTCCCGGTTCAGGACGCCGGCTGGAACTCGACCTCGATCCGCAGAGCAGTCGATAGCCCGGCGTTGGGCGCGGCGAACAGGTTCGTGACCTGGCACGGCACCGCGACCACCCGGCGCCCGGACGCACTGTCCGAAAGGCCGCGCACCTGAATAAGGGAGACCTTGCCAGCGGCCAAGGTCGCCCGGGCGGGGAGACCGAGTTCGGACGATTTGGGTGTGAAGACAAGCTCGTAGTCGATGGGGGCCGTGTTTCGGACCCGCACCAGGACGCTGTTCCGCCCCTTGATGCGGATGACCGGATTCAGGATCGCGATCGACTGCTGAAAGAGCGGCTCGAGGTACTTCGCCTCGCCGATCAGGCGGTTCTCGCTGAACACGGCCGTTCGGCGGTCGAACAGCGCCTGGCGCAGCGCGTCCGGCGTCCGGGCGGTGGCGAACACGAGCGTCATCGGGCGCACGGAGCCGTGCTCCGGGCTGTAGGCCATATCGATGGGATCGTGGATATCGGAGTTGCCCATCATGGTGAGCTTTTTGTCGAGGCACCACTGGTGAGCGATGGGATCGTAGGTGCTGCCGTTGACGACCTCGATGCCATGCAGCCAGCCGCGTTCGAAGACTTCCTGCTGCTCGGCATACCAGACCGATTGCCAGTTGGGCTGCTTCCAGCCGGGATGATTCCAGAAGATGAAGCCACCCTGCTCGAAGGCCGTGCGCACGACGTCGCGATGGTTGTCCTGACGCAAGGCCGCGATGTCCTTGAGAAAGATAGCGTTCCAATGGCCGGGCGGCTCGCCGCGCGTGATCTCCGCTCCCCGGATCGTCAGCAGGCCCAGCGACTCGGCATGGGGCCGGACCAGGTCGTAAGGTCGGGCGTCGTTGGTGGTGACGTCGGCCTTGAAGGGCTGATACTCGATGTGGTCGGTGACGGCGATGGCGTCCAAGCCGTCTCTCCAGGCCTCCTCGGCCCGCACTGTGGGCCAGACCTTGCCGTCCGAGAACACGGTGTGCATGTGCAAGTCGCACCGCAGAGTGATCAGACCGGGCAGGTCCGGGAAGGGCAGTTCCGACCGGACGCGCTGGGCGGTCGAGGCTGATTGCGGGAAGCCCCAGAGGGCCGATGCCAGCAAGGCCGCAGGAATCAGGTGTCGCATGGCGACATTCTTGCGAAGGATTCCCGTGGGAGGCAAGTCTTCAGCACGTCAAACTCACCCGTCAGTCCAGCCATGAGTTGTCCGTGCGCCCGGATGCGAATCTCAGAGGACCGGGCTCCGCGCACTCCGGGGTCTCGGAGCCGTTGACATCCGGCGGACTGGTGTGGAGGAAACTACCACCAGAAACTGGGCGTGTCGTAGGTGCGGACGACCATTCTCGGGAACTTCCGCCACTCGGCATGCCCGTCGAGACAGAGGATGTTGCCGCCCGCCGGTATCCGCCCGTTGAGGTGTGGCGCCCGATGGTTCTTGGTCCAGCCGCCGTCGACGCTGGTGTAGTTGTTCCTCGATCGGTCCGACTGGTTGCTGCCACTCGAGAGGGTGCCGTCAGCGGCGATGACCCGCTCGCTGGACCCGGGATTGTAGAGCGATCCATCGCTCATTTTCCAGGGCGCCGGATTCAGCGACTCGGTGATGTTGGTGGCAAGAAGCCGCCCAGACCCTTTGAAGGCGACGGCGTACCCGATGACCCGGTAACCGCCGACGCCGTCGTCCGCCAGTTCGTTGGTGACGCCGGTCGAGAAGCTCCAGAGTTCGTCGTTGTCCTGCTGCGAAAAGCCCGGGCAGTAGAGGATTTTCCGGTTGCCGCCGTTGCGAACAAACGCATTGGCGGCGGGAACCGGCAGGTCCCAGGGCCAATAGGCGCCGGCACAGTCCGGGAACTGATCGCGGTAGTCGTTCGCGTACATGAGGATCGCAATCCCGAGCTGGCGCATGTTGCTGGTGCACTTGATCTGGATCGATTTGGACTTCGCCTTGGACAGTGCAGGAAGCAGCATCGAGGCGAGAATCGCGATGATCGCGATCACCACCAGCAATTCGATGAGCGTGAATGCGCGCCCGCGCCGGGCCTCGAGGGCCCGGGCGGAATTGAGCAGGGACGAGACGGAACGCATAGGGCGGAGGGCGGTTGAGGTTCAGGTCTTGAGGCTGCAGAATTGGCGGTGCGGCGAGTCCTTGACGGGCCCGCAGGGATCGATGATGGCGATTCGCCGTGTGCACTCGGGCGTCACAATAGTTTCTAAATGCAACTAAGTATGTCCATCACAGACCCCCGGTCAACCCCCGATTCAGCCCGTCTCGCCTGCGCAGTGCATCTGGAGGTTGTCGGTGGGAATCGAGTTTGCGCCGCGTGGGGGCACGCGGCCTACAGCGCGAGTCTCCATCCGTTGTAGGCCCGGTGCCCTCACCGGGCGACAGAATACCGACGACTGCCAGATGCACCGTCGCCTGCGTTCGGGCTTGCGAGCCGCTGGGTTTTCGATGGAATGAAGCGGATGAAGCGACTCGCCCAAAAGCTCGAGGAATCTCCGATGCTGGCCCGTGTGCTGCCTTTTGCGGTGTTTCTCGGGCTGACGGTTGGCCAGGGCCTTTTTGGGTCAGCGGGCCGTTACTGGATGTATCTGGCCAAGACGGCGGTTGGTCTTTGGCTCGTATGGCTGACGCGCCGTTACGTTCGCGAGATGCGCTGGAAGTTGAGCTGGGAGGCGCTCGTGGCGGGGGTGGCCGTGTTCGCGGTCTGGGTGGGCCTTAACGACTACTACCCGAAACTTGGCGGCGCAGGCCCCGCCTGGAATCCGAGCGACCGGTTCGGAGACGGGTCCGCCCTGGCGCTTCTGTTCATCGCCGTGCGGATTCTGGGCTCGACGTTCGTCGTGCCTCCGATCGAGGAGGTGTTCTACCGCTCGTTTCTGTACCGCTACCTCGTGAAAAACGACTTTCTGTCCATTCCTCTGGGCGCGTTCGCGTGGATCCCCTTTCTGGCAACGTCCGCTGTGTTCGGCTTCGCGCACTTCGAGTGGCTGGCGGGCGTTCTCTGCGGCCTGGCGTATCAGGGATTGGTCTGTTGGAGGAAGCGTCTGGGCGATGCGATGACGGCTCACGCGGTCACCAATTTCCTTCTTGGGCTTTGGGTGGTGTCCCGCGGCGCGTGGCAATTCTGGTGATCAAACTAGCGAGGCGCGCCTCAGACCAAATCCAGTCCTCCCCTTCCCATGAGGAGTCCCCGTGTTTTCCCGCCCTTCTCTCCCGCGCCTCGCTCAGTAGAATCCTTGACCCGTTTAACGCAGCACAGAAACTTGACTTGTCTGCAACAAGTTTCACCGGTCAAGGATTCTACTTGAGCGCCTGGTCCTCGACCCGAACGCCCTTCTTGGCGCTGTTGTAGCCGAAGTAAGTCGGATTGAACTCTCCGACAGACGTGGCATCGGCGCGCGCCGGCACTTCGAGTCCGGTCAGGAAGAAGCTGGCGTTGACGATCAGGCGGCGCAGATCCTCGCTCTTGAAATCCACCGCGGCGCCGATGGTCGAGCAGAGGATGCTCGCCTGTTTGCCGGAGGGGGCCGCGCACTGGCGCAGCCAGACCAGCGGCATGACGGCCTTCTTCAGGTTGGGCGGGTCGTCCGGGTTCATGCCGGTGAGTGTCAACCCGTGCAGGAGCACAGTGGCGTCCGCCGGAAAATCCGGGTTGACGCCGTAGACGTCGGTGGGGCCGAACACGTCGGCGACCCCGCGCAGGATGGGGTGCTGACGGTTTTTGCCGTCGACCAATCCGCGTGAGGCCTCCTTGCCGTGGTCGCCGTGGTGGTAGGTCCAGGTTTCCCCGACCGTAAGGCCGCCGAATCCCCCTCCTTTGGCGTCGTAGCTGTACTTCGCATAGGGACTCTGCTTGTTGCGGCTGTAGGCGAAGGCGTGGGTGGCGGTGCGGATGACAATCATCGGTTTGCCGGCGTCGAGGAAATCGATGATGTGCTTCATGTCGGCATCCGGGAGTTCGCGAAAGCGGAAGGCGTTCACGGCGAGGTCGGCATCGGCGAGCAGGTGCAGTCCGGGGACGTTGGTCTGGTTGTGCGGGTTGATGACGCCTGCCGCATCCTGGGAGAACAGCACGGTGCATTTAAAACCGTGGCGCTGGCTCAGCAGCTTCCCGAACATTGGCATCGATTCCTCCGATCGATACTCCTCGTCGCCCGCCAGGAGAACGATGTGTTTGCCGTTGGCCTTCCCGGCGGGCGGTTCGTAGACGACCCACTGGGCGGCGTTGCTGTTTTGGCTCAGACAACTCAGGACGATCAGAAGTGCAAGGCGTTTCATGCGGCTGTGTATAGCCTGCGTTCCCGTCGGAGGCGACAGGAAATGCGCATCCTCGAAAAGAGACGGTGTGGGCGAATCGCCCGGGCCAGCGGGCCCGAATCGAGGACCGGATCCCCTGACCGATGCCACATCCGGGCTCCAGTGCGGCCCCGCAGGGAGCGCTCGCCCGCCTGCACCCCAAAATGAAGACTGCCGGCGGCAGACTGAAAGGCGTTGCCACAAAAAGCCAGAGGCGATTGACTATCCCCCCACGGTGCGATCCGAAACGAAGCTGAGCATGACGAATCGATTCCGCAGTCCCCGCGCTGTTCCCGCCCGGAGATCCGACCGCGCGAAGCGGTGCAGTCCTGCGCCCCAGGATCTGCCCAGCCCGCGACGAAGATGGGGGGTCATGCTCGTGTTGGCGGGGTTGATGGTGCTCGCGCTCCCGGGCTGTGCGACTTCGCACGGCAAGCGGGTCGGGTACCGGTACAATCCCGACTACGGCGTTGCCACCCTCCAATTCGAGCAGACGCTGATGGGTCAGGCCAGCGGGCTGATTCCAGGCAACCGGGCGCGGCTGCTGAACAATGGGGACGCCTTCTTTCCCGCGATGTTGGAAGCGATTCGGAACGCCCGGCACAGCGTGAACATCGAGCTCTACATCTTTGCCCGGGGGAGGATTGGCGAGCAGGTGACGGCGGCTTTGTGCGCGAAGGCGCGCGAAGGCCTTCAGGTGAGGGTTTTGGTGGATGCGGTCGGATCGCGCACGGGGGGGCTTGACCGGCGGATGATGGCCGCGGGGGTGCATTTTCGCAGGTACAAGCCGGTGACCATACCGACCATCACGAAGACCGGAGACCGGACGCACCGCAAGATTGTGACCATTGACGGGCGGATCGGGTTCACGGGCGGTTTTGCCGTGGACGACCGATGGCAGGGGAACGTGCGCAATTCGGGCGAGTGGCGGGAGGTGGTCCTGGAGATCGAGGGGGCGGTGGTGCAACAGCTCCAGAGGACATTCTGCGAGAACTGGCTTTACGCCACCGGCGAGGTCATCGACGGGCCGGGGCAGTTTCCCGATCCGGTGCCTGTGGGCGATCTGAAGGCGCAGGCGGTGGGAAGCACGCGCACATCCCAGTTGTCGATGGCCAAGCTCCACCATTACCTCCCGATCCAGGCGGCGCGCGAACGCGTCTGGATCGCGAACGCATACTTCCTGCCGGATCGCGACTTCCGCCGGGCCTTGTGCGCCGCGGCCCGACGCGGGGCGGACGTGCGCCTCCTGTTGCCGGGCCGTCACAATGACCTGAAGACCGTGCGGTACGCATCGAGGCGGGATTACCGACGGTTTCTCGAAGCGGGGGTGAAGGTGTACGAGTACAGGCCCAGCATGCTGCACACCAAGATGATGGTCGTCGACAGCATCTGGACCTCGATCGGGTCGGTCAACTTCACCTCACGTTCGATGAAGGCGCAGGCCGAGGCCAACCTGGCCATCTACGACCGGGGTTTCGCCCGGCAGGCCGAGGCGGTTATCGAGGAGGATTTCCACGACTCGGACTGCATGGATCTCGCCTCATGGCGGCGGCGCGGGCTGTGCGAGCGCATGAAAGAACTCTATTTCAGCCTCTACAAAAGGCTGTTCTAACCTTGACCGGTGAAACGTGCTTTAAACAAATCAAGTCTCTTTGCTCCGCTGAAGGGGCCGAGGATTCAACTGGATTCTCCGACAGAATGAACGATACGTTCGCAGGATTCGACCGGGATGAGGCCTCCGCCTTTATCGGGTCCTTCGACCGTGCCACGCGGCGCCGGGGCCAGCGTCATTTCCAAATGGGCGCGGTCACGATGTTGAAGGCGATCCCCGACGGCTTCGAGGCCATCGTCGAAGGGGACTACGACACCACGGTGACCCTGCTCTGGGATCCCATGGATGGCTGGCTCGGCGAATGCACCTGTTCCGAAGGAATCGACTGCGAGCATGTCTACGCCGCGATGCAGGCTGTCCTCGCCGAACACAGCGTGGCGACCGTGCGGGGCCTGAGCGCCGGCACGCGCAGCCCGCAACGGAAAGCCTTTTCATCCGCCGCAGCCGCGAATCCCCAGCCTCCGCCAGAAAACTTTGCCCGGGACGTCGCGTCGGCGCTGGGCCGGCGCCTGGACAAGGGCGAGGTCGAGTTCCTGCGCAAGCTGAACCAGGTGTACATGCGGTGCCGTGCCCGGAATCATCTGGCGGCGTGGGACCTGGAGGACCTGGGGCTGAGCACTCGAGGACACGGGTGGGAGGCCTTGTCGATCTGGCCCAGCTTTCCGAAGACCGAGCGCGAGTTCTGGCTCTACGTGGCCAACGCCCTGATCGAGGAAGGAAAGTCCATCCCCGGCTTTCTCGAACCGGTGACCGATCTGCGTGCGGTGCAGGAGCAACTGGCCCAGTGGCGCCGCAGCCAGGAAATCGAGCGATGGAAAGGCGTTTTGGACACGCTGGCGGCGACGCCGGGGGCGGACGGCTCCATCGTGCGCGGGCCGTTCGATTTGCGGGTGGTCCTGCGTTCGCAGGATGCCGTGCTTGAGTGGAAGCGTCCGGGCCAGGCGCTCTTTGAAAGCCTCAAGACCACCCAATGCCAGCGGTTGGCCCAGGATTACGGTGACGGAACCGCGCAACTGACGCCGGAGGCGGAGCGGATTTGGGCTCTGGTGTCTGAGCGTATTTACTACGGGCGCGGCGGGGAGTTCCGGTACACCGCCCCGGAGGCGCAAGTCATCCTGGGACGTCTGTTTCGGTCCGAGGGGCTCGAGACCCGCCTGGTCAACAGCGCGGGCGAGGCCTTCATCCGCTCTCCGGATCCCCTGCACTGGGAGATGGTCCCCGCGGCCGACGAGCAGGGCGATTACCGGTTTCGCCTGGTGCAAAAGGATGGCCAACCGGTGTCGCCTCTGCTCTGCACACTCCCCGGCCATCCGCCGCTCTATGTCACAGGCACCACGGTCTACACCGGTCCGCCGCTTCTCGACGGCACTCTGAACCCCGGCTGCGAAAACGCTGTGCCCGCGCCCGCGATCGAGACCGTGTCGGGCCTGAACTTGCTTCAGACCCTGAGCATCGATTTGCCGGTGCGGGTCCGCGATCGCGTGCGCCGTGTGCCGATGCAGATCGCGATTCGCTGCGAGCTGCGCCCGATCTACCCCGGCAGCCCGACCGAAAACTGCCTCTTTCATGTCTGCGCCGAGGCGGCCGACGGCAGCCGGCACGAGACCTGGGATGGCCACGCCTGGCGTGAGACCGCGACGCGCACGGAGCGGTTGAAGCCGGCCCACGACGAGGCGATGATTGTGCTTCACGACCGGGCGTCTCTCGAGTGCGTGCCGGGTCTGCTCGAACCGCTCGGGCTCAAGGTCGATCCCTATCAGGCGACGCTCGCGCTGCGCGTTTCCAAGAAGTTCCCCGGCGTGTTCGTCCCGTGGCTCAAATCGCTGCCGCCCCACATCACGGTCTATCTCGCCGGGGAGCTGGCAACACTTGCGCAGGACGCCGTGTCGGGCCGGGTCCGGCTGGATGTGACCGAGGTCGAGATTGACTGGTTCGATTTGCAGGTTGTGCTCGACACGTCGGACACGACCCTGACACCCGAGGAGTTGAAGTTGCTGCTCAACGCCAAAGGCAATTTCGTCCGGCTCGAGGGCAAGGGATGGCGCCGTCTCGAATTCGATCTCAGCGCGGACGAGGACGAGCAACTTGCGGGATTGGGGTTGAACCCGCGTCAGCTCACCGCCGAACCGCAACGGCTGCACGCGCTCCAGCTCGCGGACAAGGCGGCGCGCAAGTTTCTGCCGGAGCGGCAGGCCGAACAGATTCACCGGCGTGTGCAGGAGATCCAAGCGCGCGTCACGCCGCCGCTGCCGGCGGGGATCACGGCCACACTCCGCCCCTATCAGCTCGATGGGTTCCATTTTCTGGCCTATCTTGCGGCGAATCGCTTCGGCGGCATCCTTGCCGACGACATGGGTCTGGGCAAGACCGTGCAGGCGCTGGCCTGGCTGGTCTGGCTGCGCGACGAGGCGGCAGCGGCAAAGCCGGCGGCGCCGCCCCCCTCCTCGGCAGTGCCGGGAAAAGGAGCCAGCAGGGCCAGGGCGGAGCGGGCGCAGGACGGTCCGTTGCCATCGCTGGTGGTCTGCCCGAAGTCCGTGATGGACAACTGGCACGCCGAGGCGGCCCGGTTTGCGCCCGGGTTGCGGGTCAAGTCGTGGCCTTCGAGCGAGCTGGACGCGTTTGTGGCGGGGCAGGCCGAGGCCGATCTGCACGTGCTCAACTACAGTCAGCTCCGCATTCTGGGCGAGGCCCTGACCTCTGTTTCCTGGCAGGCCCTGATCCTTGACGAAGGCCAGTACATCAAGAACCCGAATTCCCAAACGGCGCAGGTCGCGCGCTCGCTTCGGGCTCAGCACCGCCTGGTCCTCAGCGGAACGCCCATCGAGAATCGGCTGCTCGATCTCTGGAGCCTGATGGCCTTTGCCATGCCCGGCGTGCTCGGAAGCCGGGCCCGGTTCGCCCAACTCTACGGCGCGAAGGAGGATCCCTTCGCGCGCCGGCGCCTGGCTGCGCGGGTGCGCCCCTTCCTGATCCGGCGCACGAAGAGCCAGGTGGCGAAGGATCTGCCGGACCGCATCGAGGAGGATCTGTTTTGTGAAATCGAGGGCGAACAGCAGGCGCTTTATCGCGCCGAATTGAAGCGGGCGCAGCAGTTGCTCCTGCGGGTCAAGAGCCAGAAGGAGCTGGCCGAGTTCCAATTCAACTTCCTGGCCTCGCTGCTTCGCCTGAGGCAGATCTGCTGCCACCCCGTTCTGGTCAAACCCGACTCGAGAGCCGAGAGCGCGAAAGTGACGGCCCTGATCGAGCAACTCGAACCCCTGATGGAGGAGGGGCACAAGGTGCTGGTCTTCTCGCAGTTCGTCCAGTTGCTCGACCTGCTCAAGCCGGTGTTATCGGCCCGGAAATGGCCCGTGTTCTGTCTCACCGGCGACACCGAGAATCGCGGAGAGCTGGTGAGGACGTTCCAGGAAAGCGCCGGAAA
>JAXGQW010000074.1:0-29739 GCA_040766265.1 Verrucomicrobiota bacterium
CCGTCTTGATTCATGAGGGGTTTGGAGGTCGCACCTGGATGCCAACCGAACAGGACATCAACGCAAATCCGTCCCTGCCAAAGTTCAACACTCATCACTCATCACTCATCACTCTCAACTCTCCACTCTCCACTCTCCGCTCCCGGCTACAAATCTCATCGAATTTTTTCTGAGGGGAGTGTCAGCGGTTGTCAGACCCCCTGGTTTATGCTGGCGGACAATGAATGGAAGGCGAATCCGGCAAATGGCAGCATTCTCCGACTCTTCCGAACACCGCGGCGCCCACCCGGTCAACCGCCCACTGGGCCCATCCAGTGCAGAGTCGCGACCTGTCCGCGGCCCCGTCGCTGTCGGCCCCTGCCGCTTGCCAATAACCCTTGTTCATGTTGAAATCACCGCCATGCTGCCATGAAACCCTACCCCCTCCAACTCGAAATCGCCGGCCCAACAGCCATGTGGACGCGACCCGATACCGGCTCGTCGCCGGTGTCCTATGTTGCGCCCACTTTCAGCGCGGTGAAGGGGATCTTTGAGGCGATCGTACATTGGAAATCTGTGAACCTGCGCCCGACCCGCTGCGGCAGGCGGGGCCTGCACCCACCAACGCCCGTCCAATTCGACCGCTATGCCTTCAACTACGGCGGTCCATTGCGCAAGAGCGGCCAGATCAAGGACGGCACTTCGCTTCAAATCTTCGCCCAGGCGCTCATCAACGTCTGCTACCGGCTCCACGCCGAGGTGGACTGGAATCGCGGGCCGATGGCCACTCCGGCTCGGAGCGGCGAGCCGACGGAAGCTCCCGATGGCCGCCAGTGCGCGCCGCACGCCTACGTGGACGCCTTCCAACGCCGGCTGGAGCAGGGCCGCTGGTGCTGCACACCCTGCCTGGGCTGGAAGGAGTTCGTGCCGGACTACGTCGGACCGTTCCGCGACGGCACCGCCCCGTGCGCAACGGAGAACCACGTCATCCCGGCCTTCCTGGAAATTGTGTTCAACCAACCGGCCAAGGTTTCTGCAAACTGAAAGGCCATGAAGTCATGAACTCAACTGTACTTCTCGCTCACCCTGGGCAATCGCTGGCGGATCACCTAACTGGCGTCGCCGAATGCGCGGAACGATTTGGCGCGTGGTTTGGCGCGGGCGGGCAAGGGAAGCTCGCCGGCCTGCTCCATGATTTGGGAAAGGCGGAGCAAGTCTTTCAAGATCGGATGCAAGCGATTGCAGCGGGCAGGAACGACCCCGGTGACAAGCAACCCCACGCGCACCACGGGGCGGCGCTGTTGCTCGCGCAGGACCATTGGCCGCTCGCGTTCACCGTCAACGGGCATCACGCCGGATTGCACGACCGCCATGACTTGGATTCCATGCGAGGGAGACGTAGTTACTTTGCGCAGCGGGCAAAGGAATGTCTGGCTGACCTGCAACGCGAGGGGTTCAACGCCTTGCCGACTGAATTCGGGCCGCTTCTGCCCGAATGCCTGGAGCGCCTGGCCGAGAAAACGCAACAGCAGATGCTGGCTGTGGAGTTGTTCACCCGCTTCCTGTTCAGCGCCCTCGTGGATGCTGACCGATTAAACACGGAAGAAAGTGACCCCGATGCCCGGAAAGCGACTCTTGATAGGAAGGCATGGCGGCCCTTCGATGCCGCTGAATTCCTCAGCCAAGTGGGCGGGTTCATTGCGGCCAAGCGGCGCGATCCGTCGGCGCTGGCCGGACGCGAGCGCCAGGTCCAAATTGTCCGGGATAAAGTCGCCGACTTCTGCCGGGCAGCGGCGGACCAGCCTCGCGGACTGTTTTCACTGACCGTGCCCACCGGCGGCGGGAAAACGCTCGCCTCCATGCTCTTTGCCTTGAGTCACGCGCAGGCCCACGCTCAGGAAGATTCGCGCCAGCACGCCGTCGTTTGGAAGCCTTTTCGCCGCGTGATCGTGGTCATTCCCTACCTGAGCATCATCCAGCAAACGGCTGAGATTCTAAAGGAGGCCTTCAAGCACACAGAGGACAATCCTGTGGTCCTGGACCATCACAGCAACGCCGCCGACCCCGTACTGGACGAGAAGAAACTCGCACAAGGCAAAGCCAGCGACTATTCCCGCGCCCGCTCACTCCGCCAACTGGCCGCCGAGAATTGGGATGCCCCCATTATCGTCACCACCAGCGTCCAATTCTTCGATTCGCTGTTTTCCCGCCGTCCAGCGGACGCTCGCAAGCTCCACAACATCGCCCAGTCTGTGATTATCTTCGACGAAGTGCAGACGTTCCCGCCGCACCTGCTGCAACCGATTCTCGACGTGCTTGGCGAACTCACGCACCCCGAACGCCCCTACGGCTGTTCGGCGGTGTTCTGCACCGCCACGCAACCGGCGCTGGGCCACGATGCTGATGAATTTCCCGTCGGCTTGAAAAACATCCGCCCCATTGTTCCTCCCGAAGCGGCACAGCAGCACTTCAGCGATCTCAGGCGCGTGGAGTATTCGGGCCTTCAGAAGGACACCGAACCAGAAGCACTCACCGCCGATCAACTGGCGGAGCGAGTCATTGCCAACGCGCGAAAGCAATGCCTCGTGGTTGTGAACACGCGTAAATCGGCGCGGGAGGTCTTCACCGCTGTTCAGCAGAAGGTCGCCGAGCTGAAGGATGCCGTTTTCCACCTTTCCACTTGGATGATTCCCGCTCACCGGCTGCAAGTGCTGGGCGAAGTCCGACGCCGGTTGGCGGAGAAGCAGCCGTGCTTTCTCGTCAGCACGCAGTGCATCGAAGCGGGCGTGGACGTGGACTTCCCCCAGGTCTGCCGGGCGTATGGGCCTTACGACTCCATCGTGCAAGCGGCGGGTCGCTGCAATCGCGAGGGCAAGCTAAAGGACACGGCATCCGGCGAGCCGGAGCTTGGAGCGGTTCACGTCTTCCGACTGGAGGGTGACGACCCTGAAGGGCGTTCCGGCATCTACGGCACGGCCACGGCCCAAACGACGCTGCTCCGCAGAATGGGCCGCGCGCTTCCCGAAGACCCGACCTCGTTTGGCGATTACTTCCGGCTGCTCTATCAAATCAGCGTGCCGGACGAATGCCTGATTCAGCAGAACCGCGCCGAACTTCGCTTCGAGGAAGTCAGCAAGCTGTTTCGGTTCATCGAAGACGAGACGTTCCCGGTCTTGGTGCGCGAGTTTCTCGAAAACGGCGAACAGAGGAAGACCAAATCGTTTGAAATCTACGAGAAAGCGCGCGCGCGGAGCTTCTTCACACGGGACGATTGGCGCGTACTCCAACGCGACATCGTCACGTTGCCGCTCTACAAACAGAACGAACTCCTGAGCCAGAAGCTGATTGAGGGTTGTTTCGACGGCGAGCGTCATCTCTTTCTTCTGGTCGGTGACGCCGCGTATCAGGGCGGCGTTAACGGCTTTGGCATCGACTTCAAACCCGATTACTCGGAAAGGACGATTCTATGATTACAGAACCGATCTGCCTTCGCGTCAAAGGCCCGTTCGCCTGCTTCACCATGCCGGAGTTCCATGTCGAACGCGTGAGCTATCCCGTCATCACTCCATCCGCCGCGCGCGGCATCCTGGAGGCCATCCTGATGAAGCCGGTGGAAAAACCCGACGCGGCAGAGCGGCAGAACAAGGCGGGCTTCCGCTGGCAAATCCTGCGGCTTGGGGTGATCCGCAAAGGTTTCCTCGTCCCGCTGCTCCGCAACGAACTCGGCTATGAAAGCCACCCGGCTTACGGGAACGCTCGCGGCTTCGACATTGTGGACAAGCGAGCCCAGCGGCATAGCCTCGTTCTCAAAGACGTGGATTACCTGATCGAAGCATCTATCGAAATCGAGGACGACATCGGTCTTGGCGGCGTCCGCAATCGGCAACCCCGCTGGAAGACGGTTCAGGTGCTGGCCAAGTATCACCAGATGTTCCTGCGTCGCGCCCGCTCCGGCCAGTGTTTCTACCAGCCGTTCTTCGGCTGCCGGGAGTTCTCCGTCGCCGAATGGGAACTGCTCGAAGACTTCGACAAGGACACGGACGACTGGCGGCTGCCCGCAGATACTCGTGAGCAGATGCGGGGCGTGAACGACCACTTCGGTTTTACCTTCCGCGATTTCGACTTCGGACGATTCTGGAGCGATCTTGACAAACGGACGTTGAATCCGGAAACCGGCATGCCGCGACTCACTGCCGCGAGCTCGCTTTGCGCCAAGGCCAACGCCGGCTGGATTACCGTCAACCGCATCCAAAACGGAAAGGTGGTGGCGGGATGATCAGCGAACTTATTCGAGTTGCCGACTTGAACGGAATCACCGGCTGGGAGGCGTTTCGTCGTCGGCCTATCCACTGGTTCATTGATTTGGATAGCAATGGCCACGTTCTGGGGTTCAGTCCGACCACGAAGGCTGTGAAGAAATCCAAGACTGGTGAATCTATCGATGTGCGCGGTAAGGAGTTTCTGGTTTCTGCCAACTACCACATGCAGTCGAAGAACGGCGAGGTGCGGTCCGTCTGCACGAGCGACAGCAATTGGATTCCTGATTTTCTGAGCGGCCCTCCAAACGAGATTTTCCCGGCTGGCTGTAAGGACAACCAAGCATGGACCTTCAGAGAAATCCGGTCAGCGATTCACAGCTATCTCGCCTCCGGCAAAGGCAACGCCCGCAAAGAACCGAACTATTATCGGGTGTCCAAAGTAAGGCTTTGGCGGCGCTTGGTTTTCAAAGCTAAACGGGAAAACGAGACAAACCTCGTTATCAAAGCGATCGCATCCTTCATTCGTGATCTAAACAAGCTCCGATTCTCGAACTTGCCGGTTTCGTTCACGGGCGATGCTGGGGAACGGCTGCTTGAATCAATGGACAAAGGCGAGGAAACCATCTCTTTTCGAGTAAATGGCCGGATTGCAGTTGCAGATCCGGAGTTGCGACATTGGTGGACTGAACAAGTCAGAACACAGAGAGCGCAGGTCAGCGAACATCTTCCCGTAGGCAGGGACGCTTATGAACCAGACGAGGGAAGAATCACAGAGTATTTCCCGACGGTTTTCTCAAGTGTCCCGTTTGCATCGTTCAGCGGCGCGACTTTTACGAGTTACGGCCTTGGCAGCCAAACGGCAACCTTGCGACTTGAATCGGCAGAAAGAATAGCTGCCGGGCTCAATTGGCTGTTATCCCGCAACGACAGCAGCCTGAAAATGGCGGACCAAACAGCAGTGTTTTGGGCCGTGACGGACAATTCCGCGAAGCACGAAGCGGGGATATTCACTGTCCCGTTCGTTCGTCTTCTCGAAAAAGCTGATACCCTGGCGGTGCGGGATTTCTTTCGCGGAATTTGGGGAGGGCGGCCAGTTGATTTGAACCCGGGGCTATTTTACGCAGCCACTTTCAGCCCAGCTGGAAAGGGCAGGTTTTCCGTCCGCTCTTGCCACACGGACACTCTTCCGCATGCGCAGGAGCACCTCAAGCAATGGTTCACGGCTCTGAGCTTGGATTCGCCGGACGAAGGAGTTCCAACGCTGAATCAACTCGCGGAGGCCACGATCTCGAAGGCGAAGCGCCAGAAGGCCAAGCCCGCGCCAGCCACCTATTCCGCGTTGTTCACGTCAGCTCTCTTCGGCCAGCCGTTGCCGCATCAAATCTTCGCCGCCGTTGTATCTCGGCAGGAGGTTGAGATGGCAGGTCAGGACCACACCGCGAAACCTTTCGGAGAGCGACTGCGCGCCCGAACCAGCCTGATACAACTCTACTTCACCCTCAACAAAGGCATCACCATGAACCAAAGCTACGACAAAACCGCCGTGCGGCCTGAGCATCGCACGGCTTTTCTCTGCGGGCGTTTGCTCGCGGTGCTCGATCACATCCACAACGAGGCCCATGAGGGAAAATCAGCGTCTTCGCCAGCAACGCGCCTTTACGGAGCGGCGTCCAAAACTCCAGCGTTGGCGTTTCCGCAACTCTGCCAACTGGTGCGTCACCACCTCGACAAACTCAGCAAATACAACCGAGACCGATTCCAGGATGGAGTCCCAGCGGCGAAGCGTGCCGACGGCGTGGACGAAGACTTCGATGGCTTATCCGACGTTGTCGCTAAACTCAAAGAAGCAGCTGCGGGTGCGTTTCCCCGGATGCTCTCCCTTGAGGAACAAGGCGTCTTCGCCATCGGATTCTATCACCAGCGCAAACGGTGCGTGAACTGGCCGGACTTCAAGAAGAGCGGCAAAACAAGCAAACAAACCGAAATTTCAACCCCGACCGCCTGACTTATATGAACAACGAAATCCAATTGCATCACAAACTCATCACACTGCCGTCACGTAAAGTGAAGAATGCTGACGGCACTGAACGCGATGTTCGTGCGTCTGACTTCGTGGCCGAGCGCCATGACATCGTGTTCCTGTTCGACTGCGCCAAGTCGAATCCGAACGGCGACCCTGACACCGGCAACATGCCTCGCGTCCAGCCGGATTCCCTCAAAGGCCTGGTCACGGACGTTTGCCAGAAGCGCAAAGTCCGCAACTTCTTCAGTCTCTACAATCCCGACGGAACACCGCGTCCCGGTGGCACAACCTCCTTTGGCTATCAGATTTTTATCCGGGAGAATGCGGTGCTCCAGGAATCAATGGAGTCGCCCGAAATCGAAACGCTTGCACGGAAGATCTTCGCCGAGGAACTCAGGCAGAAGCCGGAAGCTTGGGATGCAAAGGGTAAGAAGAAAGGTGGCAAAGCTAAGAAGGCAGAAAAGCCCGAACCGGAACAGGCGGACGAATCAGAGAACGAGGAAGTAAGTCCGGCCGATGATTTTAAGAAACAGGCATATCGCGCCGCATTGTTACGAACGTTTTTTGATCTCCGTGCCTTCGGTGGCGTGATTTCCACGGAGGGCCCGCTCAAGGGGAGTTTCTACGGGCAGGTCCGTGGACCGATTCAGTTCACGTTTGCAGAGAGCTTGGACAAGATTTTGCAGATTGACGCGACCATCACTCGCTGCGCGGTGGCGAGCTTGAAGGAGAAACAAAAGCAGCAAAAGGAGCAGGATGATGAGAGCGGCGAAAACCGCACGATGGGCCGCAAGCACGGCATTGATTACGGCCTTTACCGCTGCCACATCCACTTCTCACCCGCGTTCGCGGCCAAGACCGGCTTCACCTACTACGACCTGGACAACTTCCTCTTCGCCCTCGCCAACATGTTCCGTGACGACCCCGCTTCGGGCCGCTTCTTGCGCGCGGTTGGCCTCGTGGACTACCAGCACCCATCGGCCCTCGGCAACGCACCGGCCCACAAGCTGTTTGAGAAAGTCGAAGTCAGCGGCATCAAATACACCGAGGAGGAAGCCGCTGCGTTGGGCAAGCCCGAATTGGAAGGAAACTTCAAGTCCTCAGGCAGCGAGTTCCCGCGCGCTGGGGAGGCGGGCAAGATCATTGATTACCACGGCTCTGCTCCGGGCGAATTGGACAATCACACTCCCGTTCCTGGCCTTGAAGCCAAAGGCATCACCGCCAGGAAGATCGTTTGGGAGGTCCCTCCGAAGGATCCCGAGAAGAAACCTTCGTGACGTCGATTCCAAATTTGCCATTGAGGAGCGCCACCCGCCGCGTGGAACCCGGCGTGGACTTCTCATTTCGCTCCGCTTTCCGCGAAAGCTGGGGGCTGGTGAACCTGCTCCAAATCGCCGGTCGCGCCAACCGCTCCGGCGAGTTTCCAGACACCGAGGTGTGTGACTTCCGCCACGACGAGTCCGGTGGTCTTTCGCAGCATCCGCGGGCCAAGGTCGCGCGCGGGGTCCTGGCAGACATTTTCAAAGACTGCGCCAAGCACGACCGGTTTCGACGTTTTATGACATATATCGGAAACCCAGACTCGCAAATCGTCATTTCGACCCGACTGACTTGGGCCTTGAACCCTATGGCGGCCCGGTCGAGTGTGCAGTATATACCAAAAGCATGAGCACGAAACAGACTCTCATGGGCGTAGCGGAAAACCGCTTTGAAACAATGACCGTGAACCCCAGGACGAGTGTCGCGCCTGCCGGGGACGGGCGAATGGGAGGCGAACGCGCAGGCGAAAGCCGATCCGCCGACGCGCTTGGACACGGGCTGGCTTTCGGATAGACTGCAGGCTTATGAAGACGCTCAGATTCACCGCCATCATCGAGGGCGACCAGCACGGCTACTACGCCTACTGCCCAGAGCTGAAGGGCTGCCACACGCAAGGGGAGACGGTCGAACAGGCGCTGGCCAATCTCCGCGAGGCGGCCGAGCTGTACGTGGAAACGCTCGAACCGCAGGAATTGGAGGCCCTGGGCAACCGGCCAAGAACCATCCTCGCTACCTCCTTGGAATTGGTCCATGCCTAGACTCCCCCGCCTCACGGCTCCGGAAGCGGAACGCCTGCTGCTGCGCGCAGGCTTCTTGCACCTACGCTCCAAAGGCAGCCACCACATCTACCGGCGGCAGCAGGAACGGCTGGTGCTCCCCTTCCACGCCGGTAAGACCCTGCACCCCAAAATTGTCAGGCAGGTCCTGGAGGCGGTCGGAGGCTGAACGGAGAGTCTCATGCCATCCCCATCTGACCGCGAACCCCTCCCCCTCTCACTCCTGAACGACCACCTCTACTGCGCGCGGCGGGCGGCGATGAAGCTGGTCGAGGGGTGGCGCGAGTCCAACGAGCACACGCTGCGCGGCGACATCGTGCACGAGCACACGGACCTGCGCGGCTACGAGGTGAGGCAGGGCGTGACGTTGTTGCGCGCCCTGCCAGTCTTCTCCGAACGGCTGGGCCTCAACGGCAAATGCGACATCGTCGAGATGGAACCCGCAGGACACCCTTCGCGCGGACAAATCAAGCCCACATCCCTGTTCCCGGTCGAGTTCAAGCTGGGTCGGCGGCGCCGGTGGGAGAACGACGACGCCCAACTCTGCGCCCAGGCGCTCTGCCTCGAGGAGATGTTCGGAATCCCGGTGCCCCGCGGCGCCGTCTTCCATGCGGACAGCAAACGGCGGCGCGAGGTCGAGTTCACGCCGGAACTTCGGAGACTCACCGAGGAAGCGATCAGCGAACTCCACGCCCTGCTGTCCTCGGGACCCGAACCGTCATTGCCGCCCGCTGTCTTGAAGAACGCCTGTGAGGAGTGCTCCCTCTACAAAGTCTGTCTTCCGCAAGTCACATCGCAACCCGCCGCGCTGGCGCAGGCCAGTCGGGCTTTGTTTCAGACCTGAATCTCATGGCCGACATTCAGCAGAACACCCTCTACCTCATCACGCGCGGCAGCTACCTCAGCCGCGATCACCTGACGCTGATCGCCGAAGTCCCGGTCTACCCGCCGGACCTGCCCGAGGAGGAGCGGTCGCGTGAGAAGGCGACCGATTGGCGCAAGCTGTCGATCCCGATCCATCACCTCGAGTCGGTGTGTGTGTTCGGCGCCAGCGCCGTCAGCCCGCCGGCGCTGGATTTGTGCTGGGACCACGGCGTCGGGGTGAACTTCCTTAGCGAATTCGGGCATTTCCAGGCCCGGCTGACCGGGGTGGCCGATACCAGCGTCACCCTGCGCCGGACACAGTTTCGGGCGGCGGACAACCCGGCGAAGAGCGCTGCGATCGCCCGGCAGATCGTGGGCGGCAAGCTCCAGAACTCCCGCAACAGCCTCCTGCGCGCGGGGCGTGAAACGGACATCGAGGTTGAGCAGACGCGCTTGCAGGAGGTGGTCGATGGGCTCGCCCGCCAACTCCAGTACCTGGGAGACCTCTCGCCGGCAACAAGCCCGCTCGATACCATCCGCGGCGCGGAGGGGATGGGATCGCAGCAGTACTTCTCGGTGTTCACCCTCCTGCTCAAACAACAACGGAACGCGTTCGCCTTCACAACGCGCAGCCGCCGTCCGCCCCGTGACCGCGTCAACTGCCTGCTGTCGTTCCTCTACGCCCTGGTCCGACACGATTGCGTGGCCGCATTGACAGCGGTCGGCCTGGACCCGTTCGTGGGCTTCCTGCATGCGGACCGCCCCAACCGCCCTTCGCTCGCGCTCGACCTCATGGAGGAGTTCCGTCCCTGGCTGGCCGACCGCCTCGCAGTCACCCTGATTAACCGGCAGCAGGTCGGCCCCGGGGACTTCGTGGTCCGAGAAGGGGGCGCGGTCGAGTTCACGGAAGCCGGGCGCAAGCGCGTGATCAAGGCCTACCAGGAGCGGAAACAGGAAAGCCTCAAACACCCCTTGCTCGGACAGAACCTCCGGGTGGCCCAAATGCCCTTTGTCCAGGCCCGCATCCTGGCCCGCCATCTGCGGGGCGACCTCCCCGATTACATGCCGCTCGTGCCAAAATAGCCGCAAACGGGCGAAAAAGCAGGCACCACCCGGACCCAACCCAATCCACGCGCCATGCTGATCCTCGTCACCTACGACGTCTCGACTGTGGAAGCAGCCGGACGCCGTCGATTGCGGCGCGTTGCACGAGCATGCGAGGACTATGGCACGCGCGTCCAGAAGTCCGTCTTCGAATGCCAGGTGGGCCAGAAGGAATGGGTGAGCCTGCGCGCACGCCTGCTGCTCGAGTACAAGGAGGAGGAAGACTCCCTGCGCTTCTACTTCCTGGATACAGCCGCCGCCGCCCGCACCGAACATCACGGGGTGGCCAAGCCGGTGGACCTGACCGAGCCGTTGATCTTGTGAACACCTCTCCGCGAACCCCCAGTGCCGGCTTGACCGCCCATGTTTCGCGCCGGGCGAAAAGCCGAGCAAAACAAATCTGTCTCGCCAGTTCTTTGACATATCAACCTCGGTCGATCGGATGTGGATTGGCAAGTTCGCGGAAGTGGGCTAGTAACGTCCTGCGGTCGAACCGGAAGGGCCGACCGCAGTCGCCCCGGTGTTCGCACCGGGGCGCGGATTGAAACATCATCTGGTGGACGTGGACACCGGGATGGACCTGGTCGCCCCGGTGTTCGCACCGGGGCGCGGATTGAAACGATGCAACTGACCTGGGCGGAGAACGTGGTGCGCAGTCGCCCCGGTGTTCGCACCGGGGCGCGGATTGAAACAATCGTGGGCCGGGTCGGTGGCGGATATTGTCGTGGTCGCCCCGGTGTTCGCACCGGGGCGCGGATTGAACATGTCCTTGTCCAGCATCCGGTCCGCAACGTTTGTCGCCCCGGTGTTCGCACCGGGGCGCGGATTGAAACTCGCGCTGGAGATGAAAGACGCGACGGACAAAGAGAGTCGCCCCGGTGTTCGCACCGGGGCGCGGATTGAAACAAGGTCGGCCAAGCGGTGGACCATATCATGGATGTGTCGCCCCGGTGTTCGCACCGGGGCGCGGATTGAAACCCGGAACGTCCTCCATGTCACGCCGGATGCGTGAGTCGCCCCGGTGTTCGCACCGGGGCGCGGATTGAAACGCAGTTGGTTTGCGACGTGGCTTGATTGATTTCGGGTCGCCCCGGTGTTCGCACCGGGGCGCGGATTGAAACATGCGTGCTGTCAACATGATCCGGGCTGAGGGAAAGTCGCCCCGGTGTTCGCACCGGGGCGCGGATTGAAACCCGGAACGTCCTCCATGTCACGCCGGGATGCGTGACGTCGCCCGGTGTTCGCACCGGGGCGCGGATTGAAACTCATCCTGACCTGCCCGCCGCAGCACGGTAATCGAGTCGCCCCGGTGTTCGCACCGGGGCGCGGATTGAAACAGATCTTGGCGGCATCCTTGAGGTAGCCGAGCTGGGGTCGCCCCGGTGTTCGCACCGGGGCGCGGATTGAAACAGCACAGCCGTGCCGTCGTGCTGACCGTAGCTGGTGTCGCCCCGGTGTTCGCACCGGGGCGCGGATTGAAACGTCGGTCCACCCGACAGGCGCCGTGGGCCACGGATGGTCGCCCCGGTGTTCGCACCGGGGCGCGGATTGAAACACATGGGCGTCGTCCCAGTCGGATCGGGCTTGGGGGTCGCCCCGGTGTTCGCACCGGGGCGCGGATTGAAACGGGGCATCAGTCGCGATCGCGTCTGCGATGCCGTCGTCGCCCCGGTGTTCGCACCGGGGCGCGGATTCGAAACAGAACTCCTGCGTGATCGTGAATTTGTCCGCGGCGGTCGCCCCGGTGTTCGCACCGGGGCGCGGATTGAAACAGCCGCCGGGCGGATATGCGCCGCAGTCGAGTGTGGTCGCCCCGGTGTTCGCACCGGGGCGCGGATTGAAACAGGACACGATGCATCTGGTCACCGACCGTCTTGGTGTCGCCCCGGTGTTCGCACCGGGGCGCGGATTGAAACATGAAGATCGTGGTTGGTTAGTGGTGAATGGTTGGTCGCCCCGGTGTTCGCACCGGGGCGCGGATTGAAACATGCACATGTGGCCAGGCAAGCGATCCAGCCTGCGGTCGCCCCGGTGTTTGAGGTGGACCCCAAGTGTTGGACCACGGAATCGAGAGTTTAAGTTAGGCTTTCCGGGGTCGCTGAGATCGTTGTTGTTGTCTTCTGTTCCGTTCTTTTCGATCCAGTTGGAGAAGAGAAAGTGATAACCCAACGTCATCCCTTTCCTCTCCGTCTCTTCGGGCACACTCTCTATAACTCATGGTGCCCGCTTCGTTCAAGCCCAAACGGCTGGCCGTGCTCCATGCCCGTCGGGGTCCAGGTAGTACTGGGCCGGCGTTGCATAGTTGAGCGCCTGATGCGGACGTTGGTTGTTGTACTCCCCAAACCAACGGGCTGCCGCGTCCGGCCGCCAGGCCGTCCCCGTAATCTTGCAGGTAGATGTCTTCGTATTTGACGCTGCGCCAGAGCCGCCTCGATGAAGCGATTGTCCAGGCAGCGCCCACGTCCGTCCATGCTCACCGGTCCCGGCCGATTCCACTGCGTCCAGAAACGCTTCGCTGGTGAACTGCGAGCCCTGATCGGTATTCGAGATCAGCGGCACGCCATGGCCCAACTCCAACGACGCTTCCCAGGCCCGCACGCAGAACTCCGCTTCCTGGCTGTTGGACAACTCCAGCCCAGCACGTAGCGGCTCCACCAATCCATCACCGCCACCAGGTACATGTACCCGTAGGCCATCGGTACATAGGTGATGTCCGCGCACCACACTTGGTTCGACCCGTGATTTCCAGCCCTTCCAGCAGGTACGGACAGATCCGATGCCCCGCTTGGGGTTAGCTCGAAAGGGGCGCGGATAGATCGCTTCGATCCCCATGATCTGCAACAAACGGCTCACCCTCTTGCGATTCACCACCAGTCCCTCCCGACGCAACAACTCTCGTAGCCGTCGACTCCCGTAAACCGGATGCTCCAGATGCAGCTCGTCGAGCCGCCGCATCAGGGCCAGATTCTCCGGCGTCTCCGGACTGGCGTGGTAGTAGTACCCGCTGCGAGAGATCCCAGCAGCTCGCACTGCTCCCGAATGCTCAGATCCTCGCATGACTCGATCAGGCTCCGCAGCGTCGTTAGAGTCCCAGTTGCTTGACTTTAAGCCAGTCCAACTCCACCGTCAGCTCCCCGATCTTCTCGTGGAGCTGCGCCACCAACCGCTGCGTGTCCTGGTCCTGACCCGCCGGCGGCTCGAACAATTCAGGCAAGCGATCCCGAATCACACCTTTCCATTGCGTGACTTGCACCGGGTGAATCTGGTACTCCCGAGCAATCTGCCCGACCGTTTTCACACCGATCATCGCTTCCATTCCGACCTTCGCCTTGAAGGCCCCGCTGTGTCGTCTGCGTTTGTTTGATTTAGTTTTACTCATGGTCTCGCTGGTTTCTCACACCCAGCGATCCACGGCAAAATCTAACTTAACCTCTGGTCCGAATTCCGGGGTCCATTTCAGTTCGCACCGGGGCGCGGATTGAAACAGCTCGATGTCTTTCGGAAGCGCGGTCTGCCAGGAGTCGCCCCGGTGTTCGCACCGGGGCGCGGATTGAAACCGCGCGGTCGCGCCGGCAGACGCCCAACAACAGTCGCCCCGGTGTTCGCACCGGGGCGCGGATTGAAACTCGGTGGCCCACCGGATTCGTTGGTACAGCGTCCGTCGCCCCGGTGTTCGCACCGGGGCGCGGATTGAAACTCGACGCGCGACACACGGTTTTCAACGCCGTTTAGTCGCCCCGGTGTTCGCACCGGGGCGCGGATTGAAACTCCTCGATGATGTGGCACCGTTCAGGTGCCTGAAAGTCGCCCCGGTGTTCGCACCGGGGCGCGGATTGAAACACCCCGACAAACTCGGGCCGCTTGGCAGCGGTCATGTCGCCCCGGTGTTCGCACCGGGGCGCGGATTGAAACGCGCCGAGCAGTTCTGCGCCGCGACGTGTATCTTGTCGCCCCGGTGTTCGCACCGGGGCGCGGATTGAAACGAGTACATGGTCACGCTCAAGAACCTCGATTCGGTCGCCCCGGTGTTCGCACCGGGGCGCGGATTGAAACTGTGCGATGCGTGCCTTGGCGAAGATCATCTGTTGTCGCCCCGGTGTTCGCACCGGGGCGCGGATTGAAACCGCATGATGGTCCGCAGGACGAGCCAGCGGTGCGAGTCGCCCCCGGTGTTCGCACCGGGCGCGGATTGAAACTTGCATCGGGAGTATTTTGCATGCCGGTACCGGGTCGCCCCGGTGTTCGCACCGGGGCGCGGATTGAAACTCGGCGCTGAGTTCGTCCGCGCGGAGTCGGAGATGTCGCCCCGGTGTTCGCACCGGGGCGCGGATTGAAACCCCCGAAGTGATGCCGGCACGTAGCTCTTGCTCGCGGTCGCCCCGGTGTTCGCACCGGGGCGCGGATTGAAACCGGTCGGGCGGGTGTGACCAGGCGCAACCTGTGGGTCGCCCCGGTGTTCGCACCGGGGCGCGGATTGAAACTCCGCTTGAAAAGCGGGACGCTACTGAGGAACGCGTCGCCCCGGTGCTGCACCGGGGCGCGGATTGAAACATATGGGCACAGGAACAATGACGATGACTTGATTGGTCGCCCCGGTGTTCGCACCGGGGCGCGGATTGAAACCCCAGAGCAAGCCGATCGAGCAGGCTTTCGACCAGGTCGCCCCGGTGTTCGCACCGGGGCGCGGATTGAAACATGTCAAGATGCTAGCTGAAGACATGACGTCTGGGGTCGCCCCGGTGTTCGCACCGGGGCGCGGATTGAAACAAGCCTTCGCCCAACGCGTCGCGGATTGATTCCCAGTCGCCCCGGTGTTCGCACCGGGGCGCGGATTGAAACTGGAACACGCCCGGGATCACCGATCTTGTGTTGTGTCGCCCCGGTGTTCGCACCGGGGCGCGGATTGAAACTGAACACGCCCGGGATCACCGATCTTGTGTTGTGTCGCCCCGGTGTTCGCACCGGGGCGCGGATTGAAACAACCCAGCGAACCGTCATCTGCGTCAATCATACGGTCGCCCCGGTGTTCGCACCGGGGCGCGGATTGAAACTTCGATGCCGCACTCAAGCGGCATCTGCTGACTAGTCGCCCCGGTGTTCGCACCGGGGCGCGGATTGAAACGCATCCGGCGCGGCATCTTGTTCCAGGGATCAGTGGTCGCCCCGGTGTTCGCACCGGGGCGCGGATTGAAACCACGGTCAGGGTGTTCTTGAACACAGAGTGTGGTGTCGCCCCGGTGTTCGCACCGGGGCGCGGATTGAAACCAATCCGCTTCGTAATCGCGCATGGTGCGCAGTTGTCGCCCCGGTGTTCGCACCGGGGCGCGGATTGAAACTGTCTTGCACAACGCGGACGCCCAGGCCCTCGATGTGTCGCCCCGGTGTTCGCACCGGGGCGCGGATTGAAACCTGACATCACAGAGCGTAGCAGACGTTCCAATGAGTCGCCCCGGTGTTCGCACCGGGGCGCGGATTGAAACATAGTAGGTCTTCGTCCACTTCTGTTTCCGGCGCGTCGCCCCGGTGTTCGCACCGGGGCGCGGATTGAAACTTCGATGCCGCACTCAAGCGGCATCTGCTGACTACGTCGCCCCGGTGTTCGCACCGGGGCGCGGATTGAAACAACGAATCGCGCAGATGTACGCGGACAGGCTGGCGTCGCCCCGGTGTTCGCACCGGGGCGCGGATTGAAACGTTGAACTTCGCACGCAACTTGTGGGCTGTGCAGTCGCCCCGGTGTTCGCACCGGGGCGCGGATTGAAACCGCACTGGAAGCGTAGCTTGTCCAAGTGCGCGGACGTCGCCCCGGTGTTCGCACCGGGGCGCGGATTGAAACCGTGAATGAGTGACGCTTTCCGGCAGCGTCAACGGTCGCTCCCGGTGTTCGCACCGGGGCGCGGATTGAAACACGATCCCACTCGCTGGCTTCGAGCCAGCTTCATGTCGCCCCGGTGTTCGCACCGGGGCGCGGATTGAAACGACCGACCCGAGCGAGGTCGAAGGCGCCTCAGCTGAAGTCGCCCCGGTGTTCGCACCGGGGCGCGGATTGAAACACTGTGGTGGCGCTTCCGTTGGAAATCACTCAGGTGGTCGCCCCGGTGTTCGCACCGGGGCGCGGATTGAAACAGCAAAACAGCAGGAAATGACCCTCTTCTGACCAGTCGCCCCGGTGTTCGCACCGGGGCGCGGATTGAAACCTGCTCAAGGCGGCCGAGATACGCTGGCCCAACGGGTCGCCCCGGTGTTCGCACCGGGGCGCGGATTGAAACGAGGTCCTGATCAAGTGCGGTGATCGACCCCAAGTCGCCCCGGTGTTCGCACCGGGGCGCGGATTGAAACCACGAACCGGATGTTGCCCGCCGGCGTGGTCTCCTGTCGCCCCGGTGTTCGCACCGGGGCGCGGATTGAAACTTCTTGGACCCGTTGCTCCAGCCGCTGAATTCGACAGTCGCCCCGGTGTTCGCACCGGGGCGCGGATTGAAACCTCCGACGGCAGCATGCGAGCGACCTCCTCGGATGTCGCTCCGGTGTTCGCACCGGGGCGCGGATTGAAACCAGCCGGCGGAGGACGAAGCGTAACGTCCGGCGCGAGTCGCCCCGGTGTTCGCACCGGGGCGCGGATTGAAACAGTGCTGGATTCACGAATCATCCCCAGCTAATCGAGTCGCCCCGGTGTTCGCACCGGGGCGCGGATTGAAACGACCGCACTGACACGGGATCGTTCCTGAAAGGCGCGTCGCACCGGGACGCGAACCACAGAGAGTACAGAGCGTCGTGGATGCGGTCAGCGCAGCGGGATCAGCGTCTCGGTGCCAATCTGTGTTCCGCCCTGAATCGGTGTGGGGACTCTCTGTGCATTGGATCAGTGAGGGTCTCCACACAGATTCGGGTCGGAACACAGATGGAGAGGGAGAGAGGCGGTGTGTCGGCCCCCCGCGGGTGTGTTCTGAGGATCGAGCCCGTTGCGTTTCCTTGTGGTTGGTTCCGCCTGGTTCGATGCGGGTCGCCTCGGCATCAGATTCCCGGGCTGGGCTGGCTTGCCACCGCGGCAGTAAAAGGGCACGATCTCCGGGATGAATCTGCGTCTGTTGTGGCTCGGAACGATGATTGTCCTGCCAGCGCTCTCAGGAACTCCGGCTCCCTCGCAGGTCACGACATTCGACGCGCGGCCCTATCGGCACACCGATGTCCGGGATCCGGCGCAGGCCCGCCGCGCGTGGGATGCCCTTCATCTTCTCGCCGCCCTGCAGGGCCTGGCCAATCGCGACGCGCCGCGTTTCTACGTCATCTTCGCGCAGGGCTTTCAAGTTGATACAGATCAATTCTGGCTTGACTGGTTTCGCAAGGAGGACGGCTGGCTCGGGACCACTCAACTCGAGCCCGTTGCCGACATCGATGCTGCGCTGGCCGCCTTGAGACCGCACTACACCGGGCTGGTGGTCTACGATCCGAATGTGCCGGCCACCGCATGCGTCGCGTCGACCGCGGCCGGGTGCGAGCGGCTCCTGCCGGTGCGTTACGATCCGTCTCCCGACTCGCTCTTTACCCACTGCGCCGGCACATTGAATCTGCCGATTGGCCTCTGGCTGGTCCATCCCGACGGCTCGAGCAAGTTCACCGGCTCGGGTCAGATCCCGGACTCGACCAAGCCGTCGTCGGGAAGCTCAAAGATCGACGCGTACCGCTGGGCTGCGGCGCGCTACCTCGAGACGGGCCGATGCGATCCGCGCTTTGCGGCGTATTACATGGATGCCGACTGGCTGCGGCGCCCCGGCAATGCGCCCGCGGACAACCACACCCTGCCCAACCACGACTATTTCATTGCCCGTCGCGCCTTCTTCTTCGATCTCTCGCCTTGGGGCGACGAGGCCCCTGTGGATGATCCCGGACAATCGGTGGGGCTCGATCGCCGGATGCTTCTTGACCTCCTGCGCGCGTTCCACGACGGCACCCGAGGCGGCATCACCAAGATCGGCGGCTTTCCTCCCTGGCCCTTCAAGTACACGACCCACGGCGGAGCCGGCCGACACAAACCCGTCCCCACCGAATGGGAATTCACGCGATTGATTTCCCAGTTCAACGCCTACCACGAGGCCGACGCCGCCAGCCACGGCGCGATGGCGAATGCCTCCTTCTTTGCGCATTACCCGCTGACCCCTCCCCGCCGCCAGCCCAATCCAATCCCGACAAGCGCCCAGTGGCAGGCCCGGGGCTATGTGACCTCCGACGGGCGGGTCGCGTCGAAGTTTTTCGTCGGGCACTACGTCGGCGACTACGATGCCCCATCGTGGCTCTACAAAGCCGTGCCCGCGTTTTTTCGAGACCCCGATCGAGGGCGGGTGCCCCTGGGCTGGGCTTTCGATCCCAACCTGGCTGATCGCGCCCCGCAGGCGTTGGTCTATGCCTATCGCCATGCCACAACCAATGACTTCTTCATCGCAGGCGACTCCGGCGCCGGGTATCTCAACCCACGCGCCCTCACGGTGCGTCCCGACTCCGGTTTACCCTCGGGCCTGGCCGCCTGGGAAGCGCACTGCCAGCGCGCCTACGGAGACTGGGGAATGACCATCACCGGTTTCGCGCTCGATGGATCGGCCGGCGCGTCGACCGCGACGGAGTTCCTGGCTTACAAATCCTTCAGCCCCGATGGCATCGGCACTCATTTCGAGCCTCAGCCGCGCCTGATCGCCGGAATCCCGACCTGTCCGGAGAAGGATCTTCCGGACGGCGCGGCCGAAGCCGCCGCCCTGATCGCCCGGCGCGCGGAAGCCCGCGGTGCGGGTCCGGGATTCCTCTGGGCGCGGAGCATCCTGAAGCCGCCGCGGTGGTATGCCGAGGTGTCGGCGCTGCTGCGGGAGCGGCACCCGCACCTGGCAATCGAGGTCGTCGATCCCTATACGTTCTTCGGGCTGATCCGACTGGCCTGCGACCCCGGCGGCGCGGGCGGCAGCCCGGGCTACTGAGGGAGAGTCTTGATGAAGCTGTCGGCCTCGGCGATGCTGGCATTCATCCGGGCAATCAACTCCTCGATCTGCCCCTGGATGGCCGACGCCTCGCCCTTGAGCGATCCGATCGCAGCCGCATTGAGGTTGTGCTTGAGATAGAGCACGTGGTCCTTGAGCTGGGTGAGAACGGGCTTCATCGACTCCTCCGAGGCGTGCACCGATCGTGAGAGCTGGCCGAAACGGTCCTTGGTTTCCTGCAACTGCCGGCGGCTGTTCTCCGCAAATGTCGGATTGCTGAACTGCCCGAGTTCCTTCTCCCACTCGCTGAACATGGACTTGGCAATGCCCTCCATGTTCTCGATGCGCTTGCGAACTTCCTTGGCTTGGGCATCGCAGGCCTCGTGCGACGATTTCAGCTTGTCGTACACCTTTTCGAGTTCGCCCCCGTCAAAGGCGTACAACTCCTTCAGCCGGGTCATGGCGTCCTTGAACTCCTCCTGGGTCTGCTGCTGCTCCTCCTGCAAGGCGGCAACCGATTTCTTCAGCAACTCCCGCTTCTCATAGCCAAACACGTTTTCGAGTGTCTTGTTGTATACGGTCTGACAACCACTCCCCAAAACGGCCAGCGCCGCCATCACACACCCGACAGCCAACCCGGCAGACGAACGATGTCTCATAGATTGCTCGCAAAGTACGGGGCCTCGAGGGAGAGTCAATCCATGAATACACCTCGCATCGCCGCATGGATTGGCTGTCTCGCTTGCCTCGCATTGGCCGGCGCCGGCCAGGCCCGAATCGTGCACGTGCGTCTCGACGGCGACGACGCCCTGCCGGGCGACGATTGGGGTCGGGCCAAGCGCACCGTGAGCGCGGCCTTGAACGCCGCGGTCAGCGGCGACGAAGTGTGGGTGAGCGCCGGACGCTACCCGGAGCGGATCGAGATCAAGGATGGGATATCGCTGTACGGCGGCTTCGCGGGCCACGAAACAGAGCGCGACCAACGCGATTGGACCACGCACGTCGCGGTCCTGGACGGCGAACGGGGCGGTGTCGTGGTTCTGATCCGCGATGCCGCCGGCCCGCAGACGCGGCTGGACGGATTTCGGATCACAGGGGGCAAGGCCATTCATGGCGGCGGCATCAAGATCGTCGCCTCTGCCCCTGTGATTGCGAACAACCTGGTTCATGGCAACGAGACCGACGGGGCCGGGGCGGGCATATCGGTTTGGGCGGGCCAACCGGTTTCGGGGTCTCTCATCCGCTATCCGGAGATCACCGGCAACATCATCGCTGAAAACAGCGCGACCGGCAGCGAAGGCGATGGCGGCGGCATCGCCGTGATCGGCAGTTCGCCGTCGATTACCCGCAACATCGTCCTTCGCAATGAAGCGACGAGGAACGGAGGCGGCATTTGCTGTTGGCGATCCCATGCCCCGACGATCGCAAATAATTTCATCCAAGCCAACTCGGCGAGCGTTCCTTTTAACCTGCGCACGGATTACGGCGCCCTGAGCACGGGCGGAGGAGGACTGTTTGCCTCGGCGACCGATCTGGACGGACGTCCGATCGACGATGCGGTGAGCGCGCCAGTGGTTGTGAACAACGTCTGGCTGGCGAACGGGGCGGCACAAGGGGGCGGCCTCTGTCTGGTGGACTCGATCCGAACCGATCTGGGCGTGGCCTGGGTTGTTCACAATACGATAGTCGCCAACCACGGCGCCGGCGTGTTCTGGACGCACCGCGCCGTTGTGCTCGAAAACAACCTGGTCGCTTACAACACCCTGGGCCTCGAACAGTGGCCCGGCCTGCACACCGGATTCACCAACAGATTCAACTGCCTCTTCGCCAACAGCCTCCAGGGCCGTAGCACCGATTACGTCGGATTGAACGACCTGACCGGCTTCGACGGGAATCTGCGGGCCGACCCGCTGCTGGCCAACCTGCGGATCGGCCAGGTCCACCTCCAACCGGATTCGCCCTGCGTGGATGCCGGCCTGCCGGGAGAACCGCCGCATGATTGGACCGACATCGACGGACAAGCCCGCCGCATCGGATCGAGAATCGACATCGGAGCCGATGAGTCCGACGGCACGGCCTGGCAGGTGGCAACTCCTGTCTTTTACGTTCGCCCAGATGGCAATGACAGTCTGGCAGGGGACACGTGGGCCGCGGCGAAGCGTTCGGTGCAAGCCGCGGTGGCCGTAACTCGACACAAAGCACAACCGACATCGAGGCCGGCGGCCGTGAGCGTCGATCTCGGCCCCTCGACCTTCGGAGCGCGCGTGCGGCCCCGATGCGCGTCAGAGTGGCGCGTTGATCAACCCTTCAGCTTCGCCGCGATTCCGGCGACATGGGCGCCCTGGAAGCGCGCCTGAGCCAGTTCCTTGGCGGTGGGCTGACGGGTCCCGTCCGATCCCGCGATCGTGCCAGCGCCCCAGGGTGAACCGCCTTTCACCTCGCCGAGATCGATCAGGTCGGGACACGAATAAGGCAGTCCCACATAGATCATGCCGTGATGGATCAGGGTCGGAACAAAGCTCAGGATCGTGCTCTCGTTGCCCCCGCCGGTGCCTGTGCTGACAAAGACGCTGCCGACCTTGCCGATGAGCGCCCCCTTGAGCCACAACTTGCCCGTCTGGTCCAGGAAGTTCCGCATCTGCGCGGCCATGTTGCCAAACCGGGTCGGCGTGCCGAAGAGGATAGCGTCGTAGTCGCCCAGTTCCCCCGGATCGGCCACCGGAGCAGCCTGATCGAGCTTGGCTCCGTGCTGCCGCGCCACATCGAGCGGCATGGTTTCCGGCACGCGCTTGAGGGCCACCTCGACGCCATTCACCGAGCGCGCCCCTTCGGCGACCGCATTCGCCAACGTTTCAACGTGCCCGTAAGTCGAGTAGTAGAGAACAAGGACTTTGGTCATAAGACTTCTTTCGATTCTCCAGTTCGTTTCGATCGGGGAAACGATGGAGTCAGACCGTCACAACCGCAAGCGCGACTTGTTCCCAGGCACCGTAGCCGGCGAAGATCTGCGTCACTCTTGCATCGGCTTGCGCGGGAGCTTCTCGTCGAGCATAGCCGTCTGGTAAACGAACGTCGCCATGACAATCGCAGCCTGCTGAAGGTCCGGCACGGACGCCCGCTCGCGAACGTCGATGCTGGTGTGATACGAGCGCCAGTATTCGAGCGCATCCTGGATGAACTGGAAGCCTGGCAGCCCAATCTCGTCGAACGGGATATGATCCGTCCCACCCGTGTTCGCGGCGGTGATCGTGTGCGCGCCCAGGTCGCGCAGCGCGTCCAGCCAGGGACGGAAGATCGGACGCAGCGCCTCGTTTCCCTGGAGATAGATTCCGCGGATCCGACCTGCCCCATTGTCCAGGTTGTAGTAGGCGGACAAGTGCCGATAGTCCGGGCGTTTGACCAGCGCGCGCCGTGTCGTCGAGCGTGAGGCCTCGTCGGGATGCTGGGCGGCGTCCTTGGGCGAACGCACGGTCTCGGGCCGGGTCCGTTCGGTGTAATGGCCCAGGTGCTCCGCGACGTAAGCTCGCGATCCGAGATAACCCTGTTCCTCACCGGTCCACAGGCCGATCCGAATGGTGCGCCGCGGCTTCACATCGAGGCCTTGGATCAATCGAACCGCCTCGAGACAGACCGCCACACCGGCAGCATTATCCGTGGCCCCCGTGCCGCTCGCCATCGAGTCGATGTGCGCCCCCAACATCACGATCTCCTTGCGCCGATCCGTGCCGGGGATCTCGGCCACTGTGTTGTAGCACATCAGATCGTGATCGTGGAATTGTGTCTGGACCTCGACGGCCAGGCGCACCTTCTCGCCCGCTTCGAGCATGTGGACCAGCCGGTTGTACTGCTCAGCCGCCACCACGATCTGAGGCGGGCCCGCAGGCGCGTTCGTGGCCCAGGCGCGCATCGAGCGCCATCCTCCCTCGGCGCCGGACTCGGGCATCACCACCTGGGCCTCGCCCACCAACAAAGCCGTCCCGTCCCGCGAACCGCTGATCGACACCGTCATCGCCGCGCCTTCACGCACGGCGAACCGCAGCCGCGCCGACGGGTCCATCGAGCGCGGCGGGCGGCGTGGCGGCGCATTGGTGCTGACGCTCGGCGGGGGCGCATTGGTGCTGGCACTCGGCGGCGGATTGGACGACGCCGGGGCCACTGCGCCCTCTTGCGCGGGGCGCCGAGAGGGGGCCGCCCGACCGCCCGGGGGCGGCATGTTTGCGGCGGGCGGGCGCCGACGCGGGCTCGAGCGCGTGCCTGGCGGAGCGTTGGCCAATCGCAGCAAATTCGTTTCGTCTTGCCGGGTCGCAAGCGGCCCAAACTGCATCGGCAGATCGCGCGGCGTGCTGAGCAGGACAATCGCGCCCTTGAGTTTGCCTTTGTAGTTCTCGAGTTCGGCCTCGCTCTTGTCCCCGAGGTACACGGCCTCGCCGACAATCGGCCAGTCGCAGCCGTGTGACCACGCCTTGGGCCAGGCCACCAGCGGGATGCCCTGAGGCTCGATGACCTGCGCCGAGAAACGACGGACCGACCAGCCGCGTCCAAAGGGCCCCCACGCCTCGATATGCGCGTTGGTCAATCCCCACGCATGCAGTTTGTCGCGAGTCCAGTCGTTGGCGCGCCGGCAATTGGGCGATCCCGTGAGCCGGCCCCCGATCACGTCGGTCAGGTATCCGAAGATCTCGGCAACCTGGGATCGGTTGGTGCCTTCGTCACAAAGCCGCGCCACGGTCTCGGAGAGCGATGGGACATCCGCCTGCCCCGGCTTGTTCGTCGCCGGCCTGTCAGTTGGTACGATCTGCGCCTGGATCGTCGCCAACGCGGCGAGCAATGCCCCCAGAAAGGTAACTCGGCGCCTGTTTCTCCGTTGGTCGAGGCGGGTCGGGACCTTGCGGAACTGGGCCCTCCGAAAGCGGAGATTCACCGAAACTGCGGCTGCTTGATGTGGGTGCATAGTGCTTCTGGACCGATTGGGAACGCGCGGAAATCCTCCGTCACCCGCGCTGAGATCCGGCTCGCCTCGCAGACAAGGCCGGTCGCCAGACAGGACCGCGGACGAGCACGGTTGTACGCTGGAAAGTGGATTCATGGCCGGGAAACGGCATCGAGGATCTGCCCGTCTCCGAGCAATCGCTCGCGCAGTTTGGGATAGGGCACATCCTGCACGGCCACGGCGCCGTCCAAGGCCAATGCCGCGGCCGTCGCGGCGCTCTGCCCCAGGATCATGAAGACCGGTTCCATCCGAATCGACCCGAACGCAATGTGCGAGCTCGAGACGCACACGGGCACCAGGAGGTTCTCGGCCTGTCCGCGCCTGGGCACAAGCGCGCCATACGCGATCTCGTAAGGCCCTTTGGTCGGCACGCCAATGTCCCCCTCGTTCTGCACGTGCCCTTCGGACGTGATGTAGCGCTGCACGTTGTGGGAATCGATCGTGTACGAACCCATGCCGACGGAGTCCGGTGTGGGGCGTTTCTTGAGCAACTCGTTCTCGGTCATGACAGAGTGCCCGATCATGCGCCGCGCCTCGCGCACGTAGATCTGATGAGGCCAGCCGCCGTTGTCCTTGAACTCGTCCGCGGCCAACCCCCACCGCTGCATCCTCTCGCGGACCTCCCTGGGCACGCGCGCATCGTTGGCGATGAAGTAGAACCAGCCCTTCTGGTAGTTCTCGTGCTCTTCGAGAATCTCGCGGCGCCGTTCGTAGCTCGCCTCGGGATAATCGTAGTTCTGACCAATGTTGTCCGTGCTCATCGGCCCGTGGTTGTTCGTGTCCGTCTTGCGGTTGGGAATCGGGTCGAACTTGTCGAAGGTCTCGCGCCAGCCCGCGTCAAAGATCCGCACCAGCAGTTCGTACTGCCCGGGATCATAGCCCGCAGGCCTGGGAAAAGGAATGCGATTGTCCGGATGATCGCTCAGGCACACGCGATAGCAATACGCTTGGACTCTTCGGTCGCCCTGGCCGTACTCGCCCGGCGGCGCGCTGCTGATGCGAGGCAGCACCCCGCTCCGCGGGTCGCCCGGCACGACGTAGGGACTGATCGGCTGGTCGAGCACGCCGAAATGATGCCGGTGATGCAGAACGCCAGTCTGCACTCCGTTCCACTGTTCATCATAGACGCTGCGCGCTTCTCGCCCGACGTGGTGGGAAACCCCCGCCGCCGCCATCAGATCGCCTTCGTAGGTCGCATCGATGAACATCCGGCCTGCGAACGTCCTGCCGCTGAGCGTGGTGATCGAGGCGATGCGCGCCCCCTGCTTCGCGACCCCTCGGGTGCGATCGAGCCACTCGCCCCGGTGCACGGGAATCTGATGCTCGCGCACAAAATCCTCGAAAATGCGCTCGGCCACATGCGGTTCGAAAATCCACATCGTGCGTTGAGCGCCGTCGATGGCCGGAGTGCCCTGTCCTTTGTTCCCATACGCCTCCTTCTTCTGCCAGATCCAGGCGTCCGCTTTGTCGTAGTGCCGCCACACACGATGGTAAAACTCGCGGGCGAGCCCGCCGATGACCGCTTTGTTGCCCGTGTCCGTAAAGCCAAGACCGCCGCTGGAAAGGCCGCCCAGATGCCGGTCCGGACACACGATGACGACGGACTTGCCCATCCGCCTGGCCTGCACCGCGGCCATGACCCCAGCCGAAGTGCCGCCATAAACGACAAGGTCCGTCCCGGCGCCCATGGCCCCGACCTCGAGAAGCAGGCCGCAGAGAAAGCCCCGCCACACCGCGGCGGCCCGGACGCCGCCTCTGGGCGAGCGCATGCGTTCACGTCTTCGCGTTTCCGGCTTCGTGATGATCATGATCCGCTCAAACATGCGGGCTAGTCCCCGGCCACCATCGTCCACATGCCTCTCGGCGCGTTGGTGGTCCCGCGACCGACGGTTTCGGTGACTTTATGAATCGACACATGGCCGTCGTGAAAGAGGTAGTTGAAGCGTCGGGCATGCAATCCGTAAGCAGCCAGGCCGTAACCGATGGCATTGAATGACGTGGCGCGCCCGAGTTGGACGCAATCGGGGGTCAGATTCCCGGGCACTCCATAGCCCGGGCCAGCGCAAAACGACGGCCAGTCGTTGCCGGCCGCGTTGCGGCCGTTGGGCAACTCCGCCAGCAGGATCGTTCCGGCGGGATCTTCGACCGCACTCTCCTTGTAGCCCCGCGGTTCCCAGTCGGGCAGTGCGCCCGGCGCGCTCCCGCGCAGGTTATAATACAGGCCCACCCCGTATTGAGCCGGAGGCAGCCCGGACGTCCCGGACGTCAGAATGAAGGACGGCCCGGCCCAGTTCAGGGCGTAGGTGCGGCGACGGCTGAATGAAGCGTACTCGATGCTGATCTCGATGCGGTCGGCGGGGCACTTGAGAATCTTGGGGATGGTGCCGGGATCGGCGACGGCGCCCGAAATGCCGAGGATCAGATCCGCCTCCGGGGCGGTTCCGCCGATGTACCTGTGGATGTAATCGTCCCACGACAACTGGTACTGGAAATCGCCCGTCGAGTAGGCGGCGGGCGGGTACTGATCGTCGCGCTCGGCCGAGAACAGGGCGAACCCGAGTCCGAGCTGCTTCATCTGGGCGGTGCATTTGAGCCGTTGCGCGCGGGACTTGGCGCCCGAGAGCGCCGGCAGCAAAAGGCTGGCCAGGATGGCGATGATTGCGATGACCACCAGAAGCTCGATCAACGTGAACGCGAGCATCCCCCGGGCGGGCGTCGCCAACGCGCCTTCCTCGCGCCTCATCCTGGCCGCGGCTCCAGTCGCCCCAAGAAGATCAGGCACAGCGGCACAGCCAAATGGCGAGGGAGAGTGCATAATCGCAGTTCACGATTCGAGGGCGCTCGAGCCGCGCCATTCGCTCTCAGGGATCGCCGGGCGGACGCCCGACGGTCTTTTCGAGTTCGAAATAAATGCCGTCGTACATATTCCACAGGAAGTAACGCAGCGCGTTCCGGAACGGCAACAGATTCCTGAACCGATGGCGCCAGGTCGTGCTATCGGCGTAGAGTCTCGCCTCGCGGAGCGCGAAGCGGATGCTCGAGTAAAAGTTGTAGGGGTGGTCTTCGACGAAGTAATTCAGGCTGTGTTCGGTGAAGAAGTGCTTGTGCGTCGGATCCTGCAGGGCCCAGTCCGTCTTGGCGTACGGGACATAGATCCGCAGCCGCCCCCCCGGACGCAGGATGCGATGGAATTCGGCCATCACCCGCGGGATATCGTCCAGATGCTCGAGGACATTATCGAGCAGGATCTCATCCGCGACGTCCGCATCGAACGGGTACGGAACCACGTCGAGATCGAAGCAACGGTCCGCCCGGACGTGAGGCGAGATGTCGCAGTTCACGTAGTCCGGCAGGTACTTGCGTCCGCAACCCAGGTTGATCTTCAAGCCAGGGGGGACTCTAGGGACGCCCATGCCGTCCATCAAGGCGAATCAGGTTCGAATCAGGTGCGCGCCACACGGTCGCCACGACATTCCAGACGACCAGGAGCGTCAGGATCAGCGCCCCGGCCGCGATGCCGGCCGCGAGAACACCGGCTGCAATCGCCCCGCCAGAATCGCCAACGACGGGCAGAACAACGGCCGCCGCGCCCAGCCCGATCACGTAGCACCCGGCCCCGGCCCGACCGCGAATCCGCAGGCGAGAGAGGCCCGGCGCGCCCGCTCCACCGGACCTCGGGGGCGACTCGACCCGCTCCGAGCCGGTCCCGATGCCAAAGACGGTCATCGGCCAAAGCGTGAGAAAGAGAACCACGGCGGCCCCGAACACCAGGCCGCTGATCGTCCGGGCTTCCGGTCCGTTCCCGATCCAGTGCAGGCCGCACGGCGCCATGGCCACCAGGAACACTCCATGCAGCCAGAGAAACCATCCTTCGAGTCGTGGACGAAACCAGACCAGGAGCGCCGCGGCCAGGACCGCACCGATGTACAAACCTGTGCACCGCTGACAGACCGGCAGGGGCAGGCCGCCTGGGAGCCACGTGTGGTCGATTTGCTGGCCGCAGAGGTGGCTGAAGACATGAAACAAAGTGTCCATGGCGGTCTCGGAGTCAATCCAGCGCGTCCGGCGGCCAGGGAACAGGCACGCGCGTGACCTTCCGCTCCGGATCGGAGAGGTCGACAAGGAACAACGCGCAATCGCTCTTGGCAACCTGAGCATCCCCGGCGACGAGGTAGGTGCTGGCGATGGCCAGGGTCTTGCCATCGTGCGACACGCTCGGTTGAAAACACCAGGCCCCCGCCCCCTCGCCCGACTTTATCCGTCCGATCAGAGGCACACGACGCGGTTGGCCATCCGGAAACGGGAGTTCGAGAATCCCGGCCTCGATGTCCGTGTCGCCTTTCGTCTTTTTCCAGTAGGGTGCATAGGCCGTCTGATTTTGCGTGGAGATGGCAAAGACACTGACGTTGACCTCCTCGCCTTCTCCACCAAGCGCCACCCGCCGCTTCACTTCGCCCCCCTCGAGAAACAGCACCTGCGGGGGGTCTTCCTGATGGCCGATGGCCCATTTGCCGTCGGGCGAAACCGCGGCCAACTCGACATCCTTCAGCGACTCGTCCAACTCGAACCGGGCGGTCGGCTTCAGCTCCCATGTGTCAGCATCGATAAGCCCGAACTCCCACTTCGAATCGTCCTCGTCGATCTGGGACAAATAGAACGCCCGATCGCCACCGGGCGAGGCATGGGGCACAATGTCCTTGGACACGGCGCGCTGGCTGACTTCGCCTGTGAGCAGATTGACGCGCACGAGCGTGTTGGATTCGCCGCGCAGGAACAGATGGCCGCCGGCGGTTGCCAGCGGCATCCGCATCTGGCTGACACCCTCATCCAGGCCTTCCAAGTGAATGAACCGTGTCGGCCCGACATGCCCGTACGGCAGAACCGCCAGGTCCAAATCATCGTCCTCGACGTCGCGTCCCCAGCTCACGAGGATATGGCGCCCATCCGCCAGCCATTGGGCGCGAATCAACGCCGGCTCTCCTCGAGACGAGTCGGACTGGTGCTCTTGGGGAACGAACAGCGTGGTGGTTGCGCGCGTGCTCCGATCATAGAGACCGACGCCGTACGCTTGCGCCTCCGGATCGTACGTGGAAAACAGCACCTTCGAGTCGTCGGGACTGAACGAGGTGCAGGCAATGATAAAGACGACCAACGCGGCCAGGGCGGTCAGGCTCAGAACGCCGCTCGATAATGGCTGGACTTTCATAGGTCAGAGTTGTTGCAGACCGCGGCCCGCCTCGCTCCACCAGGCGCGGTCCGCGCCTGTGCCGAAAGACGCTCCTGGGTCCGATCCGGACGATCTCTACCACAAACGCCTCGGCATGGGTAATTGGTTTTTTTGTCATCCGGATTGCCGACGTCGATGGACGATCGATCGACTGCTGCTCCCCAGGGCCGGCACTCGCCGAGCAACCCGGCGTAAACCGGTCTGAGCCGCGCTTCATGGACAACATTGACAGTT
>JAXGQW010000075.1:0-29409 GCA_040766265.1 Verrucomicrobiota bacterium
GCCAGGACATTCTTCGTGCAGCCCATGACAATCCCATCGGGGTCGATGCAGCCAACGCTCTACGGCATCACCGTCGAAAACCTCCAATCCTCGCCCGATGTCGCCGTGCCGACAGGCCTGAACCGTCTCATCGAACGGCTGGTCCATGGCAGACGCTATTTCCATTTCGTCGCCAAAACCGACGGTCAACTGAGCTGGATCGGACCCGTCGAACCGGCATTCCCATGGTTGTGGTTTGTGCCAATCTGTCACAAACAGGATTTTGTCGTGGGCGGCACACGCTATCGGATCTGGTCGCCTCCGCCCGAGATCCCCAATCCGTTCCCGTCTCCGCAGGACCGCGCCATCTTTGCCCACGCCCGCCTGGACCCCAATCGCCACTACCGAGCCGGGGAAGACCTGATCAAACTCGTCTGCACCGCGGGCGACCGCGTCCTGGTCGATCGCCTGACCTACAACTTCCGGAGGCCGCGCCGGGGCGAGATCATCGTTTTCAGGACGACCGGGATTACGAACGTGCAGGAAGGCACGCATTTCATGAAGCGATTGGTCGCGACGGGCGGTGAAAGGGTGCGCATCGGCAACGATCGCCATCTCGTGATCAATGGCGTCCGCCTGGATACCGACACGCCGGGCTTCGACCAGATCTACAGTTTCTCGGGTCCGCCGCGCGACAGCCAATACTCGGGCCACATGAACGATGCCACGGCGCGGAGGTACCGGATTCGGCCAGGGACGGTTGCGCCGAGGTTTCCGAACGAGCGAACGGAGTTTGTGGTGCGTCGGGGTCATTGTCTGGTGATGGGCGACAACACGCTGACGAGTTTGGATGGGCGGAGGTGGGGTGATTTCAGGGCGGACATGGTGATTGGCCGATTTTGGATGGTGTATTGGCCTATGAGCGTGCGAACAGGCTAGTCGGCCCGCTAGTGTAATTCGCACAATATATGTTATATTTAATTCGTGAGCTGCGTCAAGCCTATCGCCTGATGCGCGCCGCGCACGGCCACCTCCATTGGTGGCCCGCTTCTTCCCCCATCGAAGTCTGTCTCGGCGCCATCCTCACCCAAAACACAAGTTGGAATAACGTCGAACGCGCAATCGCCAACCTCAAACACGCCGCCTCGATCGACCCGCGCCAACTCCTGCGCCTCGACGAGTCCAGGCTCGCCGCACTCCTTAAGCCCGCGGGCTACTTCAACGTCAAGACACGGCGGCTGCGCTCATTCCTTTCGGTGCTGGTCAACGAATTCGACGCGGATCTCGAGCGCCTGTTCGCCGGCCCGACTCAGCAGGTCCGCGAGCGCCTGCTCGGCATTCACGGCATCGGCCCCGAGACCGCCGACAGCATGCTCCTGTACGCCGGTGGCCATTTGAGTTTCGTCATTGATGCCTACACCAAGCGGATCTTCCTCCGGCATGCATGGTGTCCCGCGGAGGCGACCTATTCGGATCTCCAGGCCGTCTGCGTGCGCTCCCTCAGCCACACGCCGCGATCGGCCCGACTCGATTATTGGCAGGATTACCACGCCCAGCTCGTCATCGTCGGCAAGGACTATTGCCGCAAGCGCCAGCCGCGCTGTGAGCGCTGCCCGCTCCGCCCCCTCCTGCCCCGGTCCCCTGCCCTTCCCCGAGATTGCGGCGGGGGCGTTCGCTCTTGAACCGCGCGTCGAGGCGAAACACTATTCTGGCTGATGCGAGCCCGGTTCTGGCTGTCCATCGAGCGCTGCTTTGTGTTGAACCTGATCCGTCTCTTCCGCATTCGCGGACAGAGCGAACGGGTGGCCCGCGGATTCGCATTGGGGCTCGTCGTCAACTTCTTCCCGACGTTCGGCTTCGGCGTGGTCGCCTCGATCGCCCTGGTTCGTCTCCTCGGGGGCAATCTGGTGGCCGGAGTCATCGGAGCGGCTTCTCTGTCCTTTGTTTGGCCGCTTCTTTTCTATCTGAACATTCGCACGGGGAGTTTGTTCATTCGCCCACCCTTGATCATTGACGAATTCGACGATGTGAACGAAAAGACAATGAACGCGCTGATGTGGGGACAGACCTTCACCCTCGGTTCGATTGTCAACAGTGCGCTGGCCGGGCTCACCGCCTACCTGATCCTGCGGTTGATCTATCGACAGATTCGCCCCGGCGCGCTGGCGTATTTTCGTCGTCACGCCCGGGAGCATCAGCGCCGCTTCCGCCGCCCTGCCCGGGTGCAGGCCTGAGTCGGCGGACCGAAACCGAGCACGGTATGGATCCGAGCGAGGACGCCACGATCGAGAATTCAGCACGGATGAGGCCGACGGACCCGACGCACATTATGACGACAGACGCGCACGTAAACACAAGCGATGGCATTCGCTGGCACGAAATCTCCCGCGAGGACGCGGCACGCCGACTGGAGGTGGATTTGGCATCGGGCCTCGACCCGGACGAGGTCAGACGGCGCCAGTTGGAGTATGGGCCGAACCAAATGACTGCGCGCCGCGGCACGCCGGCATGGCTGAAGTTCCTGCAGCAGTTCAACCAGGCGCTCGTCTACATCCTGCTGGCCGCCTGCATTGTATCGGCCGCGCTCGGCGAGTGGGTGGACGCGTCCGTCATCTTCGGCGTGGTCTTCATCAATGCCGTCATCGGTTTCATTCAGGAGTCCAAGGCCGAGCGGGCCATCGAGGCCCTGGCCCAGATGGTCCGCACCGAGGCGACCGTCCGGCGCGCGGGGCGCAGACAACGCGTGCCCTCGACCGAACTGGTGCCTGGAGACATCGTCCTTCTTCAATCCGGGGACAGCGTCCCCGCCGACATGCGCTTCTTCGATGTGCGCAGCCTGCAGGTCGAGGAAGCCGCGCTCACGGGCGAATCGGTCCCGACGCAGAAAGGGATCGAGCCTTTGCCGTCCGACACCGTGTTGGGCGATCGAAAGAACCTCGGGTATGCCGGCACGCTCGTGACCTATGGCCAGGCCGAGGGCGTGGTGATCGCCATCGGCGACCGGACCGAGATGGGCCGCATCGCGACCATGATCGAGAGTGCGGTTGATCTCTCGACGCCGCTGACACGCAAGATCTCCGAGTTCAGCCGCTTGTTGCTCTATGTTATCCTTGGCCTGGCAGCCATCACCTTCGTTGTTGGCGTGCTGCGCGGCGAATCGGTCGGCGACATGTTCATGGCCGCGGTCGCCCTGGCCGTGGGTGCGATTCCCGAAGGCCTCCCCGCCGCCGTCACGATCACGCTGGCCATCGGCGTCGCCCGCATGGCCCACCGCCACGCTATCATCCGCAAAATGCCGGCGGTCGAAACCCTGGGCAGCACCACGGTCATCTGCTCCGACAAGACCGGCACCCTCACGGAGAACCAGATGACCGTGAGCCGGATCTGGGCCGGCGGGCATGTCTGGGAAGTGACCGGCGGCGGCTACGAAACCAAGGGGGATCTCCAACGCGATGGCCAGAAGGCTGACATCGGCGCAAACCCGGCCCTGCGCGAGACATTGCTCGCCGGCCTCCTCTGCAACGATACTCAGCTCGTCCCCAAAGAAGACCGACTTCAGGTCGAGGGCGACCCGACCGAGGCCGCGTTGATCGTTGCCGGCCAGAAGGCCGGTCTCGATCTGCGCGAGGTCAGCGAACAGCGACCGCGCGTCGACGTTATCCCGTTCGAGTCCGAGCACATGTTCATGGCCACGCTCCACCGCGACGGCGACGGACACGTCGTCTACAAGAAGGGGTCCGTCGAACGTCTGCTGGACACCTGCCGCCAAATCCTCGATGCCGATGGAAATGAAGTGCCCCTCGACCCGGCAGAGGTCCACCGCGCGGTGGATGCGATGGTTTCAGAAGGGCTGCGCGTGCTGGCGTTCGCCTGCCGCCGCCTGCCTGTCGGGCACGCCCGCCTGGCCCGGGAAGATGTGGCGGGCGGCCTGACCTTGTTGGGATTGCAGGGGATGATCGATCCGCCTCGCGCCGAAGCGATTCACGCCGTGGCCCGATGTCAGTCGGCAGGCATCGAGGTCAAGATGATCACGGGCGACCACAAGGGCACCGCCGTCGCCATCGCCAGGCAACTCGGCCTGCGCGGGGGCAAGGGCGGCGGCGCGCAGCCGGTGGCGGTCACCGGACGGGAGTTGGAACAGATCTCGGAGGACGCAATGCCCGATCTTGCCGAGCGCGCAGCGGTCTTCGCGCGGGTCGCGCCGGAGCAAAAACTGCGTTTGGTGCAGTCGCTCCAGAAACGGGGCCACATTGTCGCCATGACCGGCGATGGCGTGAATGACGCGCCGGCGCTCAAGCAGGCCGACATCGGCGTGGCGATGGGCATCACGGGCACAGACGTCTCCAAGAATGCGGCCGACATGATTCTGACCGACGACAATTTCGCCTCCATCGAGGCGGCGGTCGAGGAGGGGCGCAACGTATTCGACAATCTGACCAAGTTCATCGCCTGGACCCTGCCCACCAACGGCGGCGAGGGCCTGCTGATCCTGGCCGCGATCCTCGCGGGGACGGCACTGCCGGTCCTCCCCGTGCAGCTCCTCTGGATCAACATGAGCACCGCCCTGTTGCTCGGTCTGACGCTCGTGTTCGAGCCGAAGGAGGCCGGCCTCATGGCCCGGCCGCCCCGTGAGCCGGCGCAGCCGATTCTGACGCGCCGCTTGATCCTCCGCATCGTTCTTGTATCGATCATCATGATGGCCGGCGGATTCGGCCTGTTCGAGTGGGAAGAGCTCCGCGGCACGCCTCTCCCGGAAGCCCGCACCGTCGTCGTCAACGTCATCGTCATGGTCGAGGCCTTCTATCTCCTGAACTGCCGATCGCTCACCCGCCCGTTCCTCTCTCTGGGTCTCTTCTCGAACCCGTGGGTTGTGGGCGGTGTGGCCGTCATGATGGCTGCCCAGCTGGCCTTCACCTACCTTCCTTTCATGAACAGACTGTTCCACAGCGCGCCCATCGACGCTCTTGTCTGGCTCAAGATCGTCGGTGTCGGCCTGTTGGTATTCCTGGCCGTTGAGCTGAAGAAGTGGGTCGATGGGCGCCAACGCGCGATGGCAAAGGACACGCCTCGCTAGCCGGCATTGGCTCATGTCCTGGAGTTCCCGGCTCTGCCGTGGTCACAACGATGAAACGTGCAGTCCGGATGTCAGACTCCGCGAAGCTTTGTGAAACATCCGGGTCGAGCGGACACCCGCAAACCGTTGACATCATCAAGCAGGAAAACGAAGTCATGAACGCACATCGAACTGAATCATCGAGGGACTCCCTTCGCGCCCTGAGCGCCGCTGCCCATCTGGCAATCGGAATCGCCGGGCTTGTCGTGACGGTGGCTTTGCAGGCAGCCGACACCCATGGGCTCGATGCGGCAACTGCGGCGGGCGCAGCCTCCTCAGCGCCCGAAACACAGGCCGCGTGGTCGGCCTTCGGCCTCGATCGCGTGGCTTGGCTGCAAACGAAAGTCCTGGGCAACCCCCTCTGGCAGTACCTGGCGTCGCTGCTCTACATCATTCTGGCGTTCTACGCGGCCAAATTGGTCGATCGCATATTCCAGGGCGCGCTCAAGTCTGTCACCGCGCGCACGACGACCAAGTTCGACGATCTGCTGGTCGAGCTGGCTCGAGGCCCTGTCAAGGTGGTGGTCTTCGTCGTGTTGCTCCACATCGGCTTGCACCTGTTCCAGTGGCCCGACTATGCGAACACCTTTCTCTCGACGGGGCTCAAGATTGTGGTGGCATGTTCATTGACCTATGTGGCGGTCCGAATCGTCGACCTGGCGATGGGCGAATGGCAGCGGCGTGTGGAAGCCACACAGGAGGCCCTCTTGGATAAGCAGCTCTTTCCCGTGATCCGGAAGAGCCTCAAGACGTTCGTCGTCATTGTGGCCATCCTGGTGACCACCCAGAACCTCGGCATCAATGTCACCGGACTGCTGGCATCGCTCTCGATCGGCGGTCTGGCTGTCGGCTTGGCCGCTCAGGACACCCTCTCGAACCTCTTCGGCGCGGTGGCTGTCTTCGTGGACAAGCCGTTCCGCGTGGGCGACCGCGTGCAGTTGGACAACCTGGACGGCACGGTTGAAGCCATCGGATTGCGCAGCACCCGCGTGCGCAATCTCGATGGACATCTCGTGACGATTCCCAACCGGACCGTGGCCAACGCCGCCATCACGAACATCAGCAAACGCCCCAACATCAAGACGGTCATGAACATCGGCATCACGTACGACACGCCGCCCGAGAAGGTGCAGCGCGCCCTGCGCATTCTCGAAGACGTGTACCGCGGGCATCCGATGACTGCGGACGTGTTGTTGAGTTTTGACAAGTTCGCCGATTGCTCGCTGAACCTGCTTGTGATCCATTGGTGGAACTCGACAGTCTACAAGGACTACCTGGCTGGCCTCCAGGCGATGAACCTCGCCATCAAGGAACGCTTCGATGCCGAGAAGATCGAGTTCGCGTTCCCCACCCGCACCATCTACGTCAAGCAGGAGACAACGGGATAGGACGAAGTTCAGGACGCGTCTTTTCAATCGTGTAAGTCCAGAATGTTGGGTGATTTGGCGAAAACCAGAGCGTGGAGTCGTTGGCGCCCGCCACGAGCCAAACGGAAGCGCTTTTGAAAGCTGCGCGTGTTGGACTTGGTCTTGGGGTTGTTCTGGCGCGCTCGATTCACGGCCGCGTTGGCCAAGCTGACCACCACGCGTCGAATCGCCCCCAAGACCCGTGCAGCACGGGGAGTGCGCACGCGGCTTTGATCTTCCCGCAGCGTGATGTCCAGGCAGTGGTGCAGTCGACTTTCCACCACCCAGTAACCCCGTTTGAGCGCCAGCATCCCCTGGGCTTGGAGTTGTTCGAGCGTCAGACTGCTCAGCAGATAAACGATCTCACGGCACCATTTGCCCTTGCGTCGGACGCGCGTCTCCAAGCGAGCGGCCAACCGGGCTCCGGGAAACCCCACCTGCGGCGGCGTCACCTCCACACACTCCAAGAAGCGAATCTCGAGCCGACTCCGATTGTGCTCCCGCTTGAGCACCCGCGTCCGCGCCGTGGGTCGAGGGGGAAAAACCCTGTTGGCGGAACAGGTTTTTCAGGGTCGTTTCGAGGGTGGTCTGGTTGCCCTTGACCGTCAGCAGATAGTCCCCGCCTCCCTCGAAGAGGATGTCCTGGGCCGTTTCATCCTGAGTGTGCATCGCGTCGGCCACTACGATCTTGTCCCGCAGCGTTTGCCCGCGCAGCAGTTGGCGGGCGGCGGGGATTTCGTTGGTCTTGGCGGGCGTGACCACGCTGCCCAGAAAGCGTCCCTGGGAATCAACGGCGTTGACGATCTCCACCCCGGCGTGACGGACTTTCTTGCCATCGACGATGACCATCCGATCCTGCCGAGGGCCCAAGATCTGATCCTGCCAGCGCAAGAGCGCCCGTTCCACCTGCTCGTCGTCGACCTCATGCAACACGCGGGTAAAGGTGGTCTTCCCGGGACAACGCACCTCACGGCTGTGGGGATCGGTGCGAAACTTCAAGGCGCGCAATTGCGCGGGGCTCAAGGTCTGCGCGTAATCGGCCAGGTCTTGGGGGCCGCGGACGACCCCCTGGGCAGCGGCCATGACCATCAGGCAGATTAAGCCCGGCAGCGGATAAGCCAGCGCTTGGGCCCGACGAAATTCGGCGACCTCCGCCTCGACGCTTTCCATCAGGCTGGCAATCTGCGCCACCTTGGCGGTGCAACGGACCGGTCGAGGCGTTTCGACCGCCGCCCAAGCGGGAGGCAATTGCCCCGCGCGCAATTTCAAGCACGCGTGCTTGACCAGTTCGCGAACCCAAATCTGCTTGGGGGCCTCGTTCTTCACATAGAAATCGTCGGCATCGCGCTTCCAACCGGCGGTCTTGCCCAGGTAGGACCACCCGCTCACTTTGTAGGCGGTGCCTTGGTAGAGGTTCGGATCGACAAAACTCTCCACCAGGGCGATGGGATGGCCCCAACGCTTTTGCCAATCCTCCGAGAGCCGTTTGAGCATGAGCTTCATGAAGCGGCTGATCAGGTTGGGATAGTGGCAGTCGGGCATCACCAACAGGCGAGAATTGTTGGCCAAGAGGCAACGCCGGCGCGCGCACTGTTCGGACGACCAACCGATGAACTGGTCTCGATCTTTGAGGTGGAAGGCGGCCGAACTCCAGGTGGCCACAGCCAACCATCGGCCTCGATAGACGAAGGCATAGCGCAAATGCTCGCCCACCAAGGTGACACCGTGCAGGTAATGATGTTGGCCGATGGCCGCATCGCACTGGGCCATATCCTTTGCCGAGGTCAGCAGCAGGAGGTCGCCATGGTCCAAAACAAGTTGTTCGTCTGGAGAAACGTTGCGGCGTTTGCATTTGCTCATGCCGCAAGCGTAAAAGAGTGGAAAGAGGATGTCCCGAAAATAATGCTAACTTCTTCAGTCGCAATCTGCCCCACTGTTGAAAAGCCGCGCCCTGGACGAAGTTCCTGACGCCGTGTTATCTGCCGTGTTATCTGCCGTTGACGAGGATACTCTTATCCTATATAAGCTGGCGTCATGAATCAAACGCTGAGCAGTCTGTCAGTGGCGCAACTCCGGCGGGCTATTGCCATCCGCGAGAAGATCGAAGCTTTGGAAAAGGAACTGGCGTCCATCCAGGGCCTCAGCCCCGCCCCGGTTCCCGCACCCTCCAAGAAGACAGCCAAGAAACGCACGATGTCCCCCGAGGCGCGGGCCAAGATCGCCGCCTCTCAAAAGGCGGTCTGGGCGAAGCGCAAGGGAAAGAAAACGGCCTCCGCCAAGGCCGCGCCCAAGGCTCCTGCCGAGCCTGCGTCCCGACCGAAACGCAAGCTCTCTGCGGCGGGGCGCAAGCGTCTCTCTGCGCTGGCCAAAGCGCGATGGATTGCGGCCCATGCCGCCGGCAAGACTTCGCTCTAGTCAGCGAATACCACCGAACGGTTCCAGGCTTCCTGGCGACATGCCGCTTCGGTCTCAGCCGGCGCCCCGTTAAACCGCAGCCCGCGTGTCCTGTTTGAGGCGCGGGCCTTTGGGAGTGTCTTCGATCAGCCAGCCGCGGGCTTTCAGTTCCCCGCGGATGGCGTCGGCTTCCTGGAATTGCCTGGCCTTGCGCGCCTGCTGCCTGGCTTCGAGAAGCGCGACAATCTCCGGCGGAGCTTCCGCGTCGGGACGCTCGCCGATTCCCAACACGGTGTCGAGTCGGCTCCAGGCCGCGAGGGCTGCAGCCGCCCGCGCCGGGGACAACTCATTGTCCGTCGAAGCCCGGTTCATCTGCCGGATCCACTCGAACACGGCGGCCCACGCCGCCGAGACGTTCAGGTCGTCGTCCAGGGCGACTTCGAAGCCGCGCACTAGTTCGGCGTCCGGTTCGGCTCGAATGGCCCCTGCGTCATCCCGCAGCTTGGCGAGGCATTCGTCCAGCCGCGCCAGAGCGGCGCGGGCGCCCTGGAGTCCGCCGAGCGTGAAGTTGAACGACTCGCGGTAGTGGGCTGTGAGCAGGAGGTAGCGGATTTCGCGACCGGCGAATCCTTTGGAGAGCAGATCGCGCAGCGTGAAGAAGTTGCCGAGCGATTTGCTCATCTTCCTGCCTTCGACCAGCAGGTGCGCGCCATGCAGCCAGTGTTTGACAAAAGGCTGACCGCCCGCCTGCACCCCCGCCCCTTCGCTCTGGGCGATCTCGTCCTCGTGGTGTGGAAACGCCAGATCCTCGCCGCCCAGGTGCAGATCGAAACTCGGTCCGAGGATCTTCATGCTCATCGCGCTGCACTCGATGTGCCATCCCGGACGACCCTCGCCCCAGGGACTGGCCCATGTCACGGCGCCATCTTCGGCCGTTCGTGCCTTCCAAAGGGCGAAATCGGCCATCGCGTCTTTGGCGTACTCGTCGCTCTTGACCCGCTCGCCGATCCGCATCTCGTCGAAGTTGAGATTCACCAGGCGTCCGTAGCGTCCGCCCGCGGCCCGGTACTTCTCGATGCTGAAGTAGACCGAGCCGTCTGCCGCCTGGTACGCGAAGCCCCGCTCGACGAGCTTGTCGATGAGGGCGATGATATCGCCGATGTGCTCGGTCGCCCGCGGACAATGGTGCGGCGGCAGCAAGTTCAGCGCCCGCGCGTCTTCGAAGAACGCCGTCTCGTAGCGGGCGGTGTATTCGCGCAAGGCGGTTCCGGCTGTCCGAATGCGTGCGATGATCTTGTCCTCGACGTCGGTGATGTTCATGACCGCGGTCACAGCGTAGCCCTTGAACTCGAGGTATCGCCGCACCAGGTCGGCGAATACAAAGGTCCGGAAGTTTCCGATGTGCCCGAAATCGTAGACCGTCGGGCCGCAGCAATAGAGGCCGACGCGCCGCCCCTCCGGATCGAGCGGAACAAACGGCTCCACCGAGCGGGTGATTGTGTTGTAGAGTTGCAGGGCCATAGCAGTTCGACTGGGATCGACCCTATCGGGCGGCGCGCAAATGCAAAAGAGCAAAACGCGCAGTCCCGAATGCCCGCGGATTCGAGCGCCAGTGCATCTGTAAGTTGTCGGTGGGAACGGAGTGTGCGCCGCGTGGGGGCACGCGGCCTACACCGGGAGTCTCCATCCGTTGTAGGCCCGGCGCCCTCACCGGGCGACAGAATAGCGACAACTGTCAGTCGCACCGTGCGGGCGACGAGGGCTGGGTTCAAGGTTGACGCCCGGCGTCCAGACCCCTAACGTGCCGTCCGGTCGGTGGCTGTAGCTCAGCCTGGTTAGAGCCCCAGATTGTGGATCTGGTTGTCGCGGGTTCAAATCCCGTCAGCCACCCCATCCCCTGCCCTCCGCGCGCTCCTGCGAGCGGCGGGCTTCGGATGCCGGGCATCGTGAGGAGCAATGACCACGAAAGTCTTCAACCTCTTCAACCGCGCTCCGGCCAGGCCGACCGGGCTGCCGCGCAGGGTGCTGCTCGGCGTCGGACTCCTGTCCGCAGCCGCGGTGCTGGCTGAGCACGGATTCGTCATCGAATCCGCGGCGACCTACTGGATTCAGCTCATCGAGTTCCTCCTTGCCGGCGCGTACACTGCCGACCGCGTCCTGATGCTGGCCCGCGGACCAAGACGCCGGGAGATTGTGCGCCAGCGTCAGTTCGAGTTTGCGGTTCTCCTGCTGTTCGCAATCCTGTCTTCGAGCCTCTTCTTTTCCCCGCCCGCCGCCGCCGCTGCGGCCCGCTTCTTCCACACCGAAGAGCCCTGGAGACTGGGCATCCATCTCTGCAAGCTCTTTCTGCTCGCGAACGTCTTGGTCCAAATGCTGCGGTTGTGGCAGCGGTTGCTCTTTCGCGGCGCGCGTCCCGAGTGGATTCTGGCGGGCTCGTACGCCCTCCTGATTCTCGCCGGAACACTCCTCCTGCAGTTGCCGCGCGCCAGCGCGATTGCGGATCGACCGATCGGGCTCCTCGACGCGCTGTTCACCGCCACCAGCGCCAGTTGTGTGACCGGGCTAGGGGTCCGAGACACAGGCACGGAGTTCACCTCGCTGGGACAAGTCATCGTGCTCGGCCTTATCCAGGTCGGCGGCCTCGGGATCATGACGTTCGTCGCCTTTCTGGCCGTGACCTCGGCCGAATCGCTCCCCGTGCCGCAAATGCTGGCCTTCCGCCAGATGGTCGGCGCGCGCACGCCCGCCGTCCTCAAGCGCCAGGTCTCGGCCATTGTTGTCTTCACAGTGTTGGTCGAGGCCGCGGGCGCGGCGTGTCTCTACGCCTCCTTGCCCCCCGACCAGGACCGGCTCGTGAAGTTTGGATGGAGCGTCTTTCACTCGGTCTCAGCGTTCTGCAACGCGGGCTTCTCGTTCTCGGCACAGAGCCTCGCCCAATTCCAATCCCATGTCGGCGCCATGCTGACGTTCATGGCCCTGATCGTGCTGGGCGGCCTCGGGTTCCTGGTCGTCACGGATATTCTCGGCCTGCAGGTGTCCCGGCTGCCGATCATCCGCCAAATCCCGTGGGTCCGCCGTTACAACCAGCGCGTGCCCGTCTACCGGCTCCCGGTGCAGACGCGGCTTTCGGTCCTGGTGACCGCCATCCTGTTTGGTGTCGGACTGGCGGGGTTTTGGGTTTTGGAAGCCGGTCGCGTTTTGGCGGACAAACCCATCCTCACCCAATTCCTGATTTCCGCCTTTCATTCGGTCAGCCCCCGGTCCGCCGGACTCACAACGGTTCCAATGGACCAACTCCAGGGAGCGACGCTGCTTCTGATCATGGCCCTCATGGTCATAGGCGCCTGCCCCGTCTCGACCGGCGGCGGCATCAAGACCGTGACCTTCGCAGTGCTGCTGCTGGCCCTGCGCTCGCTGCTGACCGGGCGCGATCGTGTCGAGATCTACGGACGCGCCCTTCCTCAGCGGGTCCTGCTGGCGGCGCTGGCGGTTGTCGTCTTATACGTCATCATCGGCGGTCTGGGCCTCTTCGCCCTTGCCTTGTACGACCCCCGAATCCCCCTGCGCAATGAGATGTTCGAGGTGGTGTCCGCACTGAGCACCGTCGGTCTCTCGACCGGCATCACAGCCCAACTCAGCCCAGCCAGCCAACTCGTTCTCTGTCTGCTCATGTTCATCGGGCGCGTCGGCCCCATTTCGATGGTCTTGGCCGTGGTGCGGACCCGCCGTCCCGCCCGCTACCAATTCCCCGAGGAAGATCTGGTGGTCGGGTAGATTCTGGACAGTCTGCCGCCGAACTGGGATACCATCCCCCCATGAAATGCGCAGTGATCGGGTTGGGCGATTTCGGACGCGCCGCCGCCATCGGCCTGGCGCGTGCCGGGGCGGAGGTGATTGCCATCGACCGGAATATGGACCGCCTGAATCTGGTGAAGGACGAGGTGGCGCTCGCAGTGCGGATGGATGCCACGCACCGCGAGGCGCTCGAAGCGCAGGGATTGGGAAAAGCCGACGTGTTCGTGACAGCCATCGGTCAGAACTTCGAGGCGCAAGTCCTGGTGGTCGTCCATGCGCGCGCCATGGGCGTCAAACGCATCGTCGCGCGCGCCATCAGCGAAGACCACCGACGCGTGCTCGAAGCGGTCGGCGCCACCGAGGTCTTCAACCTCGATGACGAGGCGGCGCGCATCATGGTCCAGCGCCTCACGATCTCGCACATCCGCAACTACTTCGAACTCGCCGACGGCTTCAGCCTGGTCGAGGTCGAGGCACCGCCCTGGACGGTCGGACAGGCCCTGCGCGATCTGGACCTGCGCAAGCGGTTTCGTCTGAACCTGGTCGCCATCAAACGCATGGGGTCCGGACCGGGCGGAGGGCAGATGGTCAAGGAAATCAACGCCGTCCCGATGGCCGATGACGTCATTCAAGCCAACGACGTGCTGGCCCTCGCAGGCAGCGTGCTCGACCTGGCCCGGTTCGTCGGCGAAGACTCCTGAGTGAACTGCGATGAGTGAATTGCGATTGCGGGCGCGCCGCCAATCGTTGAAGCTGGCGGTAATGGAACTTTCGACTGTGCCATGAAGAAGACTGCCTCAGCACACCGGTCCGCCCCGACGGACGGCTTCCGCGTCATGCTCAAATCCAAGATCCACCGGGCCACCCTGACCAGCAAGGCCCTGGATTACGAGGGGAGCATCGGCCTGGACCGCCGCTTAATGGACGCGGCGGATCTGCTTGCCGGCGAGCAGGTGCACGTGCTGAACGTCAATACGGGATCGCGCCTGATCACCTACGTCATCGAGGCCCCTCGCGGTTCCGGAACAGTCATGCTGAATGGCCCCGCCGCGCGCCTCGGCGAGCCCGGGGATCTCGTCGTGATCATTGCCTACGGCCATTACACGGACGCCGCGGCGCGCCGCCTGGCGCCACGGATCGTCCACGTCGATGAGAACAACATCCCAGTCGTCCGCACGCGACCGCGGGCGGCATGATGCCCTGAGCGGCTGCCGGATCTGACTCGGGTGGGTGAGCCCGGGCAGGTGAGCCGTTCGATATTGGCGCCATGTCTGGATCGGTGGAGAGGTGCTTATGAAGCGAGCATGGACCGAAATCGGGCTGATGGCGCCGGCAACATGGCTGCTCTTCGGGGCGGCCCTCATCCCGGCGTTTGGCCAACAACCGCCCCGGTTGGAGATCGAGCGGAACCCGGATAGCGGCGGTCTGCATCTGACCTGGCCGCTGAATGCCGCCGGATTCCAACTCGAGACGACGGACGTTCTGTCGCCTGGCGGCTCCTGGATGCCTTGGCCGGAGGAACCTCAAGCGATCGCCAACACACTCTCGCTTCTGATCGAGTCCGGCGAGGCAAACGCGTATTATCGGCTCCGCTATCAATCCGGTTCGGAGTTGCCACCTGATCCGGGCACGGTCGCCCCCGCCCTGGATCCGGTGGCGGTGTCCGATCTGGGATCCTCGACCCGCTTTCTCTACACCGGCGCTCAGCCCATTCAGACCGGCGTTTCCAACGAGACCATCGTTGCGAGGCAGGCGGCGGTGATACGCGGCAAGGTCTCCCAGGGCGACGGCACGGCCCTGCCGGGGGTTGCTGTGAGCGTCCTTGGCCATCCCGAGCTCGGGCGCACGTTCAGCCGCGAGGACGGGGCGTACGATCTGGCGGTCAACGGCGGCGAACGCCTGACGCTCTGTTTCAGCAAGAGCGGTTTCCTCGCCGCGCAACGCGCGGTGACAGTGCCCTGGCAACAGTATGCCTTCGCCTCCGCGGTTGCCCTCGTCCCGCTCGATCCGAACGTGACACCGGTGGCGCTCGGCGCCGAGGCGCCGGCCCAGGTGGCCCGCGGCAGCGTGCAGACCGATCAGGACGGTCCGCGGCAAGCCACCGTTCTTTTGCCCTCGGCACTGGACGCCTGGCTGCGCCTCGCTGATGGCTCGATTCAGTCAGTGACCACGCTGGCCATTCGCGCAACCGAGTACACGGTGGGACCCAACGGCCCGCTCAAGATGCCGGCGGAACTGCCGCCGACCGTTGCCTACACGTATTGCGTCGAGTTGAGCGCGGATGAGGCGCTGGCGGCGAACGCCGCGACAGTGCAGTTCTCGAAGCCGGTGGCTTTCCATGTCGACAACTTCCTCGGCTTCCCGGTGGGCACGGTCGTGCCGGTGGGTTGGTACGATGCCGGGCAGGGACGCTGGGTTGCGATGGAGAACGGACGGGTCATCGGCGTGCTGGGGATCGATGATGGCCGTGCGGTGCTCGATGTCACCGGAACGGGACAGGCAGCGACGGCGCCTGAACTCGAGGCGCTGGGCATCACCGACGAAGAGCGGGGGCAACTGGCCTCACTCTATGCTCCCGGAGCAAGCCTGTCCCGCTCGCGTCTCGATCATTTCTCCACGATCGATCTCAATTACTCGATTACCATTATCACTGGCGGTGTCGGCGCCATCAATCCGTCCATGGTCCCTCCAGGCCCTTCCTCGATTCCGATCGATTTCATGGAGGATCGCTATGCCACAGGCTATGGCAGCATCGGCATGCACGCCCAGACGGTGCGGGAGTCAATCCCCATCCGGGGAACCCCTCTCACCCTGAACTACGCCAGCGACCGCATGCCGGGACGCCAGGAGACCTTCGGCTTCACCGTTACGCTGACAGACCAGAATCCCCCACCCCTCCTCAAGCGGGTCGCACTCGAGATCCGGGTTGCCGGCCAGCTCTGGACAGAATCCTTCCCCCCGCAGCCCAACTTGCGCCACTCGTTTGCCTGGAACGGCAAGGATGCCTACGGCCGGGTCGTTCGTGGCGAGCAGGTGGCCGATGTGCGCATTGGCTACGTGTATGATGGCTACTATGCGCGCGCCGCCCAAGCCCCGGCGAGCTTCGGACTGCCTTCAGGGCGCCTGATCGAACCCCTGGTCCCAGCCCGCCAGGAGTTCACTGCCTGGCAGGCCCACACTGTGGCTATCCCGCGCTGGAACCCGTTCGGCATCGGGCTGGGAGGATGGACGCTGAGCGCCCACCATTTCTACGATTCTCTGGGACGCACTCTCTACTTGGGCACCGGCGACAGAATGGCCAGCCAGAACATCCTTCAACCGGTGATTACGACCGTGGCGGGGCGCGGCGACCGTTACCCGCCGCAGGGATATCCCGCCACCGAAGCCAGTTTGAGCGAGCCCAGCGCCGTGGCTGTCGCCCCGGACGGGACCCTCTACTTTGGCGGACGGTTCGCTCTCTACAAGGTCGGTGCGGATGGCATCATCCATCTCGTCGCCGGTGGCGCCGACGGCGCGGTCGAGGTGGACGGAGTGCCGGCCGCGGGGACCTGGGTGTGGCCGGAGCATATCGCGTTGGGACCAGACGGCAGTTTCTACACAACCGCCTCGGCGTGGCATACGGTCCGGGTGATACGGCCTGACGGCATCATCCGACGCTATGCAGGAGTCGGGATCTCCATGCCCTACGGGGGCGAGAACATACCTGCCGTCGAAGCCTCGCTGAGCGAGGTCTGTGCCCTCTGCGCCGCTCCGGATGGTTCGGTCTTCATCGGCGTCGATGGCGGAGACTACCCGTTCGAGGACTGGCGCCTCCGGCGGGTCGGTGTGGATGGTCTCATCTACACCTATGCCGGCTTCGGCGGCCGCGGTCTGCGCAATGACGGCAAACCGGCCACCGAGGCCTTCTTCGCCTCGGTCCGCGGCATCGCGCTGGCGCCTGACGGAAGCCTCTACTTCGGAGACTCCTGGAACGAGATCGAAGGGGGACGCGTGCGCAAGATCACCCCCGACGGCATCATCAGCACCATCGCCGGCTCCGGGTCGACATCCTACACCGGGGACGGTGGACCGGCCATCGCCGCCGGGCTCAGCGACGTTTACGGGATTGCTTTGGGCCCGGATGGCAGCCTGTATGTGAGCACGCCAAAGCACCATGTGATCCGCAAGATCGATTCGCGCGGCATCATCAGCACCATCGCCGGCGGCGGCGCCCAGTTCAGCAAAGATGCGTTGCCTGCCACCCAGACCTTCCTCGGCGAGCCGTGCGGGATCGCGGTGGCTCCGGACGGATCGATCTACTTTGCGGACCGATCAGCGCGCCGAGTCTGCAGAATCAACTCCAGTCTTCCCGGATTTGATGGCAGCCAGATCGCCGTTGCCTCCCGCGACGGCCAGCGCCTCTTCCTGTTCGACTCGACCGGCAGGCACATGGGCACCCTCCACGCCGTGACCGGGGCCGTGCTCGGCCAGTTCGCTTACGACAGCGCGGGCCGTCTGGCCGGCGTGACAGACGCACACGGCAACCTGACCCGCATCGAACGCGATCCTGCCGGGCTCCCCACCGCGATCGTCGCACCGTTCGGCGCGCGCACCGAACTTGAACTGAACGAGGCGGGCGAGCTCGCTCGGGTCGTGGACCCGACAGGCCATGCCCTCGACCTGGCCTATGGCAATGGGTCGTTGCTGACTCGAATCGCCGCCTCGGATGGCGAGACCTACACGTTCGCCTACGACTCGCAAGGACGTGTCGAGCAGGCCACCGCCCCGGAAGGCGGCCGCGTCGAGTTCAATCGAACCCAAACCGGCCAAGGCCAGGAGATCGCCCAGCGCGACGGCGACGGGCTCCTCATCCGCTCGCGATTGCAGTCCTCCACCCTCGAAGGCCGGGTCAGAACCGATCATCTCCCGGACGGCACCGTCCTCGACCGGCAGACCGGGACCGACGGACGCACCAAGCACCAGATGCCCGATGGTTCGACCATCGCGATGCTGTGCGGCGCCGATCCGCGTTGGGGCATGCAGGCGCCGGTGCTGAGCCAACAGATCGTCAGGACACCCGAGGGGCTGAGCCTGACCAACGCCAGCACGCGCACGATCATCCTGGCCAACGCCCAGAATCCTCTGTCGCTGATTCGCGCCGAACAACGAACCGCCTGGAATGGGCGCACGTTCACCGAGACCTACACCGCTGCCAGTCGCATCCTCATCCAACGCACGCCCGCAGGCCGTGTGACAACCAATCGCTTCGACGCAACCGGGCGTGTCGTCGAGCGATCGGTGCCTGGACAGCAGCCCCAGCGCCTCGAGTACGGGCCGGATGGGCGCCTGAATCGCGCGGTTGCCGGCGAAGGGGAGGCCGCGCGGACGATCACCTTCCATTACGGAAGCCAGGGCTTCTTGTCCGCCACCGTGGACGCCTTGAATCGCACGAATCGGTTCGTCCGCGATGCGGCCGGGCGCCTGCTCGAACAGGAGTTTCCAGATGGCCGGGTGGCCCGGTTCGCGCCCGGCGCGGGAGACGGCCTGCGCACAGTCGCTCCGCCAGGCAAGGGACTCCACCAGTTGCTTGCCTCAGCCGGGGGCCGCGCGTGCGTCTACACCCCCCCTGCAATCGGCGACGCAGCCGATTCAGTGCGCTTGTTCTTCAACCCGTCCGGACAGGCCACAGGTCTCGTGCAGCCGAACGGCGAGGCCGTGACCAACACCTACGACGCCGCGGGGCGGCTTGCCGCCGTGACTTTTCCGCAAGGGCAATTCCTCTATGCCTATGCAACCAATGGCATGCTGGCCTCCGCCGCCAATCCGGATGGGGCGACAGTATTCTACACCACCGACGGTCCATTGGTGACCGGAATGCGCTGGGAAGGCCTGATCACCGGCTCGGTTGAACGCGTGTTCCAATCGGATTTGCGCCTGGCCGCGTTGCGCGTGAACGGAACCAATGCAGTCGACTATCGCTACGACGCCGACGGGTTCGTCACGAACGCGGGCAGCCTTGTGATCCAACGCCACCCAACCAACGCCCTCCTGAGCCGGACGATCCTGGGCGTGGTGAGCGACGCGTTCGCCTGGAATGGATTTGGCGAGGTCGAACGGTATGCCGTCACCAACCAGGACGCCGCAATGCTCCAGATCGAATACGGGCGCGATGCCTTGGGGCGACTGACCGAGATGCGGGAGACCGCCGGCGAATCGACAACCTCGCTGGCGTTCGCCTATGACCTGGCCGGGCGATTGGTCGAGGTGACGCAGAACGGCGCAACCCAGTCCCGTTACGAGTACGACAGCAACGGAAACCGTGTGACCGAAATCCGCGTCGCGGGCGGCGTCGAAATCGCGACGCGCCTCGCGTATGACGATCGGGACCGGATCGTTTCGGGCACCCGCACCACGGACGGCGGATCAGCCGTATCCCTCGAATTCAGCCACGACCCGCAAGGCAACCTCATCGAGCAGGTCGTCGGGACCCAGACCACGCGCTACGTTTATGACGCCCTGAACAACTTGAGGCGGGCGGAACTGCCCGACGGGCGTGTGATCGAGTACGTGCTGGATGGCCGACACCGTCCTGTGGGAAAGACGGTTGACGGCGTGCTGCGCCAGGGCCTGCTCTACGGGTCGTTCATGCATCCGGTCGCGGAACTCGATGATGCCGGCAAGGTCCGCAGTGTGTTCGTCTACGGCCACCGCGCCACAGTGCCCGATGGCCTCATTCGCGACGGCACCCTCTATCGCATTGTCTCGGACCACCGCGGCAGCCCGCGCGCGGTCGTCAACGCCCAGACCGGCGAAGTTGTCCAGGAGTTGCAGTATGACAGCTACGGACGCGTCGTTGTGGACACCAACCCCGGGTTCCAGCCTTTCGGCTTTGCCGGCGGACTCTATGACCCGGACACGCGGTTGGTTCGCTTTGGCGCGCGCTTCTACGATGCGGATTTGGGGCGATGGACGCAGCGCGATCCCATGCTCTTCAAGAGCACCAGCCTGAATCTCTACGCATACGTGTCGAATGATCCGCTCAATCGGGTCGACCGCCTCGGCTTGGGCCCGTCCGCCGGTCCCAACTGGGACAAATTCTTCACCGGTCTGGGGCAATTCGGTGGCGGCTTGCTCGCGGGCTCGGTTTTGCTTTCCATCGAGGGAGCCAGCATGGGCACCGCCACGCCGGCTGTCATCGCCGGCGGCACCTATGCCGGATGGAGCATCGGCAGCGGGATCGGCAACATGTACAACGCCTTCGCCAACCCGGACGCCCCCGTGGCGGCGGGCGGCCCGCTGGAATCCGTCGGCCAGGCGACCGGCAACACCACCTGCCAGCAGGTCGGCGCCGCGGCCGACTTGCTGCCCGCCATCGTCTTCACCGGAGGCGCCGAGCCGACCAAGAGCGGCCAGTTGGTCGCTAAAATGATCGACGAGGGCAACACCGTCTTCTCCGTCGGCGGCACGATCGTCAACAACGTGCAGACGGTCAACGACAGCCTCGGCCTCGATACGACCGGCACAGGCGCGTCCAAGCCCTACGTGCCGCCCTGGAACCCCCAGATCATCCACCCCGCAAGCGGCACCGTTTATGAGTAGTCTGTTCCACGCCTCATTGCGGCCGAGAACCGGCTCTCGAACAGCAACCCGTCTCTCACGCATGCCCTCAACTGCAAACTTATGAATGCGCTCTTCGAATCCCACACCCTGCTCCTGCTCGTCTATTGCCTCGCCGCGTTGCTGGCCGCCCTGGCCGGCGGCGCCTTCCCCACTTTGGTCAAGCTGACACATACCCGCCTGCAGGTTTCCATAAGCTTCGTCGCGGGTCTGATGCTCGGGTTGGCTGTGCTGGGCCTCCTGCCCCACTCGATGAACGAACTGGGGTCCGTCCATGCCAGCGCCGGGTGGCTGCTGGCCGGGTTCCTGGCGATGTTCTTCCTTCAGCGTTTCCTCCCGTTCCACCATCACGATGTCGAGGCGGGCAGCCCGCTGGAACCGTGCGGCCACACCCACGCCCTGGCTGAACGCTCGGCGCGCAGCCTCAGTTGGATCGGCGTCGCCCTCGGCCTGTCGCTCCACTCGATCTTTGACGGTCTCGCCATGGCCGCCGCCGTGGCGTCAGAGGCGCATGGACACGGCGGTGCGTTGGGCCTGGGCACTGCGCTGGCGGTCATCCTGCATAAACCGTTCGGCGCGCTGGCCATCACCACACTGATGGCGGCCAGCGGAGCACGCCACTCCTCGCGGCATATGGTCAACCTGGCTTTCGCCTTGGTCACCCCGCTGGGCGCCCTGCTCTTCTACCTGGGCGCCGGCCCTTGGGCGCAGACCCATCCGGCCTGGCTCGGCGCCGCCCTGGCCTTCTGCGCGGGGACATTTCTGTGCATCGCCTGCTCGGATCTGTTGCCGGAACTCCAGTTTCACACCCATGACCGCTTTGCCCTCTCCGCAGCGCTGATGGTCGGCCTGGGTGTGGCGATCGGGATCGCCCGATTCGGCCACCCGGAGCACGAACATGACCATGAACACGAACACGAAGGGGGCGCTACAGCCCCGCTCCAGCACGTCGCGCCCCCCTGATCCGCATGTTTGCAATCCGTCCGCGCACAGACCCTAACGATGACCCAGCACAGAAACCTCATGAAAATCACCAGCTATCGACGAGCGCCCGTGACGCATTCGCCAATCCTCATCCTGTCGCTGGCGCTCTGCGCGGGGCCGGGCACGGCATCTGATCTCATCCTTTGGTACCGCCAGCCCGCCGCCACGAACAAGCTCATGGAAGAAGCGCTGCCGCTGGGCAACGGACGCATGGGTTGCATGCTCTCCGGCGGCATCGAGCGCGAGCGAATCCAATTCAACGAGCAAAGCTTGTGGTCTGGCGACAACAACTGGGACGGCGAATACGAGTGCGGCGACCACGGATTCGGCGCCTACCGCCATTTCGGCGATCTGACAATCCTCTGGCACAATCGAGGCGAAGGTGCGGACTCTGCGCAACACGCCGATTCCTCGGCCGCAAACGCCGCCGCACCCATCGCGGTGCCCGTCGATTACCGCCGAGCGCTCGACATCACGACCGGCATCCATAGAACGACCTTCACCCGACACGGCATCGCGTTTTCCCGGGAGGCGTTCGCCAGCCGTCCGCATCAGGTCCTGGTCTTTCGCTACACCGCCGACAAACCGGGCGCGCTGTCCGGCAGGATCGGCCTCGAGTCAGGCCAAAAAGCCACAACCGAGGCCGCCCCACAATGCCTCTGCTTCGCCGGCCGCATGCCCAACACCCTCAGGCATGCCGCCGTTGTCCGTCTGCTCCACACGGGAGGCACGGTCGCCGCCGCCGGCCGCGAAATCGTGTTTGACCGCTGCGACACTCTGACGTTGCTGCTCGATGCCCGCACCGACTACAAGCCCGATTACAGCGCCGGCTGGCGGGGCGAAGATCCGCTGCCGCGCATCGAGAAGGAACTGGCTGACGCCCAGACCCAATCCTACGACGCCCTGCGGCGCGCGCACATCGCCGATCTCGCATCCCTCATCGACCGCGTCGCCCTCGATATCGGCGCCACCGCCTCCGATGTTCTCGATCAACCGACCGACGCGCGCCTCAAACGCTATGCGGCAGGACACGCCGACCCGCAGCTCGAATCGATGATGTTCTGCTACGGACGCTATCTGCTGGCCAGTTGCTCGCGCCCCGGCGGCCTCCCCGCGAACCTCCAGGGGCTCTGGAACGACAGCAACACTCCGCCCTGGGCCAGCGATTATCACAACAATATCAACATCCAGATGAATTACTGGGGCGCCGAGCCCACCCACCTCCCCGAATGCCATCTCCCGCTGATCGACTTCGTCGTCGCCGCCCAGGAACCGTGCCGCATCGCCACCCGCAAGGCCTTTGGCGAGAAGACGCGCGGTTGGACGGCGCGCACCAGCCAGAACATCTTCGGCGGCAACGGGTGGGAATGGAACATTCCCGCGAGCGCCTGGTACGCCCAGCATCTGTTCGAGCATTGGGCCTTCACACAGAACAAGGACTACCTGGCCCAGACCGCCTACCCGGTCCTTAAGGAGATTTGCCACTACCGGGAAGACCGTCTTAAAAGCCTGCCCGATGGCACGCTGGTCGCTCCCAACGGCTGGTCGCCCGAGCACGGCCCGCGCGAAGACGGTGTCATGCATGACCAGCAGCTGATCTGGGATCTCTTCGAGAACTATCTCGACGCCGCCAAAGCCCTCGACGTCGATGCCGACGACCAGGCGCGCATCGCCAATCTCCAGGCCCGCCTGGCCCCCAACAAAATCGGACGATGGGGTCAACTCCAGGAATGGCAAACCGACCGCGACGACCCCAACAATACACACCGGCATACATCCCATCTTTTCGCCGTCTACCCCGGACGCCAGATCAACCTGACCCGAACGCCGGATCTTGCCCGGGCCGCGGTCGTCTCGCTCAAGGCGCGCAGCAGTGATCATGGCGACAAGCCGTTCGGCGTCGATACGACCATCGGCGACAGCCGGCGCTCGTGGACCTGGCCCTGGCGTGGCGCGATGTGGGCGCGGTTGGGTGAAGGGAACCGGGCCGGGATCATGGTGCGCGGCCTCCTCACCTACAACACACTGCCCAACCTGTTCTGCAACCACCCTCCGTTCCAAATGGATGGCAACTTCGGCATCACTGGCGCAATCGCAGAAATGCTCCTGCAGTCGCACGCCGGTGAAATCGCCATCCTGCCCGCACTCCCCGATGCCTGGGCTCAAAACGGCTCGTTCCGCGGGCTCAAAGCCCGCGGCAACTTCACCGTCGACGCCACCTGGAAGGACGGCAAGGTCACCCACTTCGCCGTTCGCTCGCCCGAACCGCGATCGGTCAGGGTCCGCGTCAACGGCGAACTCAAGACGCTCACCGCCGTCGCGGAACAGTCTGTCGGAGTCACGAAGGACTGATCAGGGCGGTTCTGAGCTGGGAGGGGGTGATTGGAGAATAGGGACTTAACGAATTTGCGGGACATTCCTCGGCCCATCTGTTTTGCTGGGCCGGATGACGAAGACACGCTTGGTACTGACGGACCCCGTGGAGGCGGCGGTGGTCAATGAAATCGTGGTGCGCCTGGTTCGGCCCGAGGAGGTCGGGGAGTGGGACCGACTGATGATCCAACACCATTATCTGAAGAGCGCGACGATGGTGGGCGAGCAATTACGGTACGTGGCCGAGTACCGGGGGCAATGGATGGCGCTGATCGGGTGGGCGGCGGGGGCGTATCATTTGAAGGGGCGGGATGGGTGGATTGGGTGGGACGCGAACCAACGGCGGGCGCGACTGCATCTGGTGGCCAATAACGCGCGGTTCTGCCGGTTGGGACCCAAGGGGCAGTATCCGAACCTGGCCAGCCGGGCGCTGGCACTGAACCTGGAGCGGTTGTCGGCCGACTGGCAGGCGCAGTACGGGCATCCGATTATGGCGGTGGAGAGTTTCGTGGATGAGCAATTGTTTCGGGGGACGGCGTACAAGGCGACAGGGTGGCGGGCGGTGGGAACGACGGCCAAGTACCGGCGGGTGCGGGAGGATTTCTATGAGGCGCATGATCGGCCCAAGCAGTTGTACGTGCGGGAACTGGTGAAGGGAGCGGCGCGGGGTTTGCGAAGGCGGCGGATGCCCGCAGGCTGGGGTGCGCAGGAGCGGGAGATCGCGCGGCAGTGTTTGTTGGCGGGGGAGGAGTTGACCAGTTTATGGATGGTGCTGCACCGGGAGGTGCCCGAGAGCCGGGACGTGCACGGGTTGCGGCACCGGCAGGCGACGGTGTTGGCGATCACCTTTGCGTATTTGTTGAGCGGGGGTCAGGGAGGTCACCGTGGGGTGGCGCTCTTCGCGCAGGACTTGAGTGCCCGGCAGCGGGCGGACTTGCGGTGTTGGTTCAATCGGCGCACGCGCCAGTACGACGTGCCGACGGAGAACTGTGTGTACCGGGTGCTCAAGGCCGTGCCGGTGCAGGCGTTTCAAGCGGCGCTCTGGGCGTGGCAGAAGGCGCGGCATGGGGCGGCCGACGGGGGCGTGGTGGTGCTGGACGGGAAGGCGTTGCGGGGCAGCGGCAAGACGCAGTTGGTTGGGGCGATCAACGCGCAGAGTGGCCGGACGCTGGGGGTGGAAGCGGTGGCGGACAAGAGCAACGAGATTCCGGCGGGGCAAACGCTCCTGGAGCGGTTGGACCTGGACGGGACCATCGCGCTGATGGACGCGATGCACACCCAGGTGGAAACGGCTCGATCGGTGGTGCAAGAGGGTGGGGGTGATTACGTGCTCTTCGTCAAGGGCAACCAAGACGGCCTCCTGAAGCAAGCGCGCCACTTCCTCCCGGAAGATTTTTCCCCCTCAACTGCTCACGGTGGAACGGGGTCACGGGCGGATCGAGTGGCGGGGGATTGCGGTCAAGGAGGTGACCCCCGCCCAGATGGGTTTTCCGCACGTGGCGCAGGTGGCGCGCCTTGACCGGATTCGGGAACTCAAGGGTGGTCGGCAGGAAGTGGAGACCGTGTGGATCGTCACGAGTTTGACGGCGGAGCAGGCCGGTCTGGAGCGTCTGCTGGAGTTGGCGCGCCAGTACTGGAGCATCGAGAATGGCACGCACTATCCGTTGGATGTGAGCGCGGGTGAAGATCGGTGCCGGGTGAGTCATCCAGTGGCCGCGACGACGCTGGGCATCCTCCGTCGCGCGGTGCAGGGTGAAGCGCGGGCCTGGGCGCGTCGTCAACCCCGCAAGCGAGATCGAACCTGTCCGACCTTCCTGGCGAAGATGAGTCGCCGCCCGGGACAGGTCATTCGCCTACTCACCCGCCCGGTTCGACTTTAGAGCAGCCCTGAGGACTGATTTGAGTTTGACACTCGGGGTTGAATCGCGCTGCTATTTCCCCATACGCGGCGGGGCGGCTTGAGTTTGGCCTCCGCGGCGGCGACACGGAAAACGAATTAACCATGAAGACCTGGATGCTATGGACGGGTCGCGGGTTGGCTCTGGCCACCTTGACGACCATCACCTCCCTCAACCTCTTGGCCCAACCGGCGATTCCCAACGAGTACAAGACAGGCGGATTCGCCATCGGATGCCAAGCCTACACCTTCAACCGATTCAGCGTGTTCGAGGCGATCGAGAAGACAGCTCACGCTGGAGCCAGGGTGATCGAGTTCTACCCTGGCCAGAAGCTCAGCAAGGAGGAACCGGCTGTCCGGTGGGATCACAACGTCTCCGACGAGGTCATTGCGAAGGTCAAAGCCAAGCTTGCCGAGCACAAGATCATGGCGGTCAACTACGGCGTGGTCGATATCCCGAAGGACGAAGCGGCCGCCCGCAAGATTTTCGAATTTGCCAAGAAAATGGGGATGCGCGGCATCACAACCGAATCGACGGACTCGATCGACACGATCGAGAAGCTGGTCAAGGAGTATGACCTGGTGGTCGGTTACCACAACCACCCTCGCCAACCCAATAACCCGAATTATAAAGTCTGGGATCCGAACTACATCGTGGAATTGACCAAAGGACGCGATCCGCGGGTCGGGGCCTGCGTCGACACCGGCCACTGGCTGCGTTCGAATCTCAACCCGGTTGAATGCCTGGAGATTCTCAAAGGCCGCATCGTGAGCAGCCATCTCAAAGATCTCCATCAGAAAGGCCCCAGCGCCCACGACGTCCCGTTTGGGACCGGCGTGGCGGACATCCGGGCCTGTCTCGACGAACTCGCGGCCCAGGGTTTTGCCGGCAATATCTCGATCGAATACGAGCATAACTGGGACAACAGCGTGCCTGAAGTCGCCCAGTGCATCGGCTTCGTGAGGGGCTACGGCAAACCTTGATTCAGCAACGGACAACCCGCGCCCAGGCGCGATCACCTGACATCACACTATGGAAAAACACAGACCACACACCTCGTTGAATCGCCGACAGTTTCTGACCCGCACAACCGCGGCGGTCGGCGCCGCCTCTTTCGCCTTCCCGTACATTGGCCATGTGCAGGGCGCGAACGATCGCATCAAAATCGCCTGCATCGGCGTCGGCGGCAAAGGCGACAGCGACAGCAGCGACGCCGCCAACTGCGGCGGCAACATCGTGGCCATCTGCGACGTCGACCAGCGCACCCTCGACCGCAAAGGCAAGCAGTTCCCAAACGCCAAACAATACCGCGACTACCGCAAGCTGCTCGATGAAATGGGCAAGGAGATCGACGCCGTCACGGTCTCAACTCCGGACCACAACCATGGCGTTGCCGCCATCCGTGCCATGAAGATGGGCAAGCATTGCTTCTGTCAGAAGCCCCTTGTCCAAAACGTCAAGGAAGCGCGCATCATGCGCCAACTGGCCACCGAGAAGAAACTCGCCACCCAAATGGGCAACCAGGGCAGCGCCGAATCCGGCCTGCGCCGGGCCGTCGAGGTCATCCAGGCCGGCGTCATCGGCAAACCGATCGAGCTGCACGTCTGGTCGAATCGCCCGGTCTGGCCCCAAGGCTACGACCGCCCCGCCGGCGAAGATCCTGTGCCCGCCGGAGTGGATTGGGACGCCTGGATCGGCCCCGCCGCCCTGCGGCCCTACAAGAATGGCATCTATCACACCTTCGCCTGGCGCGGATGGTACGAGTTCGGCACCGGCGCCCTGGGCGACATGGCCTGTCACACGGTCAATATGCCGTTCCGCGCCCTGAAACTCGGCTACCCGACCCTCGTCGAGTGCGAGCTCGCCTCGCGCGTCTATCCGGAAACCTTCCCCGAGACCTCGCGCATCCGCTTCGAGTTCCCTGAACGCGAAGGGCTCCCGCCCCTCAAGTTCTGGTGGTACGACGGCAATCCGGGCGGCACCCCCGCCGTCCCCGGCGCGCCGGCTCGCGAGAAAATCAGGCCGCTTCGGCCCGTCGCTGAAGTCGCCAAGGAAATCATCGCCACCCAAGGCGGCCTGCCCGGCAGCGGCGCCCTCATTGTCGGCGAAAAGGGCAAGGTGTTCTCCCCGGATGACTACGGCGCCCAGTTCTACCTGGCCATGAAGGGCGAGGACGAATTCAAGTCGAGCGGCCAACACGAGGCGTGCAAGAACGTGCCGCAGTCCATTCCGCGATCCCCGGGCCACATGCAGGAATGGTTCCGGATGATGAAGGACGGCACGCCCGCTTACTCGAACTTCGACATCGCGGCCTACCTCACCGAGATCATCCTGCTCGGCTGCGTCGCCTTGCGCGTGGGCGAAGGCTACCGCATGGAGTGGGACGGGCCCAATATGACCTCGCCCAACCTGCCGCAAGCCGCGAAGTTCGTCAGCCGCAACAACCGAGCCGGCTGGGAAGCCTAAAAGAGGGCTCCGCCGCCCTGTTTTTCGGGCTCATTCATTCGCTTCAAACGCCCGGCTGCTCCCGCAGTCGGGCGTTTTCTTTCCGCTCAGGAGCGAATCATGATCAGCAGCATCTTGAACCGCTGGACAGCCTCAACCGAATGCGGCTGGTTCGCCGGCATGAGGATCATCTGGCCGGTCGGCACCCGGTGCGGCTGGCCGTTGATCCGGATCTCCGCTTCCCCCTCGAGCACGTGCACCAGCGCGTCGAACGGCGCAGTGTGCTCGCTCAAACGCTGCCCCGCGTCAAACGCGAAGGCGGTCACGCCCCCCGTCGCCTTGCGAATCACTTCGCGGCTCACAATGGCGTGATCCTGGTATTGGGCCAGCGCCGTGGCCGCCGTTGCAGTCGCGCCGGACAGACCGGCCTGTTTGGTTTCCGTGTGTTCAGGCATATTCAGAATCCCAGTTCGCTTCTCTCGTCCGTGAATGTGCAATCGACTCCGCCAAAAAGCAAAGCCGGTGCCCCAGACTGTCGGCGGTGCATCTGGTTGTTGTCGGTGTTCTATCGCCCGGTAAGGCCACCGGGCCTACAACGGATGTAGACTCCCGCTGTAGGCCGCGTGCCCTGCCTGCGCCACAAAGCGCAGCGGCCTGTCTGCCGTGTCGGGCACGGCACAGGCAGGCGCGGCAGGCAGGCCCCACGCGGCGCAAACTCGATTCTCACCGATGCCCTCGGATGCACTGGACCGTCGGCGCTGCAGGCTTGACGGGGTCCGCCCGCCCCCGGTTAATCCCGGAATGACATCATCGCTCCGCATGCGGATGGGGCTTCTGGCGATTTGCTGTCTGTCTGGCTTGCTCCTGTCAGCCAGATCGGACGAAGCCGGTGTGCGTGAACTCGTGATCACAAACGATTTCGTCTTCGCTCCCGGATCCTCGAACGCTGTCCGCCTCGTGGTCCGCGCGAGCCACGTGACCATCGATGGCCGGGGCGCTGTCTTGGCGGGACACGGCCAGGCTGGAAATCTCGAGTTCCTCGAATCGGCGGGAATCGGCGTGCTGATCGAGGGCGCCACCGGCGTGAGGCTCAAGAACCTCAAAGTCCGCGGCTTCGCCACAGGCCTCGTGTTGCGGCAGGTCGAAGGGGCTCTTGTCGAGGACTGCGATTTCTCCGACAACTATCACAACCCAGCGCACGGCTGGGGCGAATTGCCGCCGCGCGGCGGCATCCTGCTCGATGGCGTCCGGCTGAGCGTGCTGCGGCACAATCGCGCTAATCGCGTCTGGGACGGCCTCCACCTGATCCAGTCGGATGACAATCTGATCGCCGACAATGACTTCTCCCACTGCTCGAACACGTGCGCGAAACTGTGGCGCTCGTGCCGGAACAGGTTCATGCAAAACAATCTCTCCTACGGACTGC
>JAXGQW010000076.1:0-28716 GCA_040766265.1 Verrucomicrobiota bacterium
GCCGGATTCAACGAGTGACCTTTGCCCCGGTCCGGATGGTTTGTCGCGCGGCAAAGCCGCAACCCACGTGTGCAACAACCGACTCGATGTCTGGCTGGCGGCTTCGGACGCCCCGCGCGTTGCCCGCGATGGAATGACTGAGCGGCGCGACTGCCGCGCGGGCGATGCGGGGCGGCCAACCGGAAGTCCACCTGCTTCTTGAACCGGTCCACCTTGGCCACCTGCACGGTCACCTGGTCACCCAGGCGAATACGGCGGCGCGTGCGGCGTCCGACAAGATGATTGCGCGCGGCATCAAACACAAAGAAATCGTCCTCGACCGTGGACAGGGGCACGAGGCCGCTCATCGCCAAACCCGGGACGTCCACGAAGAAACCGAAGTTGCGCACGTCCGTGACGAGCGCCGGATACTGCTCAGGGCGTCCGGATTTCAACTGCGCGCCCAGGAATGCGAACAGTTTCACATCCTTGCTGTCGCGCTCGGCGTCGGCGGAGTTGCGCTCGGTCACGGAAATGTGTTCCGCCGTCTCTTTGAGCGCGGTCGGCGCACCGGCTTTCTGATCGAACAGCGCGCGATGCACAATCAAGTCGGCATAGCGGCGGATCGGCGAGGTAAAGTGCGCATACTTTTTCTTCGCCAGACCGTAGTGCCCCAGCGGCTCGATGGCGTAACGCGCGCGCATGAGCGACTTGAGAAAACCAATCTTGAGCGCCGGGCCGATGGGCAGCGCGTTGAGACGGGTCAGCAGTTTCTGCACCTCCGGGCGATGTTCCAGATTGCCGCACGGCACGTCGTGGCTCAGCACCTCCTCACGGTATTCCTGCAAGCGTCGCGCGTCCGGCGCTTCGTGGACGCGATGCACGGCGGGCCGACGCAGGTGAATCAGCCGCTCGGCCACGGTTTCGTTGGCGAGCAGCATGAACTCCTCGATTAACTGATGCGACACGTCGTTTTCCGTCCGTTCGATGCGCAGCACGCGGCCGCGTTCATCGAGGCGGATCTTGGACTCGGGGAAATCCAGGTCCAGCGAACCGTTGCGGAAGCGCAACCGCCGGATGCGTTGGGCCAGACCATGCGCCTGATGCAGCATCTGCGTGATGGGATCGTTGGCGGGCTTGCGTTGCAGGACGGCGAGCACCTCCTGATAAGTGAGTCGGCGCCGCGAACGAATGACTGCGGAATAGAACTTCGCGCTCAGAACCCGGCCCTCGTTGGACACCAGGAGCTCGGCACACTTGGTCAGGCGGTCCACGCCGGGCTTGAGCGAACAGAGCTCGTTGCTCAACGCCTCCGGCAACATCGGGATGACGCGGTCCACCAGGTAGGTGGAATTGCCGCGCTTGCGGGCCTCCGCGTCCAGCGCTGTGCCGGGCTTCACGTAATGCGACACGTCGGCGATATGCACCCACAGCCGCCAGTGGTCGTGCTCCGCACGTTCCAAACCGATGGCGTCGTCAAAATCCTTCGCATCATCGGGATCAATCGTGATGACCCGGTGCGGGCGGCAATCCACCCGGCCACGAAGGTCGTTCGGGTGCACCGCCGTGCCGATGGCGTGCGCCTCGCGCAGGGCGGCTTTCGGGAAGTGCAGCGGCAGACCGTATTGGCGCAGCACCGACAGCATGTCCACGCCCTCCGCGTCCGGCGCGCCCAGAACTTCGACGATCTCGCCCTCGGGATTGGTGTGGCGCGTTTCCCATTCCTTCAACTCAACCACCACCTTGTCGCCGATGCGCGCGGGACGGCCCATCCCGCCCCTCCCGGACGGCTCGGGAACGTAGATGTCGTGTGGGATGCGCGGGTCGTCCGGAATTACGTAGAGAAACCGCCGCCCGCGTTGCAGCGTGCCGACCATCCGCGTGCGATGACGTTCCAGGATGCGAACCACCGTGCCCGTGTCCGGGTCGGCTTGAACGTGGCGGCGCAGTCCTTTGGGCCGGACATCGCGCCGCACCAGCACGCGATCCTCGTGCAACGCAGTGCCCGTCGCGCTTTCGGGGATGGCACCTTTGAGGCCGGGATCATCCGGTGAGAAAGCCTTGCCCTGACGGTTCATCCGGATTCGTCCGGGAATCAGGTCCGCCTCGCGCGGTCGGATGTAGCGGTTGCCCTTGATGCGGGCCACACGACCCGTCTGTTCGAGTCCGGCGGAGGGCGCGCTGCAACTCCTGCTGGCGACCAGGCGAAAGGCGGAGCAAACGCAGCAACTCCGGTACGTTGGCCGGCACATAGTCCTTGCGACTCAATGCCTCCATCATCGTCAGTTTCAAATCATTCATGTCGTCGGAATCTCCTGCTGGCTTCCTGTATGTCCTTCAAATCGGCTCTGGAACCGGGACGATTTCTGGAATTGGCCCGACAACGTAAGCGTGGTCGTGGGCTATGTCTATTACGTGGCCGAGCCCTCGTACAACACGACCAAATCGTACTACCCGACTCCGATCACGCAGCAGCCGATCTTCGCCCAAAACAACACAGATGTCCCCTATTACCCCCTGCTCTGGTCAGACATGAACCGGAAGTACAACGACTCGTGGATGCGCCCGGGCGACCCGAACCCCCTGGTCCGGGGCGTCAACCACTTCGATCACCGGGCCAAGCAGCCGGCGGGCTCAAATGAGGGCTATCTCGACGGCCATGTGGAATGGGTGCCCGGCATCAAGTTCGTTCGCCGACACAAGATGGACCTGGGCGGGCTCAAGCTCTACTTCTGCGCCGGGTTCAACGAATGACCCGCCGGCTCGCCCCGATCATGTTCAGCGCGCAGCCCGTGATCGTTCGGGCTAGCCGGTGACCAGAATCGCCTTGCTGTCCGCCAGGTATTTCTCGAGGGCGAGCTTCGAGCAGAGCGTGGTCTGAACACCCTTCGGTTGCGTCTTATAGCGCTTGTAATGCACCAGGGTCTTGCCCACCGACGTGACGGCCAGATTCACATCCCCAATCTTCCACATCTGGCCAACCTGAAAACCGTCCGGGGCGATCCGTGCCTGCCGCGCTGTCTTCTTCCTCTTCATCGACCGGTCAGCGAATGCGGCGGGTTGTGCGCTCCCAGATCCAGAGCACATCCTTGTTGTTCGGCTGGGATGCGGCCGGCATGGTGGCATCGCCCTTGTAAGTCACTTTCGGCGCGGTGCGCGGGTCCTGCCACTTCTTGATCTCCGAGTGCCCGTCGACGAACGAAAAGCCGCAGGCTTTGTTGTGCGCGCTCGAGGGGGTGTCGGGGAGCGATGTGGCGGCGGGATTGGGATAGCCGTTCATGTCGACGCAGAAGAAGCCGTCGTTGATGCTGTCGGGGTGTTCATCGACCAGCGCCCATGTCATCGCGGGACCCGGGTCGACAACGTCCGACATCCGCAGATAGGCGCGGAACTCGGGGCCGCCGAACCAGGTGTGGACGCCCTCGTTCATGCCCAGCCAGGAATTCATCGAGAGACTGCGCAGGCGCGGGACCAGTTTGCCGGCCGCGCGGGTCATGCTCATGTCGGCAGGACACTTGTAAATGCCGGCCGAGCCGCCCGTGTAGGGCCAGATGCATCCGGCAGCCAGGGTGTTGGTGATGTCCCAATTGTCCCGGCCGTTCGAGAAATCCATGATGCCATGCACCCAGGCGTACTTGTAATTGGGGTGGGTTGGATTGCCCTCCTGAGCGTATGCGAAGGGCAGGCGGTCGTCGGCATCGGTGACATACATCGCCCACGCCAGCATCAGTTGCTTGGTGTTCGACATGCAGAGAATGCCTTGTCCCTTGGCCTTGGCCTTGCCCAGCGCAGGCAGCAGCATCCCCGCCAAAATGGCGATGATAGCAATGACTACCAGCAACTCGATCAGCGTGAAACCGCCCGCCACCCGCGCGCGGGCCGTGTTTTCCGCCGATCGTTCTCGAACGCTTACTTGATACATAAGTCGCTTCCTTTCGCACATTTGCCGCAAATCGCACTCTTGCCCAGGAGGCGGTTGCGACCCGAGGTCAATCCAATGGTCGGACTCTAGCGCAAGCTTTCGGCACTCACAAGCCTTGATTTCAATGCGTGCATCGCGCGGGCGCACGACAGGATTCTGAGTTCAGGCTGCCAACGGGAGACTGTCGTTGCGGAGGGCGTGCTGGTTGAGCCGGTACTTCCAGAACTGGCCGATGCGGCGACTGGCCTGGATGCATCGGAACGCCAGGACGTTCTCGGCGCCGGGAACACTCCAGAACATGCCTGACTGTTTACAGCGAGCGCCAATGACCGTTTTGCAGCCGGCCTCAATCACCCCCGACCCAATGAAGAAGCCCTGCTGGCGGAAGGTACCGTACTGCATGCGGGCGACATTGCTCACGAAGTATCCCAACTCCTCCTCATCGCCTGCGCACGCCCCAGCGTCCTCGCCTCTTGTCGGGCCTCGGCGATGAGCAACTGGACCTCGTCTTCCAGCAACCGATCGGCCCAGCGGCGCAGGCGCAGCTCATACGCAGGATGTTCCTTGCTCCCCAACAGCGCTCGAGGACCTCGCCGGCGTGCTCCAGCGCGTGAAAGAAGTCCACGATTTGCACGGCGTTCTTGAAACAGAGCGTGCCCATGTGGGCCAACCCTTCGCCCCGTCGATCAGGAGCACGACCTTCAGGGCCGTTCCCATCCCACGGCGCAGCGCCTCGCGACGCAACATTGGACCGAACTCATCGATCCCGTCCAGGCTCGACACGTAGGTGGTGGATTCCAGTCGCGCACCGGCTGGCCTTCGTCATCAAGTTCGTGTTGCGTGAAGACGCACCCCAGATACACCTGCCGCGTCTTGGCCTTGCCATCGGCTTGTTTACCCTGGCGTCCCTCCAGCTCCTCCGGGCGCATCGGAGCGCCGGTGCCATCGGCACTCACGTAAAACACCGGCGCGTCGGTGCGCTCACTACTCGGGCCGCACCTCGCGTTCCTGCAGGCCTGGGCCGCGGAGCCGATCCGCTGCACCACCCGCTGAATCTGCCGTGCCGAGACGCTGATCCCGCCGATCTCGGCCAAGTGCAGTTCCGCCTTCTGGTAGCCGCTTTCATCCGCGCCTTCCAAACAGAGAATCCGCGCCAACGCGGGCGTGTAGCCGACCTCTAAGCCCAGCGCCGCATCGGCCGGATAGTGGCCCTGTTTCTTCCCCGCGTGATAGTAATAGTCACGCACCAGTGGGAAGCAGCCAAAGAGGCCTTTCACCTGGCAAGCGACTCGCCCCTGGCGCACCTGCCTGGCTTGGGTTGGTAGGCGGCGTCGAGACGATCGGCGGCCCCTTGGAGCAGGTGGCCAACCAGGGCGTTGGCCGGCTCGAAGACCGCCGTACGCACCAGGACCTCGAGTTCCTGGACCAACGTCCCCGTGGGTTCCTGCGCCGCAAACCGGGCCATCAATTGCCCGATCTCTTCCTCCTGCGCCAAGAGGAGTTGGGGCGAGGTCCCGGCTTTTTTTACGCCCACGCCCGCCAGTTGCTGGCGGGTCTGCTCGATGACCAGCTGCGCGTATTGCTCGGTCAACTCGCGGAACTGGGCATAGCCAGCCAGCGCCTCCTCCAGGAGGGGACCTGCCGGGCGCACGTGGCGCGTGTGGTTCTTACCCGTTCCCAACCTTGGAGTTGTAATAGGGCCGGCATCGGCCGGGCGGTCCTTGAGTGGTAGGCGCAGAGCTTGCGTTCCATGAGTTGAATGCGGGCGATTTGAGCCAGAAGGTCAGCGGCATTGGTTGTATTCATAGACGTACCTATCATCCTAGGTACATCACGCAGAGAATTCAAGCCTTTTTCATCAGACCTCAGAATCTCGTCACGCACCCGCATCGCGCCGAATCGCGCCCCGGATCGGCCACAACCGCACCGAGTCCGGTCCTCTTGCCCGGCCCGGAAATCTCACGTCGGGACGAGGACAGGGACTTCCGGGCCATTTCTAACCCGGAAATCACCCCGTGGGGCGATCGCGGCATTCCGGACGGTCTGCGGGGAGATTTCGCAGTGAAACCCGCGCCCAGCAAGGAGAATCGGCTCATCGGTTCATCAAAGCCGGGATGCGCCCCGCCGCTTGGGCGCGTCGGGCACGCCGACACAGTGTGGTCGAGATTGGGTCCAACTGTCTGGGGCGCGGGTTTCTGAGAGCCCGCATTTCAGGTGAAATGTCACGGTGACCGGTCAGATGACATCAACAGTTGGTGAGAAATGCGGCTAACGCGCCGTGGACAGTTCCCAGGCTTGGACCGACTGGGGCGCGAATTCCATGGTCTGGGAAAAACCGCCGGAGAACCGCGCCGCATCGACGCCCGGCTGGCCGTCGCGGCTGATCACAAGCCGGCAGAGGCGATCCGCGAGACCGTGCGCGCGGGGGTCGCATGCCCAGGCGGCCTTGACCGGCTGATCGCCGACATTGACAAAGAGCACGAGCGCGCGGTCCTCGCCCGGCAGCCGCCAGGCCCCTGTCAGAACGGCGTCCGTGGTGACCCACCATTCGCCCGACCACTGCCAATCGGCCTTGACGCTGGGCACTTCGCCCGTCAGGCGCGGCGGACGCGCCATTTCGCCAGCGTGGAAGTAGCGCCGGAATTGGGACCGGGTCTGGATGAGCTTGCGGAGGAACGGGAGGTTCTGCGATTCGAGGGCCTGGTTTGGGTCAAACCAACCGATCTGTTCACCAAAGACCAACTGTTGGCCGGCCTTCATCCGGAGCGCGAGATCCTTGGTCGCGCCGCCCCGATACGCGCGTCCGAACATCTGGATCGTGCCGCCGTAGACTGCCGGGAAGGCAGGCACCTGGCCGTCGAATTGCCAGTGCCATGTGAGGTAGCCGTCGAACCAGCGGATGAACGGCTCGGCATTGCATTCGGTGGTCAACATGCAGTCCGCAGGCATTTGACGCCGGATGCCGTCGAGCAAATCCCAGTAACCGCGCGTCCACCAATGCCCCCCGCCCAGCGGATGCCCGTGCCCTCGGTCCATGCAAAGCTTGGGCGCGGCCGCCGCGATCTGGTCGATGTACACGCCGCGCGTCCCCTCGTCGCGCTGCAGGCGGAGAACGATTTCGCGGACCTTGTCCTGCCAAAGGCGCGTCGTGGGGCACATCACAGCGAGCCGGACCGGTTCGCCGTTAGTTTCCTTGCTGCCGTAGGTTTCGACGAATGGCTTGCCATCCTCCTGCTTGGTGGCCGCCGGCAGGGCGGACGCAGTGAAGGCAAAATCCTCCGCGCCCCGGTCGCAGGTGTCCCAGAGCCGTCCGTTGATGTACGGCATGACGGACACGCCCGCCTGCTGGAGTTCCGCCACCGCAGCCGCGAAGTTCGTCTTCGTCGGGAAGTAATGGGGATAGTCATTGTCGAACGGGATCTGGTGCCAATTGTACCAATGGAAACCGATCGGCATGTCGATGGCCTCGCGGAAACGTGTCACGGCCGGCACGCAGTCGGGCGGCGCCCCGCCCGTCATCACCCAGGCGCTCAACTCGCGCATCCAAAGCGGCGTGTCGGCCCGCCCCTCGGCGCCCAAGCGAGGCCACCAGCGGGCGTTCTGCCGGGCCCAGGCCTTGTAGATCGTCGCCGCATCGAACCAGTCGCCCCGCAAGAGCTGCCAGACGGCTTCGCCATTCAGGTCGAAGTCGTTTCCTGCGGCGTGAAAATCACTCGCCGGCACTTCGAAGGCCAGGCGGACGACGCGGTTGGTCGGCGTGCTCGAGGCCTCGATCCGCTTGGCGCCGCCCCAGGGGTCATGGAAACCGAGGTAGACACCGACGGGACTCTCCCCTTCCCGGTAGGCCGCCAGAAACTGCATCGCGCACCAGCCGTCCGGATAATTGCCCCGGTACGTGAAGGCGCGTCGCCAGAGCCCGCGCTGCACTTCGCCGGGGCCCCGCGGAAAGAGCACGGCCGCGTCATGGGCCAGCTCGGGCACGGCGAGTTGGGGGAAGACCACCTGGCGAACCGCCCAGGCGGTAGACCGGTTGTCAACACGCAGAGTCCAGCGCAGGGCGCTCGATTGTTGATCCAGCGCGGCGATGGCGCTGACGGCGACGTCCGCCAGTCCCTCGCTGAGGGGGGCACCCCAGCGAAGCCTGAGGCGGTGGCGGTCGGCGCGAAGGTCGACCTCACCCCAGCCATCGGACGCTGTCATGATCCGGTGCTCCCGGGTGGTCGCGTTGGTCAGCGTCAACGTGAAGAGCGGCGCGGCATTCGTAGCCAGAATTGTCGTTGTTGAGCGATCGCGGAGGTGATCGAGGCAGATCCCGTCGGCGGCGACATGAAACACGGCCTCGAGATCGCCCGCGGCGACTTCAACCCTTCGGGAAGCCGGGTTCGCCACGGGCGAATCGGCGCTGCATGGAAGCGTGGGCGAGATCGCGACGAGCGCGGCCAGAGCAAGCGCGATGCGGGCGGTTTGCGTGCTGTGTCTTTTCATAGATCGAAGTACTTCTTCACGATCCATTCCGGCTGCCACTGGTCCGGCACCCGCGGACGCCCGGTCAGATCGATTGGATCGGGTTGCTTGTGGGAATCGGGGATTTCGAGCGCATCCCCGACGCGCGCCTGCCATTGTTTCATAAGGAGGCGGAGGCGCGCAGCCTGGGCGGAATGCTCGGAATGGTCCACGAGGTTGGTGATTTCGTGGGGATCGGTTTGCAGGTCGAACAACTGGGCATGCCCGATTCTGGGGTAGACAATCAGCTTCCAGCGTTCGTCCCGCACGGCGCGTTGAATCTGCATGAACGGCAGGAACACGGAGTCGCGAATGCGATCCCTGGTCCCCTCCCAGAGGGGGCGCAGGCTTTCGCCTTCGAGCCCGGACGGTTGCGGCACGCCGAGCACGTCGCAGAGGGTCGGGAAGAGGTCCACCAGCGAGGTCAGAGCGGTGGTGGACTTGCCCGCCGGAATGCCTGGTCCGGCCAGGATCAATGGCACGCGCGTGCTGTGCTCGAACACGCTCTGTTTGCCCAGGAGACCGTGGCTGCCCAAAGCCAGACCGTTGTCGGCGGCATAAACGATGAGCGTGCGGCGGGCGTGGCCCGAGGACTCGAGTGCCGCCAGGATGCGTCCAATCTGTTCATCCATGTGCGTGATGAGCCCGTAGTATTCCGCAAGTTGAGCGCGGATCATCGGTTCGGTCCGCGGCCAGGCCCCGAGATTCTCGTCGCGGCCGCCGGCCATCATGCCGTTGTCGAATGGCAACTGGGGCAGGAAGTTCGGAGGCAGAGGGGGCAACCGACGGTAGTACATTTCCCGAAAGGGCATGGGCGGCATGCGGGGATCGTGCGGAGCCGTGAAGGCAACGTAAGCAAAGAACGGCTTTTGCTTGTCGTGGGTCTCGATGAACTCGATCGCCGCCTCTGCGAACAGTTCGCTCGAGAACTTCTCTCCCATGCGCTCGCCTGTCAGCGCGCCGTCCGGGCCCAGATCCCGGACCGGCACTTTCGAATGATCGGACATGCCGCCGAACATGACGGCCTTGCCGCGCTCGAAAGCGCGCCGCCACGAGGGCTGGCCGTTGTGCCACTTGCCGGTTCCGAAGGTCACATAGCCGTGCTCACGCAGAACCTCAGGCAGCAACCGCACGCCGGACAGCGCTGCGGTGTCGACATGGAACCACGACCGCCCGCTCATCAGCATGGCCCGGCTGGGGACGCAGACCGCGCCGCTGTTGCCACCAAGAACATAGCTGGCCCGGAAGCTGAAGCCGGCAGCCGCCAACCGGTCCAGGTTCGGCGTCGTGATGTGCGGATTCCCGTGCGCGGCGATGGTGTCCGCCCGCTGGTCGTCCGCGAAAAGGAACAGAACATTCGGCCTCGGCCCCTCGACGGCACCCAGCAAACCGCCGCAGCCGATCGCCGCAGCCGTCCAAAGGATGGCGAGGCGTTGCCCCAGCCAGCCGCGGTTTTGCCTTCTGGCCCGGAGCGGTCCGCATTCTGGTGTGCTCGGCTTCGCCATGGTCAGAACTCCATGATACATGCGGGAAATCAGGTTTGAATCGCGTGTGTTCGTGTCCGGATCTTAGCGCGCCATACGGCGGAGTCGAAGCGAAAACCGCCGTCACGGGCAATCGGCCGCGCCTGGCGAATGGCCGGTGTTTCCGCTGTCGATGTTTCCGCTTGTCCAGACATCTCGTCGGGTGTAGTCGAAAGGCATGACCAAATGCACTGCATCCCGCTCCTCTCAGTCTTCGCATCCTGTGACACGCCGCCGGTTCCTGCGCCAATCCGCCCTGGCGACGGGCAGCACGCTGGTTCTGGTCGGACCGGCCTGGCGCGGCGTGTTCGGCGCGGACTCAGCGGTCCGCCGTGCCGTCGGCCCGAACGACAAGTTGAACATCGCGATCATCGGTGTGGGCGGGCGTGGCGGAGGCAACCTGGCGGAGGTGAGCAGCGAGAACATTGTCGCGTTGTGCGACGTGCACGACGCGCCGGTCCTGGCTGCCGCGCAGAAGTTTCCCCAGGCCAAGCGCTATCGCGATCTGCGGCGCGTGTTCGACGACGCACGGGACTTTGACGCCGTGGTTGTGAGCACATGCGAGCACACGCACGCGTTTGCTGTCCTGCCCGCCCTGCAACTGGGCAAGCATGTCTACTGCGAGAAACCCCTCACCCACAATGTCTGGGAAGCCCACGTGATTATCGAAGCCGCCCGCAAGGCCAAGGTGGCCACGCAGATGGGAACCCAAATCCATGCCACCGACAACTACCGGCGCGTGGTCGAGTTGGTGCAGACCGGCGCGATCGGGCCTGTGAGCGAGGTGCATGTCTGGGTCGGGCGCGCCTGGGGTTGGCAGAGCGAGGAGGAGGCCAAGGCTCATGGCGACATTGTCTCGGTGCGCGATCGGCCCAGCGGTTCCTCACCAATCCCGCAGGGACTCGACTGGGACTTGTGGATCGGCCCCGCACCGTACCGTCCCTTTCATGAAGTCTACTGGCCCGGACCCAAGTGGTACCGCTGGTGGGACTTTGGCAACGGCACGATGTCCGATTTGGGAAGTCACTGGAATGACCTGCCTTGGTGGGCGCTCGAACTCGATCATCCGCTGACGGTCGAAGCCGAGGGTCCGCAGCCACACCGGGAGATCGCGCCGGCATCGATGCATGCCGTCTACACCTACGGCGCCCGCGGCGACCTGCCGCCTGTGACCCTGCATTGGCACCAGGGCACGATGAGGCCAAAACCGTACCGGGACGGCACGATTCCGAAGTGGGACAGCGGAGTCCTGTTCGTGGGCGCCAAGGGAATGCTGCTGGCGGACTACGGCAAGCATGTGCTGCTGCCGGAAGAGCAGTTCAAGGACTTCAAGGCGCCAGCCCCATTCATCCCGTCCTCGAAAGGCCACCACCGGGAATGGGTCCACGCCTGCAAGACCGGCGAGCCGACGACCTGCAATTTCCTTTATGCGGGGCCGCTGACCATCGCCAATCACCTCGGCAACGTGGCCTTCCGCGCCGCAGCCAGGCTCGAGTGGGATCCAATCGCCCTCGAGGCAAAGAACTGCCGCGCCGCCGCGCCTTTTATCCGACGCGAATACAGGCCGGGCTGGCGCCTCGGGTAACCGCGTTTAGCCCGGTTATTTCCCACGCTTCGCGAGGAACCGTAACTGGGCTAGTTGGCAAAACCAAGACGGGTCAGTTCTTGATATTGACATATCCGTATGGCCGGTTGTGAACGGGTGCCGCGCAAGCCCCGAGTCGAGTTACCCCTGGCCGATCTGACCGACCCGCATGGCAATCATCCTGCTGAATCTGATTGCCCTGTGCACCGACGGGGTGTGAACGATGAGTATGGCGGGTAAAGATCATCACCAGTGCAAAGGGTTTGACGGCTTCTGGAACGCGGAGCAGGGAGTAAAGCGTTCACTTACCAACAGACTCACCGCGACATCGCCCAACATCGCGCACAGCGCCCATGAAACCACTGCTACTGGCCCGCATGCAGCCAGCTTGTGAGGTCTGGCTGGCGCTTTCCTCAAGGAAGCGTGCAACAGGCGCGCTAGCCTGGATTTCCACGGACCACCATTAACCTAAGCTTCCGCCTTGCCGGTCTGGGGCTTTCATGGCCACCACGCCAGCAAAGAGCCCGATTGACGGGCGTTTGCCAGGTGTGTGCCCCGTGGCGCACTGGTCCTGTGGATTAGATATATGGTGCCTCGATGACGACAGTAGTCATAGAACACCTTTCGAAGCCGTGCCTCGACGTCCTCGCCCACCACTTCCGGCGCGATCCCGCCCCGGCCTTCTTCCTGACCCCGCGTCGGGGACCCCAGGCCCAGCCCAAGAAGTCCGCCGCCCGCGACCTCATTGTTCGCCTGCGCAAGCAGAACCATTCGGTGTACGAGATCAGCCACCAACTCAAGGAGCAGGGCACTCCCTTGAGCCCGACCGCGGTGCGCGAGGTGCTCAAGATCGAGGGCTTCGCCCCGCTCCCGCGGCGCGCCGATGACGAACGTCCCCAGTACCCCCGCGCCACCATCGAGGTGCTCGCCGACGTGCGCCAGTTCACCTTGCACCCGCGCCGCTTCACCACCGCGTGCGGCGGTTTGTTCCTCTTCGTGCCCGATCTGGTCCGCCTGGACGTGGGCGCGCTGGCCCAGCGGGCTGGACTCCCCGGCTCCCGGCTCATCCCCGCCGCCCAGGCCCTGCGCGCCAGCCTGGCCTTGAAGCTCTGGTCCATCGAACGTAAGAGCCACGTCATGGCCCTGGTGGCCGACGAGGGCTTGGGGCTCTTTGCCGGCCTCAATGCGTTCCCCAAGAAGAGCTTTCTCTGCGAATACTCCTCCCGGATTGATCACGCCAAGACCCTGCGCCTGCTGGCGGGTTGGCACGCGCAGACCTCATGCGAAACCTTGTTCCCCGGAGAGTCGTTCAATCTGGATTTCCACTCCCTCCCCTACTATGGCGAGCATCCCCTGGTGGAGCGGCATTACGTCTCGATGCGCAGTCGCCGTCAGCCCAGCGTCTTGGCCTTCCTGGCTCAGGATGCCGCCTCCCACGCCTTCTGCTATGCCAAAGCCGATCTGCGCAAAGGGGAGGAACCCGAAGAGGTCTTTGCCTTCGTGAACTTCTGGAAGCGCACCCATGGCGGGCGACCGCGGCACTTGGTGTTCGACTCCAAACTGACGACCTATGGGGGGCTGGCCCGTCTGGAGGGCCTGGGCATCGAGTTCATCACCCTGCGGCGCCGCTCCCCTAAGCTCCTCAAAGAGATCGTCCTGTTGCCCCGCTCGGCCTGGCGCACGGTCGAACTGGACGTCCCCACCCGCCAATACCGGACTCCACGTTACCACGAGCAGTCGGTGGTGCTGGCCGGATGCAAGCTGCGGCAGATGTTCATCCAGGATCTGGGGCACGATGAACCGACCATCCTGCTCACCAACCAACGCCGCAAGGCACCCAAGGCCCTGATCACTCGCTACGCCCAGCCCATGCTCATCGAGAACGCCCTCTCCGATGCGGTCCGGTTCTTCCATCTGGATGCCCTCTCCTCCGCGGTCGGACTGAAGGTGGACTTCGACATGGCCTTGCTGGTGCTGGCCAGTGGACTCTACCGTTTGCTGGCCCAGCGCATGCGGGGCTACGCCGACGCGCAGGCGCGCCAGATCTTCCGCGACCTGATTAACCTCCCTGCCACCGTCACGATCTCCGAGAAGGAGGTCGTGGTCAGTCTTCATCGCCGTTCCCATCTGCCGATTATCCTCGCCTCGGGTTTGCTGGACCGACCCGTCCAGGTCCCGTGGTGGGGAGGCCACTCGCTGCGGCTGACCACCTACACCGGCCCGCTTAAAACCTCGAAAACTTAGGTCAATTCCGGTTCGTGGAAATCCAGGCTAGTTGCCTTTGGCGGCGCGGATGCGCGCGTAGGCTTCGAGGGCGACCTCGCGCGCGATGGCGTGGCTGACAATCGGTTCGGGATAGGCGCGCCCAATCTCGATCCCGGCGGCGCGCAACACCTCGGTCGGCGCCTCGTGCGGCCGATGGATCCATTGGGTCGGCACCTCCGCCAATTCCGGACACCAGCGACGGACGTAATCGCCGTGCGGGTCGAACTTCTGGCCTTGGCTGACCGGGTTAAAGATCCGGAAGTACGGGGCGGCGTCGGCGCCGCAGCCGGCGACCCATTGCCAGCCCAGTGTGTTTTGGGCGAGGTCGGCATCGACCAGCGTGTCCCAGAACCATCGCGCGCCTTCGATCCACGGCAGCAGCAGATCCTTCACAAGGAACGAAGCCACAATCATCCGAACGCGGTTGTGCATCCAGCCGGTCGCCCACAACTCCCGCATCCCGGCGTCCACGATCGGATAGCCGGTCCGGCCTCTCCACCATGCTTCGAGAAAGCCCGGCTCGGTCCGCCACGGGAATCTCGCGAATGCCGGACGCAGCGGTTCTTCGGGTGTGTGCGGGAAGTGGGCGATGAGATGATGCGAGAACTCGCGCCAGCCCAACTCGGCCAGGAAGGCCGATCCGCGCCAGGCCGCGACGGGCAAACGTCGGCCTGCCGCCATGCGCTTGAGGTCATGCCAAATCTGGCGCGGGCCGATTTCGCCGAAATGCAGATGGGGCGAGAGCCTCGATGTGCCCCGCACATCGGGCCGGTTCCGCTGCTCCGCATACTCTGCAAACGCGCTGCTCAGGAACCGACTCAGATTCGTCTTTGCGCCCGCCTCGCCCGGCTGCCACGCGTCCCGGAGGCCCCCGGCCCAATCGGGGCTCGGCCCGAGATCGAACGCATCGAGCCGAAGCGATGCAGGCCATGCGTCCGGGGCCGGCAGACGCTCGATACGGCCCGTCGGCTCGGGGGGGTCAGGCTCGGAGAGGCAGCGTTTCCAGAAAGGAGTGAAGACCTGGAACGGGTTGCCGCTCTGGTTCCGGATTGCCTCCGGCTCGTGCAGCAGCGCCGCATTGAGCATTTCCACCTTCAGGCCGTTGCGTTGCAGTTCATCCCTGATCCGCGCATCCCGGGCCGCGACAGCCGGCTCGTAGCGCCGGTTCCAGAACAGCGCGGTGGCGCCGGTGTCCCTGGCCAACTGGATCAGCGCCGGCAAACTCGGCCCGCGGCGGAGGACCAGCCTCGAGCCCTGCAGGTCGGCGCCTTCAAGGCCTCGATCGACTGATGCAGCCACCACCGAGAAGCGCCGCCCGGAGGCCACGCGCCCCTCCGTCCGGCGCCTGGCCACAAACACCGGCACAACCGGTCCGCCCTCCTGAACGGCCGCATCGAGTGCCGGGGTTGTCCGCCAAACGCAAATCGGATCGGAACCAGTGCGGATCGAGGGACGCTTCATGGTCAAAGGACTGCGAGGGGCCGCTCGACGGACGCCGCGCTGTTCCCGATCTCATCATTCGCGCCGCGTGGGGGCACGCGGCCTACAACATCGAACATCGGTGTCTGCCCCTTTGTAGACATCATGCGAAGCCTGACTGCCCTGTGCACATACGAGGTGTGAAACAGGCGGTTAGCGCCGCGCATCGAGGCCTTGCCAGCGATGGGTCCACCGGCCCGGCCCGGTGCTTTCGACGACGATCGAGTCGCCTGCGCGCCGCGAGCGCAGCGGCTGATGATTCTCATCCTCGAGATAGCGCGGGTCCATCAGGCCTGTCTGGACGAGTCTTTCGAGCGATTCGGGCACATCCCCGTAAGCGAGTCGATGCGCATAGACCGCCCGGCCAATGCCCAGCCGGATGAAATGCGCCTCGTGATGGGTCTTGACCGCACGCGTGGCCTCCGGCGGCAAACGCAGCAACCGCAGCATCTCGATGGCCAGCGGCCCGGCGTGACCCGCCTCGTCCTCGAGGGCGCGAAACGCGACCGTGTGCGGCCCGGGGGCCAGCTCATGTGTGCCCAGTGATAGATCGAGTTCCTCGCTTTCGGGCGCGCGGAAATCAGCTCGATCGAGCGCGTTGCGCCCGTCCAACTCGATGGCGTAGAGGCCCTGCCCGGGGGCGGCTGACGCCGTCAATCGCACGGCGTAACGCCCGCCCTCGGTAACAACGAATGGCAGCGTCAGCCGGGCGCCGGCTTCGGTGTTGGGCCAGCCCAGCACGGGCCGGGCGCCGAACATCCCCGTCGTCTCGACCCGCGCTTTGGCCGCGCCGGTCGTTTGGGCCTCGCGGAATGCGCGAACGAAGTGATGGTGCTGCCAGGGAATGCGCCGCTCGACAAACGGCGGCAGCTTCTCCCACCGCTTTGGCTCGCCCGTCTGATACCAAAATGCCACGCTGCTGATGAAGTCCGGTCGATCGAGGTAGAAGCCTTCGGTGTCATCGACGCGATTGCCCTTGTGCTCGATGGCGACCTTGAGCGAATGGCGGAACCCGACCGGATCGAGCACATGCCAGCGGTAGCAGACGCCGCTGTCCCCGGCATTGTCGCCCTGCCATCGGGGCTGACCGAACCATGGACCTGTCCGCGGGCGGAATCCCCAGGCGTCGTTGAAGTAATCCTCGCTGCCCGTGCCCTGAAGACTCGGCACCGTCTCGCCATCGATGTAGAAGAAGTCGTCGCCCTCGCCCCACCAGCCGTCCTGGGCCAGCGTGACGGACATGACCGTGCCGACGTACTGCCCCTGTCCATCGAGGTCAGCCAGGAGATAATCGCGCCCAGGCACCGCGGGGTATTCCTGGCGGTAGAGCGCGTGAAAGTAAGCCGTGTCGACAGGCAGCGCATCCAACTCGACCCAGTCCACTTGCCAGTACAGACCCGCCATCCGATCGGGATTGTCGTTCGAGACCACGATGCGGGCCGACTTGGCAAAAGGCATGCGCCAGAAGCACGACAGCGATCCTGTCGGCGAAACCTGCACGGGGACGCTCTCGACCGAGGCCGGACGGCCCTGCCCGACGGCGAAGAACTCACCGACCGGCGCCTCGATCCCCGGCTCGGGGCGCCCATCCCAATAGATGCGCAGAGAGAGGGCGTTGAGTTCATTGACGCGCCCGGCGTGGCTGGTGAACCAGATATGCGTGATGACGCCCGGTCCTTCGAGCAGCGGCATTTCGAGCGACTTGCCTGGAGGCAGGAGTGTCATATCCAGGTTCGCGTCGTTCCATTTCGGAAGCTGGTTGCTCGAAACACGCCGGTTCCGGCCCGTCGGCGGCGACGCCAGCGCGCCCAGCGCATCCGTCGAGAGGACGGGCATCGAGCAGCCGGCCTCTTTCCCAACCGCCTTGTGTGCCCCCTCGACTCCCGGTTCAGCGCGATTCTGGCCGACACGCCTGCTGGCGCGACTCTCGAAAGCGATCCAGGCCGCGTCGTTCATGTAAACCGCCGCGTACGCAAGGGGCATCGCCCGTCGCGCCCGTCGCCCGCCGTGTTGCGGAACAGGAAGACGCCGCCCCAGGGCTGGGCGGGATCGTTGCGATAGCCCACCAGCAACACGCTATGGCCGTCGTAGACAGAGTCGGCGGGACACATCTACAGGACACCGTCGACCCATTGGGCCTCTTTGGGCCAGCGGAAGCCGCCGCACACGGGCCAGCCCGCCGCCAGGGTGCCCTTGATCGCGGCGAGGTGCGCTTCGGTAAGGCCGGTATTGACGTTCCATTCCTTGATCCATTCGAGGCGCAATGCCAGCGGGAGCCGGGTCATGGCATCGGCCATGGCCTCGGCGGTCGGTGCGCGAGCCGTCGAGCGCCGGGGGCGTAAGGCATATCCTCCTCGATACAAATGCCGTCATCGCCGCATGGCCTTTCCACAGATCGGAGAAAAACGCGCCGTCTGCCGCGTCCCCGCACACGGTGTTGGCCGCCCAGTTCAAGAACTCGATGCTCAGACGCGGACAATGGCCCTTGGCGCTTGGCCACAGCGAACTCGAGGGCCCCTGCGACCGTGAACGCCGAACAGGTGGGGCGTTTGCCCTGCTGACGCCGGTCCAACCCCAGCCTGTCGAACTCGGACCGAAGGTCAATCGTTGCGTTCGTTTCGGCCTGGCCTGGACTAGGCGGGCCATCGGTGCCCGGATTCGACTGGCCGGAGCGCGCGGACGCGACCAGGAAACCGAGTGTGATCGCAAGCGGGAAGGCGTATGAAATTCGCATCGGCCAGGATAGTTGCGGCACCTCCCGAGCCTCGCAAGCGAATTGCTAGCGAGGCGCGCCTCAAACCAAACCCGGTCTTCCTTCCCATGAAGAGTCTCCGTGTTTCCCCCCCTTCTCTCCCGCGCCTCGCTCAGTAGAATCCTTGACCCCTTTCGCGCAGCACAGAAACTTGACCTGTCTGCAACATGTTTCACCGGTCAAGGATTCTTGGAGCGACGGGCACTGCTCGGCTCTTCGTGGCGACAAGCCATCCCCCCTCCAAGGTTCGGTTCATGGAAAGTTCTGACATTCAACGGTTCAATGCGCACGGGAACCATGAACCGGTTTGTAGCCGCCGACGTGAGTCGGCGCTGATTCCTGCTTTTGCCGGAGCGAGATGGCGCGGACTGACGTCCGCGGCTACGGAACCACGGTTCATGGAAAGCGTTGTCATTCAAAGGTTGGATGCGCACGGGAACCATGAACCAGTGCGGAGCGGCGTCCGCCTCGTCTTTCACCCGCGGCTCAAGGTCAGGCGCGCTGAAACCACATCCATTGTCCTCGACCGTCAATTCAAGCATCGGCAGTTCCTCCGCCCGGTTCGGCGGTGATTCGGCGTCACGGACGCGCGCGGTGACAGCCACACGGCTGGCGCTGGCATGGCGGACGGCGTTGGTCAGGGCCTCCGCAAGCGCGAGGTAAACGGCCCGCCGGACGGACCCGCCGATATGAAGCTCGGGCGCCGAGTTCGGGAAATCGAGGTTCGCGGCGATTCCGGCATCGGCGAGGAACAGGGCGGCGCCCTCACCGGGCGACAGAATACCGACAACACCCAGATGCCCCCGGCGTAAGAGAATCCCCGTCTCCTGCCTCGACAGCGGCTTGACAGCCAGTCACAGTCGAACAACCAAGAAATCGATGATTCTCGCAGGACATTTCAGTGCGAACACCGACAATCCCCATGAATACCACTCGCCGGGAGTTCCTTCGCGCCGCGTCCGCCCTGTCCGTCGGGGCGGCATTCACGCCCATCGCCCATTGCGCCGAGACCGGGGCGTCGCCCCGCGGCTATCGCGCCGCGGTGATCGGACGCACCGGCGGAGGCGACTACGGACACGGCTACGACCAGATCTTCAATGATCTGGACAACGTTTCGATCGAGGCTGTTGCCGACGCCGATCCCGAGGGCCGTCAACGGGCTGCGGCGCGTTCGGGCGCCAAGCAGCAATTCGCCGATTACCGGGCCATGCTCCGCGAGGTGAAACCGGATCTTGTCAGCATCGCGATGCGCCATCCGGACTGTCACCGCGAGATGGCTTTGGCGGCGATCGAGGTGTGCCGCGGGCTGTTCATCGAGAAACCGTTCACCGAAACGGTCGAAGACGCCGATGCAATCCTCGAAGCAGCCCATGCGCGCGGGGTGCCGATCCACGTCGCCCACAACCGGCGGTACACGCCCGAGTTCGTCCAGGCCAAGGCCCTGCTCGACCAGGGACTCATCGGACACGTGCGCCAAATCGAGATCCACGGCAAACAGGATGCGCGTGTCGGCGGCGAAGACCTGATGGTGCTGGGGGTGCACGATTTCGATCTGATGCGGTTCTACTTCGGCGATCCGCTCTGGTGCCAGGCCAGTGTCAACCAGGACGGACGCCCGATCGCCCGCGCGGACGTGCGCCGCGGACGCGAGCCCATCCTCGTTGCGGGGAACACGATCCACGCCCTCTTCGCCTTTCCGGGCGACGTGATGCTGCATTGGAGTTCGGTCAAACGTGACGATGGCTGGAACACGTCGGGGGGCGGACGGGAGAAATGGGCCATCGAGATCCTCGGGACCAAGGGCATCCTCGCCTACCAATCCGCCGTGGGATTCGTCTGGCTCGATTCCCCGTTCTTCGCCCACAAGGACCAGGCGCCCGTCTGGAAGCCGGCCCCCGAACCCGCCAACTGGACATGGCCCGAGCATGCCCGGCATCCGATCAAAGGGTTGATTCGGGCCATCGAGACCGGCTCGCCGCCCATCTCGAGCGGCCAGGACGGGCGCTGGACGATCGAGATGGTGTCTGCCATCTACGAGTCGGAGCGAACCAAGAGCCGCGTGCCTTTCCCGCTCCCCGACCGCACGAATCCATTGATGCGGTTCTAACCCGTAAAGAGAAGGAGAAGAGGAGAAGGGGTCAAAGTAGCATGGAGCGAAGGCGGATGGTCGATCGCGCCCCGATACCCGATGCGCAGTTGGCGCGGCATGGGAGAACCCTCCACCCCACTCGACTGGCGATGGGTAGCGCCAGCTCCGTGTCGCACTTGCTGGCGAAGTTCCAAACCCGATCAAACAGTCCCAATCCGGTGGCGCTGAGCGGCACCGACCGGCCCACCCTGTGATCGAAAGGTCGCCAGGCGCGGCTCGACCGCAACAGCCAGCGACCGATTGGACTCTCGATTGTCGATTGTGAGAGGCGCAGCCAGGGGGGACGAGCCTGCCCACTCCAAACTGATCCGTTTGGTGCCAGAACTGCGCGTTACTCAACGGACCTCAACCTGAACGCAAAGGAACGTATCTCATGACGCGAAGGGCCTCGAGATGAAACACATTGCCTGTATCGCACTCCTCCTCATTGTCTTGGCGGGTTGTGGCCAGGAAACGCTGGATCCGCTGTTGGCGGCGGGCGAGCAGGCCTTTGTAGGGTCATATGGCTTGGATAACGTGCTCTTGAGGCCCGGGAGTGCCATCGTGCTGCGCGATTCTGTGTTTGGAGGCACAGCCGGAGACACGCCGGAACAGGCTGCCAAGAAGGGCATTCTAACCCTTGCCGGAGCGACCTTATTGCAGCGGAACGATTGTCGGATGCAAATCGCAGCCGATCACACTTTTGTCATCTCGAACATGCCTGCGGCTGACATGTCCGGAATTCTCACTCTTCAGGGAAGCTGGACGCTGACCGTCTATCACCTCTCGGAGACCTACGGCTACCGGATCTCGATGAAAGAAAGCCCGAGGGCGAGCTTGTAATTGGCGAGGTTTCTCAACGCAGACAAGCCGAGTTCGCTCAACACCAACGGGCCCAAGCCACCCGACCTCGAGGTCTATCTGAAGGGGGGAGAGAGTGGGCAAGTTGGCTTCCGCTTTGCCCAGACCAACCGTCCAAATGCGTCAACGCCGTGACCTAAGTTCGTTCAACCGGGTGCCACTGGGTCATTCGGCATTGGGGAGCGCAGGAACATTCTCCGGTTAGCAGTCCGCATGCACGCGGAACGTCCAAGCCAGACCGACACCCGCCAGTCCCCTGAGGCGGGGGCGCGAGAATCGAGAGACTTGATGCGAACGGCGCTCGTCACTCTCACCGCCATCGCCGTCGTCGGGACCGGCGTGTGGCTGCTCGGGCGACACTTCGGCCCGCCAGATCCCACGCCGAATGAGGTCATGCGTTGGCTGGCCTTCGGCACGTGTGGAGCGGTTGGCCTCTTCGTCCTGGTCACTGTGCTTCAGGGGCGGCACGAAACACGCACCCTCCGACGCGTCGTCGCCGAAGACCTGCGCGATCGTCCGCCTCTCACGGACGAGGAATTCGGCAAACAATTCTTCGAACCGAGCAAGGCCGCGCTGGCCGCGCGACTCCGTCGCCTCCTGGCCGATGGACTGGATTGTGATCTGGCCGGCATGCTGCCTGCGGACGACTTCGAGAAATGGCTCTATCTCTTCCCCGGGCCCGACTCCGCGGCGGACATCTTCTTTGAAGAACTGGCCATCGAGCATCAGATCAAGCGCGGTCTTCCTTGGCCGGCGCGGTTTGGGTCCTTTGAGGCCTTGGTCAGGTTCGTCGCCGAACACGCGGCCGCTGAGCACCCGAGCCGGCCATCAACCGGCTTGCACCAACCGGTGGGGCGTTGACGTTGATCTGTTTCGGCACGCGATGGGGCGTGATCCTGTAGAACGGGAAAGACGATCGGGGAACGAGAGCCCCCGCGGGTGAAGCCGATATCACCGCCATGCCCACCGTGCACAACACATAGGACGGGGTGCGGAGCAGAATCGCGTAATCACGCCACTCCGTCTTCCTGGCCGCGACGGCGGCGGTTCTCAGCCCGGGCCTTGGAGCCAGACGGAGAGACTGAAGGCGCACCAACTCGCGGCGATAGCGGCCAGCACATCCATCGTGTAGTGAGCTCTGAGGATGATGACGGTGGCACCCTCGACCAAGGCGATCAGCGCCCCGGCCAGGCCTAGCCAGGGGGAAATCTGCGCCAACTCGATAGCGCCCAGCGCGGCAATCGCCGTGTGGCCGGAGAAGAAGAAATCGTTCGCGACGTCGTAGGTCACCAGCAGGGAAGGGAAGCCGGGCTTGCGGAAAATCATCCCCTGCGGGATGGGCAAGGCGCAACAGGCCTGGCACGCCTGCCGGAACAGGAAGAGCAGGAGCAGCGCGCCGAACGGGCGCATCGACGGTCCCAGCACGCTCCAGAAAATGAGGAAGAGACCGAGGAGGTCGATGAAGGCCGACGTCACGATCAACAGCCCATTCGCCAGCCCGGGATGGACGTTGAGGTAGGCGTTCAGCGGTGCCGTGAACTGGTGGAGGCCGTCGAAGACAGCCGCAACGTCCGAGACGCGGCGGGCGCTGATCATCGCCTGCGTCCAGAACCAGCCGGTGAGGCAGAGCGCGATCAGCAGCAAGCGCAGCCCATAGTGCGCCAGATGTCCGGCGTCCGCTGGTTCCTTCGCCAAAAGGCCAAAGCACGCCGCGATCGCGGCGAGCAGGAGAACGAATCCGACGAACTTCAGCGCTTTCGTGGGGACACCGGATGATGCGTGGCGGCTCATAAGGGCGGCGGTTTCCTCTCTTTAAGCTGGCCCAGCATCGCCTCGATGTCCGTGCGCAGCCGGGTCATGAGCGGATCGGTCTCGGCATTGCGATCCCGGACCGGGTCGACGGGAATGGCCTCGCCGACCTGCAGCACCGCGTGGATGGGGCGGTGGAGGCGAACCGTGTCGGTCAGGTCTTCCTCGAATCGCTCGACGGTTTCCAGCAGTTGTTCGGGGGTGGGATGGGAGCCGAAGTACTCGGGCGGATAGAGATAGACCTGTTGCGCCAGATACGTGTCAGCGATTTGTTCCCACCGGCGCGCGCGCTCCGGTTCGGTGAACTCGCCGGCAATCATCTCCGGAAGCATGGCGGCGCGGATGCTCTTGACCCGGGCAACCACATCCCCGTCGCGCTTGCCCTTGAGCCATTCCTGTTCGAGCGGGACAAGCAGCGCATCGATCATGGTGTCGAGCCGAGCCTTGATGTCGAGCGTTTGCTGACGTCCGATGTGCTCGATCTCCTTGAGAGTGAGCAGGGCGTTGCCGACGCGGATGATCCGGTCGAACAGGGGCGTCTGCGGACGGGGGCGCCACGTCAGGCGGCGTTCGATTTCCTCAAGCACCGGGGTCACGGCGGCTTCGAGGTCGCCGCGGAAGAAGTAACGGATGGCAATGGGGTGAATGACGACCTGACCAGTGACTTTCGCAGCGCGTTGCCTGGCGGCGTTGCGCGCCAGAAAGGCGGTTCCTTCCATCAAATGATTGAGGCGATCGTTGGCCCGCGTGATCACGCCCTCGGGAAACAGCACCAGCGGGCGCTCCGCGTTCGCCACGGCCTGGACGGCGAACTTGAGCGATTCGCGATCCATGCCTTCCCGATACATGCTGAAGACGCCCGTGTGGCGAAGCAGCCAGGTTTGGAAGCGCCCTTGGTGAAAGAGATGCCAACTGGCCATCAGATAGACAGGTTGCGAGAGTTGTCTCGACAGCAGCCCGATGATGAACGGGTCGCACGGCCGGCAGTGATTGGGTGTGAGCACGATGCCATGCCGGGCCTCCAGAGAAGCCTTGAGCCGATCGGCCCCGAGAATCTCGAACGACTCGACCCCATGGCTGCGACGCAGATAGCGCGGGAGCACCGGCCAGAGCAGGTGAGGCCAGAATGGCGAGCGGACGGGTGGCACGAACCGGTACGGTTTGGTGATGATGATGTTGTGCATAGGGCGACATCCACTGCCTGAATCGGGAGACTATGGGGCCACGCCGCCCAACCGCGTCGGCGCCACCTCCGTGTCACGTTTCAGGAACTTCATTCCCGTCAGCCAAAGACCCCCAGCCGCCAGAAACGTCAGGCCGACCACCAAGAATGACTTGTTCATGTCGCCGCCGAAATAGCCGTTGAGCAGGCCGATGATCGTGGGCGAGACCGCGTCCCCGAACGCGTGGATGATGAAGATGTTCAGCGCGAAACCCGCTGCGCGCATGGACGGGTGCGTGACATTGGCGAGAATGGTGTTCGTGGGCCCGGTGTTGAAGAACAGACAAAACAAGGTCAGGAAGATCAATACCCAAATCCACGGGAATGGGGCGCGCAACACGGCGAGGAAAACCGGGAATCCGCTCAGCATCGCCAGGGCCGACACCAGGAAATAGGCGCCGCCGAAGCGGGCCCGCAGTTTGTCGCCGAGCCAGCCGCCCAGCAGCGTGCCGGACAGACCCGCCAGGACCAGGATCGCGCCGAAGACGGTGATCGGGTTGGCGGGCGCGCCGGGCCGGCCTTCAAGGTAATAGGGCATCCAGAAGCCGATACCGCCCATCGCGAAGGTCATCGCCGCCATGCCCACCGTGCACAGCACGTAAGACGGCGTGCGGAGCAGAATCAAGTAGTCACGCCACTCCGTCTTCCTGGCCGCGACAGCGGCGGTCAGGTCGGCTTGCCCACGGGGCGGTTCGCGCAGGAAGAAACTCCAAACCCCTAACACGAGGCCGGGAATCACGACCAAGTAGAAGGCCCAACGCCAGCTTTCGGGCTTCGCGCCGAGCGTTGAGGCGCCCCACGCGCCGATGCCGGACTTCGCCACCATCTCGCCCAGCATGAAGCCCAGCGCGGTCCCGACGGGCAGCGCCAGGTAGAAGATCGCCAGCACCCGCCCCCGCTGTTTGACCGGGTAGTAGTCCGAGAGGACGGTCGGGGCGACCGGTCCGTAAGCCGCCTCGCCAATGCCGACGCAACAGCGCGTCACGAGCAGCGCCAGGAAGGTCGCCGCCAGCCCGGACGCCCCGCTGGCCAGACTCCACACCACCACGCCGATGCCCACCAACACCCAGCGCGAGTGGCGCTCCGCCAACCGGGCGAAGACGGGCGAGCCGATCATGTACATCGCCATGAACGCCGTGGCCAAAAGACCGAGGCAGGCGTCGTCGGGCTTGAAACCGACGTGCTGCTGGAACCAATTGAGCGCCTGACTGAGCGCGTCCTCACGCCCCGCAAAACCGCCTTCCCCGAAGAAGGTCCGCTTGATCGGCCCGACGACGGCCGCCAACACGTAGCGATCGACGTAGTTGAACAGGTTGACCAGGAGCAGGAAGACGAGCGCCGGGCGCGCGCCGGGGAAGGGCGTCTGGCGCTCGGGCAGAGAGGTCGATACGGGGGAGGTTGTCGAGTTCATAGTGTCGTATTCACTTGAGACGCGTCGTCTGGCTGCCGGTCGTTTGTGTTATGGGAAACTCGCTGGCTCTCTCTTGATGATGGACGCCTGCGCACAGGGTGGCCCAAGGACTCATGGTTTCAAGGATTTGCCGAGGTGCTCGACGCGCTGCCGGGCGCTCTCGAGTTGATCGGCGGTCAGCTTCCGCTCGACGCGTCGTGCGTCCATGCTGGCAACCCGGTCGCCCTGCGCGGCTGCGAGCGTGTACCAAATCCAGGCTTCCGGGTAGTCAGGCTTGGTGCTGATGCCGTCGCTGAGCAGGCTGCCCAGCCTCGATTGCGCCTGAGCGAAGCCGTGGCTGGCGGATTCTCGCAGCCAGCGCACGGCCTCGTCGGTCTCTTCAACCGATGCGCCCGCTGAAGCGAGCAGAACCTCCGCCAAATCGAACATGGCGTGGTCGCAACCGGCCTCCGCTTCCTTTCGGAACCAGCGAACGGCTTCGGGGAGGTTCCGCGGCACACCTCGGCCATCTCGATAGAGCCGGGCCAGGGTACAGCCCGCATGCGGGTGATTCCGCTCTGCGGCCTGGCGGAGCAGCGCCGCGGCCGCGGCATAGTCCTCCCTTACGCCGATCCCGTTCAGGTAGAACTGGCTCAGCAGCATCTGCGCCGGGGGGTAATGCTGTGCGGCGGCTTCCTGCAGCCATCCGACCGTCTCAGTCATGAGTGAGGAGGCGCGGGCTGATACCTTTTCGGGCGAGGCAGCGAGGCACCGCTCTGCAAAAGCCGTCAGCAGCCGCGGGCGCAGGTCCGATTCCCAATGGCGTTCGATCACGGGGCGCAGCGTTTCGGCGGGCGGCTGGTCGGGATTCGCGCTCAAGGCCGAGACACCCGCCTGGATGAGAGGCAGATTCTCCGTGCCCAGGAGCTTCAGAAGGGGCCGCAGGTGCTGATTCTCCACGGCGGGCACGTGCTGAAGGGTAGTCCGCAGGAATTGCTGCCCCGCTGTCTCTCCGCGCACGAGCAATTCCAGGTCCGCCTGGAGGGCTGCGGTCGTGCTCTGGGCGGCACCGTGCCTGGCAAAGGGCACCGCGAGATGCGGGTGGAATCGGCCGAACGCTGCGGCGGCGGCGAGACAACCCAACGGGCCAATCTCGCTGCTTTGGGGCAGGTTCGCGAGGTCGTTGGTCACCCAGCCGGCTTTTCCCGCAGCCAGGAAAGTGGCGTCCCGCAACACGGCCCAGGGCCAGGAGCCGCGCGGCCAAAGCGCATCGTTGGCGCGCAAGAGCAGCCCGCCAAACAGCTTGACCCAGTCGCTGCTCGCCGTCGCTTCAGTCAGAGGCGACTCGGGCACGAACGGAAAGGGCTCGGCCTCGTCGGGCTCGGGAGCGGTGTTCGACAGGCGATCGAACGGCTCGAGCAACTCCCGCCACGGCAACTCTTCGAGGGCGGCAACTGCACCCAGCAGTTCTTCCGGAGTCAGACCGCCGGGGATTTTCCGGCCGAGCTTCTCGAGGAGTTCGGCATGTTCCTTTTGCCACAAACCCTGGAATGTGCGCCCGAGCGACCCGAGGGAACTGCTCCACGGATGTTGGGGGTCGAAAACGTTCGTGTAACTTCCGCTGCCGGTCGCCACTTCGCGAACCACGCGGGCCAGCGCGCCTTCCTCGCTCCGCAGCACCAGCGTCAAACGGATTCCGTCCGCCGGCATTCCTGAACCCGTGTATCGGATCAGCCGCCCGGTGGCCGCGTCGGCCGTCAATTCCATGACTTCCTCAGCGTCCGGGTGGCTGCGGACGGACAGTACGCCTTGCTCGACGCGGCAGTCTGCGTGTTCCGGGTGGGCCAGGATCACGAAGGCCACGGGCGCCAGGGTGAGGCGCAATGCAAAGGGCGCGGTTTGGGAGCCGGCTTGCCAACCGGCGCCGAGTTCAAAGCCAAGACCGGCCCCGCCGTCCGTCCGCTCAGTCGGATCGGCGCTTATCCCCCCAAAGGCCTTGACCTGACCCCGCCAGCGGTTCCCGACCAGCTTCGTTCGCTGTGGGGTCGAGTAAAAGCCGACGAACTCCGGGGTCGCCACGAGGACCTGGGAGAACGCCGGAGGGTCGGCGACCATCGGTTCGCGGTGCACGATCGCCAGACCCGCCGCTCCCAGCACCAACTCGATTCGGTGGTGGCGGTCCGTTCCCTTGGCATCGAATTCGAGCACCCAGTCTTCCGCACGGTTCTCCCATTGCAGCAACCACTCGCGCAGTTTCAAGAAGGCCTGTTCCTCAGCCGTCAATTCCCGGCTCAGGGGCGGCGCACTGGCGCACTCGACCAGCGCCAGTTCAAGCTTGAATCGCCCCGCTTCAGCCAGCGGCACCAGCTTCGCCAGGTGCGCGCGAAAGCGACCGGAATCATGAAGGCGTCGGACCGCATCCGCAGCCACATCGCCCGCCAAAGCCGCCCCAGCGCGAAGCCCCAGGAAGGCCAGCAGGTCTTCCCGCGAGTTGACACCCAGACCCGTCACCTCGATCCGGTCCAGGGTGCCGACCACGCCAGGGTTCTGCACCTGGATGAGCAGAGCGGCCTCGAGGCGGCTTTCGTCCAACTCGAAATCGACCCGGACTTCCGCCTGATGACGATTCAGTTCGGCCAAAGCCTTCTGGACGCTCTGTTCCATCGTTGCTCGAGTGGGGGGGTCGGCCGGGACAGGCTGCCTATCCTTCCACGGCCACGAGAAGCCGGGAAGTCCAGCCTCTTTCGGGGCCTCCAAGAGGCCGGCGGCGGACCGCAACCGATCCTTCAATTGCTGCGCCAGCGTCGGGTCCAGGCCGGACACTTTGACATCGCCGCACCGGAAGCGTGGTCCTTCACTGATATGCACCACGACACGCTGCGCAGTGTGGTCGGCCTGCACGTGCACGGCGGCCTTCGCAAATCCTCCGTGTTGATAGCTCCGCAACACGGTCTGCTCGATCCAGGCCAGATAATCCCCGAGCGGCGCCGAGGGATGCGCCCGTGCATGGAATTCGAGGGCCACGCCCAGGACCTGCAGAATGGCGTGCCGGGAGAACGTCTGGTTACCCTCGAAGACCAGGCAGGCCTCGCCGCCCAAATCTCCCACACGCTCCGACTCCAACGGGGCTTCACCGGCTCTGACACTCATTGCCGTGGCGAGGAGCAGCAGGATGCCCATGCCCTTTCCCCACCAGCGTGGGGCGGTTGGCGCGCGGCTGAACTCAGTCCCTTCACGAGCCGGTGAAGACGGGCGTGATCGGTTGTCAGCCCAGAATGCAGGGTGCGTGTTCATAGAG
>JAXGQW010000077.1:0-27107 GCA_040766265.1 Verrucomicrobiota bacterium
GACAGGTCGGTTGTCCCGGCGCACAAGACGGTGATCGGGCCCCCTCGTTTGGGCAGGGGCGTCCGTTCGAGGGTGATGCAGCGCGCATTCTCGTGATGCACGGCGCGTGGAAAAGCGCGCTTCATCGCCCGAGCGTGGCTGGGCGTTGTCCGGGTCACGAGCACCCGGCCCTCGTGGCGCCAAATCTGGCGCGCGATGGCGACGACCTGCGCCGGTGACTTACCCTCACCGAAAATCACCTCAGGGAATCCTTTGCGCAGGCCGCGATCGAGGTCCACGCGGGCGAAGCCGAGATTGCTCACAGCGGGGCCCCGGAAGGCGCGCAACACCTGGGCGCGAGTGACTGCGCCGGCGCGAAACTGCTCCAAGAGTTTGACAGCGTCGTGTGTCGTCATGGGGACAGGCTGGAAAGTCCGGGCGTCTCCGATCCGAACAGGTCGATCCTCACGGGGCGGCAGGGCGCCCCGGCGAGGCGGATCGCGGAGGCAACGCGGATCGCATGGCGCCGAGTCGATTGGCTTCGGTGGGGAAGAGCATGCTCCAATCCATCCGATCGGCCATCTCCCAGGCGCCGGCGTGGTCGTTTCGTTTGAATCTCAACTCGAACAGCGCCTGGTAATAGGAGTTGAACTCTTCCTTGTGCTGGAGCGTGGAGGAATCGACCTGGTTCAAGAGCAACGCGGCGTCGTGGATTCGATTGTTCATCAGCAACGCCAACGCGTGATTGATCCGAAACGCGTTCGAGTCCGGCATCCGGGCCAGGAGCCCCAATGTCAGCGCGACCGCCTCGCCGGGGCGTTCACCCCGAATCAGCAGGGCGGCGGCATGCCGGTTGGCCAGGTCGATGTTGGACGAATCGAGTTCATAGGCCGCTTTCGAGGTCGACATCATGAGCGCCTCGTCGCGCAGGTCGATCGCCACGCGACTCATCAGGTCGAGATACTGAAGGCGATTGGTGATCGTTGTGTCCGCCCGGTCCAGGATCGATCGCGCGTGCGTGGCATAGCCGAGGTCGAGCAGGCTGCGCGCAACTGCCATCGACTGCTCTGGCGTTTGGAAGTCCAGATTGGTCGCGGCGTCAAAGGCTTGCCGGGCCGCTTCCACCTGCGCGCTGGCCAGGTCGGCGCGTCCTTCGTAGTAATAGCTGAGGGGGACCAGGCGCCCCTGCAGCATGGGGAGCAGGCGCATCTGCAGAGCCACCGCCCGCAGCCCCGTCCAGTCCTTCGCCTCGAGCAACAGGTTCGCGTAAGTGCTCCAGACGGCATCGGAGGCCGGGTAGGAATTGGCGAAGGCCTGCATGAGCTTGAGGGCGTCGTCCTTGAGCCCGAGCACAAACTTCACGGTCGCCAATCGCACTAACTCCCCCTGATTGCGGGGAGGGATCACGAACTGCTGGGCGAGTCGAACGGCCTCGGCCCGCCGCCCGCTCCCAACGAGGAGCATCCAGTAGTCGGCGTTGTCGACCGCGTTGTCCATTTGCGCCTCCTGAAGCCTGTCGAGCGCCGCGCGATAGCGATCCGGATTGGATTGGGCGGAGCTAATGGACATCTCGAGGCGATTGGCCAGAAACCAGAGCGGCCCCCGTTGACGGGCGGTCTTGTCGAGCAGTTCGTTGACCTCGGGCGCCGAGCCGATCCTCCCCCACCCGGCCTGATACGCGGCGTGGATCAGAGCCATGTCGGGCTGGGCTTTCTCGGCGGGGGAAAGCTGTGCATACAGTTCTTTGTAGCGGTCAAAACTGCCCTGGAAGAAGAGGCACTTGACGTAAATGGGCTTCAGGCGCCCGGTGAGTTCGCCGGAGAATGGCTCGAGCACGGCGTTCGCCAATCCGTAAAGCTGCGCCTTGTCGTAAAAGGCGCACACCAACTCCAGGTCCGCCCGGTTGGTCGCACTGAGCCGCAAGAGCCAATCCGATGTCTGGACCGTCGGGCCAAGACTCGCGGTGGGGATCGGATCCAAGGCTGTGGTGCTGCGGATCACACCGCGCGCCAGGGCGGGGTTGCCCATGTCGTTGGCGAACGCGTTTCTCCAGCTTAACAAGGCCGCTTCGTGATCTCCGCGGGCCACGGCCTGCTCGGCGCTGTTGCGCAGCATATAGGCCTGCACCTTGTCCAGAAGGCTCACCCTGACCTTGGGACGAAAACCCGAGGGTGTCGTCGGCCAGACCTTGGCCAGCACGGCCACGCCGAGCACAAACGCCAGCACCAGGCCGATGACGACCATACGGAACCAGAAGTGCAGGACCAGAAGCCTGACCAAAGGCCAGTCATTGAGTTTGTCGCCCAGAATCAGCTTGATCTCCAAACGACTCGACGACGACGCCTTGCGGCGAGGCTTGGACTCGCCAGCGTGATGCGTCCGCATTCTGCCGCCCCCGGCCTGGTGCTGTCGCCACGGAGGTATGCCCCGGGGAGCCTCGGACGTCTGGGACGCGACAGGAGCCCTCACTTCGCTCGCGCCCGACGGAACAGCCAGCAGGCACGTTGCCTTGCCGTCTGTCTCGACCGCAGTGTCACGCAGACTCGCGGGGATGAGGCAGAACTGGCCCGGGCCGAGACTCACGGTCTCGCCAGCACCGGCCACGGTGGCTTTGCCTGACAGTATCCCGACAATGATCGGGCGATTGGGCGCATTCAGCACCCGCCGATTGGGCGTCTGGCTCTGCCACTCCTCGACTTGAAACCAAGGGGTGTCGGCCAGCCGGCGCGTCACGGCCGCATCGTCCCCCTCGAAGTCGGTCCGCACCAGGTCGGGCTCGATGTCGTCATAGTCCGTCGCTGCCAGAGCCTTTTGGATGTGAAGTTCACGAGGCTTGCCGTCAGGCCCCAGCCGGTTCCAGTCGAAAAGACGGTATGTGGTGTTCGAGTTCTGTTGGATCTCGCACAGGACGATCCCGCCGCCAATGGTGTGAACCCGCCCGCCGGGAACGAACATGACATCGCCGGCCTGAACGGGGATGGTGTGGAGGCATTCCAGCACCCGCCCTTCGCCCAGTTTCCGCTCGAATTGGTGGCGCTTGACGCCGCGGACAAGGCCTGCAGTCAAGCGGGCGTCGGGCTCCGCCCGAGTGATGTACCAGATCTCTGTCTTGGGCTCGTCGCCCGATCGGGCCGCCACGTCGTCGGGTGGGTGGACCTGCACGGAGGGCGCCTCCCGGCAGTCGAGCAACTTGACCAGCAGTGGGAACCGCCCGTTCGTCGCCCCCGCCGATCCCAGCAGTTCGGCGGCGTGATGTTCCATGAGCCATCGCAGATCCTTGCCGGCGAGGGGTCCGTTGGTGACAACGCTGACGCCCTCAGGACGATCCGAGATTTCCCACGATTCGCCGATCTGGAGTCCTGGAGGCAGCGCCTTGGCGTAGAGTTCCTCCAGTTTGCGCCCTCCCCAGACGTGCTCCTTGAGAATGGGCTGAAAAACCAATGGGTACAGCATGGCGTGTCTTCTGGCGGATCAGCCATTCTCAGGCGGGCTGGGAACGGCTTCGTCGAAATGACCGAAACTGCGGAACTTCTGGTAGCGCTGACGCAAGCGCGCGTCGGGGGGAACGGCTTCCACCTCGTGCAAGTGGCGCAAGAGATAGACCCGCAGCGTCTCCGCCATGGTCGGGAGGTCGTTGTGCGCGCCGCCCAAAGGCTCGGGAACAATCTCGTCGACCAGCTTGAGTTCGAGCAGGTCTTTCGCCGTGATCTTGAGAGCCTCGGCCGCCTTGGGCGCAGCCGAACGGTCCTTCCAGAGAATGGCAGCGCAGCCTTCGGGACTGATCACGGAGTAATAGGCATTCTCGAGGATCAACACCCGATCGGCCACCCCAAGGCCGAGGGCCCCTCCGGATCCACCCTCCCCCAGCACAACCGCGACAATCGGCACCGAGAGCAACATCATCTCCCGCAAGTTGACGGCGATCGCCTCCGCAATGTGCCGTTCTTCCGCCCCAATCCCCGGATACGCGCCCGCCGTGTCGATCAAGGTCACGATCGGCAGTTGGAATTTCTCGGCCAGGCGCATCAGGCGCAGCGCCTTGCGATAGCCCTCCGGGTGCGCAGACCCGAAGTTGCGCAGAATGTTCTCCTTGGTATCCCGTCCCTTCTGGGTGCCAACCACCAGGATGGGCTCCCCCTCCAGCCGGGCGAACCCACCCACAACAGCCCGGTCGTCCGAGTAGGCCCGATCGCCATGCAGTTCCTCAAAATCCGAGAACGTCGTGCCGAGATAATCGAGGGTGTACGGCCTCTTGGGATGGCGGGCCATCTGGACCCGCTGCCAAGCCGTCAGGTTCGAGAACACATCACGCCGCGTCTCGGCGATCTTCTTCTCGATCTGCAGCACCTCGTCATCGAGGCTGATTTCGAGGGAATGCATCTCGGGATGCCGCCGCATCTCGTCCAGCTTCCTCTGCAATTCCAGGATCGGTTTCTCGAAGTCCAGGTAGTGTTTCATAGCACGGAACCACGGCTCCGAAGCCATTTCGTTCGCCGAAGCAGCGTGCCTCTCCAAACCACGGCTAAGAGCACCCCTGGCCCGAACATTCCATGCCGGGACGAGGACGCCGAGTCCCGGGCTGTGGCGGAACCGCCACCAGAAAGGCAACCACGAGCCTCCCGTCGTTTCTGAAGGCGTCCTGTCATGGGAACAGTGTGTTGCATTTCTCGATTTCTCGAACCCGGCGCGGTCTTGCCTATCCAGCCTGCATGGGGCGCACTGTAGACGCCTCTTCATGGCCCCGCAACGTCGAATTCCCAATCTGTCGAACGCTTGACCCCTTCAGCCGGAGTCGCCGCTCCGGCGCGGACCCGCCCTGGCATCGCTGTCCGCCGGCAGCCTCGTCAAGTCGAGATCCTCGCCCAATGTGTCGAGGAAGACTCCAACCAAACGCTGGAGCCGGTTTTGCTGGCAACTGAGCCACCACACATACGCGGGCAAGGCCAGAAGCAGAGACCACCACAGCGGCTGCCCCCGCCCGAGGACTCCGATCGCCAGAAGGACGCCGCCCAGAAGCACCCCCATCCCGACCCGAGCCGGCAGCGTGAGCGCCGGACGCAACCGGACACGCATCCTGCATTGGCCGTCCGAACCCAGATCGGTCACGGTCACCAGGCGCATCTTGCACCATCGCCCGCCGTAGAGTTCCAGATCAAACCAACCCCAGCCGCTGTCAACCCGGTGGGCCCACCCCTGTTCGGTCAGACGCGCCACAACCCGCGACAGGAACGCCCGGCGGTCGAACCCCGACGGAGTGCGGTAGACGAGGAGATCCGGCATCTCCTGGCGTTGCTCACGCCTGAGCGATTCCAGAGTCTCGTAGGCCTCCAACCGCGTCTGCCTGGAGAGGAGACGCCCCTGATACCGGGCCCAGCCCCGCGCGATCGGCTGAAGCGCGAACAGGAGCGCGACCAGAGGTTTGGACCAGACACGGCGCTTCCCGTCCGGCAAAGCCGCCTGCAACGCGGCGACCACACAGACGCCAATCGAGCCGATCAGGCTAAGCGCCGCGAGCGGCCAAAGCCACGGGACCAACGGCGCCAACACCAGGAGCGGGAGGGTGATCCCCAAATGGTACTCGAAACTGGTCAGAACGATCGGCGAAACCGACGACGGCGCGGCGTAGAGGCCCTGGAAGAGGCCCGCTCCGAACAGACCATGATAGATCATCGGGCGGCGCGCCCGGACGCCCGTCTCGTGCGATGCGTAGATGCGCCCACGCCACATGCTGCCTCCGAGCGGACTGAAATACTCGGGGTGCTTGCGTTCGAGAAGGGCCTCGGCTTCGCCGTAACCGTGCTGCTGCCTCAGATACGCCCGCACGGTCGATCTCCGGTAATGCCAGACCACCGCCGCCGGACTGAATCCGATCTCATAGCCCCGCTGCTGCAAACGCCAGCAGATGTCGACGTCGTCGCCCGCCTTCCGAAACACCGGGTCGAAACAGCCAATCTCCTCGAGAGCCCACTTCCAGAATGCCATGTTGCAGCCGGGGATGTGCTCCGCTACCTGGTCCGTCAGCAGCACATGCGCGGGGCCTCCCGGCGAGACCTGCACCGCCGCCGCCACCCAGGAGTCCTCCGAAGGCAGCAGGTTCGGACCGCCCATCCCGACGAACCGGCTCCGCACCAAATCGCTCACCAGGTAATGCAGCCAGTCTTCGTCGACACGGCAGTCGGCGTCGGTGAACGCGACGATCTCACCCTGCGCCGCCTCGATGCCGGTGTTGCGCGCCACCGACAACCCGAGGTTTTGCGGGTGACGCAAATAGCGCACCCGTGGGAAGCGGGCCGCGATCTCCGGAGTCTCGTCGGTCGAGCCGTCATCGACCAGAATGACTTCGCAGGCAGGGTAAGAGATGGCGCCGAGCGATTCCAGGCAGGCGCTCAAGGTGCGCGCCCCGTTGTAACTGGCCACCACCACCGAGACCATCGGGCGGGAGACGGTCCGGAAATGCGGTGCGCCCCCGTAGGCCCTCTGCACCGCGAGCGCCGCAGGTTTGGGGACCCGCGTCGCACTTGTCAGTCCGAAATGCCAGTCCTCGACGGCCAGTCCGTCCTTGAACCACGCGTCCGTGAAGCTGAAAACCACCGCACCGGCAGCCCCGGCCTGAAAGACGCTCTCGATGCTCGATTCGAGCAGCTCCGCTTGGCGCGGCTCGCCCTCCCGAAGCGAGTCGAGTCCGAACTCGCCGAGCACCAGGGGCTTGGAATCGGCCAAGACCTGGAGGCGGGCGAGGTAGTTTCTGAATGCCTGAGGATGATGGAGGTAGACGTTGTAGCAAACGAAGTCGATCGCCTGCACCCGGAGGTATTCTGTCGGGGGAAAACTCCCGAACGTGCAGAGGCACTGAGCGTCGACGCTCTTGACCACGCCCACCAACTCCTCCAAAAACGACCCAACCGACGCCGGGCCGCTCCAGCGAACGCTGTCGGGCGGCAGCTCGTTCACCACGCTGATCCCGAACACCGCCCGATGCCCCGCGCAGGCCAGCGCCGCCTCCCGCACAGCCCGCCGGGCCGCCTCCCTGGCCGGCGCATCGTCTAGGCAGGCCTGCTTGTTCCAAGGCACATCCACCAGCAGCCACAGCCCTTTCAAAGCGGCCAACTCGAGGAACCAGCCCGGCGGCACATCGTATACGCGCAGCACATTGACCCCCCACGCGCGCATCTGATCGAAATCATGCGCCGTCTGCGTCGGCGAGCAGAAGTGCTCGCCGGCAGCGTTCGGCGCAAATGGCCCGTAGGTCACGCCGCGTGCGAAGAACTTGTCTCGCCCGAGGCGGAAGAACTTGCCATCCACCACCACTCGGGCGCGGTGTGACTCAGCATCCGGCATTGCGCTCTTAGACGAGGACCTGTGGCGTCGGATTCAGTGTTGGCAGAGCATTGCGCAAGCTCAGTTGGCTCCAACGCGGAATGCCATACCGATTTCTCACCACCGGGAAGATGACAACGAAATTCGGGCTGTGGCAAAACCGCGCCCGGACAGAGAACGACGAGGTTTCGGAGCGCTTCCGAAACCTCGCGGGTGCGGCGACACCCTGTTGCCCGGTTGAATCCCTCCACTCGGGCGCGGTTTTGCTTTCCTAGCCTGCATGCTGACTTCTCTTGTGAACTCCGGCTTCGCGGTGGCAAAAAGTGCTGAGAAATGCAGGCTAGCGCGAGGTTCTTGTCAGTCTCTCCTCCCCTCGGGCTGGACCGATCGTTGGCGCCTCACGGCTCGAGCCGCAGCACATCGAGAGCAATTTGGGTGTCCCGCTGATTGCACGGATCGAGCCGCAGCCGGGTGACGGTCCTGCGCCACCGGCGGTTTCCACCGAGGTCCACCCGATACTCGTGCCACGCGCCGTCCGCCAGCACATCGAACCGCTCGCTGCTGGCCTCGCCCTCCGGCAACCGATCCGTGCGCCAAAACAGTTGAGCCCGGTCCGGCAGAGACCGCCCGTCGCGACGCGTTAGTTTCATTCGGACAACCGCGGTTCGATACGCGTCGGCGCGCGCCTGAATGGGCGGACCGAACAAGGCCGGATCGTTGCCGGTGCTGCGCGCGATCAGGGCGCCGTTTTCGATCCGCACGTCGGCCAGATCCATCCTCTGACTCCATCCCTCATCGCTCTCGCGGAACTCCCACACGGGCTGAGGCATCGCGTGCAACGCAACATCGTAAGGCCCTCGCCCCACGTCCGGGGGCGTCAGATCGACATGGTCCCTGGGCGCGGCGGTGAACACGTCGCGCAAGGCGTCCAGATACCCGAATCCGAATTCCTGATGCGGCTCGATATAGGAGCCTTCGCCGAATTCATTCCAGGCCTCGACGAGCAGCAGGGTCGAGAGCGGTGAGGGGCGAGCGGTGCGTCCCAAGAGTTGGGCGGCGTCCTGGGCGTGCTGGCGGAACAGCTCGGGCGTGCGGCCATAGCGCACGAGGTTGTTGGCCCCGTGCCACGGCCGGCTGTCCCAGCCGCCACAAAGCGGAATCAGGAGGGGAATGCCGGCCGAATCGATGATATGCTGCCAATTGCGCCGATAGGCGGGGAGAAGCGAGGCGTAAGGCGCCTCCATCTGGCCGGCAGGCATATCGAGTCCAGGCCAATTATAAGCTGTGACCGCGTCGTAGCCCTCGGCGGCAGCCTGGCGGGCCTGGGCCGCGTCGCCCACACAGGCAACAAGCAGCAATCCGGGAAAGCCGGCCTCGCGGCATGTAGCGCGCATGGCGTCGAATGCCGACTGGACGCCGGTCGGTCCGAGGTCGGCGGAGAGGCGATCCGGACTGAAGATAATCACCAGCGGCTTGCCCAGGACGGTCAAATGCTCGGGTTGTCGGAAATAGTGTTCGATCCAATGGCGGGTGACCGCCACGCAGTCGGCGTGCGACGATGTCGCGGGCGCGTTGTGGTTGGCCCAGAGCAGACAGAACTTGAGGTAGCGGCGGTACCGTGCCTTGAAGTAACCGTCGTGCAGCGCGTGTTCGAGCTGCCGCGCCCCTTGCGACCAATACCAATCATAGGCGAAGAAGGTGATCCCATGCTCGACCGCCCACTTGATGTGCCAGTCCGCAACCTCCGGATCGCCTTCCCGATACCATCCCAGCACCGGACGCCGCTCCGGATAAGGCCGGATCGGATGCCATTGGCTGGCGCTCTTCCAGCCCGGGAAGTAGCAGACACCCACCTCGTAAGGTCCGCGCACCGGTCTCGGTTCAGGCACGTAATCGCACGGACCAATGTCCACAGGCTCGGTCAAAGCCACCGCCATCCGGGCCAGGGCCGGCTCGGCCTGGTCCGCACTCAGACGCAACTCGATCTGCCCCTGCGCTGGCCGCTGCCCAATCAGAGCCCACTCCCAAGTGGCCGTCCCCCCCGGATCGAGCTGCGGCGTGCTCCGACCCGCCACGTCCCCGCCCCGGACCGCAAGTCCATCGGGAAGGATCAGCTCTCCAGTGACCGCGCGAGCCAAGGCGCCGCCGTGGTTGGCCAACACAGCTTCGAGTCTCAGAGGCTTTCCCACCCGCGGCAACGCCGGCTCGAGGCCGAGCGAAACCACGCTCAAGCGCGCCGGCCCCTGGGGACGATCGGCAATCTTAAGCCAGTGCAACTCGAGTTGCCCGGCAAGATCGAGCGTGGGCTCGAGCCCGAGCGCCACAATCCGCCCGCGCCACCCGTTGGCCGCCAGCATGTCGACATTGTAGACGTGCTGCTGTCCATCGGCATGGACGGGAACAGCGACGCTCTTGAAACCGGGATCCTGTTTGCCGGCAAACCAGAGCGTCACACGCGGCGTAGCGAGGGGCGCGCCGGGAGACGCCTCGCGTTGCCCAGCCTCGCGTTGCACGGGAACCGTCATGCACATCGAGACGTAATCGAGCGCCTCGGCGTCGATCGACAGCGTCGGGCCCAGACGCAATCGATCGCCACCCGCCAATGGTGAGGCCGACGACAGGATGCGTCCCATTCGAATCCACGGCCAATCACGGTCCGCGGCCGGAAACTCAAACTCACGAGTGTCAACCGGTTGCGAATCGGGCCACGAGACGATCCGAATGGCATCGATCGCGAACTCGGCGCTGTCGTACAGGTCCAGACGCAGACGAATGATCCGGCCCTCGGCCTGCCAGCCAGGCAACAGCCGGTACGTCGCCCATGCGTCGTCCCCGACGACCGGGAAACGTGTGGTCTTCTCCTGGCTAAACCCGCCGTACCGACCTTCAGTCGTGTTGCTCCAAAAAAACTCGGCCGTTCCGTCTCGACTCGCCTTGAGCCGCACTTCAAGGGCTTGCCGGTTTGAGGCCGCGACTTCGAGCGGCTGCCGTAACTCGAGAATCGGGTCCGTTCCGGCGCCCCGGCATTCGAGCGCGCCCCCCGCGACCCGAACATGCACAAAATGATCGTTGGCGTGCCACCCGGCCTGATCACCCTCGCGGTCGAACGTCCATTCGATCACTGTGCGAGGCTCGATCTCGATCGCCTCGGCCGCTGCATGACAGCCGAGACCCGCCAACCCAAGCATGGCGATCCACACCGCAGCCGCCGACAAATCCGCCCTTTGATCGCTCGCCGGGCGCCTTGCGCAGCGCGCACACCCCGACCCGCCCAACTGTGACAACAAGGCAGGAGGCCGGCGACGCCCCATTTTATCAAGGATCGACGTGTTCATTTGTGAACTGCCCAGAGGTTTAATTCGTTGAAAGAGAAAGACCGGTCATGGCAACAGCCCAATCCTACTCGCCCGAGATCAACACGAGAACTGGAAAGTCACGGAACCAACAGGTCTTTTCAATGAGCAGCGATCGAGTAGACTCGATCCCGGAAAGCATGCGCGTCGTCTGTTCGAATCTGATGCAAAGGACCTGGTTTTGCCTGGGGCTCGCGTGGCTGGCGGTTCTCCGTGGGGCAACGGGCGCCGAGCCCCCCCCTTATCCGCTCGAGGGCTCGGGCTGGCTCCTCCATCACTGGAGCACCGAGGACGGCCTGCCGGAGAACTCGGCGACCGCCATCGCGCAGACTCGGGATGGATACCTTTGGTTCGGGACGTGGAGCGGGCTGGTGCGTTACAGCGGAGACAGGTTCATGGTCTTCAATCCGGCCAACACGCCTCAACTGCCCGGCGCCGGAATCGTGAACCTCCATGCGGACACGCGCGACCGGCTCTGGGTGAGCACGGCCGCGGGATTGGTGGTGAAGGAGGGCGCCCAATGGCGCTCGATTGGAACCAACGAGGGCTGGGCGGGCAAGTATGTCCGCACTTTTGCCGAGCGCGCAAACGGTGACCTGCTGATGACCACCTTCGACGGCCATGTGCTGGCCGTCGAGAACGACCGCCTGACCGAGCTTCCTCCACCTCCGGGCGAGTTGGGCCAGGGCTATATCGCGGCGGTGGGCGAACAAGGCCAGTGGTGGTTGGCACAGAACCGTTTTGTTGGCTACTGGGACGGCCAGCGTTGGGTCAAGGCTCACGCGCCAAGTCCCTCGGTCGGACGCTCCGCAGTTGCCTGCACGTCCGCGCGCGACGGCGGGGTTTGGGTTCTCCTGGCCAAGGAACTGCTCAAGTTCAGAGGCGGCAGCCAGGTCTCGGGGGCGTCACTGCCGCAGTTGAAAGGGGGCATCTGGTCGATGGTCCAAGACAGCCGAACGAATCTATGGATTTGCAGTTACGATTCCGGCCTGTTCCAAGTGAAACCCGACGGGGACCTGCTTCGTTGGACGACGACCAATGGGTTGGGCACCACGGCCACTCGAGTGATCTTCGAGGATAGGGAAGAGAATCTGTGGATAGGTTCGAGCGGGGACGGGCTGAGACGGTTGACTCCGCAACGGTTCTTCCCGCTCGCCCCCGGGTTCCCGGCTTCACAGGCTCGATCGATTGCGCTCGCGCGCGATGGGGGCGCTTGGATTGCCCTCTACGACGCGGGGCTTTTTCGCCACGATCAGAGCGGAACCGCGCGGGTGATCGTGCCTGGACCGAACAATCAGAGCGCCTATGGACTCTCGGTGCTCGAGGACCGGGAGGGCCGTCTCTGGTACGGTGACCAGGATTTCTGCTGGGTGAGGCGCGGCCAGGATCGCTTCGAGAAGGTCCCCCTCAAGCCGGCCACCGATGCCAACGTCACTGCGTTGTTCGAGGATGCCAAGGGCCGCGTCTGGATCGCTACCCGGGAGGGTGCCGTGGTTTACGACGGCAGCCAATTCCGACAGCTTGGCGCGGAGGCAGGTTTGCCCCCCGGCGAAATCGCCTGTTTCGGCGAGGACGCGTCTGGTGGTCTGTGGCTGGCAGGATTGGAAAACGTTTATCGGCAGGCGAAAGGCCAGTTTACCGCCGTCTGCGACAATGACGGTCGACCGCTGAGGGGAGTCCTGTGCTTCCATGCCGAGGCGGACGGCACGATGTGGATGGGGACGCGTGCCGCCGGACTGATCCGCTGGCGGGATGGAAAGACGGACCGGATCGGAGCGGAGTCCGGGCTGCCGGATCTGGAGGTGCGCGGTTTCATCGAGGACGGTCAGGGTTATCTGTGGATGCCATCGAACCGCGGCATCATGCGCGCCAGCCGCCAGCAACTTCACGCCGTGGCTGACCGGCGCGCCCTGCGCTTGGAGTTTCAGGTGTTTGATCGGCATGACGGCTTGCCCAGCGCCGAATGTTCCACGGCACAGCCCAACTGCGTGCGCGACACCGCAGGCAGGCTTTGGTTTGCCACCCAAAAAGGCGTCGCGGTGATCGATCCGATTGGACTTCGCATCGTGTCCGAGCCACCCCCGGTCCAAATCGAGCAGTTGACTTATCGCGCGCCAGGCACCAGGCCCAAGTCCAAGGCAAAGGGGAATCAGCGTCCCGGCGCACCGGCCGACAGCGAGGTCCATCTCCGGGCGCCGTTTTCGCAGCCGCTTCGGCTGCCGCCGGGAACTTACGGCGTGGACATCGAATCCGCGGCGCTCAGTTTCACCGCGCCGGAGAAGGTTCGATTCGAGTACGAGTTGGAGGGCAACGGATCGAATCGGAAGAGCGCTGGGAATGATCGGATCGTTCGCTTTCATCAATTGCCGCCAGGCGAATACGTGTTCCGCGTTCGGGCGGCGAACCACGACGGCGTCTGGAACCAGACCGGCGCAAGCCTTGCCTTTTCGGTGCTGCCGTTCTTCTGGCAAACTCGATGGTTTCAATTCGGTGCGGGTGTGCTGCTCGTCGCCCTGGGCGGCACGTCGGTCTGGTCCTGGTCTCACCGGAAGACGACTCGGGCTCTGGAGCGGGAGCGCGTGGCGCATGAAATGCGCCAGTTGCGGGAGGAATTGGCTCACGCCGACCGGGTTTCGGCGATGGCACAACTGGCTTCGGGGCTGGCGCATGAACTGGGCCAACCGCTCGGCGCGATCCTCCGCAATGCCGAGGCGGCCGAGGTGCTCATCGAAGAGCAGCCGCCGGACCTGGCCGAAATTCGCGCCATCCTGGCCGATGTCCGTCAAGACGATCAGCGGGCTGCCGGCGTGATCCAGCGGATGAGAGCCATGCTCAAACGGCAAACCGTGGAGCGGACGCAACTGTCGATTGCGGATATCTTGCAGGAGGTTGCCGTGCTGGTCGGGCACAACGTTCGCGAGCGCCAGGTTCAACTGTCTCTCGAGGTCGTTCCCGACGTTCCACCCGTCTGGGGCGATCGGGTCCAGTTGCAGCAGGTGCTGTTGAACCTCATCCTCAATGGCATGGAAGCCATGAGTCATCTTCCTCCCGAAACGCGGCGCCTCACAATACGAGCTCGGCTCTGCACAGAGGAAACGGTCGAGGTCAGTGTGCGCGACTCCGGCCCAGGCGTTGCCACCCGAGATGTAGCCAGCGTTTTTCTGCCCTTCTTTTCCACGAAACCAGACGGCCTGGGCATCGGCTTGGCCATATCGAAGAGCATCATCGAGGCGCACAACGGCAGAATGTGGGTCGAGCACCCCTCCCAAGGCGGGGGGTGCTTCTGTTTCACGTTGCCCGTGGCGACAGGGGGGAAGTGATGAGTAATCAGTGATCCGTAATCAGCGATCCGTGATCAGTAATCAGTGATCAGTAATCAGTGATCGGCGGTCAGGTGCCAGTTATGACGTCGTACTATGCAAGAAGTTTCAAGGACCTTCGGGTCTATCAGAAGGCGCAGGAGGTTTCCCGGTTGGTGTTTCGTCTGTCCAAAGCGTTTCCCAGGGAGGAAATGTACTCCTTGACCGATCAGTTGCGCCGTTCAGCGCGGTCTGTAGGCGCCCAGATTGCGGAGGCCTGGGGCAAACGCCGCTACGAAAAGCACTTCGTGAGCAAGTTAACAGACGCGGATGCCGAACAAATGGAAACCCAGCACTGGGTCAGCGAAGCGTTGGACTGTTCTTACATCTCCACAAGCGATGCCACGCACTTGAACTCCGGTCTTGACGAAATCGGCCGGATGCTAAACTCCATGATGCAAAAGGCCGATGCGTTCTGCGGCTCGCCCGACACCGCGCTGCACGAGGATGCCGCTGGCTACTTTACTCGGTCACTGATGACTGATGACTGATGACTGATGACTGGCTCCTCATGTCTTCCCCGCCGACCATCTACATCGTCGACGACGACGTTTCCTGCCTACGCTCACTGGCCCGGCTGTTGCGGGCCTCAGGCTTCCGCGTGGTCGTCCACACCTCGGCGGCCGAGTTCCTGGCGGGACTGAAACCGGACATGAATGGTTGCGTCGTCACAGACCTCATGATGCCGGGCATGGACGGGATGGCTTTGCAGGAGGCACTGATCACGGCCGGCAGCCCTCTCCCGATCCTCTTCCTCACTGCCCACGGCGACATTCCCACAACCGTGCAGGCCATGCGCGGCGGTGCGGAGGATTTCCTGACCAAGCAGGCCCCGAAGGCGGACGTGCTCGCGGCGGTGCGGCGCGCCCTGGCCCGGAGCGAACAGGACCGGGCCAAGCGCGCGCAGCTCGAGGCTTTGCGTCAGCCATTCGAATTGCTGACCGAACGCGAACGCGAGGTACTACGGCACGTCGTTCAGGGCAAGCTCAACAAGCAAATCGCCGCCGACCTCGGCATCCACGAACGCACCGTCAAGCTGCATCGCACCCACATCACCAACAAACTGCGGGTCCATTCCGTCGCGGAACTCACGCGACTCGTGCAGCAAACGGGGTTCGGAACCGAGAGTGACCAGTGATCAGTGGCCGGTGATCGGTGGCCGGTGATCAGTAATCGGTCATTCGGTCCCGTCACTGACTACTGATTACCGATCACCGATCACTGATTACCACAACCTTCCCCAAAGGGCAGTAGCCGCCGCCGCCGGACCCCTGAGAAACTGGTCCCGTGGTGATGAAGAGCCAGGCCCAGAGATACGTGGCGGTCGTGGACGACGACGAGAGCGTCTGTCGCTCGTTCGGGCGGTTGCTGCGCGCCGCTGGATTTCAGCCCGTCACCTACCTCTCGGCCGAGGCCTTTCTCGAGGACATCAAACGCCCGCGGTTCGATTGCCTGGTGCTGGATATTCAATTGGGAGGAATGTCCGGGCCGGAATTGAGCCGTCGTCTGGCGGCGGTCAGGGACGCGACTCCGGTCCTTTTCATCACGGCCCACGATAATCCGGAAACACGCGCCGAGGCGCTGGCCACTGGCTGTGCGGGCTATTTTCTGAAGACCGATTCGGGAGAGCGCGTTCTGGAGAAGCTCCGGGACATCATCTCCTCGTGCAGTTCAAACCACCTGCATCGGCCATGAGAAATCAGCCCTCCAACCCGAGACGGTCCATGGCCGCGGATTTGACCAAGAAGCTTCCCAATCCCATTGCCAACCTGATCGGCGTGCCCTTTCAGAGCGACCGGGATGTGGGCCAAGTGGCCGGACTGGGGATTCCGCTTTGTCGTCAGCATTCAGTTTCCGAAATAACCGGACGTTTAGGCGACTTGAATTGAACAACTTAGACTCGATCTATGAAGACACAATTGAGATTGCTGACACTGGGCCTCGGTCTGGCACTGATGCAGCCCGTTTTAGTGGCGACGGCTCAGCCCGCCGACCCCGGCTGGCCACGCATCTTCAAGAAAGACAAGCAGCAGCTCACCGTCTATCAGCCGCAGGTGGACCATTGGAACGGCTACACAAATCTCCACTTCCGCTGCGCCATTGCGGTGAAAGGCGTGTCGAAGGAGGAGAAGTTTGGCGTGGCCGAGGTGGACGCGCTAACCATCGTGGATCACGGCACACGCGTTGTTGCCATCGTGCCGCTCAAGCGCGAGTTGCGCTTCGCCAACGTGCCCGAGTCGGAACTGACGAAGTTGCGTCAGGCCGTTGAGCAACTCCATCCCTCCGGTCAGGCGACAACGCTCTCGTTGGACCGGGTAATTGCGTATCTAGATCCGGCCAAGCAACCCATCCAGCCCGCCGTGGAGGTCAACCTCGATCCGCCGAAGATCTTCAGCAGCACCACGCCGGCGATCCTGGTGATGTTCATGGGCGAACCGCAGTTCAAGCCCGTGGAAACCAACCGCACCGATCTGCTCTTCGCGCTGAACACCAATTGGGACGTGCTGTACGATGCCGGAAGCCGGCAGTATTATCTTCTCAACGGCGAAGGCTGGTTGACCGCGTCGGATGTGCTCAAGGGGCCGTGGATCCCCGCCGCCAACTTGCCGCCTTCCATGTACTCCCTGCCAGCAACCGAGAACTGGTCGGAGGCGCGGAAGCGCTTGCCCGGCAAGCCGGCCAAGGCCGCCCCCACCGTCTTCGTGACGACCGAGCCCGCCGAGATGATTCTCACCGACGGGCCGCCCAGCTACGTGCCCGTGCGGGGGACCAAGCTGCCGCGCGTGAACAACACGGACAGCGTGCTGTTCCTGCACACCGGTGATGGCAAGCTCTATTTCCTCGTGGCGGGGCGATGGTTCCGCGGCGGCAGTCTCAATGGCCCGTGGTCGGCGGCCAGCACGGACCTGCCACCGGACTTCGCGCAGATTCCCGATGATGATAAGGCGGCCTATGTCAAGGCGTCGGTGCCGGGAACGCGCGAGGCGCAGGATGCGGTGTTGCTAGCCTCCATTCCCAGCACCACCACGGTTCAGATCGCGCCCGTGAAGGAGACCGTGACCTACAGCGGCCCGCCGCAATTCGTGGTCATCCCGAGCACCACCATCCAGTACGCTGTGAACACACCGGCGCAGGTTTTCCTGGTCAGCGGCAGCTACTACTGGTGCTACGGCGGCGCGTGGCTCTGGGCGACAACCCCGAGTGGGCCCTGGACGTACTGCACCAGCGTGCCATCCGTCATCTACACCATTCCGCCGTCCAACCCGAATTACAACGTCACCTATGTTACCGTCCAAAGTTCCACGCCCACGACAGTCGTTTACAGCCAGACTTCCGGTTACAGCGGCGAATATGTGGCGGCCACCGGCGTGTTGATGTTCGGCATGGGGATGCTGGTGGGCGCGGCCATCGCCGACAACAACGATTACTATTATCATTACCCGCCTCCGTGCCATTACTCTTACGGTTGCGGCGCGGTGTATCACTACGGGGGGGGCGGCTACTACGCGTCGGCTCACGTCTCCTACGGTCCGTACGGCGGGGCCGGGCGCACGGCCTCCTACAACCCTTATACCGGAACGTACGCGCGTTCGAGCTATGCGTATGGACCTTACGGCAGCGCGGCGCGTGGCGCGGCTTACAATCCCTACACCGGAACCTCGGCAGTGGGCCGCTCCGTGAGCACACCCTACGGGAGTGCCAGACAGGGCGCCGCCTACAATCCCTACACGGGGGCCAGGGCGGCCGGTGGACAGGTGAATACCGCCTACGGTTCGGCGGGACGAGGCGCCGCCTACAACCCCACCACCGGCCGCGGGGCTGCGGGCGGTTATGTCTCGGGTGATTACGGCAGCGCGGGGGCCGTTCGAACCGCCGGAGGCGGCGGACGGGTGGCTTGGGACACGGACAACGGCGAAGGCGTTGTCGGAAAAACCCGAACCGGCGATATCTATGCCAGCAATGGCGACACCGTCTATAAGAAGAACGAGAACGGTACGTGGTCGCAGAACTCGGGCAGTGGTTGGGAGAGCACGTCTAAGCCGCAAGCCGCCGCCAGCAAGCCCCAGGCCTCCTCCACCTCCGCCGGCAGCCCCAGCGCGAGCCGTCAGGTCCAGCCCAGTTCCACCTCGCAGCCGCGGGCGACCACCACCTCGCAGCCGCGGGCGACCACCGGTGCGCTCTCCCAGGGCACGTCGGCGGCTTCCAGCAGTTGGAGCCAAAACAGGAGCAGCATGGAATCGCAGGCCCAGGCCCGCCAATACGGCAATCAACAAGCCGCCAGGACCAGCCAGTACCAATCCTCCAGTTCGCGATCGCGATCGTCCGCTTCAAGTTACTCGGGCGGCGGGCGTTCAGGCGGCGGGCGCAGGCGGTGATCCGTGAGCACACCCAATCAAACCAGCGCCCATCGTTACGCAACCAATCACCATGAACCACGGAGAACGTCATGAAACCATCGCTTAAACAGCTCGCACGGACAGTCCTGTTGATTTTCCCGGTCAGCCTCGCTCTCGCCCAACAACCCACCGTGCAGGAACGGGTCGTGGCCCTGAAAGCCTCGCTCGCCGCCAGCCAGGCCATCCTCAAGCAATACGAATGGGTCGAAACCACCGTCGTCAGCCTCAAAGGCCAGGAAAAATCACGCCAGATGGATCGCTGCTACTACGGCGCAGACGGGAAAGTGCAGAAAATACCGCTGACCACGCCCGCCCCGGCGCCGAAGAAGCGCGGTCTGCGGGGCAGAATCGCCGAGGCCAAGAAAGAGCAATTGACCGACTACATGAAAGCCGCCGTCGCCCTTGTGAAAGATTACGTCCCGCCGGAGGCGGTCCTCATCCAGAAAGCGAAGGATGCCAGCAAGGTCACGGTGCAACCGCTGCCAGGACAGAAGGCGCGCCTCACTTTCAGCGATTATCTCAAGCCGGGCGACAGCCTGGCGCTCGACCTCGATCTGGCCAGCAACCGGCCGCTGAGCGTGAAGGTGAACACCTACCTCGACACGAAGACCGATGCGGTGACCCTGGACGTGCGTTTCAACACCCTGGACAACAACGCGACATATGCCTCCGCCGTCAACCTGACCGCTCCCACGAAAGACTTGAAAGTGACCGTTGAGAAATCCGGTTACCGCCGCATGTAGCGATCAGACACCTCCCATCAGGACCAAAGTGAAGCCATCCACCATGAACGCAAAATCACTCCCAGCCGTAACTTGCGGCCTGCTCCTCGCCGCCGCGCTGGCGCTGCCATCCACCAATCTGCTCGCGCAAGACACCGAGGACATCCTCGAAGCCGCCCGCAGTGTGATCAAGGCCGACCGCCAGGCGGTCGTTGCCGACGCCATGCAATTCACCGAAGCCGAGGCCCATGCTTTCTGGCCGGTTTACCATCAATATCGGGCGAGAATGGACACCGTGGGCGACGGGGTCAAACACCTCGTCCTCGAATACGCCCGCCTCTATCCGGATGTGCCCGATGCTCGCGCGAAGAGGATGCTCGAGGAGTTGGCCAACCTGGAGAAAAAGCAGGTTGCCACTCGGGCGAAGCATCTGAAGAAGTTCGCCAAGGTCCTGCCAGCCGCCAAGACGCTGCGGTTTGCCCAAGTTGAATCCCGCCTGGACCTCGCCGTGCGTCTCGAGCTGGCCGCCGGGATTCCGCTCGTGCCGATCACTGGCAAGATTGCCGGCCGCGTTGCCCAGGGCGCGGCGTTTGTCGAGGGAACAGCAGGTGGCATCTTCGTCGAAACCTCCGAGATCACCGCCAAGGTGGCCGCGATTGATCCAGCCAGCCGCAAGGTCACGCTCGTCAGTGGCGATGGCATCAAGCAGGTCGTCCAAGTCGGCCCGGAAGCCATCAACTTCGATCAGATTCGCGTCGGGGATCAACTCACAGTCACCGCGACCGAACAACTTGCCGTGGAGATGAGCGCCCCCGGCGACACCGACGAGGGAGCGGCGCTGGTGGCGTTGGCACCGAGAGGAGCGAAGCCCGGCGGCCTGGTCGCCGAAGCCGTTCAGGTCACTGGCACCATCACTGCCATTGATGCCGACAAACGCACTGCCACCTTGAGGTTTGAGGACGGCGCCACCCGGACGTTTCCCGTCCGCAGCGACGTGGACCTGAGTCAGCGCGAGGTGGGTGAGAAGGTGACGTTCCGCGTCACCGAGATGATGGCTCTGCGAGTCGAAAAACGCTAACCATGCCTTCCATGCGATCGGCCATTGCCGCCCGGAACCACGACTCAATGATAACGACCATGAAACCCGTAAAACCAGATCACCCCCTAAGACGCCTGGCTCCTCGAGTCTTGGCCGGCTGCGCATTGATCACATCGACGGCTCAAGCCGGGGGCATTGTTCTTTACGAAATCGCCACACCCGACGTCGGGTTGGCCTCCGCCGGTTACGCCGCACGAGCCGACGATGCCTCGACATTGTTCAAGAACCCCGCCGGGATGAGCCGGTTGGATGGCGCTCAATTTCAAGGCGGCCTGCAGGCGTTGTACGGCAGCGTCTCATTCTCGCCGGACCCCAACACCTCCGCCCGGCTGGGGACGGATGACGGCGGCAATGCGATCGGTTGGCTGCCCGGCGGCAGCTTGTTCGTGACGGTGCCGTTGGGAGAAAAGTGGGCCGTTGGACTGGGGAGTCTGTCCTACTTCGGTTTGGCCGAGGATTACGACGACGACTGGGTGGGCCGGTACTACGTCCAGAAAAGCGCGCTGCTGGGCATGAGCCTGATGCCGTCGGTGAGCTTTGCGCCGGCCGACTGGCTCTCGATCGGCGTCGGCCTCAATGCCATGTATGGTTACCTGGACTCGGAGATGGCGGTCAACAACGTCGTCGGCCCGGACGGCCAGATGACCTTGAACGACAGCACCTGGGGATTGGGCGCCAATGTTGGCGTGCTGATCCAGGCGAGCGAAAAGACCCGCTTCGGCATCACCTATCTCTCGCCGGTGAAGCTCGATTTCGAGGATACGCCGTCCTTTTCCGGCTTGGGACCCGGGCTGAGCGTCATCCTGGCGAACCCGTCGAAACTCGACCTCGGCGTGACCGTGCCGCAGTCGGTGATGGTCAGCGCCTACCATGCCTTGAACGACAAATGGGCGATCATGGCGGACTGTGGCTGGCAGGACTGGAGTCAATTCGGAAACGTGCAGGTTGGCGTTGAGTCCGGCGGCGCCACCACTCTCGACCTCAATTATCAGGACACCTTCCATGGCGCCCTCGGTGCGCAGTATCGGGCCACGGACAAGTGGCTCTTCTCCGGTGGCGTGGCGTATGACACTTCTGCCGTGGACGACGAAGACCGCACCGTGACGCTCCCGATGGGCGAGACCTGGCGTTTCGGGTTGGGCGCGCAATACCAACTGAGTTCCGCCGTCAGCATCGGCGCCGCCAGCACCTTCATGTGGTTGGGCGACATGTCGATGGATCAGGGCAATGACGTGAGCCTGCGCGGACGGGTCTCGGGTTCGTATGACGATGCCTGGTTTGCCATCACCACCCTCAACCTGACCTGGAAGTTCTAACGGCTGGGTTCCCGCAGGCAATGCGCCGGCCGCAAGAAAACACCATTCTCAACACCATGAAGAACAACACCATGAAACAGTTCACCCTCACCCTGGTCTGCGCCCTCACTGCGACCACGGCCCTGAGTCAGAGCGATCCGACTTCCAACTGCCCACTCACCCTCGCGCCCGCCGACGCCACTTCCTCCGGCGGCGGTGGCGCGGGCCAGGAGCAGGCGCAACAGGCGGAGCTCGCCAAGGCCGCGCAGAACCCGCTCGCGAAAATGATCAGCGTGCCGCTCCAGAACAATTTTAACTTCGGTGTCGGACCCAATGATGCCACCCAATGGATTCTGAACGTCCAACCGATCATTCCCATCACCTTGAGCGAGGATTGGAATCTCATCACGCGCACCATCATCCCCATCATCAACCAGCCGTCGCCCGCCCCGGGCGTGCCCAGTGCGTTCGGCTTGGGCGACATCAATCCCTCGTTTTTCTTCTCCCCCGCCAAATCGGGCAAATTGATTTGGGGCGTGGGCCCAACATTTACGTTCCCGACGGCGACCGATTCGCTGCTAGGCTCGGGCGAGTGGAGCGCGGGACCGGCGGCGGTGGCGCTGACCATGCAAGGCCACTGGGTGATTGGCGCGCTGGCCAACCAGCAATGGTCTTACGCCGGCTGGGGCGACCAGGATGTGAGCGCAGTGCTCATCCAGCCCTTCATTAACTACAACTTACCGCATGGCTGGTATTTGAATAGCGTTCCCATCATGACCGCCAACTGGGAGGCCAACAGCGACGATCGCTGGACCGTGCCGATCGGCGGCGGTGTGGGAAAGATCCAGCGCATTGGCAGGCTGCCGGTGAACTTCCAGCTCGGCGCCTATTGGAACGTGGTCAAGCCGGACAATGGGCCTGACTGGCAGCTCCGTTTCCAGGTGCAGTTCATGCTCCCGAAATGAAACCCGAGAATCTACGTTCACAGAGTGCTAAATTAGTATGAAAACAAAAAACATACTCACCATCGCAGTAGTTGGCGTGCTGGCTTATGCCGCCACCGTCGCGCAGGCTGCCACCGCATCCTCCGCCACTTCCGGCAAGCGACCAAACATCGTCATCATTCTCGGCGATGATTTGGGCTTTTCGGACCTGGGCTGCTTCGGCAGCGAGATCAAGACACCGAACTTGGATTCACTCGCCAAAGCCGGCTTGCGCTTCACCGAGTTCTACACGAGCGCGAGTTGTTCGCCCACGCGCTCCATGCTGCTCAGCGGCACGGACACGCATCTCAACGGCCTGGGCAACATGAACGAGATGACGGCGCCCAACCAACGGGACGTGGACGGCTACGAAGGCTACCTCAACAACCGTGTCGCCACCCTGCCACAACTGCTGAGGGACTCCGGCTACCACACCTATATGGCCGGCAAATGGCACATGGGGAAGCAGCCCGACCAAATCCCCGCCGCGCGCGGATTCGAGCGTGACTTCGCGCTGCTCGACGGCGCGGGCAGCTACTGGGACATGGCGAATTTCAGCGCCAACACTCCGAGATCCACTTTCACCGAGGATGGCCGCTACCTGAAAAGACTGCCCAAGAACTACTACGCTACGAAGACCTATACCGACAAGATGATCGGTTACATCGAGGCGAACCGGAAGGACGGCAAGCCGTTCTTCGCTTACGTCGCGCACCAGGCGCCCCACGATCCGTATCATCTGCCGCGCGAGTGGCGCAACCGGCACGTGGGCGAATATGACAAGGGCTGGGACGCAGTCCGCAAGGAGCGGCTGCAGCGCCAGATTGAAATTGGCCTCGTGTCCAAAGGGACGGAACTAGCCGAACGCATGTGGTTTTTGCCCGATTCCACGACCCTGGCACCCGCGGCAAGAGCCATCAGTGGCAAAAAGATGGAGCTCTACGCCGGCCTGGTGGAGAACATGGACTACCACGTCGGGCGGCTGATTGATTATCTCAAGAAGATCGGCGAATACGACAACACGATCTTCATCGTGTTCGGGGACAACGGCGCGGAAGGAACCGACCTCTTCCAAACGATTGTGGGCGCGCCCGGCACAGCCAATTTCCTGTTCGCTTCGATCGCCTGGGCGCAGACGCATCCCAACGCTTGGGGTGATCCGCACTCCTACGTCGGCTACGGCCCGATGTGGGCCCAGGTTTCGATGACTCCGTTCAGCCAATACAAGGGCAACTTGGCCGAGGGCGGCATCCGCAACGGCCTCATCGTCAGCGGCCCCATCGTGAAGCAGGCACCGGGCACCATCAGCCGCGGCGTCATGCATGTGGCGGACATCATGCCCACGCTGCTCGAAGTGGCCGGCGCCAGTTATCCCAAGACGGTCAACGGTCAGGAGCCGCCTCCGTTGATCGGCAAGTCGTGGGTCAAGACGCTGGCGGGTGAAGCAGAGTCGCCTCGTTCCAAACAGGACCACCTGGCGTGGGAGATTTTCGGCAACCGCGCCGTCCGGCAGGGCGACTGGAAGTTAGTGTGGCAATACAAGCCGTATGGCACGGAAGAATGGGAGTTGTTCAACCTCGCCACCGATCTGGGCGAGCGCCATGATCTGGCCGCCCAGCATCCCGAGAAGGTCAAGGCGCTCCTGGCGCTCTGGGACGACTATGTCCGGGCCAACAACGTGGTCCTGCCCAACCGCGTCATTTGGGAGCAACAGGCAAAGCGGCTTCCCGATCGCTATCCGGTGGTGGACGGTTTCCCGCCGCTCGTCTATCAGAAGCAGTTCATCCCGCCGCCGAACATGCTGGCGGACCCGAAACCGTGATCGCACCCGAAAACAAAATGAACTCAATTCAGCCAACGCCCAATGCCATGAACATTGAAACCAAACCACAGCGCGAAGGGGGTCACATTTCTCCCAGCTCGCGCTTACGGCGCCTCGCTACCACGATCCTCGCCCTAACGATCCTCGGCCCGATATTCGCGTTCGCACAAATTCCTCCGCGCTTCTATTGGAAAAGCCTCGGCGGGGCCAATGCCGTGCCGGTGATTTACCAGTCCTTGAGCGGCAATGCCAATCCCATGGACCCCGCGGACTTCGTCTCGGCCGATGCCGCCATCGACGCGAACGTTGCGATGGTGGGTTACGCCAAATTGCTCCCCCTGTTTGACCGCACGCTCACCCTCGCGGTTCTGGAGCCGGTGGGCCGGATTTCCGGCGAAACCACCATCAACGGCCAGAGCTACACCGAGTCCGCCAATGGTTTCGGCGACCCGACGCTGGAAGTGGGTTACAACCTGATCGGCCCCAAGGCGATCAAGAACATCCCCGACATGCTGCGCTACGAACCGAAGCTCTCGCTCGACTTGATCGTGGATGTCGTGTTCCCCATCGGCGAATATGACAGCGACCAGGCGCTGAACCTCGGCATGAACCGCTGGTATGGCCGGGTGGGTGCGCCCATCGTCTGGCAGATCGGTCCGTGGGTGCCTGGCCGGCGCACCACCTTTGAGGTGTTTCCCTCGGTCTGGTTTTTCAGTGATAACAACGATTACGTGGGCCAGACGTTGAGCACGGATCCCAAGTTCCAACTGGAAGCGCATCTCACCCGGGACTTCACCGAACATTTTTGGGGTTCCCTCGACACTACCTATTTGGCGGGCGGTAAGTCGAGTTTGAACGGAGTCGCGGGCGATTCGCTCAACACCCTGGGTGTCGGTTTCACCCTCGGCTACCAGATCAACGACAACCTCTCCCTCACCGCCGGCTACATGGCGACGGTCAACGACAGTGACCCCGCGGACCTCCAAATGGACGGCTTTCGCATCTCGTTCACGTACGGCTGGCACAAATTGGTGCAGGGAATGAACCGGCTTAAGAGCGAGGAATGACCGGCACCTCCAACACTCAACACGGCAAACATCAAGATTCGATACATGATCACAACGCGCAGACCACACACCACGGCCGTCGTGCTCTTTTGCGTACTGGCGTCCCCCACCGGGCTCATCGCGCAGGAAGCGGCAAAGGACGACGAAAAGGCCAAAGCCGCCGCCTTGGCGAAGGCCGCGCTGAATCCCGTCGCCAGCCTGATCAGCGTCCCGCTGCAAAACAACTTCGATTGGGACCGTGCCCATCAACCTGTTCGTGCAGCAGTTGCTGAAAGTGGGCAAACAGCCGATCTCCCTACAACTCGGCGGACGCTATTACGCGGAAGGCCCAAGCGGCGCGCCGGAGTGGGGCTTGCGCTTCCAGATCTCCTTCCTGTTCCCGAAATGAAGCCCCCTCGTCAACACGAGCAATTCAGGCGAACGGAGCAGAGAGATGCCACAGTGTCAGGGTTGCGGGATCTCAAGTTGCCTGCAAATGCCACGGACCGTTCCTTCCTTGATTTCACGGTGGCGCGGCACGCTGCTGATTTTCCGGTTGGATGGGTTGAGCCAGACGGTGTGTGCCCCACCCTCGCGGAAGAACACGCATCCTTGTCCGCGCAGGTGCCGCTCCAGTTCGTGGAGCTTCATGCCTCGACCAAGTCGATCGGCTCCCGCAGAGCGTTGGGTGATACCCTTTCTTCCGCCAGATCGCGCTGGCACTCCAGGACAAGCTTCAGCGCATCCAGCAAGTTCGCCTTGGCTTCGCCCAGCGTTTCGCCTTGTGAAATCGCGGCAGGAACTTCTTCCACGAAGCAAGTGAATCCGCCTTCTTTGGCGGGCTCGAAGACCGCTGTCAATCTCATACCCGGAGGCTGCCACATCGCTCCGCCGCTGGCAAGCCGCCGCCCGAAGGGCCTGACTCGGGCAGAATCTGGATTGCGAACCACCCGATCACGGACGTCCGTTGTCCACTTTCAGCTTTTTCCCCAGTCGTCCCCCGCCACGGGACACTCGCCACATCTCAACAACCAGTTTGTCCGTCGCCGATGCAACCAAACCGCGCCAAAGACAGAAGGCCACAACAGCAAACGCAGAGAAACATGAAAACAGGACTCGTCCTCGCCGTCTTTAGCCTTGCGCTGGGCGCGGTGGCAGCCCAGGCGGCGGACGGCCTTGACCGGACCGTGCTGCCGATCCAGTTCCCGAAGCCACCGGCCATCAAGGAACTCTACGCCAAGGACGTGAAGACCATTCCGCCCCGGCAGGAGGTGAAAGCCCCTCAAGGCGCGCCCAATGTGCTCATCATCTTAATTGACGACCTCGGCTTCGGCGCCACGGAGACATTCGGCGGCCCGCTCAAAACGCCCACCCTCGACCGTTTGGCCAAGGGCGGACTGCGCTATAACAGCTTTCACACGACGGCGCTCTGTTCGCCCACTCGGGTTGCGCTCAAGTCCGGGCGGAATCATCACACCTGCAACATGGGATTCATCACGGAGATGGCGACCGGCTTTCCCGGCGGCACCGGCGAAGTGCCGAATCGGGTGGCGCCGTTGGCGGAGATTCTCCGCCACAACGGCTACAGCACCGCTGCGTTTGGCAAGTGGCATGAAACCGCCGTCTGGGAAACCAGCGTGTCGGGTCCGTTCGACCGCTGGCCGACCCGGCAGGGCTTCGACAAGTTCTATGGCTTCATCGGGGGCGAAGCGAACCAATGGGCGCCCTACCTGCA
>JAXGQW010000078.1:0-25876 GCA_040766265.1 Verrucomicrobiota bacterium
AGCGCGGCTTTGCCGCGCTCAGAAATCTGCGGGTTGGTGTCATTCCGTCGGGCGTCCGGCGCGGGCCGGACGGCGGTTTCGGGCTTGTTTTGGCGCGAGGCTTTGATACCAAGGCGTCCGCATGACACGGGCGACGCGATTCAAACTGGGCGTTTTGGGTTCGGGCAAGGGCTCGAACTTCGTGGCGATTGCCGACGCCTGCGCCGCGGGGCGCGTCCCGGCCACGATCGAACTGGTGCTCAGCGACCTGCCGGGGGCAGGCATCCTGGATCGGGCGCGCGAGCGGGGGATTCGCGCCGAGCACCTCGCGCCGGGGCGCTATCGGACGCGCCTGGATGAGGCGGCCGAGCGGGCCTACGTGGCGGCCTTGCAGGAAGCCGGCGTGGATCTGGTTGTGCTGGCCGGTTTCATGCGTATCCTCAAAGGCGATTTTCTCGGCGCTTTTCCGGGCCGAGTCGTCAACATTCATCCGTCTTTGCTGCCGGCCTTTCCCGGTCTCGAAGCCTGGAAGCAGGCGCTCGATCACGGGGTGAAGGTGACAGGAGTCACGGTCCACCTTGTGGACGCGGGCGTCGACACCGGCCCGATTCTGGCCCAGGCGCCGGTCCTGGTGCGGGACGACGACACGGCGGAGACGCTGCACGCGCGCATTCAGGAAGTGGAGCATCGGCTCTACCCCGCCGCCATCGCCGGGTGGCTCACCGACACATTCGGTGCTTGCGCCCGCGGGCCGAACTTGGAGGAATAGCGGGCCGCGCGCCCGGAACCGGGACGCGGCGGGGCGACCCCGGCGTGGGGGGGGAAAGAAGGTCCCGACGGGCTTTTGTGGTTTGTGTATTCATGAAGAGCGAGAGAAAGCGACAGCCGAAGAAACCGATACTGCGATTGGGACTGCCCAAGGGCAGTCTGCAAACAGCCACCATCGAGAAGATGGGCAAGGCGGGGTACAACATCACCCTGAGCAGCCGCTCCTACATTCCGTACGTGGACGATGACGAACTCGAGATCCGGTTTATCCGGGCACAGGAGGTTAGTCGTTACGTCGAGCACGGGCATTTGGACGCCGGCCTGACGGGATACGATTGGATCCAGGAAAACGGGTCGAGCGTGCACGAGGTGGGGGAGTTCCTGTTCAGCAAGGCGACCCGCCAGTCGGCCCGCTGGGTCCTGGCCGTGCCGGAAGCCTCGCCGATCCGGTCGGTCAAGGATCTCGAAGGGCGCCGCATCGCGACCGAAGTCGTCAATCTCACCAAGCGCTATCTGCGCCGACACGGCGTCAAGGCCCAGGTCGAGTTCTCGTGGGGCGCGACCGAGGTCAAGGCGCACGAGATGGTCGACGCGATCGTGGACATCACGGAGACGGGGGCGTCGCTGCGGGCCAACAAGCTGCGCATCGTGGACACGCTGTTGGTGTCGACGCCGCGGTTGATCGCCAATCACGCCGCATGGCGGAACACCTGGAAGCGGAGCAAGATCGAGACGCTGGCCTTGCTGCTCCGGGGGGCCCTCGAAGCCGAGGCGATGGTGGGCCTGAAAATGAACGTCACCCGCCAGAACCTCGATTCATTGCTGCGCACCCTGCCCGCCCTGCGCAATCCGACCGTCTCGGCCCTGAGCCACGAAGGGTGGGTGGCCGTCGAGACCGTGATCGAAGAACGGGTGGTGCGCGAGTTGATCCCCCGATTGAAAGCGGCGGGTGCGGAAGGGATTATTGAATATCCATTGAACAAGGTGGTATACTGAGCGACGGAAACAAACGACTGTTATGGGTTCACTGAAGAAACGGCGGAAAGCAAAGATCAATAAACACAAACGGCGCAAGAAGCTGCGCGCGCATCGTCACAAGAAGCGCACCTGGCAGAAGTAGGCTGCCTGGCGCCGTCGGATCGCATTCCTATCACAGGGCGCAGCCACCCCCCTCACGGGTGCGCTGCGCTCTCGCTGCTCATGCCCGGGCCAGACCACTCGAAGCGCCTCAAAGGGGCCCCGCCCCTGCTCCTGCTGCTCGCCCTCGCCCTGGGTGTCGCCGCCGGCGGCTGCGCCCGAGGGTGGCGCTCGTCCAAAGTCCCCCCCCCGCATCCGGCCCGGGGAACCGAGGCGATCCCGCCCGCGTCAACGCCGGCGGAGCCCGAGGAGTTCAAGAGGCGCGTCGACGCCCACGCGCATTTCGCGGCCGGGATCGTGCACGATGTGCGCGGTGAAACGACCCAGGCTCTCGATCAGTTCGCCCTCGCCGCGACCGCCGATCCGTCCAATGAACAATTGGTCATGGAGCTGGCGCACCGCTGGCTCCAGCAGCAGCAGGCCGCCCGCGCGGTCGAGTTGCTCTCGCGCAGCGCAGCCCGGCCCGAGGCCTCCGGTTTGATCCATGGCTGGCTGGGAATGGCCCTGGCCCAGGAGGGCAAGACCAACAGCGCTCTCTCCGCCTTCCGATCCGCGGTCAGGAAAGATCCCGAATCGCTGATGGGTTACCAGGGACTGGCCCAGGCTCATCTCAACGCCCGTCAGGTCCCCGAGGCGCTGAAGGTGCTCGACCAGGCCGCCGGACGCACCAACGCGTCGCCGGCTCTGCTCGTCGGTCTGGCCGAATTCGTCGCGCTTGCCGGGCGATCCAAGTCGATCCCGTCCGATGAGGCGCGGACGCGCGTGTTGAAGTGGCTCGAGCAGGCGGCCCGATCGGCTCCGGCGCAGGCCCTGGTGCTCCAACGGATGGCGGAGACCTACAAGGCTGTCGGCGAACTCTCCCGCGCCGCCGCCCTCTACGAGGAACTGCTCGAACGCCACTCCGGCAGCAATCCGGCCTTCGGACAACTGCTTCGCGAGCAGTTGGTGCGGCTTTATCTGGCCGAAGGCAACAAGGAGAAAGCGGCGGTGCAGCTCAAAGCGATCCTGCACGACACCCCGACGGCGCCCAAAGCCCACCTGCTCCTGGGGGCGATCGCCGCGGAGGACAAGCGGTATGCGGAAGCCGCGGATGCCTACGCAAAGGCCATTCTGCTCGATGCGGATCTGGAGCCGGCCTACTACGAGTTGGCGGCCATGCGGCTGGTGCTGGGCGAACCGGACGAAGCCCTGGCCACCCTCACGCAAGCCCGGACCAGGTTCGGCGCAAACTTCCTGGTCGACTTCTACTCGGGGTTGGCGCTGGCGGGCCGGAAGGAATACACCGAGGCGCTCAAGCACTACACCTCGGCGGAAATCCAGGCCCGGGCGTCGGAGCCTTCGCGCCTCAATCACATCTTTTACTTCCAGCTCGGGTCGGTCTACGAGCGCATGGCCAACGCGGCCTTTGCCCAGAGCCGGAACGAGGAAGGCGAGCGCCACTTTGCCGAAGCCGAGAGGAACCTGCGGCGTTCGCTCGAGTTGTCGGCGGACAATGCCGAGGTGCTCAACTACCTCGGGTACATGTGGGCCGAGCGGGGCATGAACCTCGAGGAGGCGCGCCGGATGATCGAGAAGGCCGTGGCGCTCGAACCGGAGAGCGCCGCCATCCTCGACAGTCTGGCCTGGGTTCTCTTTCAGCTCAAACAGCCCCAGGCCGCCATCGAACCGATGCTCAAGGCCATCAAGCTTTCGCCCAAACCCGATGCCACGCTGTTCGATCATCTGGGAGACATCTACAACGCCCTGGGCCGAGTGACGGAGGCCCGGGAGGCCTGGCGCGAGTCCCTCGACGTCGAGCCCAACGACAGCGTCCGGTCCAAACTCGGAGCCGAACCGTGATGGGGCCGACCTCGATCCCAGGACGCGCGCCGACCGGCCTCGGGCATGCACGGGCATCGGCCACGCGGTTTGAACATTTTCGGTCGGGATGGTCTAAAACGCCTGAAATGAGGCTTGGCACTTGACACGGGGTGTAAAAAACTGTCTCGCGCAATCGGGAATTGCGCGGGCGGGGGTGTTGGTGCGGGTCCGCCCGGCTTCAGCGCGCGCGTGGCGCGAACCTGTGATGTGGAGAGTGATGCATGATTAAAGTACACAACCTGGTCAAGGCCTTCGGCTCGAAGCTGGCGGTCAACGACGTGTCGTTTACCGTGGAACGGGGCGAAGTGCTCGGATTCCTCGGCCCCAACGGCGCGGGCAAGTCGACCACCATGCGCATGGTGACGGGCTTCATCCCCCCCACCGCGGGCCGCATCAGCGTCGGCGGGTTCGACATGGTCAGCGACCCGATCCCCGCCAAGCGGCTGATCGGTTATCTGCCGGAGAACGCCCCCGCATACACGGACATGACGGTCTACGGGTTTCTCAATTTCACGGCGGAACTGCGCGGGCTCAGTGGCGAGTCCCGCAAGAAGGCCGTCCACCGCGCCGTCGAGATGTGCTTCCTCGACTCCGTGCTCTACCAGAGCGTGGACACGCTCTCGAAAGGGTACCGTCACCGGACCTGCTTCGCCCAATCCATCATCCATGACCCGGACATTCTCATCATGGACGAGCCGACCGACGGCCTGGATCCGAACCAGAAGCACGAGGTGCGCACCCTGATCCGGCGCATGGGCGAGAAGAAGGCGATCGTTTTCTCGACCCACATTCTCGAGGAGGTCGACGCCGCGTGCACTCGGGCCATCGTCATCGACCGCGGCAAGATCGTCGCCAACGGCACCCCGCGCGAGCTGCGGCAGAAGTCCGACCTCGCCGGCGCGGTGTCCCTCCGCGTGGCCGGCGTGACCGGGGCGGTCCTGCGCGAGCGCCTGCAGCAACTGCCCGCGGTCAAGCGCTGCACCATCGTCCGGGAAGAGCCGGGCGCCGCGTGGGCGCGCGCCTACGGGGCCAAAGGGGCCCGCGACAACGAACTCAACCAGAGCCTTTATGAACTGGCGGTGCGGGAGCAGTGGAAGCTGATCGAGTTGAAAGCCGAGGAGGGGCGGCTCGACGAAGTCTTCCGGACCATCACCCTTCCGGACACGCCAACCACCAGCAAGGAACAAGCCCAATGAGCACAGACGCACTCACGGCCCATTCGGCCGCCGGCCTGTCGGACGCCCGCGCGCACAGCAGCGCCGTGCGGCACATCACCACCATCGCCAAACGCGAGCTGACGTCGTACTTCGCCTCCCCCGTGGCGTATGTCTTCATCGTGTTCTTCCTGCTTCTTTGCGGGTTTTTCACGTTCATGGTTGGACGGTTCTTCCAGCGCGGCGAGGCCTCGCTGATCGCCTTCTTCATCTGGCATCCGTGGCTCTACATGTTCCTGGTGCCCGCGGTGGGGATGCGCACCTGGTCCGAGGAACGGCGCCTGGGGACGATCGAGCTGCTCCTGACCATGCCGATCACGCCCTGGCAGGCCATTGTGGGCAAATTCGTCGCCTCCTGGCTCTTCCTGGCCATCGCGTTGGCCCTGACCTTCCCGCTGGTGCTGACCGTCGGGTACCTGGGCAGCCCCGACTACGGCGTCATCTTCTGCGGGTATCTCGGCAGCGTGCTCATGGCGGGCGCCTACCTGGCCATCAGTTGCATGACCTCGGCGCTCACGCGCAACCAGGTCATCAGCTTCATCCTCTCGGTTGTGGCCTGCCTCTTCCTCATCCTGGCCGGCTGGCCGCCCGTGACCGACATGCTCGTGCAATGGGCCCCCAACTGGCTGGTCGAGGGAGTCGCCGCCTTCAGCGTGATGCCCCACTTCGAGAGTTTCCAGCGGGGCGTGATCGACTCGCGCGACCTGGTGTACTTCCTGTCCGTGATCGCGTTCAGCTTGTTTACGACCGGCGTCATCATCCGCAGTCATCGGGCCGGCTGACCCGGCGCCCGTCTTTACCATTGGCAAACGCCGTACTCGCATCATGAACACCAACAAACACAAATGGGAGCCGCTCCTCTACTCCGGCTTGGGCGTGGGCGCCATGTTCCTCATCCTGGTCGCCATCGGCATCATCGCCGGAGCCGCCAAGGTCCGCCTCGATCTGACCGCGGACCGCGTGTACACGCTTTCGGACGGCACCAAAAAGACCCTGGCCAAGCTCGACACGCCCGTCACGATCAACTTCTACTGCACCCAGTCCGAGAACCGGATGCCTGTTCCGTTGAAAACCTACGCCAAGCGGGTGGAAGACCTGCTGGACGAGTACCGCCAGCGCTCGAACGGCAAGATCGAAATCAAGAAGTTCGATCCCCAGCCCGATTCCGACGCCGAAGACTCGGCGCGACTCGACGGCGTCGAGGGCCAGAGCGTCGGCGAAGGGGGCATCATCGGGCTCGGCGAGAAGGTCTACCTCGGCCTCTCGGTCACCTGTCTCGATCAAAAGGTGGCCCTGCCCTTCCTCGATCCCTCGCGCGAACGGCTCCTCGAATATGACCTCACTCGGGCTGTCGCGCAGGTCGTCAACCCTCAAAAGCAGAACCTCGGCGTCATGAGCGGTCTCCCCATCTTCGGCCAGATGATGAACCCGATGATGGCCCAGATGGGCGGAGGCCAACAGGAGCCGTGGATTGTCCTCAACGAACTGAAACGCGACTTCAACGTCAAACAGATCGACATGACCGTGGAGAAGATCGATGACGACATCAACGTTCTCCTCGTGGTCCACCCGTCCAACATCTCCGACAAAGCCCAGTACGCCCTGGATCAGTTCGTGTTGCGCGGCGGCAAGCTCATTGCCCTGCTCGATCCGCTGTCGGTGTTCGACTCGCGCAACTCGATGAATCCCCAGAACATGATGCAGCGCGCGGCCGCGGGCGGTTCGGACCTTCCCAAGCTCCTCGCCGCCTGGGGCATCAAGTTCGAGGGCGACAAGGTCATCGCGGATAAGAACTACGTCACCATGGTGCGGCGCGGCGCCGGCGGAGCGCCTGCGCCCGAACTGACCTGGCTCTCCCTCACCGCCGACGCGATCGATCAGAACGAGATCGTCACAAGCCAGATCGACAGCCTCCTGTTCGCCGGTGCCGGCATCTTCAGCGGCACGCCGATGGAAGGCCTCAGCCAAAAGATCCTCGTCAGAACGTCCCCCAACTCGGATGGCGTCGATAAAATGATGGCCCAGTTCGGCGCCGACACGTCCAAGGATTTTAAACCGTCCGGGAAGGAATCCCCGCTGGCCCTCATGCTGACCGGCAAATTCAAGACGGCCTTCCCCGACGGCCCGCCCGGCGGCGCGTCCGCGGACGCCGCGGGCGATGACAAGGAGAAAGCCGAGGGCGGCGACACAGCGGCCAAAGCCGGTTCTCTCAAGGAATCGCAGAAGGAGGGCGCGGTGCTGCTCGTGGGCGACACCGATTTCGTCTACGACCAGTTCTGCGTGCAGGTTCAGAATTTCTTCGGCCAGAAGCTCGTCTCCCCGTTCAACGGGAATCTGGGCTTGCTCCAGAACGTGATCGAACAGTTCATGGGCGATGAGAATCTGATCCAGGTCCGCAGCCGGGCGGTGCAGACCCGGCCCTTTACGCGGGTGCGCACGATTCAGGCGCAAGCCGAAGAGCGCTACACCGAGAAGATCAAGAGTCTCCAGAGCGACCTCGAAGAGGCGCAACAAAAGATCAACGAACTCCAGCGCAACAAGGACCAGAACCAACGGTTCATCCTGCCGCCCGAAGTGCAGGCGGAGATCAAACGGTTCCGGGAGAAGGAAGTCCAAACCAAGCGCGACTTGAAGGAAGTCCGCAAGCAGTTGCGCAAGGACATTGACGCGCTCGAGACCCGGTTGAAATGGTTCAACATTGCCGCCGTGCCGATGCTCGTGACGGTCGCATGGGTCGGCTTCGCCGTGGTGAAACGCAAGAAAACCGCTGCCAAATGAATCGCAAACAACTCACCCTCGTCCTGCTCGCGGTGGTGGTGCTGGGCGGCCTCGGACTGTGGCTGCGCAACCGCGACAGAGCCTCCTACAAGACCAGCCAGGGCCAGATGGGCCAGAAAGTCCTCGGCGAGTTCGACCTCAACACCGTGGCTGGCATCAGCGTCAAACACGCCACCAACGAGCTGCGCCTCGTCCAAACAAACGACCTGTGGACCGTCCCGCAGCGCGGCGGCTATCCGGCCAACTTCAGCGAGGTCAGCGAAACCCTCCGCAAGCTCTGGGAACTCAAGGTCGTCCAGCCCATCCGGATCGGCCCATCCCAACTCGGTCGACTCGAATTGACAGCGTCCGAGGATACCAACAGCGCCACGCTCGTCACGCTGATCGACAAGGAAGGCAAGCCCCTGCGCAAGGTCCTCCTGGGCAAGAAACACATGCGCCAATCCTCCAGCCCCTCCCCCTTCGGCGGCGATGAGGGCTGGCCCGACGGACGCTACGTCATGCTCGAAGACAAACCCGAGAGCGCCAGCCTCGTGTCCGAGACCTTCAGCAACCTCGAACCCAAGCCCGAGCAGTGGCTCAACAAGGACTTCTTCAAGGTCGAGAAGGTCAAGTCGATCGCCGTCACCTACCCGGTCGCCACCAACTCGTGGACCCTGACCCGCGAGACCGAGACCGGCCAGTGGACCCTCGCGGACGCCCAGCCGGGCGAACAACTCGACAGTGCGAAAACATCGAGCCTGGCCAACGCCCTCTCCTGGCCCAGCTTCAACGACGTCGTGCTCGATCCACAACCCGACGCGACGGGCCTCGATCACCCCACCGTCGCCGTTCTCGAGACCTTCGACAACTTCACCTACACTGTGAAGGCGGGCAAAAAGAGCGGGGAGGACGCCTACTACATGACCGTGGCTGTGGCCGCCGAGATCCCCCAGACACGCACGCCCGGACAGGATGAGAAACAGGAGGACAAGGATAGACTCGACAAGGAGTTCAAAGAGAAGACCAACAAGCTCAACGAGAAGCTCAAGAAGGAAAAGGCCCTCGAGAATTGGACCTTCCTCGTCTCGAAGTGGTCCCTCGACTCCCTGCTCAAGGAACGACACACCCTGATGGCGGACAAGAAGGCCGAAGAAACCGGGGAGACCGCTCAGCCAGCCGAGCCCACTCCCGCCCCCCTGGTCCCAGACCTCACACCCGTCCCACCCTCCCCTGCCCCATCCTCGACGGACGTCATCAAGCCGAATCTGCCCACGCCGCCTGTCCCCCCTGCACCGCCGCCGCCAGCTCAAACACCCAAACCGGAGACGCCACCCGCCCCGCCTGTGCCTGAGACGCCGCCGACTCCTCAAACGCTGCCGGCTCCCGAGACGCCGCCCACTCCCGGGACGCCTGTGCCTGAGACGCCGCCCACTCCCGGGACGCCGCCGGCTCCTCAGACACCGCCGGCACCCGAGACGCCCCCTGGCACGGCGGCGGAGGCCTCGAATACGCCGTAGCCCGCAGATCGGTCTCCCTGTTCCAGCTTGAGATTCCCTGCCCGGCAGCCTGTCGGTCTTTGCCGACAGCCTCCTCTCGAGTCCCTGCCAGCCTGTCTCGCCCCCGATGGGCGTTTTACCAGGGGCGGTTTCCTCGGCAGAACCGCCCCTGAATCGCATTGAAATGCCCACAGCGCGCGGGCAAGCTCCGAGCGCGCACACATGGCAGACGTCTCCGGATGGCATTGCCGTCCGCGGCCTTCCTTGCCGCAAGGTCATGATTGGGGACTGCCCAGGCGCGCCAGGCCGGCATGAAACAACACGTCACCTCTCACAGCATCGTTCGCCGGCTTCAGTTCGGAGTCGCCCTTGTGACGGGGCTTGTGCTGGGGCTGACGGTGTGGATCAACTCGCGCAGCAGCCGCGCCGAACTCGAAGCCCAGACCAATGCCGAGGCGGTCTCCGAAATCCGTGCCGCCGCCTACCGCTTGGACGATTTCGTCGCGCGGATCGCCATGTTGCCCCGCAGCCTCGCGGTTCGCCAGCGGTTGGCGGGACGCACCCCCGATCCCGGGCTGACGCCCTATCTGCGCGAACTGCTTCTGCAGACCCCCGCCGAAGAGGTTTACGGCGTCTACATGGCCTTCGAGGACAAGGACTGGACCGAGCCCGACGGATGTGTGGCGATGCATCGCAAGGGCTGGCCCGACCTGACACCCGTGACGTACGACTACCACGATCCCAAACAGGAGTGGTATCACGGACCCAAGGTCTCGGGGACATTGCATGTTACCGAGCCCTATTTCGACGAGGGCGCCGGGAACATCAGCATGGTCAGCATCACCGTGCCCGTCTTCGATGCCGCCACCAACTTCCTGGGTGTCGCGGGAGCCGACTTGTCCCTCGATCGCATCCGGGAAATCGTCCGCGCCATTCGCCTGCGCACGTCGACGGACACCGACAAACCGGGAGCATCCGATGCGTGCGCCTTTCTCGTCAGCCGTGCCGGGAAGATCCTGGTGCATCCGGACGAGCACCTGATGCTTCGCCAGGGCTTTCCCGGGGCCGACCTCGAGACCCAGCCGGGCGGAGCGCTCGTCGCATCGAGACCTGAGGGGGCCGCGTCGATCGCACTCGACGGGGAGCGGCGCCGGCTCTTCTGGGCCGAGCTGCCTCTGACCGGATGGAAGGTGGTCCTGAACGTCTCCGAAGCCGCCATGCTCGATCCGGTGTATCAACTCACCCTGCGCTCGGCCCTCATCGGCGCAGCCGGCCTGGTGTTCATGGTCCTCATCGTCACCACCCTGGCCCGTCGACTGGCCCATCCCCTCCTGCGCCTCACCCGGGCAGCCGCGGCCCTCGAACAGGACAGCTTCGACGAGGGAATGCTGACCGACCTTGTTCCGCGCCGCGACGAGCTGGGCGAACTGGCGCGCGGTTTCCAGGGCATGGCCCGCGAAATCGGCGTCCGCGAACAGCGTCTGGCCGAGTGGAACCAGAATCTCGAACACACTGTTGAAGAGAGGACCCGCGAGTTGACCGCGCACACGGCCGAACTCGAGAAGCTCACACGGCAATCGCAGGAAACAGCCATCCGCGAATCCAGCCTGTCGGCCCTGAACAGCGCCTTGCGCGGAGACCTTGGCGTGGACCAAGTGGCTCAACACGGTCTGGCCGCCATGGTCGAGTTCCTCGGAGCGCCGGTTGGCGCCGTGTTCGTCAGTGGCGCCGACCGCGTCCTGCACCGCGTGGCCGCCCATGCCTATCCGCCCGGGGCCGATCTCCCCAGGTCCTTTCCCATTGGCACCGGCGTCGTTGGACAGGCCGCCTGCTCGGGCCGCCCGGTCGTAAGCGAACCCGAAGCCGCCCAACTGCGCGTGCACTTTGGTTTCGGAGCCGTGGCGCCCGTCCAGGTGGTCGCCTATCCGCTCCTGGTGAACGAAACCCCAATCGGCGTTCTCGAACTCGGCCTCTTCAGGCCCCTGACGGAGACCCACAGCCGGTGGATGGAGAAAGCATGCGAAACGCTCGCCAACGCGCTCCGCTTCGCCGTCGAAAGCCAGCAACGCAGGCACGCCGAAGAACGCACGCGACTCATCCTCGAGTCCACGGCCGAAGGCATCTTCGGCGTGGACACGGCGGGCCGCATCGAATTCGTCAACCCCGCCGCCTGCCGGATCCTCGGCTACACGGCGGAGGAGATCATCGGACGCCCGTCGCACGCCCTGATCCACCACCGCCGGCCGGACGGCAGCGCCTACCCCCAGGACGAGTGCAAAGTGCACGCCGCCTACACGCGGGGTGAAGCGAGCCGCGTGGACAACGAGTTCTTCTGGACCAAGGAGGGCGTCGGCCTGCCCGTCGAGTATGGCGTCACAAGCATCGTCAAGGACGGCGCGCTCGTCGGAGCCGTGGTGAGCTTCACCGACATCACGGACCGCAAGGAGACCGAGGAACGGGTCAGCGCCTACTTCAACAACTCGGACGACGGCCTGCTAATCCTCGTGCCCGAGCGCGGCTTCATCCACGCCAACCCGGCCGCAGCAAAGATGTTCGGATTCGCCAACGTGGCCGAACTCGTCCGGTGCGGCCCGGTCGAGCTCTCGCCGGAACGTCAGCCCGACGGACGCCCCTCGGGCACTCTCGCCCTCGAACGGATCGACGCGGCGATGCAGATGAGCACGCCCCTGCGTTTCGATTGGGTCCACCGCAGGCAGGATGGAGGCGAGTTTCCCTGTGACGTCTCCCTGATCCGGATCTCCTTGCGCGGCAAGCCCGCCCTGCTCACGCGCATCCACGACATCTCGGAACGCAAACGCAACGAGCAGGCCCTGGCCGCCAGCGAACGTCGCATCCGGCGAATCCTGGAAACCACCAGCGAGGGTTTCTGGCTCATCGACAACCAGGCGGTCACCATCGAGGTCAACGACGCGATGTGCCAGATCCTCGCCCGCTCCCGCGACCAGATTGTCGGCCGCTCGATCTTCGATTTCGCTGACGACGAGAACCAGGGCATCTTCAGGGACAATGTCGCGCGCCGGGCCAGAGGGGAAAAGGGCGCCTACGACATTTCGCTGCAACGACCGGACGGGACTCTCGTCCCGTGCCGGGTCAGCGCGGCCCCTCTCCTGGACGAGCAGGGGGTCAAGTGCGGCGCGTTTGCGATGTACACCGACGTCACCGAACAGAAACAGACCGAGGCGGAACTCAAGGCTGCCAAGCACAGGGCCGAGGAGGCCACCCTGATGAAGTCCATGTTCCTGGCCAACATGAGCCACGAAATCCGCACCCCGATGAACGCGATCATCGGCCTGTCTCATCTCGCCCTCAAGACACCGCTCACCCCCAAACAGCGCGATTACGTCGGGAAGATCCACAACGCCGGCACCTCGCTGCTGAGCATCATCAACGACATCCTCGATTTCTCGAAGATCGAGGCGGGCAAACTCGAACTCGAGTCGACGGATTTCCAGCTCGATGCCGTGATCGATTCGGTCATTACACTCACGGCGCAAAAGGCCCACGACAAAGGACTCGAGTTCCTCACCGAAGTCCCCTCCGACGTCCCCGAGCGCTTGCGGGGGGATCCGCTCCGCCTGGGCCAGATCCTCACCAACCTCGTCAACAACGCCATCAAGTTCACCGACCGCGGCGAAGTCCGGCTCCGCCTCGAGCGCAGCCAGACCGCGGGCGCCAGGGTTCAACTCAAGTGCTCCGTGCGCGACACCGGGATTGGCGTCGCGCCCGAACAGGCGGCCAGACTGTTCCAGCCCTTTTCGCAGGCGGACATGTCGACCACGCGCAAACATGGCGGCACGGGCCTGGGGCTGACCATCTGCCGCCGGCTGGTCGAGCTCATGGGCGGGCAGATCGGGGTCGAGAGCGAGCCGGGTGTCGGCAGCACCTTCGCCTTCACCGTCTGGCTGGACGTCAGCCACACCGCCACGGACCGGCGAATCGTGCCGGAGAAACTCCGGCAATTGCGGGCCCTGGTCGTCGATGACAACGCCGCCGCGCGCGCCATTCTCGTCGAATCCCTCGAACACATCGCCAAAGACGTGGATGCGGTCGGCTCCGCCCGCGAAGCCCTCGCGGCCATCCGCCAGAAGGATGCGGACGCGCCCTACGACGTCGTCTTCATGGACTGGCGGATGCCAGGCATGGACGGCCTCGAGGCCACGCGCGCCATCAAACAGGACCGGTCGCTCAAGACACAGCCGTCCGTCATCATCGTCACCGCCTTCGGGCGCGAAGAGGTGCGCGAGGAGGCCGAGAAACTCGCGGTGGACGGCTTTCTCGTCAAACCGGTCACCAAGTCCATGATCGTGGACAGTCTGGTGAGCGTGTTCGCCACGACGGACGAGGCCCAGGCTCTCGCCGCCCAGACGGGTGACGCGCCGGACCGCCTGCGGGGCCTGCGCGTCCTGCTGGTGGAAGACAATGACATCAACCGCCAGATCGCAGTCGAACTGATCGAAAGCGCCGGCGCCCAGGTCGCGGTGGCCAGACACGGACGCGAGGCCGTCGACATGCTCCTCGAAGGCGCATTCCCGCCCCCTTACGACCTTGTCCTGATGGATCTCCAGATGCCCGAAATGGACGGCTACCAGGCAACTGCCAGGATTCGCGCCGACGCCCGGCTGGCGCGCCTGCCCATCATTGCCATGACCGCCCACGCCACGGTCGAGGAGCGCCAGCGATGCCTCGAAGCCGGCATGAACGATCACGTCGCCAAACCGATCGACCCCGCATTGCTGTTCGAAACCCTGCGACGCTATTCCGCCGCCCCGGAACACCCCGCGGCCCGCCACTCCACCGCCCCGACGGACTCCGACGTGAACGACGCCCCGGCACCCGTGGACACTCTTCCGTCCGTCGAGGGTCTGGACACCGAGGAGGGCCTGCGCCGATTGGCCGGCAATCGCAGACTGTACCTGAATCTCTTGCGCCAGTTCCTCGATCAGCACGCCGCGGCGCCGGACCAGATCGCCGCGGCGCTGATGCGCGACGAGGTGGCCGCGGCCGAGCGCCTGGCCCACACGGTCAAGGGGGTGGCCGGCAGCCTCGGCGCCGATCGCGTCCAACGGGCGGCGGCTGCGCTCGAACGCGCCCTCGCCGCAAGAACACCGTGCGCCGATCTGCCGCCGGCCTTGCAGGAGCTGCGGGCAACCCTCGAGGACTTCGTCACACGACTGCGCGCCGCACTGCCGCCGGATCGACGAACGCCCTCGGCCAGCCCCGGAGCACCTCCGCCCGACCCGGCGCGAACCAGGCGGGCGGTCGAGGAGATGATCGGGCTGCTCTCTCGATTCGATCCCGCCGCCACCGAGTGTCTGGAAGCGGAGCGCGACGTTTTCCGGGCGCTGTTCATGGGCGAGGCATTCGCCGGGTTCGAGCGTGACGTGGGAGCGTTCGCGTTCGCCGAGGCCCTCGCCCGCCTTCGGCAGGCGACGGAGCCAAAGGGCCTTCTTTCCCCATGAACACTGCGTCTGCCGCGGCCGAAGGCCGCATCCTCATTGTCGAGGACGCCCCGGCCAATATCCAGAGTCTGGCCGCCATCCTCAGAGAGCAGGGATACCAGATTTGCGTCGCCACAAACGGGCGCCAGGCGCTGCACGTCATCGAGACGATGCGCCCGGATCTCGTGCTCATGGACGTCATGATGCCCGAGATGGACGGCTATGAGACCTGCCGGCAGATCAAGGCGTCGTCCGCCTGGAGCGGATTGCCCATCATCTTCCTCACCGCCAGGACCGACACCGCGGACATCGTGCGCGGCTTCGAACTCGGGGCGGTCGATTATGTGGCCAAGCCTTTCAACGCCTGCGAACTCCTGGCGCGCGTGCGCACGCACCTCACCATCGACCGCCTCAACAAGGAGAACGCGCGGCTCCTGCTCAATATCCTGCCGGAGCCCATCGCGGAGAGGCTCAAGAAGAAACCCGGCATCATTGCCGAGCGATTCGACGACGTCTCCGTCCTGTTCGCCGACATCGCCGGCTTCACGCCGCTCTCGGCGCGCCTTGCGCCCGGCGAGCTGATCGGCCTGCTCAACCGCGTCTTCTCGCGGTTCGATGAGCTGGTCGATCAACACGGTCTCGAAAAGATCAAGACCATCGGCGACGCCTACATGGTGGCCGGCAGCCTGCCTCGGTCCCAGCCGGATCATCTCGATCGCATGGTGCGCCTGGCGCTCGCCATGCAGGCCGCCGCCGGCGCCATGAGCGCCCAGTCGAGCGGCCTGCAACTGCGCATGGGGCTGCATGCCGGAAGCGTCGTCGCCGGCGTCATCGGCATCCGCAAGTTCAGCTACGACATCTGGGGCGACACCGTCAACACCGCCAGCCGACTCGAATCCCACGGCGTCGCCGGCCGGATCCAAATCACCGACGCGGTGTTCAACCGCATCCGGCACTGGTGCCGATGCGAGCCGCGGGGCGCGATCGAGGTCAAGGGCAAGGGGCCCCTGAACCTCTACCTGATCGTCGGACCGGACGCCGCGGCCGCCGAGCCCGCAGTGCCCTCCTGAGCTTGAAACCAGATCGACTCGAGTTCGTTCACTTCAAGCGATCGCACACGGGCCGCGCCGCCCTCAGCCAGCAGGCCGACGGACCTGGTCCCGCTCAGCTCGGGCGGGCGGTAAACCGGCATGTACACCTCGCCTTCGTTCCCGAAGATCTCGACCGACGTGCGGTCCACCAGGACGCGCAGCGACACCCGCCCATCGCGCGGGCGCAACGGGGCGCGGTGCTTCTTGCAGACCAACTCCCGCGCGGCGGCGTCGTAGATCACATCCACGCCGCCGACTGACAGCCTGAGAGCGGACGCGCTGCCTGGATTCACATCGATCCGCGTCTCATGCAGATCGACGTTCAGGTTCGCCATCGGGTTGACTCCCGGTTCGAGCGCCTGCGCATCGAACGTGTGCTTGCGCGCGCGGAGCCGATCGAGTTCCCGGACCGGTTGCCAGCAAAGCCGCACCCCGTCGCCCGTCGTCCGCAAGCTCAATTCGCACGGAAACGTCATCATCTGGTTGAACGGCATCCCGGGCGTGGCCATCTGGCCCCAGCCAATCTGCACCCGCCGTCCATCGGGCATGTCGCTGTACGTCTGCGCGGCATAAAACGACTCGCCGCGGTGCCCGGGCAGCATCGGCGTCTCGGCCGTGAACACCCTGCCATCGAATCGCCCCAACTGATACGCGCTGTTCGCCGCGGTCAGAACCCACTTCGAGGCCGAGCCGCCGGCATCCGTCCCCTCCCCCGGCTGCGCGTCGACCGGCAGCTCGAAGATGTCCGGGCACTCGAAGAACCCCTCGATCCGGCTGTGAAATGTCCACGCTTTCAGATCGGGCGAACTGTAAAAGGCAATCCAGTGCCCGCCCTGGAATTCGTCGTAGACCGCCATGCACCAGCGCCCGGTCGGGGCGTGCCAGAAAAGCCGGGGATCGCGTCCCTCGTGTTTGACGACCGGGTTCCCGTCGTGCTCGGTCCAGGAGCGTCCGCGATCGTTCGAGTAGACGATGCACTCGCCGCGGCCCGTGCTCGTGTAGGCGGCGACCAGGACCTCTTCGCTGCCAGTCTTGAATCCGCCCGTGTTCCGGGTGTCCACGACAGCGCTGCCTGAAAAAACCCAATCGCCATAGGCCACGGGGTAGAGGGCGATCGGCAGTTCGCGCCAATGCACCAGGTCGGCGCTGACGGCGTGCCCCCAGTGCATGTTGCCCCAGTCCCAACCGTACGGATTGTGCTGGTAGAACAGATGGTACTCGCCCCGGTAATACACCAAGCCGTTCGGATCGTTGTTCCAACCGCGCCGTGAGGAGAAGTGGAACTGGGGCCGGAGCGGCTCGCGATAGAGCCCATCGGCGCCCCGAAAGGCGTCGGTCTGATCGACCAGCTCGAGCGCCTTCGAATCCTCCGGCAGCCGGTCCACCCCAAGCGCCGCGCGCCGCCCCTCGAACGGCGTCAAATCCAGAAACACCCAGAAATCGGGCGCTGCATCGGCCAGTTCGATCTCGAATTCGCGGACCACCCGGCTCCCGACTTCGAGTCGGATCCGCCGCTTCGGAGCCCGCTGTTTGACCGGCAGATTCAGGTACCGCCGTTCGACCGCGAACTCGCGCACGACGTTGGTCAGGAGACCGGGAAGCGCGCGGTCGCTCAGACGGATGTGATCGACGTTGATATGGCCCCAACCGCCGGTGGCACTGTCCACGATCTGCAGCGCGGCCTGGCGCCCCCCGAACTCGCCCACATCCCACTGCTGCCAGTCGAGCCGCTCGATGCCGCCCGGCCGATCGTTCGGACCCGTGGCGGTGCGCACGACCTGCCCGTCCAGGAGCAGGTTCATGCACGCCTGGCCCGGATGCATGCCTCCGCCGATCAGGAACTGGAGATAGCGCCGCTCGATCCGGAAGAGCGGCGACGTGAGCGTCCCGACGGTGCCGTCACCGTTGAAGAACGAATTCACCAGGCGCTCCCCGAGGTAACCCTCCACGGCCATCTGATTGGGCAAAGTGCCGCGCGCAGGCCCCGGCCCAAAGGCCTCCCCGGTCGCCCTCCAGTCGCCGTAGTCGGCACGCTCGAAGTCCGCAATCAGGATGTCGGGGCGCGCGGAGGGTTCGGCTGCCGACGCGCCCCAAACAGAGGCCGCGACGAGGGCGGCCAGGACGACCTGGCGCGACAACAGGCGGCTCCGAGCGAAGCGGGGAGTCCAAGGTGATGGGATCATATCGGCCTCTATTTGCGGGCTTCCTTGGCCCAACTGTCCTTCAGGGGGATGGTCCGGTTGAACACGAGTTGCCCGGGCCGGGAATCGGGATCGAGGCAGAAATAGCCGAGCCGCTCGAACTGGTAACGCGCCGCCGGGTCAGCCTCGGCAAGCGACGGTTCCAGCCTGGCGCGCACCGTCTCGAGCGAGTGCGGATTGAGAAACGTCTTGAAATCGACCCCGTCGCCCCCGCTGTCCGGCTGCGCGACCGTGAAAAGGCGATCGTACAGGCGCACCTCGGCCTCGACGGCCTCAGCCGCGCTGACCCAATGAATGGTCCCCTTGACCTTGCGATCGGCATGCGCGCCCCCGCTCCTCGACTCGAGATCGGCCGTGCAGCGCAGTTCGACAATGTTGCCCGATCCGTCCTTGATCACCTCGTCGCACCGGACGATGTAGGCGTACTTCAGCCGGACCTCGCCGCCGGGCCGCAGTCGAAAGAACTTCGGGGGCGGCGCCTCCATGAAATCGTCGCGCTCGATGTAGAGCTCGCGGCCGACGGGGACCGGGCGGCGTCCGGCGGCCGGATCCTCCGGATTGTTGACGGCATCGACCGTCTCGGCCTTTCCGTCGGGGTAGTTTGTCAGCACGACCTTGAGCGGACGCAACACGCCGAGCCGGCGTTGGGCCTCGCGGTTGAACTCCTCCCGGATCGCATGCTCGAGCACCGCGACATCGGTCACCCCGTTGTACTTGGTCACCCCGATGTTGTACGCGAAGCGCCGCAACGCGGTCGCCGTGACGCCACGCCGCCTCAGACCCGAAATGGTCGGCATCCGCGGATCGTCCCATCCCTTCACCCGCCCCTCGCTGACCAGTTGCAGCAGCTTGCGTTTGCTCATCACCGTGTAAGTGAGGCTCAGGCGCGCGAACTCGAATTGGTGGGGCAGCGGACGCGGCAGATCGAGCGCTTCCAGGATCCAGTCGTAGAGGGGGCGGTGGACCTCGAACTCGAGGGTGCAAATCGAGTGTGTGATCCCCTCGATGTAATCGCTCAGGCAATGGGCGAAGTCGTACATCGGGTAGATGCACCAGGCATCGCCCGTGTGGTGATGCTCCGCGTGCCGGATGCGATAGAGCACCGGATCGCGCATCCAGACGTTCGGCGACGCCATGTCGATCCGCGCCCGCAGCGTCCGCGTGCCGTCCGGGAACTCGCCCGCCTTCATGCGCTCGAACAAGTCCAGATTCTCCGCCACTGTCCGGTTGCGGAACGGGCTGTCCTGCCCCGCGCGATCGGGCGCCCCACGGTAGGCGTCGGTGTCTCCCGGAGACAGGTCGCACACATAGGCCCGGCCGCGGCGGATCAGTTCGAGCGCGTACTCGTAAAGCTGGGCGAAGTAATCGGAGGCATAGAACGGCTCGACCTGCGTCGCGGACGGAAGATCCCGCGAGACCGCGCCAAGATAGAAATCCGGATGGCCGTCGCGGACCAGCCGGTCGGGCGTCTGGCCCTTGCGCTTCAAACCGATCCGATCGTCCGCCCACCCCGCAATCAGCCACTTCACGTCCTCGAGAATCGACTCGACGTACTCGACCTCTTCCTTGGCCGGGTTGGTGTCGTCCATCCGCAGGTTGCACACCCCGCCAAACTCGCGCGCGATGCCGAAGTTCAGGCAGATCGACTTCGCGTGTCCGATATGCAGATACCCGTTGGGCTCGGGTGGAAACCGCGTCACAATCTGACTGTACTTCCCCGCCTGCGCGTCGGCTGCAACAATGTCGCGAATAAAGTCCGAAGGAGTCGGACCCGCGTCTGGATTCACCGGAACTGTGCTCATGGCTTTGCGTCGTCCATCATGGATTCAAGTGCGGCGCAAGTGTGGCAAAGCACGAGCCTCAAGGGTAGGGAATTCCAACAGCGTCCACCCTCTTCCTGAGCTCGCGCGCCGGCAGTTCCCCGATGCTACATCGCGTTGGTCCACCTCAGACAACTTGCAGCCTCGCGGCGGTCGAGGCTCCATGAAACGTGCCCACCGGTCCGGTCGCTCGAAACGGGGCGAAAGTCGCCCTGATGCGTCTTCACCCAATCCAGCGCCCAGGCCCGCACCCACGCCGGCACGTCGCCTTGAAGCACACGCATCGGGTTGAGGGCGATGACCAACTCGCAATCGCCGTAGATGGCGTGGAAATGCCTTCCGAAAGTTCGATCGATCAATGTCCGCATGACGATCCCGCGAGATTTGGCAAGCACTGGCATATCGGTTCCAACGGTTCTTCGTTCTCTGTGCGCTGCTCATCAAGGACACTGAAACGCTCCGGTTTGTTTCAATTTCAGCCCTCTGGCAGTCCGCGCAGGCTGGGACACGCAGAAAGGGTGCCAGACCAAAAAAGTGCCCGAATCCCGCCAAAACCGGCCGAAGTGGTCCGAAACCGGCCCTTCAAATGCGCAAATCGTGCGCGCCGGTGCGCAAAGTCCGGCATGCGGCCCGACGCGGACCTGGATTCCCAGTGCATCTGCACGTTGTCGGTGGAATCGAGTTTGCGCCGCGTGGGGGCACGCGGCCTACAGAATGGGCATCATCGGCTAGCAGGCCGGGTCCCCCGACCCGGCGCCTGCACCGATGTCTGTCCTTGCGCCGCGTGGGGGCACGCGGCCTACACCATGAGTCTTGATCCGTTGCAGGCCCGGCGCCCTCACCGGGCGACAGAACACCGACAACAATCCGATGCACCGCTGGATTCCGGCTTTCCAAAACTTGGCTTGACTGCCCGAGGCTTCGGGTTTCAAGGATTGTCCCGTGTTCTGCGCGACTTGCCGTTCTGTGACGCTGATCGCCATCGCAGCCGCTGCGTGGTTGTCGGCCCTCCTCGATCTCGGTCCGGCTGTCGGGCGCGCCCAGGAGATTCGCATCAACGAACTCATGAGTTCGAACGGCGCGACCCCCGCCGATGAGAACGGCGACTTTCCGGATTGGTTCGAACTGTTCAACCCCACGCCCGACGCGGTCAGCCTCGATGGCTGGGGCGTCTCGGACGATGCAAAGCGCCCTTTCAAGTGGGTGCTTCGCGATGCCGTGATCGAGTCCGGGGAGCATCTGCTGCTCTTTGCGTCGGGCAAGGATCGACAGCCCGCCCGCGTCGACTCTCTGGGGCCCGAGACCATCCCCGGCTTGCGCCTCTGGCTGCGCGCCGACGCCGTGAGCGCCAATTCCTTGACTCAGGTCCGCCGCGACGGCACCACCGTCTACGTGCGGCAGTGGCGCGACCAGAGCGGGTCAGGAAACCACGCCGTCCAGACCACCGATGCGAGCCAACCGACATGGCTGGCCACCGGGCCAACCGGCACGCCCGCGCTGCGCTTTGACGGCGTGGATGACCAGTTGCGGCTCCCCCGCCCCCTCGCCACCAATAGCTTCTCGCTCCTTGCCGTCTTCAGCACCGCGCGCCCCCACGAGACCGATCCCGAGGGCAAGACCGGCGTGGGGGGCGTGGCGGGCCAGCGCTACCTGTTCGGCGCGCAACACGGCGGCGACTCGAATGCAGGCACCGGGCTCTCCGTGGGGACAAACGGCGTCGCGGTGTACGAGCACGGCTCCGGCTACATGCCCGCCCTGGCTGTCTTTTCCGGGCCGCTCGGACCGGGCAACGTTCTGGTGGGTGTCCACTACGACGCCAAACAGCTCAGCCTCGATGTCCAGGGCCTTGCCGCGCGCGCTGGCATGGCCTCGCCCCGAGTCCTCGTGACGGCGCCGGTCGAGATCGGGCTGGGGGCGTACGGCGCGTTCGACGGCGACCTGGCCGAGGTCCTGCTCTATGACCGCCCGCTCGCCGAAAACGAACGGCGCGGCCTCGCCCGATTCCTTGCCGACAAGTACGGCATCGCTGTCGCCCAACCGCGTCACACCAACTTCCAACTCAGCAGCGAGGGCGAGGACCTCCAACTCACCCGGCCCGACGCGACGGTCGCCGATTCTCTTCGCTTTGGCCCCATCCCCCGCGACATTTCTTACGGACGTCAGCCGGACGGCTCGGGCGGCTTTGTCTTCTTCCGAGAACCGACCCCCGGCGCACCCAACACCACGCCGGGCGCCACGGAACTGCTGGACGCGCCGGTGTTCTCGCATCCGGGCGGTTTTCATGCCAACGGGTTCGATCTCCGGCTGAGCATCACCAATGCGGACGCGCGCATCCATTACACGCTCGATGGATCCGATCCGGACGAAACATCGCCCCGCCACACCGAGCCCCTGCGGATCGCAAGCCGCATCGGCACCCCCAACGGCATCTCGATGATCCCGACTGTGCCCGGAGGGCCGCCGCCCGCCGGTGAGGTCTTCAAGGGCTGGGTCGTCCGGGCCCGCGCGTTCAAACCCGGCACGCTGCCCAGCCCGACCGTCACCCGCACCTTCTGGGTCGATCCGCGCGGACGATCCCGATACTCGTTGCCGGTGGTGTCCCTGGCCACCGACCGCGCGAACCTGTTCGACCACGCCATCGGCATTTACGTGCCCGGCGATGCCCCCAACGGCAACTACTCCCAACGCGGCCCCGAGTGGGAACGCCCGGCCCACGTCGAGCTCTGCGAGACCGACAATCAGCCGGCCTTCGCCCAGGAAATCGACGTCAAGATCCACGGCAACACCTCGCAGGGATTCCCAATCAAGGGACTTGACCTCGATGGCACCGGCGGACGCGGACGGCAGCCGTTCCGCTATCGGCTCTTCCCCGATCGCGCCCGCGAGGAATTCGAGCACTTCCTTCTTCGGCCCACCGGGCATGACCAGCCCACCGCATTCATGCGCGACGAGCTGATGCAAAGCCTCGCGGCCGAGACAGGCGCCGAATCCCAGGCCGCCCGCCCCTGCGTCCTGTTCATCAACGGCGAGTACTGGGGTCTGCATTACCTGAAGGAAAAGGAAGACGCCCAGTTCGTCGCGCACTACGCCGACCGCGCCGAGGACGCCATCGACTACCTCGAGGGGTACGCCTCGCCCAAGGCCGGGGACACGTTGCATTACCAGGCCATGATCGATTTCATCGCAACTCACGACCTGGCCGATCCCGCGCACTACGCCCGCGTCGCCACCCTGATGGAAGTGCCCAACTACATCGACTATAAGGCCTGCGAGATCTTCTTTTACCGATGGGACATCGGGAACCACCGCCTGTGGCGCCCACGCACGCCGGACGGACGCTGGCGCTGGCTCCAGTTCGACAACGACGTCGGCTGGGGCGGATTCTGGGCCGAGCAGCCCGCCTGGCTCTTCAACATGCTGGCCGCCGATCTCACCCCCGACGCATCCCTCCACGGCCACAACAACGAAGTCACCACATTCCTCCTCCGCCACCTGGTGCGAAACGCGCAGTTCCGACGCGACTTTGTCAACCGCTTCCAGGACCTCCTGAACACGCTCTTCCTTCCCTCCCACACCCAGGGGCGCATCGACCAGATGGCGTCCGTGCTGGCCCCCGAGATGGCCGAACACACGCGGCGGTGGCGCTCGCCCGCCTCGCTGGCCGATTGGCAAAACAACGTCCGCTACCTCCGCATGTACGCCGTCAACCGCCCCGCGAACATGCGCGAACACCTGCGCCAGTACTTCCGACTCGACCCATCCTGCACGTTCACTGCCGGCGTCCGCCCGCCCCAGGCCGGTGCACTCCGGCTCAACACGCTCGAAATCCGGGAGCCGGCGGACCAGCCCTGGTCCGGCCTCTACTTCCAGAGACATCCGGTCACCGTGCGCGCCGAGCCGCGCCCGGGTTTTCGATTCGACCGCTGGGACGGCCTGCCCGGTGTGAGCACCAACGAGGTGACGCTGCTCCTGAACGGCGATTTTGCGCTCGCAGCCCGGTTCGCCCCCGACCCTGCCGCACAACCGCGCTTCACCCGGATTCGGCGGTCTGGAGCCACCAGCGTCGAACTCACGGTGACCGGCCCGCCCCGCGGCAGATTCCAGCTCGAATCCTCCGATGACCTGAGCGCCTGGTCCACACGCCAATCGCTCGAACTCGATGACGCGGGATCCGCCGTCATCCCCGAACCGGTCACAACGGCGCCCCGACACCAATTCTATCGCCTCCGCGGCTCGGACGGTCCATCTGGTTGGCGTCGGAGTTCTGTCGCCCGGTGAGGGCACCGGGCCTACAACGGATCGAGACTCCCGCTGTAGGCCGGGTCCCCTGACCCGGCGCTTGCACCGATGTCTGTCTTCGCGCCGCGTGGGGACACGCGGCCTACAACACCGATGTCCGTCCCGCTGTAGGCCGGGTCCCCTGACCCGGCGCTCACGGCTCGCTCCACACCTCGTTGACCTGCACATCCAGCTCCAACCATGACTTCAACACGCGATGCAGCGCATGCCGCGCCTCGACTGCGCGCGGCGTCACGATGAGGCCAAGGGTGATCACGTGCTCCTGGCTCCACCGCTCGCCATTCCGGATGTAGGAAAACTGATGCCGAGACGTGTTCATGACCTTAAGTCGGTGTTCTTTGTGGCAGTCGGCCCTGTTCAGCTCAGCGTCGAGGTCGCGAAGCGATTGGAGTGCGGGCTGAAGCACCGCTCACAATACCATGAAACATGCGGACGTCACGCTCCGCGTGTGTCGTTTGCACTCATGGTCAGACCCGCCTCGCGTAATCCAGGTCCCTGATGGCGTCGCGCAATCTCTGTTCGATCTCCTTGCACCGCGCCGGCGCCTCGATCCGGGAGCCGTCGCGCTCCGCGATATAGAAGGTGTCCATGGCCGCGCCCCGCTCGGTGCAGATCTTCGCCACCGAGATGTCGACATCGAGTTGCGACAGGACCTGGGCGATCGTGTAGAGAAGACCGATCCGGTCTTCGGCCTCGATCTCGAGCACGGTCCGGCGACCGCCCGATTCGTTGTCGAAGCGAATAACGGTGGGGATGGGATCCCAACCGGCGTCGGTGCGGGCCGGCAGACTCTTGCGGCGCGCCTCGATCGCCTCATGCAAATCCCGGCCGGCATGCCCGGCCTCCCTCAGATGCCGGGCAACGCGCTGCTGCTCCTCGTCGCCTGCGGGTGCCCCGCGGCGGGCCTCGACGACAATGAACGTGTCGATGACGATCGAGTCGTCGCGTGTGAACACCTCGGCGCTCAGAACGCTGAGGCCGGCGGCTGTCAGCGCGCCGCAGAATCGGCTGAACAAGCCGCCCCGGTCCCAGGTGGCAATCCGCACCACCGAGTAACCGCGGTCGCGGTCGTGCTGCCATTGGGCGACAGGTTCGAGCGGATCCTCGTCCTTGGCCAGGGCCCGTTCGATGAACCGGTGCGCGAGCTCGAGATCGGCTGCGATGGCCTTGGCCTCGCGCAACAGAAAATAGCGCGGAGGCATCCGCGTAAAGTGAGCCGCGATCTCGTCCGCCGGGAACGCCTCCGGCAAGAGGGTCCGCACTTCCTCGGCCAAACGCTCGCGCTGCCGGCTTTCCGCCCGGGCGAACGCGCGTTCGCCCGCGAGGAGTGCGCGGGTGCGCTCGTAGAGGGTGAGCAGCAGCGAGTCTTTGAACCCGTTCCAGAGATCGTCGCTTGTCCCGAGGGAGTCGGCGATCGTCAGGAGAGTGAGCAGATTCAACCGGTCGACGCTCGCGAGCAGCGCCGCGAATCGCCGGATCTCCGCGGGCTCGTCCAGGTCGCGGCGCTGCGACACGCTCACCATATCGAGATGATGCCGCACCAGGAAGCGGAGGGTGGCCGATGATGCGGCATCGAGGCCCAACCGCCTGGCCACACCCGCCGCGATCCGTCCGCCGACCTCGGCGTGGTCTTTGGTCAAGCGCGCCTTGCCGGCATCGTGGAGCAACAGGGCGAGATAAAGCAGATAGGGCCGTTCGATCGCTCTGTTGAAGATGTCGCCGTAGGCGGCCCGCGGGCCGTCCTTGCATCCCGCCAGTTCATCGAGCTTGGCGATGCAGACCAGCGTGTGTT
>JAXGQW010000079.1:0-25192 GCA_040766265.1 Verrucomicrobiota bacterium
GGGGGTTGATGGGCAGGCGCGGTTTTGCTTGGCCAGCGCGCATGAGTGCGCCTTTCTATGACATCGGCTCCGCGTCCTTCAGAAGTTGGTGAGACATGCGCGCTAGGGGAATCCGGACCGATTCGAGGCGAAACAGGGCTTGCTTTTGTCTGGTCGTCGGTCACCCCGCCTGTTAGGTTCACGAGCGTCAGCCCAGCAAATGTCCTCACCGACCGACAAGGACCAGGTCGACTCGGGGCGAGGTGCAGGGACGTTCCCCGCCACCGAATGGAGCCTTGTTCTTTCCGCAAGCCGCGAGGATTCGTCGGATGGGGGAACCGCACTCGAAACACTGTGCCGCCAGTATTGGTATCCCGTGTATGCCCACGTGCGACACGTGGGGTACGGGGTCGAGGAGGCCAAGGACCTGACCCAGGAGTTTTTTGCGCGACTGTTCGCGCATCACAGCCTGGCCGCGGCGGACCCGGCTCGAGGCCAGTTTCGCAGCTTTATCCGGGCTTCTTTGAGGAACTTCCTGGCAAACGAGTGGGACAGGTCCCACACGGCAAAGCGTGGCGGAGGAAGACCGTGCCTCCCGATGGACAACCTGGACGCCGAGGAGCGGTACGCGATCGAACTGAGCCACGACGCCTCGCCTGAGGTCGCATACGATCGGGCTTGGACCTGCATGATCATCGCATTGGTGCTGGGACGGATGCGGGAAGACTATGTTCGCTCGGGCAAGGAAGAACAGTTCGCAATCCTGGAGCGGTATGTGTCGGGCGGCGACCAGGACCTTTCCTGCGTCGCTCTGGCCCGGCAGCTTGGCCTCACGGAAAGCGCCGCCAAGTCGGCGGCCCACCGGTTCCGACAGCGCTTCGCGATGACGCTGCGCGGGGAGATTGCCCGCACCGTGCCGCGCCGCGAAGACATCGACGAGGAAATCCGCCAATTGGCCGCGGCAGTCGCTGGCGGGTGAGCCTTCGCGGGCCGTGATGTGGAATCGCGGCTGGCTTGAGATACTGAGCGGTCCGCACCATACGCGGCAAGAACCCCTCACCCCGTCCCGCTCCCATCCGATGCAGCCGATGGGAGAGGGCGCCCGGAGGGCGGGTGAGGGTGATGGTGTCGCACATCCCACGGATTCCTCTATAAGTGCGGCAGGAAGCACCACTGTGTACTGCAATCGCTGAGATTGCTCGCAGGCTGCGAGCGAATTCTGAGGCTGATTTGTTGTCCTCTTCATACCTTTCTCTGCGCGTCAGCGCCATCGCAGCGCGGCGACCGGCGTGTTCGTCGGGGCGGACGTTTGCGAGGAATCGGCAGGTTCGGTTGCGGCTGTGACGCGCTGCACGGGCACGCACTTTTTCCGCAACCCGCCAACCATTTTCCTTTAGCATAAGATGAAGCCAAGGACATCGTCATGAAGCCAACGCGTCTTGTGGTGCTTCGGTCGGGGAAGGACTTGAACGGGGGTTTGTCCCTCATTGTCCTGTCATTCCGATGCCTCCAGACGGGCGCTTGATGCACCCCCAAGGCGCGTATGCCCTCCAAGAAACCCTCATCCAGGCCGGACGGCAGACCGAGACGGTCAATCCTGGCTCTGTTGGTGGCCCAAACAGCAGTATTCTGTATCCTGGCAGGGCTGTTTGGACTCCTTGCGTACCGGCACTACTCGGCCCAGGAGCGCCGCGTGATCCAGCATGGTTACCGGATTCTCGCGGAAACCTCCGAATGCATCGCCTCTCGTGCTACGGCATTGCAGGAGGCCTTGCTGCGTGCCCTTGAGGACGCCAGCTTCCAGTGGACGAATCGACTGTGGAGTACAAATCGGGACGCTTATCAGGATTCGAGCATCGCGTTTTGGAGCACAATCGAGCAGTCGATCAGCTTGCACGAGGAGAGGATGGTGCTCCGGCCGCGTACGGATGCCGCGTTCAGTGCCGAAACCGGAGCCAACGAACTGGAGGTCATCCCGAAGGTGTGCGGCGCCACGCTGCAGTTTGACCTGCGTGCCCCGGATCTGAAGACAAACGCGCACCGCGTCGCGACGGTTTCGCTCCGAGGATTTGCCACTCCTTTGCTGAGCAAGGGAGGCTTCGATGACGTAGCGGTCATCGGCACAGACGCTCAGGTGCTCGTTCACATGCCCTCAGGCCCGTTGGCTGGAGCCGAGTTGCCGAATGCGCCGCCAGATTGGCCAGTCCGCACGGCCGGTACTACGAATGCTGCAGGGCTGCGAGGTCTGGTGGATTGGACAATGCGGCTATCAGGCTCGGAGTATTATGTTCTTGCAACGCCTCTGCGTCTGTTTCCCGATTCCACGAACGTTTGGAATGCCTGGCTGTGCGGCCTGCTGCGCGCCGACGCCGTGGCGAGGCAAACGCATGCGCTTCCGACGCCACTGGTCCTGTGCGCCGCCTTCGTCCTGACTTTGCTCGTGTTCTCATGCCCTCTCGTCAGCGTCTGCTCCTTCGTCGAGCACCACCCGCTGACGCCCGGCCGCGTGCTATTGTTCCTCCTGGCCGCAGTGGCGTCCATTGCCACCTGTACAACGATCGCGGTCCACAGCTCATCTTCCCGCCACACGGCTCTGTGGGCGGATGAACGACTGGATGCCATTGGGATGACCATCCACTCGAACCTCATGAAAGAAGTGAGGCTGTTGTATGCAACGGTGTCGGCATGCAATTCGAACGCCTGTCTCATTGCCAAGAAACCGGATATCACGAACTGGTGGAGTATGCGCGAAACGAATCTGTTCGGGAACACCAACATCAATCTGGTTCTTGATGCCGCGCAACCCCAAGGCGGCACGCCTCCGTACTTGCTCGCTAGCGCCAGCCAGCCAACGAATTCCTTGCATCCCTACTTTCGTTACCTTTGGTGGGCCGACGCCAAGTCAAACATCCTCTTCAAGTGGACCGCCGCTCCCTTGTTGACCCCGAACGGGCGAATCGGGGGGGTCGCGGCGTATTGGCGCATCCTCAAGAACCTAGCCTGGGGGGGGACCAACTTCCCGATGAATGTCTTTTACCTGGAACCTTTGTTTTCCGGAACACGCGGTGAGATGGTGGGACTCTACTCCCAAGCGGTTGGCAGTGGCGACTTCCCAGACAAACCGCGCACGGGGTCTTCCAGCAACACGAATCGCACCAGACCGGCTGTGATCGCGATGGAGGTGCAGTTGCAGAGCCTGATGAACCCGACGCTGCCGGCCGGCTTTGGCTTTGCCGTTGTTACACGGGAAGGCCGCGTGCTGTTCCATTCCGACTCGTCCCTGAATCTCCGCGAGACGAACTTCTTCGCTGAGTGCGACGACCATCCCCATTTGCGCGCCCTGGTCACATGCGACGAGATTTCCGCCGTAAAAATGAACAAGCTCTCCGGAGTCTATCATGGTCAGCGGGTGCGGTTTGCCGTGCATTCCCTCCCGCCACTTCCCTGGCGGGTCGTGCTGTTTCGCGACAAGGGGGTTCTGGACGGCTTTCATCAGGAATCCCTCACAATGATGATCGTGCTTCTCGCCGTTGCGTGGGCGATCCCAGGCATGTTCATCATTCTGGGCATGGTCGTCTGGATGAGTCTCCATGCCTCGAAGCCAGGCGCCCTGCACCATGCCCTCTGGTCGGCGAGCCCGCGGTTGTTCGCATCTCGGGGCGGTGTCGTCTGTGGGTTCCTCTTCGCGGCGCTTCTTGCGGGCCTTGCAGCCATCGGCTCCTCAACACCGCAGGCCGTTCTCTGGGTGATCGGTCTGCTGTTTCCGACATTGGCGCTGGCGGCCTGGGGCTTGCTTCAAGTGTGCTGCAGAGAGACCGAACCGGACTCCGAAAGACCGGCAACGCATGCTGCTGAAACGGTTGCCGGCCTGCTGCTCTGCGTCGCCGCTGTGCCGGTTCTGGCCTTCGCCACGATCTGTCATCGCGAGGAGATGACATGCTACGCGCGCGGGACGGGTGTGGTCGCCGAGCAAGACCTCGAGCAGCGCAAGGAGCGCCTGCTCAAGGACTGGGAAAACAAGGTGCCACGCCTGGCTGAACGCCGTGTTCAACTCCCCTGGGATCTCTACTTGACCGGTTTTCGCACGAATTCCTCGAATGTCGCCATCGCTCAGGACGGCTCGCTGGGCGCGTTGGACCGCCTGTACCGTCGGGCTAGGGTGAGGTTGCTCGCACTGGGCACGCCAGGGGACATGCGACTGCAGGCCCCTTTCCTGTCCAACCAAGGTCCGCCGAAGCGAGGCGAGGCCAGCCTGGACGATGACCTCCACAGGCTCGTGTTTAAGCCCTGGAATCTCTCTGACACACGGGGAGCACTGGATTGGCTCTGGCCAGTGGTGGTGGGCTTGGTGGTGACGGCGGCTTTGGCTATGCGGTTGGCGTACTTTATCGTGCGCGACGTATTCCTGTACGATGTGCGCCACAGACGGCCACCCTCGTCGACGCCCAAGGGAAACGTGACGCATGCGCGGCTCATCGACAGTGTGCTTTCTGACATGGTAGTGCATGCGCGCGGCGGCATGGCAGAGGTTCGAGACGCACTGAAACACTCACCTGACGACCGACCAGAAGGGGTCATCCAGGACTTGCCGGCGCGGGTCAGGCACCACTGCACGGTCTATCAAAACTGGTGGGCCGAGTGCTCCCATGCCGAGAAGGTCTGCCTGTTCCATGTCGCCCGCCGGCGCTTTGTCGGCGACAGTTGCGCCGTGCGATCGCTTCGCAGTCGGGGATGGATCGCCTTCGAGCCCGAGCTTCGCATCGAGAATGCAGGGTTCCAAGAGTACGTCCTGCTTGCATTCCCGCTGGAGCAGCAGTCCCAGTCGGCCACGCACGAGCGCGACCTAAGCACGCAGCTCGCCGGCAGGCTCCTAAAGCCTGCCATGCTCTTTGTCCTCCTGCTCCTCCTCGGTGTGGGTGTCTTTAAGCCAAACGCCCTGAAGGAGGTCACTGCGCTCGCCGCCGCAGTTGGGGCAGCCATGGGAGGGCTTTTGACGTTGGGGCGGTTTATCAGTCCAGACAAACAACAGGCATAGTCGCAATCGACCCGGAGGCAGCGCAATCTCATATAGACGGCGAACACCCTGGCCAAGGTCCGTCGCGCGGCATCGCGATCCTGAACCTGGACTGCAAGCAGGGAGAGTCATGCTGGCCGGCGGGGCGGGCGGATGCAACCCTTGTGCGTTACGTAACGGGTTGCCACCGCAACCGCCATAACGTCAGGGGGTCAGTTACGGCGTCGATGCGTGAGCGGCGGGTGTCGGTGGGCTGTCGTTTGACAAGTGTTGGGGCGTGGCGTACGTCATGGCGTCTACCCGCGGAGGAGGCGCCGACCTCGAACGACCACACTAGTGTAATGTCTCATAAATAACTGGAGTTATATCGCGGGTGTGGTATTTTGCGCCCATGCCGCGACACGCACCGCCCGTGAATCTGAGCGAAATGGATCGCCGAGAACTGGAACGTTGGGTGGCCGCCCACCGCACCCCGCAGCAGGTTTCCCAGCGCTGCCAGATCGTTTTGGCTGCGGCCCAAGGTCAGCAGGATAAGGTCATCGCCGATGATCTGGATCTCAATTTCAAGACCGTGACTTTGTGGCGGAAGCGGTTCATCCGCGAAGGAGCCGATTGCCTCTGGGAAGTGGCCGAGGGGCGCGGACGCAAGCCGACGTTCACGGCGGAAGATGTCGAACGGATCGTCGAGGCGACGCTCCAGACCAAGCCGGCAGGAGCCACCCACTGGAGTTGCCGCACGATGGCCAAAGCCCAAGGGGTCAGCAAGGCGACCGTGAACCGGATTTGGCAAAGCCACCAAATCAAGCCGCACCGGACGCGAGGATTCAAACTGTCGCGGGATCCCCAGTTTCTGCAGAAGCTCACCGATGTGGTCGGACTCTATCTGAACCCGCCGGAGAAGGCCTTGGTGGTTTGTGTCGATGAGAAGAGCCAAATTCAGGCCCTGGATCGCACTCAGCCGGGGTTACCGCTCAAGAAGGGGCGGTGCGGGACGATGACGCACGACTACAAGCGCAACGGGACGACTACGCTGTTTGCCGCGTTGGAAATCGCGCAAGGTAAGGTCATCGGCCAATGCTATGGGCGCCATCGCCATCAAGAGTTTCTGAAGTTTCTCCAACGCTTGGACGGGGAGTTCCCAGCCGAGCTCAAGTTGCATGTGGTGATGGACAATTATGGTACGCACAAACACCCCTGCGTACAGCGCTGGCTCCGACGGCACGACCGTTTCGTTCCTCACTTTATCCCGACCAGTTCCAGTTGGTTGAATCTGGTCGAGCGCTGGTTTGGCGAGTTGACCGGCAAACGCATCCGCCGTGGGGTGTTTGTCAGCGTCGAGGATTTGGAAAAGGCCATTGAGGAATTCCTGACTGCCTGGAACAACGAGCCTAAGCCGTTCGTGTGGACGGCGACCGTGGAGTCAATCCTCGAGAAACTGAGCCGGTGCCGGCAGACGCTGGAGCGGATCAAACCCGGCTGCACTCGCCCCAGAATGCGAAAAACAAAAGGAAAATAACTCCAGTCGTTTGTGAGACACTACACTAGCGAGTGAAGAGACAATTCGTTCTGGCTGCACTCGGAGCGGCGACGCGTGAGAGGGAGAAAGCGCGCGGTCGAGGGGACCATGCGCTGCCTCGCGCGGCAGATTGAGGGACGGGTGTTTTGCGCAAAACAGCTCAGATTCTGTTCCGGTTGGACACCACGGGCCAGGCGGTTGCCGAGGAGGCTCTGGCGGCGATGCAGTGTGCGGGCGTGCGCATCCTTGCCGCGTGTTTGCCCCACGTGGTGATTGGCGAATCCAGCCGGGAGGCAGCCCAAGCTTTAGTGGGACGCCACGGGGTGCTCGCCGCCTATGCCGAAGCGGTGCCGCCTGAGGTGATCGGGCAGGCTGAAGAGGATTTCCGGACGGTTGCCGTCGCGTGGAACCAGCGGTCGCCTCGCCCTAAAGATTCGGAGACCGAGGGTTTGGCCTGGGATACCCCGACCCGCCTAGCGCCCGATCCTCCCCCGCACATCCAGGCGATGTTGCGGGCGTGGGAAGAACAATCGAGGTCGGGGGCGGATTGAGTCCGCAAGCAGAAAGGAGTGCCATGACAGCAAACAAGCAGGTCGGCGGAACTCAGGAAGTGTTCATTCAAGTGAAGGCTTCGACGATGGCCGGAACCGAGCGTGCGATCAGCGCCATCGAGAAAGCGGGTGGCCGGGTTTTACACGCATTCCCGCCCACGATTCTCGTAGCCTCCCTCCCGGCGGGGCAGGCTGCCAAGCTCAAGGGCAAGGCCGGGATCAGCGCGGTGGATACGCGTCCCATTCAAACGCGAAGACTGCCGAAAGGGCCTTTGGCGATGGCGGTGGGAGCGTGGAATGATCACGTTGGCACCGAACGCAGCCTCCGCGACCTGGCCAGTCCCGAGGTTGGGAAGGCGTGGGACGGGCAGAAGACCCTGCTGCCTCCCGACCCGCCCGCGGACGTGCTGGCCAAGTTGCGGGAGCGTGACCGCGAAGTCATGCCGGCACGGGCCCCCACCCGCGGTGGCCCGGTGATGAGCATCCCGGTCCTCACGGGACGCGTGGCCGTGGGGGTGGTGTTCGTCGACAGCACTGTGGGCGCTTACGCGATCACGGATCAGGAGAAGATGAAGGTCGTTTCCGAGACGACCGAAGGGCTGAGCATGCTTTCCGGGTTCGAGCCGCGCGCTAATATCCAGTGGTTCTACGACTTCAAGCGACCCAAGATCGGTCTCGCCGCCAACCAGTTCACCCCCGCCAACCAGAATAGCTGGGAGGATCTATGGCGCAACGCCGCCATGGGCGTCCTGGGCTACGCGGCCAACATCAACGGCATGGTCGCCTACATCAATCATATCAAGGGCGCCAACGCGGCCCAATGGGCCTATGCGCTCTTCGTGACGAAGTACCCGAAGACCTGGTTCGCCTATTATTGGGGAAACCATGTGGTCATGGACTTCGGGGTCGATGGGTGGGGCATCGACAACTTCAGCCGGGTCGTCGCTCACGAAACCGGTCATGTCTTCGGCTGCCCTGACGAATACGGCTCGAGCGGATGCAACTGCACCAGCGTGTTTGGGCGCTACCAGGTCGCCAACGGGAACTGCGAGAACTGCAACCCGGCCTCGATTCCCTGCTTGATGAAGGCCAACACCCCGGCGGTCTGCGATTACACCCGCGGCCACCTCGGCTGGAACGAACTGGCCGTCCAATCCGAAGGAACCACCATCCTCAAAGGCACCTGGACCTTCGACTTCGACACCGGCAAGCAGGGACCGCCCACCGGGGCCGATATCTGGTGGCGGCAAGCCACTGCGACCGTCCGTTTCCTGACGCCGCAGAGCGGGGCCTTGTTGGCCCACATGGGTAAACAGAACTTCGACGCGGTCTCGTTACCGACGCTCAAGACCCAACCCTACACCGCTCTCCCCATCAATGGTAGCGCCTCGTCGGCCAATCGTCTGACCCCCGGCACGGTCATCGCCGTCAAGACCAACACCGGCCGCTACGCCAAGATGCTGATCAAGACCTACGGCTACAACCTCGGCATCGCGTGGGTGACCTATAAGTAGGCCCCGACGTGGGCAACGGCCAAATCCACCCCGTCCGCGCACAGGGCGTTGAGACTTGGCAAGAGGACTGCTATGCGGGCGAGAAAGGCTAAACCGCGCCCGGTCCGAGATACAGCGGAATCCAGCACGCTGTTCCCATCGAAGGACACCTCGAGGACCGACAGGAGGTCCGTGGTTCCCTTTCTGGGCGCGGTTTTGCCACAGCCCGGACATCCAATCACGCACAGAACGGGGTGCAATGTCCGGGCCAATCGGTCGACGCGCGCTGGCTTCTGCAACAGGCGCTTGGTCAGAGTCTGGGTATCTTCTACCGCCTCTTCACATAATCATGAAATCCACCCTTCGCATTGCGGGCACAGTCGAGCCCGCCGGTGAAATCACCACCAGCCCGGCGGGGCAAGCGGTCTTCAAAGCCAAAACCATGGTGGCGGTCAGTCTCGACGCGGCGCGCGCGGCGGGGACGCCATCGATCGAGGTGAAGGACATCACCGGCGACGACGTGCTCGAGATCGAACTGGACAACGGCTTCCGACTCGTGACGAGTTGGGCTGAATTCCAACAGCGGTATCCGGACCAGGCGCCGCGGGACGCCGCCTCGGGCGCAAGAATGTTCCCGGCCTCACTCAGCCTGGGCGATCCGGCGCGAGGCGGGATCTCCTGGCTGATCAAGGGTCTGCGTGTGGTCAAGGTCGACCTCGAGCCGAAGTTTGCACAGAAGATCTTGCTGGCGGTGGCCGCACTCGAGAAGCACCTCATCTCACGCCCAGGTCTCCACCGCGTTTTGAATTCGCCGGCAGGCGCCCTCGAACCGGTCGACGGGGAGGTCAAGGTCGAGGCGCAGCAGCCGATTCTGGTGTTCCTTCACGGGACGGCGTCGAGCACCAAGGGGAGCTTCGACGCCCTGTGGCCAGCCGCCGCAGGCGAGAAGATCAAACCACAGGCCCCGCAGGTGGCGACGGTATGGGAGGAATTGAGCCGGCGTTACGACGACCGCATCTATGCCTTCGAGCATCCCACGCTTACGGTCAGTCCGATCCAGAATGCCATTGCCCTGGCCACACAATTGCCGGCGCGCGCGGAGTTGCACTTGGTATCCCACTCGCGCGGCGGCTTGATTGGTGAACTGCTCTGTCGCTGCGGTGTGCCAGCCGGCCAGGAACCGTTCGCCGGGGAGGACCTGGACGTGTTCAAGTTGGCGGCGGGGAGCACCGAAGGCGAACTGAAGGAGGCTCGAGAGCACCAGTGCAAGGAGTTGATCGGACTCAACACCCTGCTGAAGCAAAAGCAGTTTGCGATCACGCGATTTGTCCGCGTGGCCTGCCCAGCGCGAGGCACAACCCTCGCCTCCGAGCGGCTCGACACCTGGCTCTCAATCCTGCGGCATCTGGTCGGCCTCGTCTCCGGCTCGGAGGCTTCGCCCGTCTATCAGTTCCTGAGTGACCTCTTATTGCTGGTGGCCAGACAGCGGGCCAAGCCCGAGGTGTTGCCTGGGCTCGAGGCCATGATGCCGGCGTCGCCGCTGGTGAAGGTGTTGAACCGCCCGAATCTCGAAGTGTCCTCCGACTTGTCGGTCATCGCCGGAGATATCGAAGATCGCAGCGCGCTCGGACGGCTGAAACTGGTCGTGCCCGATCTTTTCTACGGTGGGGACCACGACCTGGTCGTGGACACGTCGTCCATGTTCGGCGGTGCGCGGCGATCGAAAGACGCGGCCCGGTTCTTCTTCGATCAAGGACCCGAAGTGTGCCACTTCCACTATTTCCGCAATCCAAAGACGGCAACGCGCCTGCTCGCGGGTCTCACGCAGGCCGGCGATGGACGGCAGGGCTTTCAGCCGCTCGCGGTCACACCGCGCGAGCTGGCTCCGTCGGCGCCGCGTCGGGAATGCCATCCGCAGCCGGCCGTCATCATCGTGCCGGGGATCATGGGAACGCATCTGAAGGTCAACGGAGACCGCATTTGGATGGATCCGTTTGACCTGGCGGTTGGCGGCATGAAGAAGCTCGGCATCGACGCCCGGAACGTCGCGCCCGACGCGCCCATGGGCTCGGTGTATGGCGACATCATGAGGTATCTGGCCCGGACGCATGAAGTCATTGCTTTCCCGTACGACTGGCGCAAGTCCATCCGAGACGAAGCGAAGCGGCTGGCGGCGCTCGTGGCCGACGCGCTCGAACAGGGACACCGGACGCGGCAGCCGGTCCAAATCCTCGCCCACTCGATGGGGGGTCTTGTGACGCGCGCCATGTTCGCCATGTTCCCCGACCTCTGGGCGCGCCTGACCCAGCATCCCGACGGCCGGTTCGTGATGCTCGGCACACCCAACGGCGGCTCGTATACCATTCCGCGCCTGCTCGTAGCTCAGGAGAAGACCGTTCGCCTGCTTGCGCTGGTGGACTTCACGCAAACCCAGTCGCAGTTGTTGCAGATCATTTCGGGTTTTCCAGGCGTGCTGGAAATGCTCCCTCCCGATCCGCAGCACGATTTCTTCGCGCCGGCATTCTGGAGGAACCTGCTCGCCCAGGTCGGCCCCCAGGCCGGTTGGGTGACGCCGCCGCCCCAGGCGCTCGAGGCGGCGCGTGCGACGCGCGCGTGGCTCGACCAAAACCCGCCCCAGTCCGACCGGATCCTCTATGTGGCCGGATGTGCTCCTGCGACGCCGGTGGCCCTCGAACTCGTCGTGCAGGCCGGTGGACGGACCGAGGTGCGCTTCCACGGCAGCGCTGCAGGGGACGGACGCGTGCCCTGGAGCACTGGTGTGCCCCGCAACGTCCGGACCTGGTTCATGAAGGACGTGGTCCATGGCGACCTGGCAGCCCATGAGCCCGCTTTCCCGGCCCTGCTCGAATTGCTCCAAACGGGGACCACAGGACGGCTCGCGTCCACAGCTCCCGTGGTCGAGCGCGGTGTCGAAAGTACCTTTGTCATGGAGCCCGATCGGGTCGACTTGTATCCGGACAATGAGGGGCTCGCCCTGGCGGTGACGGGAAGCCGTGTACGACGCAGAAGCCGGGCGAAGCGGGCGAAGACGAGGGTGACGATTGCACACGGTGACCTGGCCTATGCCCGCTATCCGATCCTCGTCGGCCATTACATCGGCGACGGCTTGGTAAGCGCGGAGGCGTATCTGGACCGGGCGCTTGGCGGGCGGCTGCGGACCCGCCAGTCGCTCGATCTCTATCCTGGACCCTTGCAGACGGCGGAGGTGCTCTTGGGGTCCGAAGGGCAGCGCCATCCCGCCGGCGCGGTTGTCATGGGGCTTGGCTGGGCCGGAAAGCTGACTCCCAACGCCCTCCTTGCGACCACCGCGCAGGCCGTGCGCCGTTACGCGCTCGCTCTGGCGGAGCGGCAGGTCGAGCAGGGCAGTGCCAACACCGGTGTTCCGGTCTCGGTGAGATTGAGCGCGTTGCTTGTGGGAAGCGGCGCCGGGGCACTCACGGTGCAGGATTCGGTGCTGTCCTTGCTTCGCGGCGTGCGGCGGGCCATCCGAATTCTCGAGGAGCGGAAGCTCTTGGCACGGATGACGATTGACGAGGTCGAGTTTGTCGAGGTGTTCGAGGACCGTGCGATCGAGGCGGCGCGCGCACTCGATGGCGTGGCCCTTGACCGGGATTTAGACGAGGATTTCACGTGCGAGACCAAGCTGCGCCGGCTTGACGGTGGCCGGCGACGGGCCGCATTCGAGGAACCTGCCGGCTGGTGGCACCGGCTCCAGATCACCTCCCAGAGCGACGGCTCGCTGAAGTTCGTGGCAATGACTCAGCGGGCCCGCGCCGAGCAGTCGTTGGTGCCGATCCAGCGGGCGCTGGTGGACACCTTCATCGTGGAGGCCATGCGTGACACGACCGCGAGGTACCAGGTCGCGAGAACCCTGTTCGAACAACTCCTGCCAAACGACCTGAAGGAACAGGCGACCAATCGGGTGGATGTCGTCCTGGTGCTCGACGAAGGGGCAGCAGCGTATCCGTGGGAACTCCTCGAAGACCGCATCAGCCCCGATCGTGAGCCTCTCTCGGTTCAGGCCGGAGTGATTCGCCAACTCGAGACGCGTGAGTTCCGCCCGCACGTCGTTCCCACCACGCGCAAGGGCGCGCTGGTCATTGGGGACCCGGACGCGACCGGGGAGGTAGCGCTGCCCGGTGCGGAGGCCGAGGCGCGCATGGTCGTCGACTCGCTGCGCCGCAATGGCTACGAGGTGACCGATTGCATCCGGAACCGTGCTCCCGCGATCGCAGAAGCCCTCCATGCAGAATCCTACCGCATCCTCCATCTAGCCGGCCACGGGGTGCACGAGCACCCGCTGCGGGCCGGCATCGAGTCGTGCGCGCTCTGCAAGCAACCTGTGCCCGGAGGACCGCAGCTCGTCAGCGGGATGATCATCGGCAATGGCATCCTTCTGACGCCGGCTGACGTCGATCAAATGCGGCGGGTGCCGGATCTGGTGTTCATCAACTGTTGCCATCTGGGGCGAGTCGATCTGACCCCGGAAGCGCAAGCCGCCAAGCTCCCCGCCTGGAATCAACTGGCGGCGAATCTTGCCGCGCAGTTCATCCGCATGGGTGTCAAGGTGGTGGTGGCCGCCGGATGGGCGGTGGATGACCAGGCGGCGGGAACCTTCGCGCGCAGATTCTACGACGAGCTCCTGGCCGGCGTTCCCTTTGGCCGCGCAGTTCTCGAGGCCAGGCGCGAAGCGTATCGGCGTCATCCCGGCGTCAATACCTGGGGCGCCTATCAATGCTACGGCGACCCCGAGTTCCAACTGGCGACCGAAAACGACGGTGGGGCGGCGGAGCCGGCGCAGGAGAAGTTTCACGCCGCGACCGAAGTCTGTGTGCGGTTGGAGGAACTCGCGGCGAGGGCGGCGAACGCCGCGGCAGAGGACTTCACACGCCTCACCCAACGTCTCGACACACTCGCCGAGGTGGCCCTCCGGGAGTGGGCTGATTCCGCAGAAGTTCTCGCGGCGCTTGGAGCGGCCTCGGCCGAGCTTGGTCGGTTCGAGCAGGCTGTGCAGTGCGCCAGGCGCGCTTTGGTTTGCGAGGGCGCATACCTTAACCTCCAGTCGGTCGAGCAGATGTATGACCATCAGACCCGTTGGGCCGTTCAGTGCGCACGCCAACCCAAACGCAAGGGCGACACCAAGGCCAACCCATACCAGCTTATCGAAGAGGCCATCGAAGGCATCGAGCGACTGCTTCGGTTCGGGGAGACGAGCAATCGGCTGAGCCTGCTGGCGAATGCCCACAAGCGGTTGGCTTGGGTTTCCACCGGCCGGAGTCGCAAAGCGGCTCTGTCGAAGATGCGCGATTGCTTTGCTCGGGCGGTGCGCCACATTCGCGCCGAAGGCGGGCTTCCGAAATGCGAGGACGAGTTCAACCTGGCGGTTGCCCAGTTGCTCTGTGCCACAGGTGCCAACAATCCCGCAAAGGCAGCTCGCGATAAGTTGGTCAGGGCCGTGGAGCCAGTGAAGGCACTGGCGGCGCAGGAGGAACGACCCGACTCATCGAGCGGCTTCGCCCTCGTCGCGTGCGATGTCATCCACCACCTCGCCGTTGGTGATCTGAACGAAGGCCCGGTTTTGCGTGACCTTCAGAAGCGCTGTGTGGCCGCCTCTCACCTGGCCGGAAGCACCGGCAAGCTGGCGTGGGTCACGGACCACCTTGACTTCCTCATCCAGATGCTCGGCGGCTTGTCCTCCGAGTCCTTCCTGCGTCGGCAGATGCCGGCCCTCATGTGTCTTCGGCGTTCGCTGACATGCAATGGAGGCAACGGCGACCGGATCACTCGCTCTGATCGCTGGAGCCGATGACCCCCAGGATGTTTGTGGTCGCCGCGCCTGTGTCGACGTTTGCCGCCGCACCGATGCAGAGGTGTTGGAAAGAGGTTGACGCGGCGGGCGGAAGCCCCATGAATTATCGCGTTACCCAACAACTCTGTAGCTTAACGAAGCGTGACCATGAAAAAGACTATCTCCATCGCGTGGGTCCGGCGGATGCTCCCTGTGTGCGCCGCCGCGTCACTCGGCTGGGCGGCAGCAACGCTCGAGGCCTTTCCCATCATCACCAGCGTCGCCGAGACGGGGGGCGATAACGAAGCCACGGACACGATTGTGGCGAAGTGGACGGGGGTGACGTGGAACACCACGATTGCCAACGAGCCGATTTTGAACACACCCGTCGGCACGCCGTACACAGTGCCTGCCTTTGGGGAGGGCGTGCCATGCATGGTGGACCGGGCACACATTTATGTGGGGGCCTCGCCCACTTTACCCATTCCTTCGTACCTGGTGGGCGGCGAGTATATCATGATCGGCAATGACAATCGCGACAACGTCCCCTTTCAGCTCGACATCACCGTGTCGGAACCGGCGCTGGTCTACCTGCTAATCGACAACCGGCGCCAGGACGGATCGAGTGCCGATCCCCCCGTGTATACCGACGGCATTGAGCCGGAGTGGTGGTACTCCGCGCTGACTTGGGTCGGCGCCGAGGGATTCACGCCGGTCGTCAACGGCCTGAACCGGGCTGGCGATCCGTACTTCCCTGACGAAGTGGGTTACGACGAGAGTGCCAATGGGACCATCGACCAGTGGGCCTCGGTCTATTTCAAGCAGGTCGAGGCGGGCACGTTCTCGACATTCGAGTTCGGCGAGGGGCGGAACATGTACGGTGTGGTGGTCAAGGGCCTGCCAACCTCGATCAACAATCCGCCGGTTCTCAGCGATATCACCCCAGCCAACAACACGCTCTTCTACGGAGCGTCCGGAGGTTTGCGCTTCAAGGCGTCGACGGTTGCTCCCAACCGGCTCGATCCGGAGAATCTGCGGCTTATCTTGAACGGGGCGGATGTGTCTGCCCAGTTGGCCGTGAGCGGCAGTTCGACGGATCGCACGGTGGAATTCAAAGGTCTCGCGGCGAACACGGTCTACGTGGCGCACATCACGGTGTCAGACCAGGCGGGCCGCTCCGCGAGCGCCGATCTGAGCTTTGACACGTTCAGCGACACCGCCGGAACTCTGATCGAAGCCGAGGATTACAATTATGACGGCGGCAAGACCCTGGCAGGGGCGGCTCCGGCCGGCTACGCGGGTCTGACTGGCACGCCGGACGTTGACTACCACGACAACAACACGACGACTGCGGCGACCGAATACCGCACGGCCGATTTCGTTGGATTGGGGGTTTCCACGGACGGTGTGCGCGCGCGGTTCACGTCGGTAGGGGCCACCGACTATCACGGGACCGGTTTTGTCGCGGGCGATTGGATGAACTACACGCGAACATTGGACAACAACACTTACCGGGTGTACCTGCGCGCATCCGCCGGACGCGCCCAGACCATTCGTCTGGACCGTGTCACGGGCGATCCGGGTTCCACCACCCAAGGCCGTTCTCCCCTGGGCGTCTTTGCGGTGCCCAACACCCCGTACACGTATGTTCCGCTTTCTGATGCTGCCGGTCAGCCGGTCACGTTGGCACTTGGCGGTCTGACTACGCTCCGGCTGACCGCTCTGGAATCATCGAGTCCCAGCACCCAGTTGAATTTCCTCATGCTCGTCCCGGTCGAAGGACCCGCGCGCCCGCCGCATGTCAGCGAACTCGTCCCGGCCATGAACGCGGCGGATGTCGCCCAGGAGATCGTCGTCGCCGCCGCGATTGTGAACGGTTCGACCCCGGTGCCCCCCGGCAATGTGACTCTCACATTCAATGGCCAGGACGTCACCAGCACGGCGTCTGTGACGGCCACGACCGATGGCGTGCAGGTGATCTATGATCCGCCCGGGTCGCTCGCCCTCGGCACCGCGTTCACCGTCCGTGTCGCGTTCACTGATGCGGGAGGAACGGCGGGCGCCCTGGACTGGACGTTCAAGACCCGGCCTTATGCCCCTGTGATCACGAGCGTGGTCGAGGCGGGAGGGGATGATTCGGAGTTCACCCCGGCGCAATTCACCGGCCAGACCTTCAGTCATCCCAACCTGGGCACGATCACAGTCCCGACGTTCCGGGAAGACGTCCCCGCTTACCGCGACCGGGCGCATCAGTGGAACGGCGCGGCGGCGACTCTTCCGCTGCCATCCTACCTTGTGGGCGGGGACTACATCATGATCCGCAACGACAATCGGGACAATGGCGGCTTCCAGCTCGATGTCACGGTGGCCGAGCCGGCACTTGTCTACGTGCTGGTGGACAATCGCCTTGGTGACTCGAACGCAGCGAATCCACCCGATTTCACCACCGGCCTGATGTCGTGGCTCGAAGCCGATAGCTGGGTCCCGGTTCGGACTGGGCACAACCGCCTTCTCTCGCCGGCGCTTCCAGACGAAGTGGGCGTCGATGAGAGCGGCGACGGGATTGGGGCGGGCGCGGGGGTGGACAGCTACTCGTCCGTGTATGTGCGCGAGGTGCCGGCCGGCACCGTGTCGCTCTATGCCGCGGATAACGCGGGGCAGAACATGTACGGCGTGGTGGTGCGTGCGACGTCGACGCACAGTTTCGTGCCGGTGGTCGAGATCACGAGCCCGGCGCCGGAGGCGACGTATCCCACGACGCCGGCAAGCATTGCGATCGCAGCGACTGCTTCGGTGAGAGACAGTGCGGTGACCAAGGTCGAGTTTTTCGAAGCAGCAGCGGGCAAACTGGGCGAAGCGCTTGCCGCGCCTTACAACTTCGTCTGGAACAACGTCCCGGCAGGCCGGTACCGGTTGACGGCCAGCGCCACCGCGGCCAACGGTCAAGTCGGCGTATCGCAGCCGGTCGAGGTGATTGTCGGCACCGTCATCAGTGTGAACTTCCAGGATGGCACCGCTGAAACCCCGGTTGGCTATCTGATGGACGTCGGCCAGGTGTTTGGGGATCAGGGGAACGGCTTCACCTACGGGTGGGATGCCGACAACTCGGCCCATGCGCGCAATCGCAACAACGTCATCTCGCCTGACGAACGGTACGACACATTCAACCACTTGCAGAAAGATCTGCCGGCCGGGCGCGTCTGGGAGATCGAGTTGCCCAATGGCAACTACAGCGTCCATGTTGTCGTGGGCGAATCGGACAACTACGACAGCACGTTTGACATCCAAGCCGAGGGCGTGACGATTGTCTCTGGGCAAGCGACCGCCACTGTGCGCTGGTTCGAGAACACGGCCATCGTGGTGGTGGCCGATGGCCGACTCTCGCTCAGCAACGGCCCGACCGCCGTCAACAACAAGATCTGCTACGTCGATATCGGACGACTCCCTGACAGCATGCCCCCCGCGAAGTTCGCGCCGCCGACCCTGAGCGGGAACACGGTCAACCTGACATGGACGGGCCAGGGCCGCCTGCAGGAGGCATCCCAGGTCGATGGCCCGTGGGCCGACGTGGCGGGCAATCCACAGAACAGCTACAGCGTTACGGCAACGGCGCCGCAGAAGTTCTATCGCGTGGTCTCCCCGTAGAGGGTCAGTTAAGACCGGATAGCATCGCAAGAACGACCGGGCCCCGCCCGGTCGTTCGTGTTTTCTGGACACCCAGCGCGGTGATCGGGGTGTTCCAAAAGCGGTTTTCGCAAATTGGGTTGCCAGCCTGTCTTTGGCGCCTAAGCTGAGGGCTGTCCTATGATCTCAACACACATCACCCGCCGCGGTTTTCTCGGGAGCACCGCCTCCGCCATTGTCGCCAGTCAGACCTTGATCGCCCGCGCCCACGGGGCGGAAGCCATTCCCGGGTTCGACCAGACGAAGACCGATGCAGATCAGAGCAGGCCGTGGGAGCCCTTCAGCGACCGCAAGGTCAGGGTCGGCCTGGTCGGTTATGGTTTGTGCCAGTTCTCGGCAGCGTTCGAATTCCAGAACCACCCCAACGTCGAGGTTGTGGCGGTGAGCGATCTATTCCCGGACCGGTGCGCGGCGCTGGCCAAACACGTCAAGTGTTCGAAGACTTATCCGTCCCTCGAGGAGATGGTCAAGGACGACCGGATCGAGGCGATCTTTGTCGCCACGGACGCACCGTCGCACGCCCGGCATTGCATCGAGGTGCTCAATCACGGCAAGCATGTGTGCACGGCGGTTCCGGCGTTCCGGGGCGACATTGAAGACGCGGAGAGGCTGCTGGCGTGTGTGAAGAAGAACGCCGGTCTCGTCTATGCGATGTTCGAGACCTCCGTTTTTCACGACGATTTGTACGCGATGGAGAAGCTGTATGCGGCGGGTGTTTTTGGCCACATCGTTTATTCCGAGGGGGAATACTGTCATCCGCACTCCCTGGGATCGCCTTCGCTCGGCTCATACAAGGACTGGCGCAAGCACGGTTGCCCGATGTGGTATCCCACACACGCCACCGCCTACTATGTCGGAGTCACACACGGGAGTTTTGTCCAGGTGAGTTGCCAGGGAACAGCCGCGTTCGATCCGAGCGCGCGCCAACCCAATCGCATCGGCAACATCTTCAACTCCGAAGTCGGGCTGTTCCGAACCAGCGAAGGAGGGCTCTGCCGCATCATCATCTGCGGTTCCCAGGGGGAGTACCTCGAAGCGGGCCGGATTCGGGGGGAGTACGCCGGCTACGACTGGCACAATGGGCGGGCGGATGGATTCGTGGGCGACGCCGTCGGTCAACAGCGCCTCAAGGAGGCGATGGCACGGGGCGTGCCGCGGAAGAAGTACGCGCTGCCGCCCGGCGTGGCTCCGGGCGGGCATGGCGGATCGCACGGCTATCTGGCGGACGATTTCATCGACGCGATTCTGCGCGGGCGCAAACCGGCGGTTGACGCAATCGATGCGCTGAACATGACCGTTCCCGGTTACTATGCCCATCTCTCGGCCGTGAAGGACGGAGAGACGCTGAAGATCCCGCAGTATTCCTAACCCGCATATTTCACACCGCGTCGGTGCACATGGCGGTCAGACTTCGCAAGAGGACTGCTATGCGGGTTAGAAAAGCAAAACCGCGCCAGGCTTGAGAGACAGAGAATTGCAACAGGTTGTTCCCATGGAAGAACACCTTCAGGACCGACGGGATCCTCTTGGGTCCCTTTCCGGGCGCGGTTTTGCCAACTAGCCCGGTTACGGTTCCTCGCGAAGCATCTGAAATAGCCGGGCTAGAGCGCATAGCCCGGACGGTACGGTGGATTGATGAACTGATCCGCCTCCGGGCAATGCGGGAAGCGCATGTTCACGGCGTCCCATTCGAGTTTCTGGTTCATGCGGATGGCGATGTTTCCCAGGAGAACGACCTCGGTGAGATGGGCAGCGTGATCGGCCAAGTTGGATCCCGCGGGTTGGCCGCCCCGACACGCATCGAGGAACTCCTTCCAATGCCCGACGGAGCGCGGGAGCTTCTGGGGCGGGCGTCCGAACTCCTGGCGCTTGCTTTCGGGGATCAGGCGGTCGCGGAGCATGATCCCCTTGTCGCCCACGTACATGGTGCCGTCGTTCACCGCGAACTCGGCGTCGGGATCCAGTTCTTCGGGCCGGGGCGGGCGCATGCCTCCGTCATACCAGAAGATGCTCAGGGGTCCGTGCGTGTCGCTGGCTGCGAATTTGTAATGGGTGATGGAAGCGAGCGGCGCGGTTTCGCTGCTGATCTCCTTGGGCCGCTGCCAGTTGGTCGAGCAGGCCTCGACGCTGACCGGGTCGCCAATCTTCATGGCCTTGAAGACGGCGGAGAGTTCGTGGCAGCCGATGTCGCCGAGCACGCCGGTGCCGAAATCCCACCAGCCACGCCATGCAAACGGGTGATAGCAGGGATGATAGGGCCGCATGGGAGCAGGGCCGATCCAGAGATCCCAATCGAGGTGCGCAGGGCAGGGCGGGGTTTCCTTGGGGCGCGGCACGCCGCGCGGCGAGATGTCCGGATTCCGATTGGACCAGGCGTGGACCTCCTTGAGCGTGCCGATGGCGCCGGCCCAGATCATCTCGGCGACGCGGCGGGCCTCTTCGCCGGCCTGGCCGAAATTGCCCATTTGGGTGGCGACCTTGGTTTCGCGGGCGATCCGACCGAGCATGCGGGCTTCATAGACGCTGTGGGTCAGCGGCTTCTGGCAATGGACATGTTTGCCCAGCTTCATCGCCATGGAGGCGGCGACGGCATGCGCGTGGTCGGGCGTGGCGATCGTCACGGCGTCGATGTCTTTCTGCGTCTCGAGCATCTTGCGGAAGTCGCTGTAGAGCTTGGCCTGCGGGTATTTCTTGGCGGTTGCGGCCAGCGCGTTCGCGTCCGGATCGCACAGCGCCACGATGTTCTCCCCCGCCTGGGCGCACGAGGCCACGTCGCCCGCTCCCATTCCTCCGACACCGATCCCGGCGATGTTCAGTTTCCGTGAAGGGGGGATTTGACCTTGCCCCAGCACGTGACGGGGCACGACGGTGACAGCCGTGGCGAGGACGGAGGCGGTTTTCAGAAAGCTGCGGCGGGACGGCGAAGGCGGATTCATGGCATTATCTTCCACTCGGAGGTTATGGTCTGTTTGCGCCGAGTTTATGTCGTTGGATCCACAGGTCAAACCTAGACGCGAATAAAGCAACGCCGGCGGTGCATCTGACAGTGTTCGGTATTCTGTCGCCCGGTGAGGGCACCGGGCCTCCAACGGATGGAGACTCCCGCTGTAGGCCGCGTGCCCCCACGCGGCGCAAACTCCGTTCCCACTGACAACTCACAGATGCTGAATCGTCAAACTTACTCGAACACGCGCGCCATCGCCTCCGCCACCACGGCGGATCCCGCCGCATTGAGATGCGTGTCGAAACGCGGGTTGAAAAGGAGGACCTCACGCGCGTGCGTCGCCTCGATGAGCGCCGGCGTCAGATCGCAGAACCGCAGCCCGCGCGCCTGGGCGAGTTCTTCCAGAGAGTCGGGCAGATCGGTGGGCTGCCAGAGCCGGACTTGCTCCGGAGCCTGCTCGGTGAAATCGAGCCGGCCATGCCAGACTCGGAGCGGAGCGGGCAGATAGAACAACCAGGCTTCGAGCCCGCGCCCGCGAGCCCAGGCGCTGTAGCGAGCGAGAAAGTCATCGAGCGCTTCGCGCAGCCTCGGATTCATATCCGACGCGGCGACCGGCACGCTGCCGAAGTCGACAGCGATGCGTTTCCCGGCCACATCGAGGTATGCGTCGGGGGCGGGGGCGGCGTCGGGGGCGGCGGGCGGGACGGGGCGCAGGACCAGGTCGCAGATGGCGCGGAGCAATGAGCATTGGGGCTTGGGTTGTGCGGACGGACGCTTTCCGGTTTGCTGGAACCATCGCAGCCGATGCGACTCGACTTCGAGATCCTCGAGGTCGTTTCCCTCGAAGAACATGATCGCCACCCGCCGGGTCGAGGGTCCCAAGCCATACGTCTCGAGGTAGTGCAGTTGAGTCAACGGACCGGTATGGCTCACGCCAAGGTTCTTCACCCGCAGGCCCAACCGCTGGCTCAGCAAACTCGTGAACAGCAGATCCTCCGGCAGGAAACCGAGTTCCGTGAAGGAGTCGCCAGCGACCGCCATGTCCCAATCCGTCAATCCCGCGGGGTTCCGGAAGCCCTGCGCATCGTACTGCACCGTGATCTCGAGTTCATCGGCGTAAAGGTCCTCGCCGATGCCCAACTCCCGCAGCGTGTGCTCGATCACCCGTCCCTTCCACCGCTCGGGTCCGGTGCGGCGGAAGAAGACATCGCCCGTCAGGACCGTGGGTTTTCGGTAATAAGGAGGCAGCCGGCGCAAGGTCGCTTCGGTTTTGCGGAAATCCCATCGGATCCAGCGGCCCAGGCATTCGGCGGCCCCCAGCCCAAGCACCGAGAGACTGATTCCCAGGGCCAGCCCCGCCGAGGCGCGGGCAATGGACGGGCGATAAGTCACCCAACCCAACAGGATGACAATGCACCCGCTCTCGACCAGCGGGTCCCTCAACGACAGCCAGCAGCCCGCCAGTTCGAGAAAGCAGGTCGGCACCAGACCCAATCCCGCCAACAGAGCGCCCGCGATGACGTGCAGCCCGCGATGCAGGCGCCGACTGTGCATCGCGGTCGTCCTCTCCATGGGCGTCGACGGGTTCCCTTTGCTCCTGAAGCGGACGAGGATCGCTCGAGCCAACGCCTTGACTCGCCCGTTGCGCGCAGGGGTGCGGATGTGGATTGGTTGCTCGGGGCCGGTGCCCATCCCAGTGGTCTGCGAAGCGTCAGCGCGCGGCTACAACACTTCACGGATGCGGAAGTACTTCGTGGCTTCACTCCCACCAAGAAGTCCAAGGGCCACCAGGAGTCCCGATGCAGTTCTTGTGATGTTCATGTGATTCGATCCTTTGCTGTCCATTTCAACCCGAATTCCTCTGAACACCGTGAATCCTCCTCGAAAACATGCGCGTTTCAAGGACTGTTTAGCCCGGATTTCTCACCACTCGAAGGAGTCATCTAAAATCCGGGCTGTGGCAAAACCGCGCCGGGACAGGGGGGAATGAGGGTCTGGTTGTGGAGGGAAACGCCGTTGCGAACCAACACTCCGTTGCCTTCGTCCCTCCCTCGATCCCGGCGCGGTTTTGCTTGGCTAGCGCGCATGAGTGCACCTTTCGATGACATCGGCTCCGCGTTCTTCAGAAGTTGGTGAGAAATGCGCGTTAGCCCGGTCGCGGTTTCTTCAGCGGCAATTCATGAAGACGAAAAGGCTGGAGGGGGGGACGGCTCGTCCCCCGCCGTCGCGTGTGAAGACGGTGTTTCTCGGCGACGGGGCCGTCGCCGCTCCACTTCATGAATTGGCCCTGCGGTTTTTTCTGGCTCGGGGCGCGTGCGGCTGGTATCCTAACTGCCATCAGAAGCTTCCACGCCATGTCGGGCGCACGTTGGTCGAGCGAATTATGAAGACGCACATGTTGCAGTGGCCACAACCACTTTCCCGGCGTGAGTGCCGGTCTGCTTTCACCCTGATCGAACTGCTAGTCGTTATTGCGATCATTGCGATTTTGGCGGGCATGCTGTTGCCTGCGTTGTCCCGGGCCAAGGAGAAGGGCAAATCGATCCGCTGTTTGAGCAACGTGCGGCAGATGTGTTTGGGCTATTTCCTCTACGCGGATGATCACAACGATGACGTCGTGACGCTGTATCTGTTTCAGACGGCGCCGACCGGGGCGTTCTATCCGGGAGGTGTGACCTGGTGGGTGGACATCTTGCGACCTTACTTGCAGGGGACAAACGTGACGGTGTGCCCCAGCATCAGGGGAGGCGTTGCGGGCACTGCCGGCGGTCCGGGGGGGCTGGGGGTCTCGCTGAGTCATCCTGAGCTTTCCGCCTGGTCGACGGAGTGGATGCCAAAGCTCTCTGCGATGAAGAATCCGGTCAAGAAAGCGCCGTTTGTCGACTCGGGCCTGATTGCCAACCCGCGTGAGCGCGATCCCGACAACTGGGTCGAGGTCTCGAAACAGCAATCCCTGTATTGGCGCGTGCCGACCAATCGAGGGTATTACGACGACGATCCGCAGCGTCCGGTCGGACGCCATCTCAAGCGCTGCATGGCCGGGTTCGCTGACGGCCACGGGGAGGCGCTTCGAGTCAGCGCGCTCGGCCTCCAGTTTTTTCCGGGGCGGACGGCCGGCGGCCAGTCGGCTACGGGCATGTCCTGGCTGGGCGGCAACAATCTGTATGATGACCGTTGGATGTGGTCCTTTGCCTCGGATTAGCCCGCAGGTTTCCCAGCGCGGCTTGAGCCGCGCTGGGAAATGTCCTGCTAGCCTGCATTTCTCACCACTCTTAGACATCGGGAAGCCGGAACACCGAAAAGAACTACCGATGCGGGCTAGGCGGACCCTGACATGAACAAGCGAACACGGGACATTCTGATTGCCGGCCTTCTCGTCTGCGCCGCTGTTGTTTGGCTGCGTCCGATTTTCTTTGGGAGTTCGCCAAAAATCGAGTTGGGCACCTACCAGGCGCTGGGCGCGGTGACCGCTGAGGAAACGGCGAAGCTCCTGGGGGCGAAGGGGCGGGTGCTTGTCATTGCCCGTGATACCGGGGCCGACAAGAATCCGTCTGTGGAGGCCGAATTGGCGGCATTCCAACAGACGCTGAAGAAGCATGGGGGGCTGAGCCAGGTCACCGAGCGGTTTGTAGCGACGCCGATGCTGATGATGGCTACCGGCGGCAGCGTTCCTCCAGACCGGCTGTCGGAGGCGTTGGCGGCCCACACCGACATCGGCGCTCTTGTTCTGTTCTGCGCTTTCCCGCCCCTGGCCGATGCGGACCTCGATGCGCTCAGGAAACGGCGTGTCAAAACCGTCGTGGTTTCCTCGTTTCGTCCCGAGTATGCGCGGCTGATGGAGCAGGGGATCATCAGTCTCGCGATTGTCCCGCGGCCCGAGGCCCCGCCAGAGGGGGCCCCGCAACCGCGGACCCTGCGCGAGCTGTTTGATCAGGACTACGCGATCCTTGCACCGCAGGATGGGGTGAGCGGCGGCTGACGGGGCGACGGGCCAACGGCTGGCAGCGAGGGCTGTTGGAAGAACGTAAGCGGCCCTGCGCGAGTCGTTCACATCAAGGCGGAGCCCCAACCAAAGGGTCACGGATTAACACGCATGGACACGGATAAGACAGCGTGGAAATCTGTGTCCTTGTCCCGGCATGAGCATTCCGAACTAGCGAGGCGCGCCTCAGACCAAATCCAGCCCTCGTCTTTTCATGGGG